>CAXHCA010000056.1:0-40900 GCA_964015035.1 uncultured Saprospiraceae bacterium
CCTGAATAGCTTGCCCGAATATACTTCAGGGATTACCTCCAAACAAGCACTAAAAGGCATCGATACCTTTCAAAGTTCATCGGCTGATATTAGTATCTTAGGTTTAGAAATTGAGGCCAACGATGAAGGTGGTCAAACCGCCGGCATCATGTATATAGCTTTGGGGGTTATCGCTGTAGTGGCGAGCTACTTTTTATGGAAAAAGAACTAAACAGATTTTTTAAACATGCTCTGAAAAAACAGATGGGCTGCAGAAGAGATTGCTCCGGTCAATCTGTTTTTCTCTTATATTTGCCCAAAAAACTCATGTCACAAGCTGATACCGTACTCGATCGATTTCTTCGATATGTAAAAATTGATACCCAATCCGATCCGGAGTCAAAAACGTTTCCCTCCACTGAAAAGCAGAAAAATCTAGGCAAATTGCTGGTAGAAGAGTTGTTAGCATTGGGCTTGCCTGATGCCGCAATGGATGAAAATGGCTATGTGTATGCCACTATTCCTGGTAATACAAACAAGCAAGTGCCAGTCATTTGTTTTTGTTCCCACATGGATACCTCACCGGATTGCAGTGGTAAGGATGTGCGCCCTCTGGTATACCACAATTATCAAGGACAAGACTTAGTCTTACCCGACGATCCCACCCAAGTAATTCGCCTAAAAGAGCATCCAAAGCTGAAAGAACAGATCGGTAATGATATTGTTACGGCAAGCGGTACAACATTGTTAGGTGCCGATAACAAGGCCGGTTTAGCGGAGATCATGACGGCTGCGGCCTACCTTTTGCATCACCCCGAGGTGAAACATGGAACCATTAAAATTCTGTTTACCCCCGATGAAGAAATTGGCCGGGGAGTGGATAAGGTTGATCTCAAACGTTTGGGCGCCGATTATGCTTATACAGTAGATGGAGAGGAATGTGGCACCCTGGAAGATGAGACTTTTTCTGCCGATGCAGTCGCTTTGCATATTCACGGGGTAAGTGCCCATCCGGGCTTTGCCAAGGGAAACATGGAAAGTGCTATGAAGATTGCCGGAAAGGTTTTGGCGAAACTGCCCAAAGACCACCTCAGCCCGGAATCTACTGAAGGAAAGGAAGGATTTATTCACCCGGTAAGTATCAGCGGTGGGGTAGAATTGACCACTATACATTTCATTATTCGCGATTTTGCGGATGAGCAATTGCTTGCCCATGAGCAGGTACTGCGAAAGATTGTCGATGAAGTGCTGCTTAATTACCCCAATTCCCGTTATGACTTTATTGTCACGGAGCAGTATCGGAATATGAAATCCGTATTGGATCAGCATCCCCAGATTGTTGATTATGCCTTGGAAGCCATCAAGAGAGCGGGCATTGAGCCCATTCGGAATAGTATTCGAGGGGGAACAGATGGTTCAAGGTTGTCGTTTATGGGGTTACCATGTCCGAATATTTTTGCTGGAGAACATGCTTTTCACTCCAAACACGAATGGGTTTCTGTACAGGATATGGAAAAGGCGGTGAAGACGATTGTGAACCTCGCGATCATCTGGGAAGAAAAGAGTAATTGACAATTTTTAAGAATTCCCTAAGACTTCTTAGCAATCTTTAACCAAAACGCGATTCTGTTTAACGATTTCTTACAGGCGCGCGAATGTTTTTGCACATACCTTTGGTTCGTAAGTTATTGATAATAGATACCACACTGTCAAAACGAACCCAGCTATGTTAGCAAAAAATCACACCTCCGTAACTCTTCTGACCGCCCTCATGGTGCTTGGAATGATGACTTCCTGCGTTTCTCCACAAAAAGTAATTGAAAGAGGCGATTACGATCAGGCCATTGGATTGCTGATCAATAAATTGGCCGGTAAAAAGAAGAAAAAAAGTAAATACGTTACTGCTTTGGAAGAAGCTTTTGCCAAAGCCACAAATGAGGACATGGCCCGTGCCGAGCGCCTCAGACAAGATGACCGTCCGGAAAATTGGGAAAGGATCAACGACATTTACCGCCGTATCCAGTCGCGCCAGGAAAAGATTAACCCACTCTTACCCCTTTATGATGAAAATGGCAGCAAAGGCAATTTCCGCTTTGTCAGAGTAGAGGGATTAGAGCGCGAATCTCGGGAAAAGGCCGCAGAATATCTATATAGCCAGGCTCAGGACCTGATCCGAAATGCTCAAACGGGTGACCGTTTTGCGGCCCGAAAGGCTTATTTCAACCTGGAAAAAATCAACCAATATTATCGGGATTATCGCGATAAAGAAACGCTCATGAATCTGGCAAGAGAAATTGGCGTATCTCATGTCTTAGTGGAGTTGGAAAACAATACTCCCGTTTATTTGCCTGCTGGTTTTTCGCAATCTCTGATGGAATTGCAGGTTTACCAATTCAATTCTGAGTGGCAACAATATCACTTGGAAAGAGATGCAAAGGTAGATTTTGACTATCGCGTGGTGCTGCGCATTACCGATGTGGATGTGAGTCCGGAAAGGGTAAAAGAACGCCAATACGAAGAAACCAAAGAGATCATAGATGGTGAGGAATATGTCTTGGATGAGAATGGCAATGTGGCCAAGGATACCCTGGGTAATGATATCACCATTCCACGGAAAGTGGTCATCGGAGCGCAAATACTGGAAGTCTTTCAACAGAAATATGCTACAGTAGCGGCTCAACTTGATGTTATTGATCTCGCTCAAAATCGCATTGTTGATAGCCGGAATTTAAGGGCTGAATCCAAATTTGAACACTATGCCTCTACCTATCGCGGTGATGCCCGTGCGTTGAGTGCTGATTCAAAACGCCGCATTGGCAATTCACCCCGAACTTTCCCTCGGAATGAAGAGATGTTGCTGGATGCAGCAGATGATCTCAAACGAGTACTCCTTACGGAAATGTCCCGTTCTGGCATTATCCTATAAAATAACCTGAAAACCCAATGAGCCTTCGCCAAGCACTTTACGAAGTGTTTGGCCTTTTTTATTTTGCGGATTTGACGCAGCGGAATCCGGTGTGGTTTAGCCCGGTATCCGGGCTGGATTTCATTCTGCGGGCATTCCGATAACCGGAACAATAATCGTCATTGCAGAGGAAAGATCCTCCTCTCACTACTTTTTCGGCCAAGTAGGGCATGGCTGGGTTATATGGCTTCTCTGGGCCATTGGTATTTTTCACCTTGGCTGCTTCCTTTTTATAAAAATCGTAATCGTACCAATCCTGGCACCATTCCCACACATTTCCGGCCATATCATACAAGCCGTAGTGGTTTGGAGGGAAGGATTTTACAGGTGCTGAGCCATAAAAGCCATCTTTTTCTTCATTCTGATACGGAAACATACCTTGCCAAAAGTTGGCCTTGGTATAGGCTTGTTCAACCGATTCGTTACCCCAGGGATAAATTGCATCTTCGAGTCCTCCACGAGCGGCCCATTCCCATTCGGCTTCAGTGGGTAGACGTTTGCCGGCCCATTCTGCGTAAGCAACGGCATCTTCCCAGGCTACTTGCACCACGGGATGATCCATCAAGCCTTCAATCGAACTGCCCGGCCCTTGAGGATGCCTCCAATTGGCACCGATGGTCCAATGCCACCACAACCCCGGATTGTCTAATGGTACGGGGGTATTGGTTGGATGAAAAACGACTGCCCCGGGGGCCAATAAACTATCAGCAGGTTTTGGCGTTCCCGGAGGCACATTCTTTTTCAGTTCCTCCCAGTCGACTTCTCGTTCGGCAACGGTAATGTAACCGGTGGCATCCACAAAAGCTTTGAATTGAGCGTTAGTCACCTCTGTTTGATCCATCCAAAAACTGTCTACTGCAACTTCGTGTTTGGGGTATTCGTCAGGATCAGCCTGGGCATTATCAGGCCCCATATTCAAGATGCCGGCAGGTATCAGAACCATACCATCTTTTACCTCAATATTGCTCAATGAGGGCTTGTTTTGAGGAGTCTCCTCCTGGCAAGAAAAGAGAGTAAAGATCAGACCGGAACAAAAAACAAAAAACGGCTTCATATTATAGAGTTTCTAAGGCGAAAGTAACCATTTATAGAATAATGAACAACCTCAAGGTGTTATTCTATAGATTGGTCCTTGGACGACGATTCTATAATGAATTAATGTTGCTTTTTGATTGATAATGAACGAACTTTACGCTATATTTAAAACGAACAAACACCATGTCAATCTTACCCCAACTCCTATTGGCTGCTCTCTGCCTATTCCTAAGTTCCGGCTGTGAAGTTTACAGTGATGATATTGATGAAGGAGGAGGCCCCAATGTATTTATTTATGGGGCGGAAGCTAACTCTACCGGTAATCCGATTGGTGGTGGCGCTGGATATTCTCATCAGGTGAAATCCAGTGATTATTTGGTGCAAAATGCCGCCGAGCTGATCGCAGCACTAGAGCAAGCCAGAGCAGGGGAAACCATCAAAGTAGCCAATGACGCAGTAATTGATCTGACCGGCCATTCATTTCTATATATCAATGAAGGAGTGACCCTGGCGGGAAATCGCGGGCAGGATGGCGCTGAGGGACCACTTATCTTTCTTGACGAGATTGACTCCGAGCAGCAGGTTGTTTTTTGGGTGCAGGCAGGCGCTAGAGTATCGGGGCTGCGGTTTAGAGGTCCTGATGCTGATTTTCCGGATATTGATTATGATATCGAACCTCGTTCTGATGCCACTTGCCTTGCTCTAGAAGGAGAGGGAATTGAAGTAGACAATTGCGAAATTTCCAATTTTGAACGAGGAGCCGTAGAAGTATATCCCAATGGAAAAGACGTTTATATCCACCACAACTTTATACACGATAATCATGCTTACGCTGTGATTGTCTTGAATCGATCAGCCTTGCCTGTTTTGATTGAAGCCAATCTCATTCATTGGGTTTGGTCGGCAATGGCAGGAAGCGGCTATCCGGGCAGCGGTTATGAGGCACGGTACAATAGAGTCATTCGCAAACCTGTACCCGCTTCCTGGGAACCTTATGATGGCCAACATGCGGTGGATATGCATTCGTTTTTGGAAGTATATGAAGCGCGTAACCAACGCATTGGTGGCGATTGGATGAGTGTGCATCACAACACCTTTATTAGTGAGGCACCCGATGACCCTTCGGTTGCGCTATCAAATGATGCGTTTGTCCGTGGAGTGCCGCGAAATCTGGCCCAGTTTTTCAATAATAAATTTCTCAACTCGGATCCTGAGCAGGCCGTGATGCATGTAGGCGGCAATGTATGGGTGTACAATAATTTGTACGGAACTGAAGAAACGCCCATTTATATTTCCGATCAATCTACCCCGCAAATCCTATTCCATACGCCACCACCCCCGGATATCGAAATTCCAACCATTGATGGCGGGGCTTTTTCCGTTGATATTGAAATTAATTTAAACAATCCAAGTGACATGACACTCACTCGGGTGCTGATCGAATTAAACGGAGATACTATTTACAGCGAAGATCATGTACCACAGAGCGATGAATTAATGATTGATCAATCGATGATCAATTCGGCGCTACCATACCAGGAACTGAAGGTTACTGCCGTAGACGATCGGGAGATAGCGGGAAGTCACATGACCGTTTTTAATTTGCAGTAGCCAACCTATTCAGGAAGGTCAAAAAAGCCTTGATAATTACGAGGGAAAATTTTGGGCGAAAGCCCGTTGGAATGGAATTGCATGCCCTTCTTTACGGTAAGATTACTTTCGTAGTCATTGATGAGTAGTAGTCCGCCAAAACACTTCACCAGGAATTTGCCGCTTTCAAATACGGCAGCCACACATCCGGATGGAAGATGGTCGTATCCAAAATCACTTAGGTCAAAAATTTGGGCATTGAGCAAGATCACTTTTTGGTGCTCGATAAAGGAAAATGCACCATTAAAGGGGCGGGTTACGGCCCGGATGAAACGCTCCAGACTGTTGACATCCAGCGACCAGTCGATCAAGCTATCTTCCGGCGTGCGTTTTGGGTAATAGGTAGGCGGGATCTGGTCATTTTGAGGGGTTGCGGAAAAGTTGTTATGCACTAGCTTTTCAATATTTCGCTCAATCAGAAACTTCATGCTAAGCGTATTTTTGAAGTGCATGGTTTCGGCCGTATCTCGAGGGGTAATTTGAAATTTAAAGGTATCTACTACATCGCCGGAATCAACCCCGGGGTCGTAGCGGAAAAGGTTGGTATAGAATGCTTTACGCCCCTCAATGAGCGACCAGTTCATCGGAGAACGGCCGCGGCCAAGGGGCAGATTCATGGAGCTACCATGCATTCCAAAGGCACCGATGGTCAATCCCGATAATACTTCGGCGGGAATGAGTCGTTGCCATCCTATGACAAAAGCAATATCTATTTTCAGTTGGCTAATTTGTTCGATATCTGTTTTGCTTTTGAGAGAATAATATTTTGCCGTATATCGATTAATTCCCCGGCTGTTTGCAAAGGTTTTTAAATCGTAATAATCGGCAACGGCATGTTTTTCCCCAGCCTCCGGGCTGATGGTGATCAAGTGGCGGATCGGGTAGGGGATAGCTAAATTTTCCAGGAGGAAAAAAGTGGTGGCTTTACAGCCAAAGACGGCAATATTATCAAAGGTGTTCACTAATCTCTTGGAAGGGTTTACAATTGTGATAAAAATCGTTTTTTAAGAAATCTTTTCTTTTATAAAAGTAAGTTTTTAGCTTGTCTTGATTAGAGATGCCTTCCTGCATCCACCAAATGGGGTGCGTCAGCAGGTGGATGGTCTGTTGATTCGCAAATGCATCTGAATCCAACGGATGCCCGTACCGCCACTCACCGGTTGAATCGGAAATATACTGAATGTCTTTAAAATATTTGGATTGATAAGTATGCTCAATGTTATCGATTGGATAATCGTAATTGAGGAAAAATGTTGTCGGACGATGTAAGCTAATGATTTCGACACGGGTATTAAAATAGAGTTCAAAAAGCTGGACTTCAAATTTTAACCCTTGATGGAACTGTTCTTCATAGATGGTGGGGTCGAAATGAATACTAATGGTATGTCCTAAAGCCTTAATCTGATTGATGTTCTCAAAGTCTTGTTTGGACAGTAGGTTGTAGAAATTGGACCTCATCAAAAAGAAATAGGTTGCCCGGACCCCTAGTTCCGATTCAACCTGTGCACATTGGAGTGCAAAGTGAGTGTCAAAATCGATGTCATGTCTTAAAATTAGTTGCCCTTTGGGCTGGGAATACTCCGGGAAGGATACGGGTTGATATCCCCGATCTAAGAAAGTAAGTAGCATTTGTTGGTAACTTCCAAGGTCATTCATAGTTTCTAAATTGGGGCTTTTCCCGTGACCATTGTGGCCACGGGATTGCTGGGAGTGTGTTTGTTGTTCTGTCATTTGTTGAATATTTTCCAGCATAAAGTATGGGGGGTAAAATCAGAAGCACTATCTGCTTCTGACCATTTTAACACAAATATTGTAAATGAATCTACTCATATATTTCAGGTCAGTTAGGATAGGTTTTTTCTCATAAGCCTCGAGATATCGGCGTTCTATAGCCACCGTATCATCTACGGACTTGGGAATTTCCACATAAACAGGCGGAATGAGGCCGGGTTTAAATTTCTTACGAAACTCCTGAAAGTCTTTAGGATACAAGCTGAAATAATGCCTGCTTATAGGCCGGACTCCAAATAGTTTAACATCACCCTTTATGAGGTGATAAATCATCGGCAATTCGTCCATCCAGTACCTCCTCATAATTCGACCTAATCGATTAATTCTTGGATCATCCTTAAATTTGGCGCCATCGCCCAAGCCATTCCGCTCGAAGATGTATTCCTGAACGTATTCGGAATATGGGTACATTGTGCGTATTTTATAAACCTTCATGAAGGCTCCTCCTTTTCCTACTCTTTTTAGGGTGATCAGCGGGCCATAGGTTGGAGAGGTATCATATTTCGGATTGCCGGTCTTTTCGGCTACGAAATACAAAATGCCATCGATTTGCTTAGAGTCCAGTACTTTAAATCCGCAGGAGTAAAGCCTGCCGAATGTTTCCATCTCGGAAATGACTCGATTTTTGCCCTTGGTCCATCGGAAATACCACTTCTTAAAATTTGGCAACTTGGGCCATACCCGATGCACGAAGTAGTCAATCAAATAGCGAATCCGATTAAATTGAAGCCGGTTTTCACGTTGTTTGGAAGATTCCACACAACCAATGAAGCGCCCTCCAATGGGCAATTTTTGATTAGTGGCTTCCAAGAATTTGTTGATGTACCTAATGTCATTCAGTCGATCCAAATGAACAATGTGATCCGTTTCCGTTTCTGCCAGATCAATAAAATAACTAGTGTCTGGCTCTACTAGATTATAGGTACGCCTACTACCGTACGGATCAATTTCGTCATACCTGGTCCATTGCTCAATGAAGGCCAAGACTTCAGGTGATAAGTTTTCATCTGCTACCTGGGGGGGAGGGTAACTGATAGAGAGTGTTTGTAGGAAAATCATGGGGTCTCCTTGTTTTATGATTCTTATATAAATCCCGAATAGCTAAATCCCTCTTGGTTAGCCATTAAAAATCACTGCTCAATCAATATCACAAATACAATACTCAAGCCGTCTATAGGCTTTTCGAAATTTTAAAGGGGAAATATCTTTTGCTAGAGCTTGGAAGGGGAGCGGTAGAATCTTAAAGGGTAGTAAGATTAACAGCTAAGTACCGAACTGTAAACAGCTTAGTACTTCTAATTTTTTCTAGCCACTGCATAATAAATGCCCGAAAGGGGAAGGCATCTTATTTACCGAATGTATCTTGGAATTTTCTTGACAGACGAGAGTGTCTGGTAAATTTGTCTCCCTTGGTAGAAGTGGAGCTTCATGTGAAAGTAGTTTGGGAAACATTACTTGCTTGGTGTCTGTTACAAAGTTAATGTTTCTAGCATTCACAATCCTGCCAATCTTAGGGTATATCCGAACAAATTTGATGAAATAAAGTCTACATCTGGTTCTTAGTGCTGTGAAGTCGTTCGAAATTCGCCTTGGAGTGTCGTACTTCGCCCCTGAGACAGGGCGCAACTGTGCCCGCCGGGTAAGAAAAGAAGATAATGCTTTAACTTAGTTTGATCAGGTAGTATTTAACAATGTTTTTGACTTGTTGGAGGTATTTCTCCCGTAGCCAGAGAAGCTGGTCATCAGTCCATCGTTGTGGATGAAAGTTAATCATGGCCACCGCCGGAAAATTTCCTGCTTCAATCGCTGAAATGATCTCCTGGGTAGAATGGAAAGTGAGGTCAAAGTTGGATTTTACTTTATCGCGTATGCTGACCTTGTGTCCATCCCACCGCCTGCCAGTATCGGTTAGATAATAAACGACATCAAAATCGAGGTCAAAATAGGGTTCTCCGATGATGTTATAATCTTGGTATTTGTATTGTTTCCAGACATCCTTATTGTCATATTTTGATCGGGGGCTCCCGTGCATGCAAATGGTCTGTATGGGAGCCACTGCCCTCAGCTGAGCCAGGTGTTTTTCAAATAATTGAATGGCTTTTTGAGGGTCGCCACTGGCAAAATCCATATCCTCATAATGGTACCCGATTTCGTGCCCCATTTGGTGGATTTCCTGGATGACCTCTTCATCAAAACTTTCTGGAACTACTCTAAAGTAAAATGTACTGTGAATACCTAGATCGTGTTGAATTTTGGCGAAAGCCAGCGAATGTAACTTTCGGTCATCTACATCATGTCGGAGCATAATGGTGCGGTTCCCTGGATTTTTAAGAAAACCGGCAAAGGTCTGGAATTGATAACCGTTGTTTAATAAAGAATTGAGTAGCTTCTGATAAATGCTTAACGTGAAATCACGCATGATAAATGGGAATATTATTGGTCTTTTCGATCAATTGGAGAACCTCTCGTACCGGCAATACTCTGAGTTGAAGATCCGCACACACTTGGGCAACTGCGTTCAGATAATCAGGAGAACAGCCGTATTGGGAAGGATTAACTTTTACGTCATGGGTATAAAAAATAAGCCAGGCCTTTTGTTGGATGGCTTCCTCTATCTTCTGATAGATGCGCTGGAGAGAAATGCTGTTTTCGTAGAGCTTACAAGCCTTTAAATTTAGCAAATCCACCCTTCCGCAATTGAGGCCATCTTCGATGCCGCGGGCGCTCTTGAACTGCTCACCGACAAAGGCTTTGATCGCCTTGGTTTGAGCGCCGAAGGGATAGGAGAAGTTTTCAAATCGTTGGTTTGGAAACAGTTCCCTGAAGCGTTGCTGATTGATTTGAATATCTTTTACACTTTTAGTGAAATTGGTTTGGCTTACATCGAGGTGGCTGAAGGTGTGGCAGCCAATTTCATGTTTTTCCTGGATGGCCCGTTGCAGTTGAAGGGCGGAAAAGCGGTAGGAGGGGTCGTCGGAGTCTAAAAAAGACAAGGCGATGTAATAGGTGCCTAAAAAGCCAAGTTTATTCAGTATGTTGCTTCCATTGGTAAAGGCGCTGCCAGGAGCATCATCAAAGGTAAAGGAGATGAGGGCTTCGGAAAACTGTACAGTACGTTCTTTGGTCATGCTAAGATTGGCATATTTTCTCTTTACATACTTTATATACCTGTTCATTGTATGGTCTGCAATTTTGCGATGAGTTGGTTGGTGAAATAAATGGCTCCTTGGCGGTTCAGATGTTGCACGTCGTTAAAATTTTCCGGATGAGTTGTCAGGAAAGGATCAGCTGAAAAATCAAATAGAGGGATGCTGTTTTTCTCAGCGAAAGTTTTGATATATTGTAGGGAGGAACTTCGCTTTACTTGCTCGCCGTAGTTGGGAGAAACAACAAAAATCAATTGACAGTCTGTTTGCAGGATTTTATGAGTAAAGGCTTCAAAGCCGCGAACTGCATCCGTATTTAATGGCAAATTGGTGTCAATGATATCAATTGCTTCTTTGTGGCTATCAGACAGGACCTGCTCCAGTGGTTTCCAACCCTGATCAGTAGATTTTCCATCCAGCCCTTTGATCAAATAGGGACGCATTAGGTAGTAAAAACTCGAATTGTAAGCGTACAGTCGGGATTTCATCAGCCAGGGTTCCGACCAGGATATTTCGTTGAGAATGGGTCTGATTTCGGGATGTTTGTGATAAAACGGGCGCAAGAACCCAGCGTGTTCCTCCAATGGAGGATACTCCAGAATGTCTGTCTCTATATTGAGAATGAGCCATTTAGGGGTGTATCGCTTTAAGATGCCTGCCTCCATGCACCGAAAATAAGTTAAGCCCTGACCTCCTCGGCTGGCATTCCAGCAGGTCATCTTGAGGGAATCTTCAATGAGGTAGGGCGCATAATTACTTTCTCCCCGAGAGCTGCCGAGAATGATGATGTCTTCATCACAAGCATTTAAAGAGTAGGTGGCCTTGTAGTACCGACCATCGGGCGCGTGGTCGCGAATGACATCAAGTAGACCACCTAAGGCTTGATCAAATACCAATAGAATGAGAAAAAGAACAATGAGCTTTATGCCTATTTTTTTCAAAACCTAGAATTGAAAATAAATAAATTGACTTCCATCAAAGACGCCAAGACTAACGATGTATAAGACTAGAAAAATGATGGAGCCAAAGCGCACCGCAATTTTTGGGTGATGAAGGAGCTTGACCTGTGGGTAATACTCTTGCATGAAATCTACCGCCAGGAGGACTGAAATTCCCAATATGGAAAATGCAAAAATACCTTTGTCTCCAATATGAATATGATGACCGGGCTCGGTAAAGATCGTGTGGATGATCTGGAGGGCGTCTGTGATATTATTTGCCCGAAAAAAGATCCACGCCAAACAGGTGAAGAAAAATACGATCAAAATGCGTAGGAAATGACCGCGAACGCGTGTATCAATCTTAAAAATGCCTTTTTCAATGATTTGGTACAAGCCGTGAATGGCGCCCCATGCGATGAAGGTCCAGTTGGCGCCGTGCCATAAACCACTGACCACAAAGGTGGTAAATAAATTAAGATACCTGCGGCTATTAGAGACGCGACTTCCGCCCAATGGGATATACACGTAATCCCGAAACCAGGTGGAAAGCGAAATATGCCAGCGGCCCCAAAATTCTTTAAAGGAGCTGGAAAAATAAGGCCGTCTAAAATTCTCCATCAGGTCGTAACCAAAAAGCTGAGCACACCCAATAGCGATTAAGGAATATCCCGCAAAATCGCAATAGATCTGAAACGAAAAGAAGACGGTTGCCACCGAAAAGGATAGACCGGTATGCATACCGACATGTCCGTAAATAGATTCTACATAGAGCGCCAGTCGATCTGCCACGGCTACTTTCATGAAGAGCCCCCAGAGCATCTTTTTTAATCCGTCAGAAACCAATCCATAACTAAACGTTTTTGGTTGATGAAACTGGGGCAACAGATGAGCCGCTCTCTCGATGGGGCCGGCAACCAATTGTGGAAAAAAACTGACAAAGGCAAAAAAGGCAATGATGTCAGCAGTCGGCTCAAATTTCTTCCGGTAGATATCGAGTGTATAGCTCATGGTTTGAAAGGTGTAAAAGCTGATACCCACGGGAAGGATGATATTGAGTGTGTTTAATTGCAGGGTTTGGCCAAAAAATGTAAAGGCGCCCGCCAGGCTTTCTGCAAAAAAATTGTAGTATTTGAAGAAGCCCAAAAAACCAATGTTAACCAAAATACTGGTCCAAAGGAGTGCCTTTCTGCGGCCTTTGTTTTCCGTTTGCCCCAATGCCCAGCCCACGTAAAAATCGACAAAAGAACTGAAGACGATGAGCGATAAAAACCGCCAGTCCCACCAGCCGTAAAAGACGTAACTCGCAACTAGAAGCAGCGCATTACGTGCGCGCAGGTTGTTTTGAGTGCCGAGCCAATAAAGGAGGAAGACTATTGGCAGAAAAATGGCAAAATCAATGGAGTTAAATAACATAAATTAGGATACTGCCGATTGCTCCCGGGCTTTGGTTTCTTGTGGAAAGTAACGATCCATCACAAAGTCATAGAGATAGCGGGTCACATTGATTTTGTCGGTAAGTAGTTGTTGTGCTTTTTTTCGGAAGGTATCTCGATCTTGCTGAAGGATATTTTCTACGTGCCGGAATACGGCACCTGAATCACTGGTGTTAAATACCAATCCATACTTCTCCTGGTCCTGGCAATAACTCCTGGGAATGGAATTGATGTAAACGGTTGGGGTCCCCAAGACACCGGCTTCAGAAGCAATAGTTGCACCTTCACTGATCACCAGGTGGGCGTAGTACAAGGCATGGTGCAGCTTTTCCGGGGCAATTTTGATGCGGTACTGCCTCAATTCTGGAGGTAGCGGAGCTTCAGAGGTAATCAGAACCTTCATTTCTTGAGATAGACGTTTAATCACATCGATTTTATCTTCATTGCTCAAGCCTTTATGCCCAATGTCGTGAGTGGCATTCCAGGAGACCAAACGAATGATGGCGTATTTTTCATCCTTTTCTAAACCGAGCCACTGGTAGACTTCTTCATTGGGTTGGAAGAAATCGGGGTGCAAATAGGCGATTTCGTGGTATCCCTCGTAGCGAATCTGCTTCTTACCAAGCTGTTCGGGAAGTACTTGGGGCGTGAGGATGACATCCGTAAAGGGGCGATAAAGCACAATTTGCTCCATATTTCCGGAGTCTTCCATGGAGAGGTGTTTTTTACCCAAAAGGAAGGCCGCATGTGCGGCATAAATGGAGCCATGACTGATCCATAAGTCGGGCTTAAAGCGGAGCCCTTCGTAGATCATGCGCAGATCAAACCGCAGCAGTCCCCAGATTTTGCCGTAAAGGCTTTTATAGTGTTTGCCAAAATTCTTGAAGCGAAACCCCTCGGCTTGCAATAGCTCCAATTCAAATTCTTTATCACGGGTCGTGAATAAGACCTCTGCGCCTTCCGCGATTAGCAGGTGCGCCAGGTTTTTGAACAAATGCACATGCCCCGGATGGCTAATGTCTATGATAATCCTCATGAGTTGATGCTTTGATAGAGCCTTAATCCTAGTTTCCCTACGTGATAGAGGGGTTTGTTGACAACCTTTTCGTAGCGTCCATAACACACTTCTTTGCCTCCAAAGCGGGCCTTAAATTCGCGTACCCCATAATCTTGATCGGGCCTTCCGGCCCCCATAAAGTCGAAGTGGTCATAGCCCTGTTGCAATGCATATTCAATGGGCGCCCAAGTCGCCAATACGCTCGGGTGTAAGCCTTTGATGAGTCCATCTTCACCACAGACGTACCATTCATAAATGACCTGATTGTTAAAAATAGGACATAAAATCCCACCGACCACCTGCCCCTCATATTTGACGACAAACACCTTTGCTACAGGTGATTGCCATAGTTTGATAAACAATGCTATTGCCGGAAGTGGCTTTTTGACCTTTTCTCGATAGAGTTTCTGGAGAATTTGATAAAAAGCCTTAACTTCTTCTTCGGAAGTGGCTTCGGCAATCGTGGCCCCTGTTTTTAAACTAGATTTGATTTGTCTCATCCGGCTTTTGCTGACCCTCTTTTGCACCTCGGCCAGGGTATCGGTCTTGACCAGAAAATTGAGATGATCTCGGTAGTGGAAGCCCTGATGTGTGAAGGCTGCTTTGAGGGAAGTGGTGTCAAAGAAGTTTCTAAACTCCACGTAAATCGCTTTCCCGCTGGCCTGTTTTTCCAATTGTTGAAGCAACTCTGCAGTGATGGCTTTTTGATCGATGCCTGGAGCTACTAGTGGACCGCCCCAGACAATCAGGCGGCGAGATAGCCAAGATTTGATGCCTCCGCCATTCGATTGGAAAACACCCAATAGTGAGCCTTGAATTGAGTCAGAGTCGTCGGTAGCGATTAGCAAAAAGGGTAGGTAGCCGGTGATGCCTTCTAAATATTGAAAGCAAGAGCCACTTTGGAAAAAGCTACCGTTTGTATGTTGGTCTACAAATTTGGTAAAGCCATCCCAAAGAGGGTCATTGGCCAATACTTCATATCGGGTGAATATTTTCATCATGGTTTTATTGGAAAAGTTGTTTGAAAAAGCCCCAAACGCCACTGGATTTGACGCTTAATTCGTCCAGGTTACTGGTGTCATTTACACTTAATCTTTTGAGCCGAAAAGGATCGGTTTGCAAATTGTTGAAACCGTAGTCAACCGTAATACCACATTGATAACCGGCCTTTTTAGCCAGTTGGATGTCGCGTTCGCTATAATCTCCATTGGGATAAGCGATGGCGTTGATGGTTAGGCCAAACTCTTTTTCCAGCGTCGCTTTGGCTGTAATGATTTCGGCAATCGCTTCTTCGTGATCGCATTGGGGTAAAATGGGATGAAAGAGGGTGTGCGCCTGAAAGTTCACATAGGGTTTCATCTCTTCAATTTGCGCTTTACTCATGGCCTGTGGTTCACTAAATTCTTTCTCTGGCATAAATCCAACCTCTTCCAGCAGGGCTAGCTTTTCCCGATTGGGGATGCGTTTCAACTCATCTCCGGAATAAACCGCGTGTTTTTTAGTAAACCAATAATGTCGCTTGGTATCCACAATGCCAGCACAGAGGTAAATGCTGATTGGAAGATTAAATTCACGGATGATTGAAAGCAAACGGTAGTTTCCTAAATGCCCATCGTCAAAAGTCAGTATCATGGCTTTGGAGGGCAGGGATTCTCCATTTTGCCGGGCTTTTAAATAGGCCTCAATCCCAATGAGGTGGTAGCGCTGTTTTAAAAACTGGAAGGTTTGGCGGGCCACTTCTGGAGAAATATCATGGAAAAGTAAGATCGTGAATTTATCCCGCTGAATGAAAGTCCGAAATAGCCAGGGCAGTCCTGAATAGCGCAATATTTTAAACAATATTTTATTCAACATCGGCCTAGTCAATAAATTGGCGGTACCAGTTTTCCAAATGAATCCATTTCCAAATGATTTTGGCGTGGTTGCCTCTACCCTTGAGGTGATCCTGGTAGATTTTTTTCACCTTATTGATGTCCATAAAAGTGCGAGAAGCAAAGGTGTCGGAATGAATCAATTCGGTAATGTATGATTGAAATACCGGGGTGCGAAACCAGTCATCCTGAGGTGTGCCAAACCCCATTTTATCTTGACGCACCCTGATTTTTTCTGGTAGCAAGCCTTTAGTGGCTTCCCGCAGAATTCGTTTGGTTTCTCCTTTATCAATGATCTGATCCTCTGGCAAAGAAAGGGTTCGTTCCACCAAGTGATGATCTAAAAAGGGAACTCTGGCTTCAATGGAAAACCACATGGAGTTGCTGTCTTCCCACTTAAGGAGGTGCTCCAATTTATGCTCAAAATGGTTGATCAGGGACTCCTGCACATTTGAAGAGCCATAGAGGGTTTCTACAATGACTTTGCGTTGAGGCGCAAAAGTTTGGAGGAAATCCCGATCCAAATATCCTTTTTCCAAGGCCCGCACAAAAGTTCGTTGATAAGCGGGTAGCATAAAAAACAGGAAGGACTTAAACCCATATAAAGACCGGTGGTTTTTGAAATAGTAATACAATTCAGAACTCAGTTTCCCCAGCCGCCCATTCAGCAATAGCTGTTTAAAATGGAACCCGAAAAAATAATGATAACCGGCTAGCTTCTCATCTGCACCTTGTCCATCAAGGGTGACGGTCACATGCTGTTTTGCCAGTTCCATCACCTTAAATTGTGCATAGGGAGAAGTACTTGGTACCGGCTCTCCGTGGGCAAAAACGAAAGCAGAGATATCCCGGTGCAAGCTTTGCTCATCCGGATAGGTGAAGTGCATATTCTTCAGCTTACCTTGAAACAAGTTGATAAATTCGGATTCGTCTCCTGTTTTTCCTTGCCCATAGATCGCGGAGAAGGTATTGAGGTCCTTCATTTGGTGTTCTTCCACCAACCCCGAAACGATGCTGGAGGAATCCAATCCACCACTCAAACAAACGCCAATAGGCACATCACTGCGGAGCCTTAGGCGGAGAGATTCATAAAAAGCTTCTCTGTATTCTTCCGGGCTTTGAAAAGGAGTCTTTAATTCTTTGCGGATATCGTACCATTTATGGGGGGTAAATTCCAAGGCGGCATTTCTGGGGGTTAAGTTGAACTTAAACCAATACCCGTGATTGAGTTTTTTGATTTCCTGGAAAAAAGTGTTATTGGTTTGGTCTGTCCGGTCAAAGACCAAGAAATCAAAAATGGCGCCCATGTCAGGCGATGGTTTTCTTCCCAGTACTTTTAGAATGCAGGGTATTTCTGAAGCAAAAATAAAGCGGTCCTTATCCCAGCAATAATAAAAGGGTTTGATACCGTAGCGGTCCCTTGCGCCAAACAACTCTCTGGTGTTGCGGTCGTAAATCACGAAGGCAAACATTCCATTGAGTCGATGCAACATGTCTTCACCCCAGGCTTGGTAGGCGGTCAGTAATACTTCTGTATCGGTCTTGGTTTTGAAGTGAAAGCCCAAGGCAATGAGTGTTTCTTTGAGTTCAAGGTAGTTATAGATTTCACCATTAAAAATCATGACGAACCGCTCATCATGAGAAAACATTGGTTGGTGTCCGGCTGCAGACAGGTCAATGATGCTCAAGCGCACGAAGCCAAGGCCCAGGTTTTTTTCTGTAAAAGTCCCGTCATCATCTGGCCCACGGTGCTTCATCTCGCTCATCATCGCTCTGAGGGAGGTTTCCCCTACAGCGGTGTCATTAAAGTTAACTATGCCTGATATGCCACACATCGGTCATGTATTTGAGGTCAATGATTGGTAAATTGAGATAATTTTGGTCGCAATGGTTTTGGCATCCAGCCCTAATTCAAGGATGCGTTGCCTTCCTTTGGTTTTGCCTTCCTGCGTGGCAAAAGCTAATGCCTTTTCCAGTTGACTGGCAAAATGTGCTGGATCATGGGTGCCGACAAAACAGCCGGGTGTATCACCAATCACCCACGGGGCATCACCTGCGGGGGTGACCACCATCGGACACCCGCAGGTCATGGCTTCTTTGACCACATTGGGAGAGCCTTCGCTGAAGGAGCAGAGCACAAAAACGTCTGTGGCATTTAGGTATTGCACCACTACATCATGTGGCACATCATACACATTGAGGAGTTCAACATCAGATCTTTTCAGGGAAGCTACGGCTGCCCTGGCCAGACTGATGTTTTTATTTTCATCGATGGGGCTTCCCAGAAACAAGACGTATTTTTTGCCTTCTTGCAGTCCAAGTGCCTTCCTGGAAGCAGCAGAAGTTGCTTTGAATTGATCCATCCTGACACCATTGGGCACCAGGTATGAAATCTTTTTGCGATAAACCACTTTTTCCAAGTTGGGCGATTTAGAAATGATCGCTTTAACAAAAGGTTGAATAGCCAGGGCGAGTAAACTCAATAATTTACTTTTAAAATCTATTTTATTGGGCCCCCGATAAGTACCCAGGGCATCATCTCCCATAAGTGATAAGATAACTGGTAATCTTCCGGCGGCCAAAACGGCTACCCAGCCACAGAGTGAATAGTGGGCATGAACCAAGTCGTATTGATGGGTACGCAAATGTTTTTTTAATTGCGGAATACTTTTGAAATAGCTCCACATGCCTTTACCTAAAATGGGAAAGTAGTCCACTGCTACCCCCTGCTCAACCAGAGAATCTCCCTGCGATTTGATAAAGGGAGCAATGGTATAGCGTTCATCATTGCCGCTGCTAACAAATAGTACCCGCATTCAGGCGTGTTCCAATTTTTTCTGGTTTTGCAAAACTTCCAAAAAGTAGTCCAGCCGCAGTAAAAATGACTCGTAGCGATTAAAATCACCTGCTTCAAATGTCCAATGCTTATTTTTATACAGATACCTTCCTGGCTCACCGTTTACCAGCATTTGATAAGGATCGGATTGGCCAAAGGTGCATTGCATTTCATTGACCAGATAGCGACCGTCTGGACCTACGAAAATATCTACAGCTTGAGACCGAAAATGCTTGAGATCAGTAATTTCCTTTACAAAGTCGAGCAAATCTAGCGGCGGATTTTCATAGCCCTTGATCAGGCTTCCACTAGCCATTTCGCCTTTTACCATCTTTTTGTGGGCAAAAAAGGACTCGCCGATGCGGACGCAACGCCATTCATAGGTATGTGGAATGTATTCCTGCAAAATGACGTAGTGCGTTTGTTGCTCGGCATTTTGTTGTTGATATTGTTGTAATTTATCTCTGAGTGCAGCCGGGTTGAGCAGTTTTTTGACTGCCCTTTTGACAAACCCTTTTTTCTGCCAGTTGGGACCTGTTTTTTTGCTGGCACCCTTGCCGGAAAAGAGATCATTGACATAGGCTACCGCCGCTTCGCGACTTCGTAGGATCGAAACTCCGCGGCCAGATGCTCCGATATTGGTTTTTCCGACCTGAGGAAGAGCGGCATCCTTTAAAAAATTCAAAGCTTCCTGGCGGTGATAAAATACCCGGGTAATTGGATGTGGAATATCGTGGGCACTGAGCCAGTAGGAAAGGTATTTCTTGTTTTCGTAAATTTTGATTTCATCCCAAAAAGGGAATACCGGATAGCCACATTCCTGGTGGAGGATGCTCACCCTTTCGTCATATAGATTCTTAAAGACATTGGTAATATTTGGCGGAAGCGCTAGCAAACCATCTGGTTGAGCTGCCTTTATTTTTTGCAACCAATCGGCTTGAGTCAGGTCAATGGTTTCCCAACTAAGAGACGCACTGCGCTCTTGGCAGGCGTTTTCCCATTGGCGCAGGTGCTCGTCTTCAAATTCGCTTTTTAAGATGACCAAATTTAACTTCCTCATTTGGATATCGGCATTCGTGGTTTAATTTTTTCCCGGTAGAACTTCCTCAACGGCTCGTTATTTCTGATGGACTGCGCCACCTTTGCTTTGACGATAAATGAGAGGTGTAGAGGACTGGATACATATATTCGGTTTAATTGAGGCTCTGTATTGGCAAATTCATATTTGTATTTCTCATTGCCCTGACCAAAATCCAGGTTTTTGAGGTCTCTTTCAGCCATCCATTCACCAATGAAATGCAGCAATGCTTTACCCGGGCTGTATTTGCGATAATTGTCATCGTAGGCGGTAGTGTGGTGAATCAAGGTTGCTTCATGCAACAGACAAATCACGAATCCAATCCGCGTCCCGTCGGCCACTTTTACCGAAAAGCGGACCAGCAGTTCGTCATCGATCCAAGCTTTAAGGCACTCCAATAAAAATTGGCGCTGCTCCTCGGATTCGTAACGAGAAGGGGTGGGGGTGCCCTCCCAGCGCTTGATATGTAGCTGACAAAATGCAGAAACCCAGGCTGACAGGTCCTCGTCTTGTTGAAACCATTCAAAAACCGCTTCCTGCTGGTTTTTCAAACGACTGACCCGGTACCTTAATTCTTTTGAGCCGTTGAATCGCTTAAAGAGGATTTCTCCGGATGTTTCCTTTAAGGTAGGACAGACAGAATACGCGTTGTTGTCCCAGAAGAGCTGGCTCTGACGGCCTACTTCGTCCAATATGGGGACATAGCTGATCCAATTGGCGTGATTTGTTAAAATGAAGGGCCACCTTTTCTTTTTGATACCGGCTACAAAATGTTGGAAAAAAACATATAATTCGGTGGTAGAACACCTATTGTCAATCACAAAACAGTTATGATCAGCTTTGATTTCACTTAGGAAAATGAAATTCCCCTTGCTTTTTCTGAAAAAGGCCGCACCAATGAGCTGTTCTTCCTTTAGGCACTGAAAAACCAATAATTCTGCCTTGAATTTTTGGGCTAGATAATGGGTATAGTCAGGTGCCTGGAAGGGAGATCGATTAAGGCTGTTTTGCCACAGTTGCCGGTAAGCAGTCCAGAAGTCGGCATTGGGCAAACCCGATGAGAAAAATGCATTCATCAAAATGAGGGTGTTGCTTTGGTGAGTGTAGTGTGAGCGGCTTGCCAGCCCGCCAAAATGGCGTAAATTCTGATCCATTCCTGGAGATGCTGACCGCGCTGAATTTCATTTTCAGAACGCCCTACCAATTTTGAGAATGCCGGAGAAATACCCGTATCAGTACCCCAGGAGACCAATTTTTGAGCATCTTTCCGGAAGTAGGCGTCCACGGAATTGCTATCTCCTTCGGGTTTTAGTATAAACTTTTTCAGCACTACCTTTCCCACAAGAAACGGGAAGCGCCAGGTTTCCAACACCTCAGCAGGACTATAGCCTTTGTTGGTGGTTAGATGATATAATTTCTTGTGGCCCTCGCGGATAAAAGTGGCATAAAACATCTGCCCTTTCATGCGCTTGGCTTTATTTTTCTCAAATAGACGAGCGTGTACACCCGACCAAATTGTGCGGTTGAGTTCCCGGAAAAACTCCAGGTTTAGGTAGGGGGTTCGGTTATTGAAATAATGGCTCTGCATGATTAGTTCAGGGCCGAAATACTTGCGGAAAATTTCGTTGAAAACGAAGTCGTAAAACTGGTGGTTTGCCTCCCAGCCATCTCTTTCCTGTCGGTAGTGCTCTAAATCGCTAATTAAAGCATCAAATTCTGTTTGGAAACCCTCTAAGCCCCAAGGTTCTAATCTCTTTTTTAGGGCATCTTTCCACGAATCGTCAACAGTGGAAAACACCTCAATCAATGCTGCACTCATCATTACTCCTGGTATGTGCAAGGCTCGGAAAAGTTCACTGCCAAAGTTGCCTGTAAGGATATAGGGTACTTCTTGGGAAAGCTTTTGTGCCGCATAGGCATAATGTGGTCGACTATAATTGCCGTTAAAGTCGGTCAACTGCATGAAGCGTTTTGCGGCATTCATCGCGTCTTCCCGAATATATCGCTGATCCAGATAGATGGGCTGATAGGGAATACCCAACTTCTTTGATTGGCGTTCCGGGACGGTTACATCCGATGACCCGGGGCGTCCAAAGCTGTAGGTCTTAAATTTTTGGTTTGCCCTTAAAGCTGCAGCGACCAAGGTACGACCATCAAAACCACCGGTAAGAGAAATAGCAAAAGGGGCTTCCGGAAAAAAAGACAAGGTCTCTTTTTGAAATAAGTCGACTAAATACCGCAGGCTATCCGCAGAGCGGTCTTCCACTTGTCCGAAATAATTGCTGAGGGCAAATTGTCCTTTTAGCTGAAAGCCATCTTTATCAAGGTATAGGTACCGATGTGCTGGAAGCAAACTCATTTCCTCCCACCAGGTAGAGTTGAAAAATGGATAGTTAAAAAGCAATCGCTCCAGTAAATTTCTGCGATTGGGGGTTAACCCCGAATGGTGCTGCGCTAAAAATTGACTCGAAGAGCTAATTTGTATACCCTCCTTGTTTGGAAGATAATAAAGAGGGAAAATCGCTCCAAAAGAAGTCCCACACCGAATCTCTTGGTGGTGCACTAAAAACCAATAATAATGCCCTTTGATCCGCTCGTACAAGATGGTTTCATCCAGTTCTCCATTCGATTGCAACAAAGCGGCAGGTATAGCCTTTTCGCTGGGAAAGACCGGGTCGCCCAATAAAATCAACTGATCACCTGCGAATTCCCAGGTATAGAGCTGTTGCTGTCCTTCTTGCAGATATAGCTTTTGTTTTTCCAAGTGGCATGGGGCAGAGATTTGCTCTACGATCTTAGTGTTGAGCTGGTGGGGGGAATTCCATTCGAAATCTAGGTAAAAAAACATCAGTTTCGGTTGAGCATTTGATTCTTTAATTCATTGGCTAGCCAGATTGCATAAAAGGGCTGTTGGTGATAGTGACTGGCCAGCTTATAGTGGATTTTTTGTTGATTTAGCCAGCGAGGGTGCCGCCAAACCGCACCAAATCTTGGAATGCGATCGAGTTGATTAGCCTGATCGGTCAGCTTGCCTGAAGTGGTAGCGAGATATCCATTTTCTTTGGCCATGCGATGCGCCTCCGGGGTATTATCACCGTGCGGCCAGCAGAGAAATTGTACCGGTTTTTGCAGTCGGCCTTCAATGATTCTTTTTGATTCAATGACCTCGTAGCGGAGCCTTTTTTGATAATCTTGTTCTGATTCTACGTGCTTGATCAACAGTTCTTTTTGCACATAATTTTGGTGCAGTTTCTCGATTTGGGCCTCGCAATCGGGGCGTACATCAATATTGGTTAGATCGTATTGGCCGGTTATCGTCCGGGCTTCCCGCAGAAATGAAGGATTGATCTGATGCTTTCGCACAATGACTGCCGAGGCTTCCTCAAAGAGCGGCGTTCCCCAGGGCAATCGGCTGGTGAATTGCTCGTCGCGCATATAGTTGACCTTGATCCCCGGATAGGTATTCCAAATGGGATAAACCCCATTAGGGCCGCCGTAATAAAAGCTTTTGATGGCTGAACCGGCGATGTATTTATCATGGCTCATGGTGTGTGATTGAATATCGACCAGACCCGATTCCTGCATGAGTTTGATTTCTGCCCAGGTTAGAAACCCGCGTGCTTCCAGATCATCTGTTTGGCAGTCGCCCTTCCAGACATTTTCGAGGGTGGGCCGTACCGCCTCGCCCGGCTCAATACATTCCGGGGCCACAAAGAGGGTGAAGCGCATCTGGTATTTTTTGATTAAAGGAAATCCGTAGACCCAATTGTCCAAAAAACCATCGTCGAAAGAAAGGCATACCTCCTTGTTTTGCAGTTGCGCCTCTCCGCGGCGAATGGCCAGCCACCGATCGAGGAAGACCGTTTGAATGTGATGCTTTTTTAAATAAACTAGCTGATCCTCAAAGTCTTGCAACTTGTGAGTTAGGAATTTGAAGGGCCATCCGTTGAAGAAGTTGGGCGCTACCGAGTGGTAATAAAGCACCGGAGGACTAATACCTTTCATAAATTGCTTCAATTTTTTGCAGGTGTTTTTGCACAGCAAATTGTTCCCGGATATCATGGCTTTTATCAAAGGCTTTTTGAGCCAAGTCGGGGTAGTTTTTGATGGCTTTCGCCAAATTTTTCTCTAGGGTAGGATAATCGTTGGGATCACCTAATAGAAAGCACTTTTCCCCGCCGTGGATTTCTTCAAAAACAGGGATGTTGCTGGTGAGAATAGGCAATCCTGTGAGCAAAGCTTCTGCCAATACATTGCCAAAGGATTCATAGGCGCTCAGGAATAAAAACAAATCAATCGAAGCATAGAAATTGGCGATGTCGTTTACTTGTCCGTGGAAAAAGATCCGATCGCCGTAGGGACTTGACGTAGCTTGTGCCTCCAGTTGTTTCCTCAAAGGACCATCTCCTGCCAGGTGCAATTCCAATTTTGGGTCATTGGCAGCAAAACAAAGAAAAAGTTGAATGACTACATGAACGTTTTTTCCGGGATTTAATCGCCCAACATAGCCCATGGTTTTTAGTTTGGTTCGCTGGTGTCTCTTTTCCCAGAACGCTTCAATTTCAAAGCCATTATAGATGAGCTGCATGGGGATGTTGAGAACCTCATTTTGGAATATTTTGGTGCTGTGTTTTGAATTGCCAACGAAGTGAATTTTTCCCATTACCTTCGCTAAAAGCCAAGCCGAAATCCAAGCTGATTTTCGATAGATTTTTTGCAGGGGAGTGGTCCAATAGATCGTACCGTGTATGTGATATAATGGGTGTCTGACTCCTGCCAGAATGGTCAACAATAATATTATTGGTCCTGCATTATTCAGGTGGAAATAAGCTCGGCGGTTTTTCCGGCAGTACCGGAAATAATTGAGATACAGATTGCCCGATTGCTTGAGGCCTAGGGTAATCGTCACTTTTGCTTCGTCGTAAAGTGTGTTTTTATCGGCTCTTAACCCATAGATATGAAGGTCGCGCCGATCGGAATATTCGTCGACAAAATGCTTTATTCCCAATTCTATGCCGCCAATGCCAATACCCCAAATCACATAATGGATAGGGGTAAGCGAAGTTGATTTTTTCCGTTTAGTTTTTTGGGATTTGGGAGTTTCCATGATTGGCAGTTCAACCTGTAAATAAAAAAATGGCTGTCGATTAAGAGCAGTAGATCTCGCTGAACACTAAGTGCTTATTTGGAGGTAGTGCTTTAGCTCCAAACATACTCTCAGGCGCCCCTACGGGCTCAAAAATGAGCCTCGCGAGAACCCAAAACCTGCAATTTTTGCGGCTAAAGCACCACCTCCAAACACGCACTAATACATTTCATAGATCATTTCGATTTCTCTAAGGTGCTTTTTAACGCCGAATTGTTCTCGTATAAAGTCACTTTTTTTATATGCCTTTTGAGCCAGATAGGGATAGTTTTTAATGGCTTTAGCCAGGTTTCGTTCCAAGGTAGGGTAGTCTCGGGGATCCCCTAACAGGAAGTCTTTCTCTCCGTCGTGTATTTCTGCAAAGACCGGAACATTACTGGTTAGGATGGGCAATCCAGTGAGTAAGGCTTCGGCCAAAACATTGCCAAAGGATTCATAGGCGCTCAGAAACAAGAATAGGTCGACAGCAGCATAGAAATTGGCGATGTCCTGCACCTGTCCGTGAAAAAAGATGCGATCTCGGTATGGGCTTTCTGCTGTTTGCGCTTCTAGTTCCGACCTTAATGGCCCGTCTCCTGCCAGATGCAATTCCAATTCGGGGTCAGTAGCGGCGAAATGCTGGAACAGTTGAATGACTAGATGTACATTTTTTCCGGGATTGAACCTACCAATATAGGCCATGCGTTTGAGGTGGGTGCGGAGATGCCGCTTGCTCAAAAAATCCTCAATTTCAAAGCCATTATAAATCAATTGCAATGGAATATTTAGGACCTCATTCTGAAATATGCCGATGCCGTGCTTGGAATTGCAAATAAAGTGGATACTACCGGTCATTTTGGCCAATAGCCAAGATAGAATCCAGGCCAATTTTAAATAGGATTTTTGCAGGACACTGGTCCAATAAACTGTGCCGCGAATGTGGTACAGCGGGTGTTTGACTCCCGCCAGTAAAGTGAGCAACAAGATAATAGGCCCGGCATTGAGCAAATGAAAATAGTCTTGGCGGTTTTTCCGACAGTATCGGAAGTAATTGATATAGGCATTGCCCGGTAGATTGCCCCCAAGGGTAACTGTTATTTTTGATTCATCGTAGATGCTGTTTTCTGTTGCTCTCAATCCAATGACGTGGAGTTTTCGCCTTTCGGCATATTCATTGACAAAATGGTTGATACCCAGTTCAATACCTCCGATCCCAATGCGCCAAAGCACATAGTGTATT
Organism: uncultured Saprospiraceae bacterium; assembly: GCA_964015035.1. Taxonomy (GTDB): domain Bacteria; phylum Bacteroidota; class Bacteroidia; order Chitinophagales; family Saprospiraceae; genus BQJU01. Next base: position 26,148 of record CAXHCA010000056.1, read on the forward strand.
GAGGTAGCAGCAGAAACGGTTTTGCGGATCGGCTTATGTTGTTGGGGCGCTTTTGTCATTGATGCTTCAGCCAGTTGATCAGGACTAGCAATCGCCAAATCATACCATAATTGTCTTCCTTGCCATCTAGATGTAATTGGGTTAGTTGTAGCACTTTTGGTATGTCTATATTCGGAATGTCCTGGAGGTTGCCTGGAGTGAGCATGTCTTGTACATAGGACTTTAATTTTCCCCGAAACCACAATCGTAAGGGCATGGCAAACCCTGCTTTTTTCCGGTCGAAAATTTCCCGGGGAACATAATCATAGAGCATTTCTTTGAGGATGTGCTTTTTTTCGCCCTGATGGTATTTATAATCAGTGGGCAGGCTCCTCGCAAATTCTACGACCCGGTAATCTAGCAGTGGAGACCGCCCTTCCAGTGAAAAAGCCATGGTAGAGCGATCGGCTTTGGTATTGACATCTTCGGTGAGATAGGTCTTGATGTCAAAATCGGAAATGCGTTCCAGCAAGGGCTTCTGAGAAGTCAAATAATGGAAATATTCTTTATTATCCCCCATTGCTCGGTTGGTGATCCATTCGTCGTCCATAGAAGCTGCCTTCTGATAATAGAGGTCATTTACATCCTGAGTGAGGATGCCTTTGGGGCGAGCGTACCTATGGTTGCGATTGGGGGAAAGCGAATATCCCAGTGCTACCAATTGGCGTACACTTCTAGGAATTTTAAAGATTCGAGCCCTTTCCAGAATTTTGTCGTAGCGTTTGTAACCGATAAAGTTCTCGTCTCCAGCGTCTCCACTCAAGGCAACTTTAACGTGTTGGCGGGTGTACTTTGCCAATAGCAAAGAGGGGAGTGCAGAGGCATTGGCAAATGGCTCATCAAAATATTGATAGAGGCTTTCGATCAATTCGATGCCTTCCTGATAGTTGCAATGGATTTCCGTGTGATCGGTACTTAAATGATTGGCCACCTGGCGGGCGTATTTGCTCTCGTCGAATGAGGCTTCTTCAAATTTCACGCAAAACGTTCTTACGGGGGTATTGCGGGTAGACTGCGCCAATGCCGCCACGAGGGAGGAGTCGATGCCCCCTGAAAGGAAAATGCCCACAGGAACATCGGCAATCATACGTTTGTGCACAGAATCGGTCAACAGCTCGTGCAAATGATTTTTGGCATCCTCAAAAGGGAGATTGGTAAAATGATTTTCCTTGGAAATATCCCAATATGCGCGATCCGAAAAGGTATTCTTGGTGAGGTCATAGGTGAAACGGTGCCCGGCCCGCAATTTATAAATACCTTCGTAAATGGATCTGGGTTCAGAAATATAATCCCATTTCAAAAATTGTGCGATGGCTTTTTCGTCCAGAGCCAATTCATTTCCCAACGCAATTTGTGAAGGTTGGGAGGCGAACTCAAAATGGTGGTTTTGCAAAGAATAATAGAAGGGCTTTTGTCCCGTCCGATCTCGGGCGCCAAAGAGTATATTTTGTTTTTTATCATAGATCACAAAGGCAAACATGCCGTTAAAGTGATGAACGCATTCCGGCCCGTGAGCCAGGTAGGCGGCACAAATGACTTCGGTGTCAGAGGTGGTGCGAAAGTGATACCCCTCTCTTTCGAGGCGCGTTTTGATTTCTTTGAAATTGTAGACTTCTCCGTTGTATACGACGGCGAGGTGTTCATAATCAAAGGGTTGGTTGGAACGAGTGTCCAGGTCGACAATCGAAAGCCGGTTGTGGCCAAAAATGACCCGGTTGTCATAATTGCGCCAGGCAGAGTGGTCCGGTCCTCTGAATTTAACCCTAGCCAGCTTGGATTCAATCAGTTCCGGGCTAATGACATTCGTATTGCCATAGATTCCACACATATTTTCTTAGGATAAGGTTTGTTCGGCTAGGAGTGAATCATGGTCTTCTTCCTCTTGCTCTTCCCGATTAAAAGTATTGTCATAAATCAGTGCTGCCATACTGAAAAATGCACCCTGAATGAGCCCCGGGCTGACATAGTTGTACAAGGAAAAGAGCTGTTCCGAAGAAGAATGAATGATAAACCACGACATAAAAGTGAGGATAAATAACAGCAAGGTCTGCTTGGCCGGATCATCCGGCGGTACATTCACACTTCGGAAAAAGAGTTTCAAACAAAAGTACCCAAAGAACCAAGCGATAAGCAGGATTCCAATGATACCAGCATGTAGTAGGATATTGTGGTTGCCCACATGGAAATCATTATAATCCATAAAACCGGTAGAAAAACCCCAGCCGGTAAGTGGCGATTCCTCCCATTTTTTTAAGACCCGCGGTCCTCGCTCTGTCAGCCGCACCAGGGTGCCTCCGGCAGAAGCATCACCTTCTGCCAGTTTTTCTAAGGTGAGCATCCGGTTAATGGAATTTTGGATTTGTACACCAATGACGGGTAGTGACTGTGCGCCAAAAGCAAAGATAATTCCTACGATGACGACTGTGGCGAGGCGTTTACCGCTAATGCGCAACACAAAGATGGCCGAGGTGATGAGCAAAAAGGATAAACTAATGGTCCAGCCCCGTGTAGCGGATAGGAAAACAGAGGAAAAATTGGCCGCCACCACTGCAAAAAGTAGCATTGGAGAAAAATATTTCTTTTTAAAAGCCAGAAAAAAGAAAGCCCCAAAATAGGAGAAAAGCACGATGCTGTCATTGTAAAATCCTCGGTAGGTCTTGCCTTCTTTTACTTCAATGGCAAACCAGACTTTTTTATGTATCCCGAAAAATTGTGGTGGCGAATGGCTGGTAACAATGGTGAAAATCTGTGCTCCCAAGGTAACAAAAGCAATGGGGAAAAGATAAGCAAAGAGGTCGCGGTAGTGCTCGGTTTTGGTCAATAGCCGTGGTAGCGAATAAAACAGGGCCAGGGGTAATAACCATTTGATGATCCGAAACTGCACGTTCATGGCCGTTGATACCCCCAGAACATAACCCTGAATCAACAAAAAGATAATGTATAGTGCCAGGATTTGCATCGGAAAGGTATAGAAAGGCCGATACGTGGGCTTTTTGACGAAGGCTTTGTAAACCGTTAGCGCAATGTAAATTTGAGACACTTCAAGTGGGGGCAACCCCGGAATGATGGTGACCAGCGCCTCATAGAGGCCAAAGAATCCAAAGAATCCATCGGCTAAAACCAAATAGAAGACAAACCAGAATGCCTCATTCTTTGAGCGAAGATAGGCGATAAAAGTGCCAAAGTAAAAGGTTTCACTCACGAAGGCGGGGGCATAATAGTTGAGTATTACCGCCACAATGATCAGCGCCAACAATTGAGCAATCTCTGTGAGTAGTGTACGGTTCACTATTTTAGAGCTTCATGGTTTGTTTGATCAAATCGGCATTTTTCTCCAGGGAATGGTTCTCATTGATTCGGTTGGTCAATTGGGCTACCATGTCAAGGCGTTTGTCTTCGTGTTCGAGGTAGAATTGGGTCATTTCCTTGGCTTCTTCAAAGACCTTTACTGCGGGAATGTCTGCGATACCCCCAAATAACTCTTCCACACCTTCTTGCCATTCCATCAGTGGCAAAGCTCCGGAACCCAATGCTTCTAGCATTCGCCAGTGAACCGCGTGCAACAATCCCGGATTGGCGTCAACCGGCGCTATTTTGGTGGCATTGTACATATCATTTAGGCGCTCCACCGTGATGTATCCGGTCCGCTCTTTGAAAACGGTTTTCAGTTTCGGGAAATACTCAAACCACCGCTTCCAGTCGTCACCACCATGTAAATGCAGATCAAAGTCGGTGAAAGCATTGATGAAATTGGCTTTTTTATAGCCCCAGCTGGTCTTGTAACACATGCCGACATAGAGGACTTCGGATTTCAGTTCTTCGTACAATTCCGGTGCCAACTCCTTTTTGAAATGCTGTTCCGGGAAGCTAGGATACATATGGTAACCTTGTTTCAGACCCAGTTTTTTTAAAGCAGAGATCCAGAAGGTGTCGGTGGTGTACACCGCATCTGCGTAAAACAGGATGGGCAAAAAGTGGCGGTTGGTTGGTGTATAATAAGGGCAATCTCCCAAAAAGAAGGCTACTTTCGAATGCTTTTTAAAGTGTGCCACCGTTTCGGGGAGCAGCATTTCATTGTTGTATATAAACACCACATCTGGTTGAATGCGCTGGTATTCCGTAAGGTAATACTCATTGATTTGTTTGAAATAGTAGCCTTCCCATTTCCGTCGATACTTGTCGGGCAGCCGGTATATTTGGGTGTTGACTTTCTTCTCCCATCCTTTGGTCATTGCTCGGTAATTGAGGGCATGTACTTCACCACCCAAGAAGGAGAAAGTGTCCTTTATCGTATGGAAAAAACCGTCGTAATTTTGGGGTATCAGTAGTAAAACCTTCATGCTGCGGGGTTTGTAATGTGATTTAAATTCCTGCAAAAACTTTTTGAACGGCCTCAACTACTTTTTCCTTTTCATTATCGGTTAAGGTAGGGTAGAGTGGCAAGCGCAACAAGCGATTGAAAAAGGCCATCGAACCGGGGAAATCTTCATCAGTTCCCAAGTCTTCGTAATAGCGATTGCGGTGCAGGGGGGTATAGTGCACGTTGGCATGAACACCTTCTGCCCGTAAGGCATCCATGATCCAGTATTTTTTATCCGGTGGAACGAGCATGCCAAAAAGGTGCCAGTTGGAGGTCACTCCTTGGCGAATCTTGATGAATTCCAGTCCATCAATACCACTCAATTCCGATAGGTAAAATTCGGCAATTTCCCTTCTCCGGTTATTCATTTCTTCCAATCGGGCCAGTTGGGTAATGCCCAATGCTCCATTGATGTTGGATTGTACGTAGCTGCTGCCCTTGTCGACATATTGGTAATACCCCCGCGTTTGATTATCGGTTAGGAAGGAGTATTTGTCCGTTCCTTTTTCCCGCATGATTTTAATGCGGTTGGCGATTTCGTCATTATTGGTGACCAATGCTCCTCCTTCTCCGGTCGTTAGGTTTTTGGTGCCGTGGAAGGAGAAGGTGCTCACATCGGCTTGATTGCCGGTGTATTGGCCTTTGTATTTGGAGCCGATCGACTGGGCCGTATCCTGTACTACGTATAGATCGTACCTGCGTGCAATGGCGTTGATTTCATCCATTTCCGGTGGATTGCCCGCATAATCGACGGGACAAATGGCTACGGTTTTGTCGGTAATGTAGGATTCCAGCTTGCTCACATCAAGGTTGCCATTATCGGGATAAACATCGGCCAGGACGATCTTCAAATTGTTGAGGATGGGACCTAAGGCCGTACTGGTGTAGGTGAAATTCGGGACAATCACTTCACTACCGGGAGGGAAGTCTTTAACCATAAAAGCCAGGTCGAGCGCCGTAGTGGCGGAATTGAGGAAAAGGGCGTGTTTAACCCCCAAATAATCCTGCAAATTTTGTTCAAATTCCCGACAGGCGGGACCGTCGCCACTGACAAATGTGGAACGCAGGGCGCCGGTGACGGCCTGAATGTCGGCCTCGGTAATCATCGGTTTTAAGATAAGAATGGGTGTTTTGATAACAGGCTCACCACCGTTGATGGCGAGTTTGGTTTGATCGGTTGTTATTGTCGACATAGTTAGTGGTTTGCTTCGTACCATTTGATGGTTTCGGCCACGCCTTCCCGAAAGGGAACCTGAGGTTGCCAGTTTAATAATGTTGCTCCTTTGCTTCCTTCTACCGTTTTGTAAGCAGCTCCATCGGGCTTGCTTGGGTCCAGTTTAAGGTCGCCCTGATAGCCCGTTAATTCCTTGATCAATTGACACATATCCAATACTGAAATCCCGGAAGCCACGCCAATGTTGATGAATTCAGTAGTGGGTTCCAGCTCAATGCTGCGAATCATGGCTTCGGCTCCGTCATCGACGTGGAGCCATTCTCTGACCGGTTTCCCAGAACCCCAGACATTGACAAAAGGGGCATTGCTGCGCTTGGCTTCCACAAACTTCATGATTAAGGCACCCAAGGCATGAGAACGCTCTTCTTCGAAGTGGTCCTCCGGGCCGTACATATTCGATAGTACAATGTTGATCACATCCAGGCCATGCTGCCGCTGATTGGCCCACGAGCCCACCCAAAAGGCCTTGCGTACAAAGCCGTAAACCATCACCGATTCGTGCATGGGACCGTCCCAGATTTCTTCTTCCTTAAAGAGCGTGGCCTTCGCTGGGTAGACACAGTTGGAAATGGGATTGACGATGCGTTTGACTCCCGATTCTCGGGCTGCTTTGAGCAGGTTGACATTCATCAACAGGTTGTTTTCAAACAAATCGGCCGGATATTTATAGCCAAACTGAATGCCTCCTACAAAAGAGGCGCAGTTGAGCAGGATCTCCGGTTGAGTCTTTTGAAAGAAGTCGAGGGTTTGTTGATAATCCCTTAGATCGACCCCCATGCTCAGTGATGTTTGGATGGGGGCAATGCCTTTGGACTGTAATTTTCTGACGATACGCTTGCCCAAAAAGCCGGTAGCGCCGGTAATGGCTATCTTCATTATAAAACGTCTTCTACGTATTTAGGAATAACAAACCCTCCTTTCTTGAGGTAGTGATCTCGTTTGACATGCTGTAAATCTCCAGTCACCATTTCTGCAATGAGTTCGTCAAGAGAATGGCGGGGTTCCCAGCCTAATTTGGTCTTTGCTTTAGTCGCATCACCAATCAATAAATCCACTTCCGTGGGACGGAAATAGAAGGGGTCAATCATGATGATTTCCTGCCCGGGTTTCAGGTGATCGGGACGTTTTTCCGTAAGGTGTTCAAATAGGTTTCGGTCAATATCTGCGATGATACCTTTCTCATTGGTTCCGCTGCCGGTAAATTCCAATGTGATGCCTGCCTCGGCAAAGGCTTTGCGTACAAAATCACGGACAGAAGTGGTCTTGCCGGTTGCAATCACAAAATCCTCCGGTTGGTCTTGTTGTAGCATTAGGTACATGGCTTCCACAAAGTCCTTAGCGTGTCCCCAGTCGCGTTTGGCGTCCATGTTCCCCAGTGAAAGGACCTTTTGAAACCCCAGCGAAATATTGGCCACAGCCCGAGTTATTTTTCGGGTAACAAAGGTCTCTCCCCGCACCGGTGATTCGTGGTTAAACAGGATGCCATTGCAGGCAAACATATTATAAGCTTCCCGGTAATTGACCGTCATCCAGTAGGCGTAAAGTTTGGCTACCCCGTATGGGCTACGCGGATAAAACGGCGTTTTTTCCGACTGAGGGGTCTCCTGCACCAGCCCAAAAAGTTCGGAGGTGGAGGCCTGGTACACTTTTGTTTTTTCCGTCAGACCGAGGATGCGCACGGCTTCGAGGATGCGCAGTGTACCGAGTCCATCTACATTGCCGGTATATTCGGGCGTATCGAAACTCACCTTAACGTGCGACATGGCAGCTAGGTTGTAGATTTCATCGGGTTGAATCTCCTGGATATAGCTAATGATGTTGCTGGAATCGGTCAGATCGCCGTAGAAATAGAAAAACCTGGGGTTGCCCTCCTGTCTGTCATTGGCAAACAGTTCGTCGATACGTGCAGTGTTGAAGGAAGAGCTTCGGCGCTTCATGCCCCACACGGTATAACCCCGCTGTAAAAGAAAATCGGCGAGGTAGGAACCGTCCTGTCCCGTAATGCCGGTGATGAGTGCTACTTTGGACATTTGTTATGCTTTATTGGTGATAAACTTGATGGTTTTTGGGATGATAAATTCTCTCATCATCACTATCTCTTTAGTACGAGCCAGGTAGTGCATGGACAGATAAGAAATCCCGCCGAGCGCACCGCCGATCAATAAAATGAGCAATCCGGATAAGGGCGCGTTAAATCTGAAAAACCAGAGTAATAACCCCATCGTACCGCTGAAAAAAATGGTCGGAAGGATGTCTTTTAGCTGTTCCAGTAAAGGGTAATCGAGAAATTTGTCGGAATAATACGTATTGATTAACAGGGCAATATAATTGGAAACGACTTGCCCCCAAATGAGCCCGTAGATACCAAATTGGAGGCCAATCAGGATGGCAATGGCGGTAATGATTTTTTTTATGATTTCCAGCCGCAAGCAAAGGTCGACCCGTCCCAGTACCAAGAGTAAATCGAGGTTGATGGAGTTAAAATGATAGGTGATGCCTGCCAGGACCAATAATTGTAAATAGGGAACGGAGGGCAGCCATTTATCGCCCACAAGTGTGACCATCAGTGGTTCGGCCAACACCCCCATAATGACGAGCAAGGGAATAATGGTAAAGGAGCTCATCACAATTACTTGTCGGTAACCTTCTTTGAGTTTCTTTTTGTCGTCCTGTAATTTGGCCAAAACCGGGTAGGTGACTTTCTGGATAGCTTGTTGGAAGTTGTTGGCCAACATATTGCAAAAGTTGTTAGCTTGGGTGAAAAAGCCCAAGGTAGCAGCCGAGAAAAACTTGCCAATGATTACTTGCAATACGTGTCGGAAAAACTTGTCAATGAGGGATTCTGCCAGAAGTTTGGAACCAAATCCAAAGAGTTTTTTGAAAGAATGGCGGCTAAATTTCAAAGACAACTTCCAGGGATTGACAATCCATAAAAAGATCGTACTCATCAAGGCCATTAGCCCTACACGCCCTACCAAACTCCACACCCCAAAACCTTGGAAAGCCATGATCACGGCGCAGGTTCCCGAGATGACCACCGCGAAGAAACGCACCTTGGTTTGGGTTTTAAAATCGATTTTTTGGGTCAGAACGGCTTGTTGAATGATGGCAAAAGACTCGATGATCAGGTTGATGCCCATCACCCGGATAATGGCGACCAGAATGGGCTGTGCAAAAAAGCGGGCAATGGCAGGGGCACTAATAAAAAGCACTCCATATAAAAAGACTGCGGTGACAAAGTTAAAGACAAAAGTGGTCGATTTATCAATTTCGGAAATCGTCTTTTCCCGGATCAAGGCAAAAGCAAACCCACTTTGGATAAAGGTGTTTGATAGCTCAAAAAAAATCATCACCATAGCGACCAAGCCAAAGTCATCCGGCGTCAAAAGTCGCGCCAGAATGATGGTAACGATGAAGTTGATCGAACTACTGCCCAGCTTGTCGATGATTAGCCAAAGAAAGGCAGTCAGTGATTTATCTCTGAGCGACAATCGCTAGGGTTTTACTTTTTCATAATAATCACTATTCATGCTGTAGGCGTAGCTGTTTGCATAATTCTTTTTCAGATTCTGATCATTCAGCACGATAAACGGCTTCGGCAATTTATTTTTTAGCGCGATTTCCTTGACGATCTGTAGGTGTTTTTTGCGCGTAAATCCGGAACGCACGATAAACATGGTGGCTTCGGCCATATCCTTCATCTGCAAGGCATCAGCGACCAGCCCCACTGGTGGCGCATCCATAATGATGAAATCGTACTGTTCACGTAATTCATCCATGAGGATTCTCAGTTTTGGCGAAAGTACCAATTCACTTGGGTTAGGAGGTTTGGGGCCACAATTGATGATGTCCAGATTTGGATGTACGCCGCTATTTTGGATGATTTCGTCAGGTCGCATGGCCGGTTGAATCAGGTAGTTGGCAATCCCCTTGGTAGGCTGTTCACTCTTCGTATATTGCGCTTGCTTAGGCTTACGCAAATCCAGCTCCATGATGAGTACTTTTTTGCCCGTAAGGGCCTGGGTGACCCCCAGGTTCAACGCCACATACGATTTGCCCTCCGAGGCCACACTCGAAGTGATTAAAACGGTCTTTAAATCTTTATCGGGTGTAATGTAGGCCAAATTGGCCCTGAGCAACCGGAACATTTCTGCTTCCACGGTTTGGGTGTTTTCCAATGCCACTAATGGGGCTTTTTTATCGCCTGCAGCCAGCACCCCAACTACTGGTACTGAGGTGGCTAATTCAATCTCTTCGGCGGTATGCACTTTATCATTGAGGAATTCCAAAAAGAGGATAATGGCTGCTGGAAAGGCTAGCCCCAGAAACAAAGCAATCATCCAGATTTGCATTCTTTTAGGACTGATTGGCTTCCAGGCACGGGCGGGTTCTACGATGGTGCTATTGGCGACAGTTACCGCCATTGAAATGACTGATTCTTCTCTTTTTTGTAATAAGTAGAGGTATAAATTTTCTTTGATATCCTTGCGGCGTTCGATTTCGATCAATTCTCGTTCTCTACGGGGTAGGCTGCGTAAGCGCGTCTCCAGGCCACTCCGTAAAGTTCTGTTGGCATCCGTTTTGATCTGCAGGTCTCTCTTCATTGACCGGATATTGTCGATAATCGTATTACGCAGATTTTGAATCTGTTTTTCCGTTAGTAATAGATCGGGGTGGGAGGGGCCAAGGTCGCTTCTCAATTGTTCCCGTTGAGTGAGCAATTGGTTGAAATTAGTCAGCTGATTGGTCAGCGTCAGGTTGGTCAGGCTCAGGTTGGTAGGTACAAATTCAAAACGATCCCAGTTTTTGATGAGAAAATCTTCCACTGAATTGAGAATTTCCAGCTGAATATCTGTGGAGGAAATTTCTTTGTTGTAGTCGGCCAGTTCTTTCATGAGCAAGTTGCCTTCGGAACTGAGTTCCATCATATTAAACTGGCGTTTATAGCTTTCTACATCTAGCTCTGCTGCACTCAATTCTTCTGTGATCAAGTTGATGCGTTCATTGATCAAATTGATACTGTTTTCAAAAATCTTATTTTTCTTGTCGATGGTTCTCTGATCGTATCTGGACATAAGCTCCATCAAGATGTCTTCAGCACGTTTGGCCACATTGTCCTTGATACTCAGTTTTAAGGTACTCGATCCCTCTCCGATCAATTCTACAGAAAGTTCATCTGCCAGTCCTTTGGCACGATCTTTCACCGTGTTGATGATAACGGCAATCGGATAATTGATCACGCCCCAATCGGAACGTGTGAGGGTCAGCTTACCCAAGGGCAATTCCAATTCATTGCCAAATTCTCCCAGAAATTCGTAATTATCAAGCTCCAGATCTTCGTGATCCTCCTGATTGATTTCCAGTTTAAACTTGCCATCTTCGGTGGGATGCAAAATGGTAGATAAAAAGCCATAGCCGGGTTTGGGGTCCCAATTCAGCACATTGATTGACGAATTTTCGTACATCTCAGTGTGCCGGATACCATCCATGTTGATGTATTGGTACTGCAATTCCAGGTTTTCCACCACCTTCTCCATCAGTGGAGTGGAACTCAGAATCATCGTTTCGTCCAGCAGATTCTTTTTTTCATTATTGAGTCCCAACTCTTTGAAAATCACTTCTTCCAATGGAGCGCTCGATTCCTTTTCGTCGCGAATCAGCAATAGAGCTTCGGCTTCATAAGTGGGAGGAGTAATGCGCAAGTAATAATAAGCACCCGCGAGCATCAGGGCTATAAAAATCACAAACAGGTACCAATAGGAAGAAGCCTTGGTAAACAGAATTTTAATATCTAATTGATCCTCTCTCATGGGGCGTGTTTTTTAATGGTACGTTACTTTAGTGTTGCTCCTAGTACCACAATCAGGGAAGAGACAATGGGTATAAATACATAGGAATATCGCTGAAAGAAGTCTCCCTGGGTGGCATATTGTTTGGCTTTTAAAGGCTCGACGTATATGATGTCATTTGGACTCAGGTAAAAATAAGGTGATGAAAAAATGGATTTGTCCTGAGTGTTGATCCGTGCCAATTCCCTCACCTCATTGCGTTCCCGGATCACCAGTACATCATAGCGTTTGGCATAGGGCGTGAAATCTCCCGCCATACCAATGGCTTCTAGGATGGTCAGTCGTTCGTTGGGAATGATGTATGTATTGGGGCGATTCACTTCTCCCAACAGGGTTACCCTGAAATTGAGAAAGCGTACCTGCACGGACACATCAGGAATAAATTCCACCAATAGGTCCGTAATTTCCTGTCGCAGGTCCAGGATGGTCTTACCTGCTGCTGTAAGTCCACCCAAAAAGGGCAGGTAAATTTTACCTTCTTCATCTACCCGGTAGCCATCCTGTAGTCCCAAGGCATTTTCTCCGGAGGCCGCAGAATTTTCTTTACTCTGTTTAAAGGCCGTCACCGTTTCCGGATTGCGACTGGCTACATTGATGCTGAGGATATCGTCTGTGCGGATGTGCAGCACAAACTGACTATCAATCGGTGTGATCTCGTTTTGCACTTCCGAAAGCATTAGCATTTCTTCGTGTTTGACACTGCCACAGCTACTTAATATCAGGGTCAGGAACAGTCCGCTTAGCCCCAAATATAGGGCCGTAGGCAGTGAAATTTGAATTCGGTTCATGGTGAAAAGAGGATAAGCGTTTGGAAAAATATTTAGTAGGCAGACAAAGGCTTCGCCGTTGATAAGTCGCAAGGGGCTTAATCGGTTTAATTGAGTGGTGATGTGTTTTAAGTTGTTCATTGTCAACGTATACCGAGTTTTTTCGCTATACGATGTTTATCTTTATCAGCCTCCGAAGAGGATCATAAATTCGACTTAGACCACAAGACCAGTCACCAAACTTATCGAGGAAAAAAAGATAAGATACGGGCAAAGCAAAGGCCTTTGCCGGCAAGACATTAGGTGATGGTGCTTGTTATTGTTTATGTCATAGTTCCGAATTCGAGTAGCATCAGTATTGGCCCGAAAACGGTTGGAACAGACGGTTGGGGGGAGGTTGTCAATTCCGAAGCGGTGCGGGGGTAGCGTGTTAAAGCGAACCTTAAAGCTTGCTGCACAGCTTCTTTCCTAGGGTTATACAATTACTCAATTCGATAGTCGTCCGAATTATTTCATTAACCTATGGTCGTTAGGTTTATCGTAGAAAGGGGAAGGGAAAATCACCAGAACAAAATTGTTGCGTGAGCAACGCTTATTTAGAGATAGTTGTATTTACGTGCAATTTAAGGTAAAATAACTGACTTGTCAATGAAAGGGCTCGACAAAATCAGCTAGAAAGGGAAGCTTAAAGATACAGTTTTATTTTAGATTCTACGAAAGATGAAGGAGAATGTTTCTTTTTTTGGAAAGTTTTTTAGAAGTTGCTTCAGGATAGAATTCACTCCCCCTGGGCTATTGATGGGGACATTTCTTTTTCTGTGTGCTCAGTACTCAAAAACGAGCTTTTAACACCTATCAAGTGGGTAAGTTATTCTTCACTGGCCCTTTAGCGAATGTTTGGAGGTCGGATGTGCTGGCGAAAAGCATCATTTTTTGATGAAGCAGGGCGTTTTTTGAAATGTATCTCGGCTGAGCCGAGACGGACAAAAAAAGAACGATGTGTTATCAAAAAAGTGCTGTTTTGCAGCCCAGAGGTTACCTCTGGGTATGCTCTTCGCATAGACTACTTCAAATAAATTGATTAAAAAAGAAAGCCAGGAGATTAAGACAATCCCCTGGCAGTACCTAACCTATTACCTTTTGAGGAGGGTAGAAAAAGATATTTTAATAGTCTTCCGAAGTGCATGTTTGGAGGTAGTCCCTGAAGTATATTCGGGCAAGCTATTCAGTCTGCGATTTTCGCTGCTAAAGCACCACCTCCAAGCATGCACTCAGTCCCGATTAGGGCAGAAGACTAAAAAAGTATGGAGTAAAAAGCGTTGTTTATAAATTTAAAAGCTAGGAAATCCCAAATGATTTCCCAGCTTTACCCCATTAAGATCCTAAACGGATTACAAAACAGAACATAAACACATATAACTGGCGATGAGCTACCTAATTAGCGGTAGTTCAACTACTTCCTAAAAATCTGACTTTAGAGATTAATGACCAAAACAAAGGTGATCAACACTTCTAAATTCTGGATGAATACATTGATCTTAGTCGAGATAACAGGTAAAAATGCTTATAGGACTCTCCCCGCAAGTGTCACAAGCTTTAGTTCATGTTTGGAAGTAATCATTCAGTCCCGGTAAAACCGGGATTTAGGAACCTCCTTTCGGCTATTTTTTAGTCCGTCTCGGCTGAGCCGAGATGCACGAAAAAATGAGCCTGGCGAGCAGCGAAAATCGCAGGTTTTCGCTGCTAAAGCACCACCTCTAAACATGCACTAAGTTCAACTCCTGGGAACAAATGCTGAAAAACCAGAGGTCTATAGGAGAAGATACTAAGTCCAGGTTAATCAACCTTTTAGATGTTGCGAAATAGCTTGCGGAGTCGGAGGGATGACCTGCGGTGATCCCAATGGGGTGGGGCCTACAAGCTTTTTCACAAGGCCCTTCGGGCTATCTTTTTTGATTTCCTGCATCCGGCTTCAAGTACACTTGCACCGGCTTCCGGAAATAAAAAAAGGCCACCTGTTGGTGGCCTTGTGAAAAGCTTGCGGAGGAGGAGGGATTCGAACCCCCGGTACCCGTTAAGGTACGTCGGTTTTCAAGACCGGTGCATTAAACCAGCTCTGCCACTCCTCCGTAATAATGGTGCCTTTTTTCTAAGGCGAGGCAAAGGTAATATAGCTTTTGGAAATTAAAAACCTTTTTACTGATTTTTTTTCTCTTGATACATACGGGAAAAATATTGCAGCATGGCATTGAGATGCTGCAGTGATTCGGCGAAGTTGATGGATTTGTATAAATAGGCATTGGCACCTAAGTGATAAGCGGACATAATTGACTGTGCATTCTGACTACCGGAGTGCACCACGATGGGCACTTCTGACTTAGGATAGTGCTGGCGAATCTTTTCAATGAGCTCTAAGCCGCTAAATTTTGGAATCTCCAAATCGATCAAATGTAGATTACCGTTGAAAAGTGCACCACCATTACCGTTAAAAGTGCACCGGTAGA
>CAXHCA010000057.1:0-39568 GCA_964015035.1 uncultured Saprospiraceae bacterium
GTTTGAAAGATGCTATTGCTGAATTCATGAAGAAGCTCGATCGATTACTTGTCGCCAATTTTATTCCACCGTTTATCATGACCTTCATGATCGCAACCTTCGTGTTGCTCATGCAGTTCCTCTGGGTGTATGTGGATGATATTGCGGGTAAGGGGTTGGGCATGTTTATCATCATCGAATTGATTTCTTATAAATGCGTGGGATTGATTCCCATGGCACTGCCATTAGCCATTTTGATTTCTTCGGTGATGGTATTGGGCAATATGGCGGAGCACTACGAACTGTCGAGCTTCAAATCGGCCGGGGTTTCCTTGATACGGGTCATGCGGCCATTGATAATTTTTGGGATCTTTTCTACCGTCTTCTCTTATTTTTGCTCTAACTACCTCATACCGGTTGCCAATTTGCAATTTGGATCGCGGATGTATGATATACAGCGCCAAAAACCGGCTTTACGACTGGATGCGGGCGTTTTTAATGACGACTTTCAAGGCTTTGCGATTCATATCAAAGAGAAAGCTCCAAATGGGCGAAATATTAAGGGCGTACTGATGTACGACCACTCGGAGGCCAGTCGTGGTCAACTGACCGAAATTATTGCTAAAGAAGGGGAAATGTATTCTACCGAAGACGGCAATTATTTCATCATGAACCTCAGAGATGGCAATCAATATGTAGAAACCCGTCCTGCGATTGGCCAACGAGCCGACAAGTCCTTTCCGTTTATTCGCACTACCTTTTCCAACTGGACAAAAGTTTTTGACCTCAGTGAATTTAACCTTAGTCGAACGGATAAACGCTTGTTTGAGACCCACCGCAGTATGCTCAGTAGTGGGCAGTTGAAAGAGGCCATCGATTCTCTGGGTATAAAAATATTGAAAAGGCAAAAGGCTATATCCAATCATGTAGCCAACTATTTTGTCATCTTACCGATGGACACTACGTTTATGGATTTTGAAGGAGAGAATGCCCCTCCCGTGCAGATGGCAGATTCACTAAAGCTAGTGCCCATTGACGATTCGGTTTCAGTAGAGGTGCCCCAGAACATCAATGTACCACCGGTCAACCCTGAAAATCGACAAAAGGTGATCCAGCCCAAACCGGTAGAGAAAGTAGCGGGGGTGGATGATTCCAATGAATTGGAAACGACCCCTCAGCGCTACCAAAAGCGAACGGTACCCAAGCGGAAAATCACCAAGCAGATTGAGGCCAGCCTCGATAGTCTGGAAAGTTTTGAAAGCATCGTAGAAACGTTTCCGATATACGAACAAAAGCAGCTGTATGCCAAGGCCAAAAGTTTTGCCCGCAGCATCAAAAGCCAGGCAGAATCAGCCGTGCGTTCTCTGGATCGACTGAAAGAGTCTAAGGTAAAACACATCTACGAGTTGCACACGAAGTACAGCATGGCTATGGTGTGTATTATCTTTGTATTTATTGGTGCTCCGATGGGCGCCATAGTGCGTAAGGGAGGCTTTGGTTACCCCATTTTGGTATCCATTATCTTCTTTATGTTATTCATTGTGCTAACGATTTTTTGTCGGAAAATTGCGGAAACTTTTGTGGTTCCGGCAGCTTTAGCCGCATGGATCCCTTGTATTGTTTTGTTTCCTGTTGGTTTGTTGTTGACAATAAAAGCCATGAATGATTCCAAGATGCTGAATACCGATCGATATCAGGCGTTTTTTGCAAAATTGTTTAAGAAAAAGGCAGTCGATACTACTGCCGGATCTATAAATTGAGGTGCTTAGAGCATGTTTGGAGGTCAACCTTTGGGCTACAAAACAGCACTTTTTTGATGACACATCGTTCTTTTTTTATCCGTCTCGGCTCAGCCCAGATGCATTTCAAAAAGCGCCTTGTTTCATTTAAAAATGATGCTTTTCGCCAGCAATCCAATCTCCAGATATGTTAGACAGATCTTTTGATTTGGAGCCAATCGAAATGGTAAGTGATTGCTCCTAAAAGTCACGCTTGATACGCGGTTTATCTGGCCTCGATTGTATATCGAGGAAATTTGTTTAAGAACGTAAATAGAGTTATCCCGATGATGACCTTTCCGGAATTCCTTAAGGAAAATCGAATATTTTTGATTATGATCACGGTCTTTGCCGTGGTAGGAGGGATTTTATTGTTGTATATAGAGCAGGGCGATGTCATCTATTTCTTTAGTGACAATCGGACTGCAGCGGGCAATTGGATCTTTCGCTATGGTACCAAATTAGGAGAAGAATTTGCGTATCTTTTTATTCTATTAACGCTACTGTTTTTTAGTTATCGGCAAGCCATCATGGTGCCCATTCTCGGTTTGTCAGTGACTATTGTCAGCTTCATCGCCAAACAAATTTTTTCCCACGATCGGCCGTATCTCTATTTTAATAAACAAGGGATCTTCGAAACCATTACTACGGTTGATGGTGTGGTGCTTAATGGTGGTGCCAATAGCTTTCCGTCAGGGCATACCATGTCGGCTTTTGCGCTTTTCGCCTTTTTTGCCTTTTGTCTACCTTTTAAAAAAGGGACCGCCTTTGC
The DNA here is from genome assembly GCA_964015035.1 of uncultured Saprospiraceae bacterium. Classification (GTDB taxonomy): domain Bacteria; phylum Bacteroidota; class Bacteroidia; order Chitinophagales; family Saprospiraceae; genus BQJU01. The sequence goes on from CAXHCA010000057.1 coordinate 2,530, forward strand.
GTTGTTTACAATCGCTTTGATGGTGGGGCTTTCAAGAGTCTATTTGGTGCAACATTTTTTTGAAGATGTCTACCTTGGCGCCCTCATCGGTACGCTGATTGCTATGGGATGGTACTTTCTCCAATACCGCATTTTTCCCTATCCCCTTGAATCGCTGGATGGCGCCATTCGATTGGGGAACCGAAAATCAGTTGCCTGATTCCTCCTTGTACGGGATATGCTATAATTCTGTCTGGTTTTTCCTTAAAATTATTGGTTCTTTGACAAATCTCGTGTTTAGAGTCAATCGAAAATGCAAATCGCGACGCCCTATGGTCGTTTTGCGCTTCACATTTTGGATTGACCACGAAATTTGTCAAAGAAGGAAATTATTTTTTGCACTGAACCAAGGTTTTTTGGGGTGTAATTTTAAATTTACAATCCCAAAAGGAATTAATATATGTTAAAAAAAGATAATATACAAGATTATGAAACCCAACGGCTGATTCTACGGGAGATCAATCCCCGAATTAGGAAGATGCTTTTTAATGAATTTGACAACCAGCAGCTTACGGATTTTTTCTGTACCAATAACATGCTGGAGTTATTAGATCAACGTTACCGTTATGAAGTGGTTATGGTGCACAATGATCGAATGTCATTTCGTCATTGGTTGATGATTGACAAAGCGACTGGAAAGAACATTGGTGATGTGGGCTTTCACCAATGGATGATCCCGCATCGGCGGGCTGAGATAGGATACGGCATTCAACTGGAGGATTTCAAGCACCAGGGATTGATGTCGGAAGCACTGGAAAAGGTCATTGCCATTGGCTTTGACAAAATGAACCTGGACCGCATTGAAGCATTTGTAGCACCAAATAACCAGCCGTCCCTGGCCATCATGCGGAAATTTGGCTTTCGCGGAGAAGGATATTTGACTAAGCGCTATATCGAAAAAGGCATAGCCAGAGACCTGCAAGTTTTTGCGTTATTGGCTTCAGAATACCAGCAGCAGCAACAAGAAAAGCTTAAAGGCTTTGAGTTGGTCGACGCCTTTGAGAGGCTTAGTCTACCTCTTGCAGAGTGGACCCATGAAGCACATCTCAGTGTTGGTTTGTGGTACCTCTATCACTACAATGAGGACGAAGCACTCTGTCGGCTTCGGGTTGGGATTATTAGTTATAATAATGCCACTGGTGTACCCAATACTTCCAATCGAGGCTACCACGAAACCCTTACTTTATTTTGGGTGAAAATATTGAATAAATTCTTACAAAAATTAGGACAACAAGATTCCTTCGAGTGTACCCTGCGGGCATTGCTGGATAGTCCTTATGCCAGCAAAAAACTTCCTTTTGAATATTACACCGAAGAACTTCTTTTTTCAGTAGAGGCCAGAGGGCGTTGGGTAGCGCCGGACTTGAGGGGATTGTAGTGGTGGAGAAGAAAAAGAGGAGCGTATTCTATTAAAAAAAGCAAAGGAGGAGCAAATGGATAATGCTTCTCCTTTGCTTTGTAAACAACGGTTTATTTATAAGCCTTGATTACACCAGATTTGATGTCAGCAAGGTATTTGTTGAGTTCTATTTTTACCTTAGGCATCAGCAGTAACAACCCGACTAGGTTGGGCACTGCCATTGCAAAGATCATTGCGTCGGAAAAACCAACTACGGCACCAAGGCTGGCTGCTGAACCAAGAACAACAAACAGACAAAACAAAATTTTGTAGCTATAGTCAGCTGCTTTGCTTCGGCCAAAGAGGAACATCCAACTTTGCAGGCCATAGTACGACCAGGAAAGCATCGTGGAAAAGGCAAACAATACCACCGCGATGGTTAAGATGTAAGAGAAACCAGGTAGTACCGAAGAAAAGGCTTTGGAGGTTGCCAATACACCGTCAGCTTCTGGGACCCCATAAGTCATAATTGAACCATCTCCATTGGTGATGATGATGACCAAGGCGGTCATGGTACACACAAGTACGGTATCGATTAGTGGTTCCAGAAGTGCCACCACACCCTCACTAGCGGCATGGTCCGTTTTGACTGCCGAGTGGGCAATTGCGGCAGAACCGACACCCGCTTCATTGGAGAAAGCTGCCCGCCGGAAGCCTTGCACCAAGACCCCGACAATACCGCCGGCAATGCCTTCGGGTGAAAATGCGCCACCCATAATCTGGCCAAATGCCCAGGGGATTTCTGAGAAGTGAGCAAAAATGATGATCAGTGCAGCCAAAACATAAATGCCACACATAAAAGGCACTACTTTTTCGGTAACCGCACCAATTCTTTTAATACCGCCAATAATCACGATAGCAACGATGGTAGCCATGAATATGCCAAAAATCACACCTGCTGCGCCAGAAGAAGCGCCGATCATGCTATTGAACTGCTGAGCCGCTTGGTTGGCCTGAAACATATTGCCGCCACCAAAGGAGCCGCCAACACACATGATCGCAAAAATGACGGCCAAAAATTTGCCCAGACCTTCCATATTTCTTTCCTTCAGGCCCTTGGTCAGGTAGTACATCGGACCGCCATAAACCGTGCCATCTGGGCCAATGTCGCGGTATTTTACCCCAAGGGTACATTCCGTGAATTTGGAAGCCATACCCAACAAACCCGCCAATATCATCCAGAAGGTAGCGCCGGGACCACCCAAAGAAATAGCAATGGCTACTCCGGCAATATTACCCAATCCAACAGTACCGGAAAGCGCAGCCGTTAGCGCTTGAAAGTGAGAAACTTCACCGGCATTATTGGGGTCTGAATACTTTCCCCGTACCGTATCAATGGCCAGCTTGAAGGCCCGGAACTGCACGAATCCAAAATAAAGGGTAAATATGGTGGCACAGGTGAGCAGCAGCATAATCACAATCGGCATAGCACTGGAATCGGTACCTGCGAGATTGACAGAGTAGAACACGATTCCCTCTACCACGTTAGTGATGGGCTGAAATGCATCGTTAATCTTTTCATCCAGGCCCTTGGCTGCCTCTTGTGCAAAGGTCAAAATCGGAATAATCAATGTAGCTACTAATAGTAGAAATTTTTTCATGGTCTCGGTGATCTTGTTAATCTTGTTAATCTTGTTTGTTGATTTATTGTAAAACGTTCTTTGACAAATTTCGTGGTCAAGCTAAAATATAAATCAAAAGTGCCTTTAGAAGCGTTGGTTTATATTTTTGATTGACTTTGAATCACGGAATTTGTCAAAGAACCTTGTAAAAGAAGCGTTAAGGTATTTTATATTTTTTGTTTTTTCAAACGAATGTGGCGCTAATTTTGGAAGGAGGAATTCGGGAGAAGAAAAAATATTAACCTACTTTTGTGAGATTTCCGGGAAGATTCCCACTGTTTTATGCTAAACTTGATTCCCTTTGCGCCCTACACTAACTGACAAAGAGCTGAAGCATTTAATGCAGTCCGATGGTGAGCAGGCTATCGAGCATCTGTTTAGGATGTATTATGCCTATCTCTGTCAGGCAGTGTACAAAATACTAGGTGACCCGAGCTTGGTGGAGGATTTGGTGCAGGATGTATTTTATGAACTTTGGCGGAAGAAAGACCGATTAAATATTAATATTTCGATTAGGGCATATCTGCGTAGAGCCGCCGTAAATAAAGCGCTCAATTTTATCAGAGACCAAAAAATAAAGTTTGAGGACGAGGAGCGGGCTCCCGTGCAGGAAAGCAAAATCAGCAGTGCTTTGCAGACAATGGAAGCCGCAGAATTGCAATCCAGAATTGATGAAGTGATCGATGGTTTGCCCAATCGTTGTCGAGTGGTTTTTGTATTAAGTCGCTTTGAAGAAATGACGTACCAGGAAATCGCTGAACAGTTGGATATTTCGGTGAAAACGGTGGAGAATCAGATCTCCAAAGCTTTAAAAATATTGCGGGAGGCACTGGGGCCTTTGTTATAGAAACTTTTCAATGGGTAGCCCATGAATGGGACCATTTCAGCGAAAAATTCATGCCCAAATGTTTACTGGCTGACATAAAAGTTTATTTTCAAAAAAAAGGAAATATAGCGTAGGGGAAAAGCACTTTATTCGTGTCTATTCCATCGAAAGAAAAAGCTGTAAGTACAAAAGACCTATGAAGAATCAGAAGGAACGGAGTGGATTTAACAGATGGAGCAAACACAATCCGGATATCCCGGAATCGGAGTTGCAGGGGGTGTGGGGCCTGACAGAGTCCTATAAATCGGGATACCAACCCGATGTTGAAGGGGGGCTGTCTCGATTGAAGCAACGCATGACCACCGTTGATGAAGGAAGAGTGGTGCCCATGAAACAAAACCGTCGGCGTTGGATGAGCATCGCCGCTGCAATTGCATTTTTGTTGGTTTGTGGCATCAGTATCAAAGGATTCTTTACCAATTCCACAAAAACAGTTGCCAATTTACTGGAAACACCCAAAGAAATTACCCTGGAAGATGGATCTTTGGTGGTCCTCAATAAAGATAGCCGCTTGGAATATCCAGAAAGCTTTGCCGGACAACTCAAGCGGGAGGTCCACCTTTATGGAGAAGCTTATTTTGACATCAGTCACAATCCTGCACAACCTTTTATCATCAAAACGGATAAAGCTGAAGTGAAGGTGGTTGGAACCTCTTTCAATGTGCGTGCTTACGAGCATGAATCTACCACCGAAGTAGAAGTAGAATCAGGAAAAGTACGCTTTCGCGCAAAAGATGCCAGCCGCGATATGGATTTGCGACCCAAGCAAAAAGCCATCTACCAACACGATCAAAAGAGAGTTATCAAAGAGGAAGTAGCAACATTGAATGCGCTGGCTTGGCGCACCAATACGCTGCAGTTTCGCAAGACACCTCTTAAGGAGGTGTTGGAAGCCGTTTCCCGCTATTACCGCATTCAGATCACCCTGGAGGATGACTATCTGGAGGATTGTACCTTCAACTCTGACTTTAAAGATGAAAGCCTCGACTTTGTGCTGGATGCCATCAAAAAAGCCTTTAATGCCGAGATTGTGGAAACGAAAGCAAAGGAAGTTTACTTGATGCGCGGCGGTTCTTGTGACTAATTCTCCGAGACTCTAAACTTGAGATATGCTCGAAAGATCGAGTAGAAATAAACCTTATCATGCCGCTTATGATAAGGTTTGTTCGTTGTATAAGTAGCCAATTCCGCTTATCTTTGAGTGCGAAGCGTGAAAGACCATTTCTACATGGTAGGCTTTGTCAGTAAATCTGACCTCCATGCACCAAGCGGCATAATCTTTAAAATGAATCGACAGCTACTAATTCTAGGCTTTCTACTAAGTTGCTTTGTTGCCGTGGGCCAGTCTCCTCTGGATCAGGAAGTCACTTTAGTGGTTAGAAACGAATCAGTCGAAGATGCGCTCTACAAATTGATTGATCAAAACGAGGTCAAACTGATCTTTAGCAACGAAATTCTCTCCACAAAGACAATTACCCTTCGCATGAGAAGGGTGCCTCTGCGGCAAGTCCTTGAAGCCTTGTTTGGAGACACCGATATCCACTATAAGGCTATCGGTGATCAGGTGGTTCTTTACAAGGAGGCAGAAGCTCCAACGGCTAAGGAATTTACCATCAGCGGATTTTTAGAAGATGGCCAAACTGGAGAACGCCTGATCGGCGCTAGCGTTTATGAACGAAACAGCCAACGCGGAACGGTGACCAACGCCTATGGCTTTTATAGCTTATCCCTTGAGGGAGGCCCCGTGGAGTTAACTTATGCTTATTTGGGATATGAAGCCAGCGTGCGTTATTTTGTACTGACGGTCAACAGCAAAGAGAACGTAACGCTGATGCCTTCTCTTACCCTTACAGAGGTGTTGGTTATCGGATCAGATTCCACCTTCGCTCAGAAACCGGATGGCAGTAGTACCGATTACATCCAGATAGACGATGTTGAACAACTGCCCAAATTGGCTGGAGAATCGGACTTAGTACGCACCGCCTACCTGTTGCCTGGTGTGCAAACCGGAACCGATGGGGTGGGAGGCATTCACGTACGGGGTGGAAATCCGGGACAAAATCTAATACTCATCGATGGCGTTCCGGTCTACAATATTTCTCATGCAGCCGGTGTTTTTTCCATTTTCAATACTAATGCTGTACGAACGGCAAAATTGGTCAAGGGCGGGTTCCCCGCTCGTTATGGCGGTCGCATTTCATCGGTGCTGGATGTTCGGACCAAAGAAGGCAATAAAAAGGATTACAAGGCACAAGCGGATCTGGGGATGTTGACTTCCGGTCTTTCTGTCGAAGGGCCTATCATCAAGGATAAGAGTTCTTTCTTCCTATCGGGACGTGGTTCCTTTCTCGATTTGTATCTGCAGCCTTATTCCCGTAAGGAAAAGGAAAAAAGAGGGGAAGGTGGCTTTTCCAGTTACCAATTCTATGATGTCAATGCCAAACTGAACTTTGCTTTTTCCGACAATGACAAAATCTACTTTAGTTATTATCGGGGAAGTGATCGTTTTACCAACAGCGGCTCGCGCACAGACCTGGTGAGTTTGAGTACCTCAGGCGGAATCGACAACTATAGAATCGATCAGGGATATGAGGAAAACCTATATTGGGGCAATCAAGTGGGAGCTTTTCGTTGGAACCACTTGTTGAGTGACAAATTGTTTGCCAATGCGGCATTTACTTATAGCAACTTTAATGTTGGATTTGATTATTCCAGTCAGGATTCGTTAGTGAACCAAAATATTGGACAAACTTTAGTGTCCAGCTATTCGGTGGGGCGCTACCGGTCAAGTATCGAAGATTTAGGCGTAAAACTCGACTTCGATTTTTTTCCAAAAACGGATCATTACCTCCGTTTTGGCATTAGCTTTAACCGGCAGTATTTCAACCCCGGCGTCTTGTTTTATGACAATAAGATTGAAGATGAAATCGATAGCACGCAAAGTAATGACCCTATCAGTGCCAATGAATATGCGGCTTATGTAGAGCACGAATTTCAATGGGGGCGGCACTTGACTTTTAACCTGGGACTCCGGGCGATGATCCAGAGTGTAAGAAGCCGTAACTATCGCTCCTTGCAGCCCCGTGCGAATGTTCTTTGGAAGGTCAATGACCGTTGGAGCTTAAAAGGGGCATACAGCAATATGGTGCAGTTTGTTCATCTGCTCTCTAGCTCTAGTATTGGTTTGCCTACCGACTTATGGGTGCCTTCCACTTCAAATATCCGACCGCAGGAAGCTAATCAAATTGATGTCGGAACAGAGTGGACCTTTGCACCGGGTTATTTGCTGGAAGTAGAGACCTATTACAAATGGATGAATCATTTGCTGTCTTTCTCGGAAGGGGCCTTTTTTCTCAATGGTTGGGAGGATAATGTTACTTCCGGAGAAGGAAGAGCCTATGGCATCGAATTCTTTCTCAAAAAGAAGGAAGGGCGGACCACAGGGTGGATTTCCTACGGCTTGGCTAAAGCCGATCGTCAATTTGAACGCATCTTTTTTGGAGAACGTTACCCTTTTAAATACGACCGTCGGCACGATCTGAAAATGGTGCTCAGTCATCAATTCAACCGAAAGTGGAGTTTTTCTGCCAATTGGGTCTTTAGCACGGGGTTTGCCTATACCCTTCCATTGGAGAAATACACGATACAGTTGACGGATTACCTGCCCGTCATTCAGGAAGAAATCTTTGCTAATGGCAAAAAGAACGGTCAACGCATGCCTCCTTATCATCACTTGGATGTGAATGTGAATTACAACTTTGAAACAGGTAAATTTCAACATGCCCTAAGCGTTGGTGTGTACAATGTATACAACCGTCAAAATCCACTTTACAACACCATCCGCAAACGATATCTCAATCAAAATGACCAATTGTTGGAGGTCAATCAAACCGTACAGGTCCTGATGGTGCCAATAACACCATCAATTCATTATTCCTTAAAATTTTAGTATATTTGTTAGGTTATTGTACGTACTCCGTGGAAAAAGCCCTCATTATGCTAAAACGGACTAGTATTTTGCTATTGACATCTGTCTTACTGCTGGCAGCTACCTGCGAGCGTGATGTAGATTTAGGATTTGATGATCCAGATCCCAGGCTGGTCGTTTTTAGCAACTTTTCAAATGGGGGAGATATCCACGTTCAGGTCTCTAAAAGCACACCGGTCTTAGACAATACCGCCGAAGAATACATCTCCGATGCAAAGGTGGAAATTTACGGTAGTGGCCAGCTCATCGAGCGCTTGAGATTGGTTATACCGACTTCCTCTCGCTTCCCTCCCTATTATACAACTCGTGGCCTGGTTCCCGAGATCAATGTAGATTATATGATCAAGGTGGAAGCGGATGGTTTTGAAACGGTCCGTGCAGAAAGCACCATCCCTGAACAGGTGAAAGTGATTTTTTTTGAGGTTAGCGAGCTGGTGATTAAAGAAGATGAAAGTGAGCGGACTTATTCTTATCGGGTCAGAATGGGATTTGATGATCCCGAGGATGAAGCCAACTTTTATCACCTCAATATTTACCAACAAATTCAAGATTATATCGGGGGGCTTGGAGATACCGTCATTACCGGCACCACGTATCGTGCCATTGAGTTTAGTCCAAAAAACAATACTAACGATCTAGTGGCGTATTTAGGAGGTGGATTACTACTTGAAGATGATCCACTCCATGGAGACTATGATTTTAACCTAAGTGTTTCCATCGATCCTTCTCATCAAATACTGGGTAAAGTCTTTGTTGAATTCAGAACTGTTTCAGAAGATTACTACCTGTACCATTCATCCATTACTCGCCAGAACTATAGTGAAGGAGGTTCCTTCTCCGAACCGGTTTTTGTGTACAATAACATCGAAAATGGTCACGGTGTTTTTGCCGGATTTAATACTTCAGTCGATTCTGTATTGCTGATCCAATAAAAAAACGCTTTTAAGTTTTTTTTTACTTCACTGCGCTCGGAATTTTATTTCGTTTGCGTCTTTGATTCTTTGCCTGGATAAAAATTTTTTCAAGCCAAATAGAATATCATTCTAAAAAAAGCAATTCCACACCCTTTTTTTTACAAGAACATCTTGATGCAGCCTAAAAAAAATTGAAAAAAACGTAGGGGGACAAACAATAATCGGTGTCTACTATTTACGAGAGCAAAACATAAAGTCGGAAAACAGATTCCCATCAAAATCATTTCCGGCCCAGATGCGACTATTAGGATGCTATTCAAGAACCAGTAAAAAAATTCGTAATGAATACTGAAGCAAAGAACTCCTTTCTAGAACATTTCCCATTGTTCAAAAACTTATCTCCCCAAGAAATTGAAGTATTGTCAGAAATGGTTGAGCATAAAGTTAAACCCCGTTACAGCTTTATTTATATGCCCGGGGACGTCTCTGATTCTGTTTATTTCCTCGCTCGCGGTACGGTGAAAATTGGTACCCATTCTTCTGATGGAAAAGAAGTAATTAAGGCGCTGATTCACCCCACGGCCTTGTTTGGTGAGTTGGGATTGATTGGTGAAAATGAAAGACAGGATTTTGCTCAAGCCCTGAAAGAAGATGTACATCTTTATGTACTTAAGGTAGAAGATTTTAAAAAATTGATGCGCAACAATTTTGACCTGTGCAGCAAAGTCATGATGTTATTTGGCAATCGCCTGATGAAGGCAGAAAACAAGCTGGAATCACTGATCTTTAAGGATGCCCGGACCCGCATCATCGACTTTATCAAAGAATCGATTAATAATCGTGGTAGCCGGGTTGGTTATGAGATGTTGTTGAAGCATTCTCTGACTCACCAGGATATTGCCAATATTACCTGTACTTCCCGCCAGACAGTGACACTTGTTTTGAATGAGTTGAAAAAATCAGATTTGATCTATTTCAACCGCGGAAAGATATTAGTGAGAGATATGGCAAAGCTTGCCTAGCATCTTTACACTAATCAAAATATACACAAAAACAAAAGCTACTTTTCATCAGTGCGTTCTCTTTATCCGCAGCGTTCTCTTTGGAGTAACGCTGCGGTTTCACTTTGGCTATTCAATAGCCATTAAAATTCGCCAATTTTTAGGATAGTAGTTATTAATACGATTGGGCAATACTTTGATCCAGCCCAACCCCAATCCCTGATGTTGAACCAGGGTCCAGCCTTTCGGCAAATGGGGGATTTCAATACTTTCCTTTTTCAGAAAGCGGAGGGCCGTTAGTCGATCTACTTCTATTTGCTGAACGCCCTTATTCAGCGCCGTATGCAATGCCAATTCGGGGGAGGGAATGAAATCTTTACCTTTGAAAATACCCACTTCAAATCCTACCTGAAACCGTCGCAAAGCTGTGGAAAGCTGCGAAATGGCATCCTGCTGGTCTTTTAGCCAGGCCCGGACGTTTCCGTGGTAATCCAAACCAAAACTAAATGGAGTCAGATCTTTTAGCCAGGGAGTAAGCTGATCCCGCTGCTTGCGGGGTAGGGGAGTGAGTCCGCTTTTCTTGGTTCCCTTTCCCTTTATTTTTTGGGCCTCCCCTAATTTGCGAAAGCAGGCCAAATAAAACCCCTCTCCAGCTACTCGATGTGGATAAAATTGCACCCCTCGGTCACGTGCTACCAGATGCCAGTCCTGTGGATAGTGGAGCGGAACGTATTCTACGGCAAATTCCTGCTCCAGCCACTCGGCGTTGGCTTGATTTTCAAATTCATTATAGGTACAAGTACAATAAAAGAGAAAGCCACCGGGTTTGACCAGATCAATGGCTTCTGACAGGATGCGTTTTTGACGGGCAGCACAATGCTGTACATGATCGGGCGACCATTCCCCTTGCGCCTTTGGGTCCTTCCGGAAAAGGCCTTCTCCCGAGCAGGGCGCATCAACCAATACCAGATCAAAGAAGCCTGCAAGTGCCTGAAAGTCTTTGCTGTCTTGCTGACTGGAATGAGTGTGTGACAATCCCCATTTGGTCAGGTTGTACTGTAAAACCTGATGTCGATTGCGAATAACCTCGTTGCTAAGCAATAAGCTGCCTGCAGGTAGTGCCGAAGCCAGCAAGGTACTCTTACCGCCGGGGGCAGCACAAAGGTCCAATGCAACAAGAGGGTGTGTGTCTGGAAAACATTGCCGAAAGGCCTCCTCTACAAACATGGAAGAAGCCTCTTGCACGTAGTAAGCTCCTGCTTGAAATAGCGGGTCAAGGGTAAATACCGGGCGCTGTGCTAAGTATACTCCTTTAGTATTCCATTTTACTCCTTCGAAATTTTCTCCCCATTTTATTTTCTTTTGAGGATGAAGACGAATACTGACTGGCGAGGGCCTTTCCAATGATTCAAAAAAAGCTTCGGCATCTACGCCCAGTTGCTGGTTCATCTGTTCGACAAAAGCTGGTGGTAATGACATGGATTAATTTAATTATTCACTTTCTTAGACAATTATTGTGGTCGAGCTAAAACGTGAATCATGAGTGACCTTTGGAAGCTTTGATTTACGTTTTCGATTGACTCTAAATCACGAGATTGGTCTAAGAACCATTATTCAGAGACCAATTGTATTCGTTGTAGCTCACCGTAGCATCGGTGCTCACTTTGGTAGTGGAATACTGGTTGAGGTATTCAATAATATTGCCAAAATCGCTGGCATACCATTCAAAAATCTTGGAAATCTTGACGCCATTTGCCGAAAGCTGATTGTACTGGCTATTGTTGATAAACTTTCTCGCCTGACCATCCAGATTACTCGTCAGATTAGCGGCAGTCCATGCTTTATTAAGCAAAGGAGGGCAGGATTTGGCGGCACAATTGACGGCAAAGTGGATGCGCGCATCTTTGTACTTTGGCCGCAAGATGTCATTTTCAATCTGGTTGAGACTATAGGTTTTGCCCCCCAATTTGATCCATTTTACCTCCCAAGGTTTGCCGCCATGTAAGTCCATAATGCTCTTCACCGGATAGTTGTCGACAATCAGTTTTACCGTAAAGGCATTGTAAGCATTGATCCAATATGCCATTTGCTCGGCTCGCGACCAACTGCTTTGCACCGGGTTTTGGGCCAATTCGTCCAGATAGTCATTCAAGGCACTGACATTACGCTTGATGGCCTGATAGTTGACCTTCCCGGTAGCACTGACATTTTGTTGCAGCAATTTATTCCAAGCTTCATGAGAAACACCTTCCTGTTTAGGAGCGGATGTCACATCGACAGCTTGACTTTTCTCCTCTTTTTTAGAAATATCTTCTTTCTTGGGAGCTTCTACTTCCACTTTTACCGGAGGGCTTTCTCCTTTCGTTTGGCTTTTAGCCGCTACGGGACGAGCCTGCGCCTTTTTCTTAACATAGGCATCGGTGGGTACGTCAGCCTCTACCACTGCCCGATCTTTAGCCTGCATAACCACTGCCGGTTGTTTATCATGGCCTGGTTGAAGGGCTTTTTCTTCCACTTTTGCCGGTTTAACCTCCGCCAGGGTAGGTTCGTTGGTTTTATCCTGTTGGGCATCTGCGCTTACTTTTGCCTGTGGATTACTGCAGGCGAAGTAGCTAATAGTAGCAATCAATAAGACTATTTTCGTAAGTGACATGGTGGTTACTTTTTTAATTTTCGTTCTTTGGACATAAAACTACAAATCCCTCTCGGAAGTTGTGTCGACCACGCCGCAATGTTCGGAAACGGACATTTCTATTACGCGGGTGGCCTTTGCAAGGCAGGTGATCCGGCGAAAGCATTAGAGTATATTTGGAGCGGATTCTATTTGAAAATCAGCAGATTAGGGGTTTGGCTAAGAGGCCAAATATGAGTCTCGGCTGAGCCGAGGTGAATGTTTTAGCTCAACGCCAGGTTCCTAATATGTTGGTTTTCAGCAGGAGCAAGCTCCAAACATGCTTTCATAAGAAGTGACTCCTTATTTTTTGTACCTGATGCCGCTCTCCTCGAACTTTAAAATTATTACTTGCTCCCTATAAAAGGGGCCTTTTGATTCCTTTTTTTCAATTGGTGACGCGAATTCGTTAAATTTGTCGCAATCGAATCATTATCTGTGCATAAAACACTAGTCGTCACCTTTGTGGTATTCCTGATGTGCAACATCACGGTGGGGCAACAGTTCAATTTTCGCAATTATTCTGTGCGGGAAGGACTGGCCCAATCACAGGTGTATTGCTTGCTGCAAGGCAGCCGAGGCTACTTATGGCTGGGCACCAATGGTGGAGGATTGAGTCGATTTGATGGTTCCGAATTTAGGAATTACTCCATTAGAGACGGCTTGGAAGGCAATTTTGTTCAGGCTCTTTTTGAGGACCAGGACGGCATGATTTGGATTGGATCTGAAAAAGGGCTGAGTCGTTTTGATGGTCAAGCTTTTCAGCCTCATTTCCGAAAGGAATTGGCGGGTAAAATGCTGTTGGCCATTCATCAAGATCGACAGGGCACCTATTGGTTGGGCACCGATCAGGGGGTCTTTCAATTTATGGACTCCACCCTCATCGATTACTCAAAAGCGCACCAACTTGAGCCTGCGACCATCTTTTCTTTTTATGAGAGCCGGGAGGGGCAATTGTGGGCCGGAACCAACCGAGGGTTACTGCAACTGGGGCAAAGCCCGCAATGGAGGAGCCTACGCGGTATTTTGCGCAGCAATTATATCACCGCCATTAGTGAAGACACTACCGGCCGCTTGTGGGTAGCAGCGCTGGATGGGGGATTGGCCATAAGCGATAAGGGGGGCTTCAAGCCCTTTTTAGATATCCCCTCTCGCATTATCCAGACGCTCTATGCCGATGCGGAAGGCCGCATGTGGATGGGCACCCAGGATCAGGGCGTTTTCATCTGGAACCCCGGTGACAGCAGTCTGATTTCCTTTACGGAACGGGAAGGTTTGTGTAAAAATGACATCCGCGGCATTGTGCAGGACCGTTGGGGCAATGTTTGGCTGGGATCTTCTGGTGGTGGCGTCAGTTGTTATACAGGCACCCAATTTGAACACTATGATCGGAGCAATCGCCTGGTGGCCAATCGGGTATATGCTGTATTGCGCGATAGCGCCGGGCAAATTTGGCATGCCGTTTCCAACCGAGGTTTGTCCGTAATGACCGATAGTACCATGATCCACTATGATCGGTCGAATGGATTTCTAAATACCACGGTGAAGGCCCTGTTCGAAGATCGTAGCGGCCGCATTTGGATCGGCACCGAGCAGGAAGGACTCGCCATGTACGATACGGCAGGTTTCCATTTTTATCGCAGCGTGCATGATGGGTTGGCAGGAGATCGCATCAAAGACGTTGATCAAGACACCGCAGGCAACATTTGGGTGGCCACTACCGAAGGATTGAGTCAATTGATACCCAATGACTCCATCACTGATCAGTTTGAATTTGTCAATTACGGAGTGGGCAGCAATTTGCCTTCCCGGTCGCTAAATGCCATCCATTTTGATACATTGGGTCGATTATGGGGAGCCACTCGTACGGCCGGACTGTTTTGCCTGGAGGAAGGGGTGATCAAGTACCATTTGTCTACCAGGAAGGGGTTGCCTGGAAACAATATCAGGGCTATGGTCGAAGATACCAGCGGTTATTTATGGGTGGGCCTTGCTGGCAATGGCGTGGCCAGAATTCCTCTCTATCGGGATACCTTTGCCATTGATGTGTTGCCACTGGAAGAGTTGCGCTCGGGCAATGTTTATCTATTGGCCTTGGACGGACTGCAAAACCTATGGATCGGGAGTCAGGAAGGAGTTGATCAGGTGACTTTGGATGAAAGTCGTTGGTTTAAAGATATTCAGTTTTATGGCAAATACGAAGGGTTTACCGGTATCGAAACGTGCCAAAATTCCGTAACAATGGATGAAGTGGGCAACCTATGGTTTGGGACCATGAATGGACTGACCAAATATCGCTCCAATTATGTGCCCACCAGTACGCCACCGCCGGTCTTGCACTTCACGAATGTTTTACTTTTTTACAAACCTATCCAGGAAACGGAGTATGCAGGCTATGCCACGGCTTGGGGGGGGCTTAAAGCCGGTTTGGTCCTGCCTTATCGGCAAAATGATCTTGGTTTTGAATTTAAAGGTATCCATATCACTCACCCCGAAAAGGTGACCTATAGCTGGATGCTGGAAGGCAGAGATACCGACTGGCGACCGCCGAGTACTAGTTCCAGTGTCTTGTATGCAAATTTAGCGCCGGGGACGTACACCTTTAAAGTCAGGGCCTTTAACGAAGTAGGGCTGACCAATGAAATACCAAAGTCGGTAACTTTTGAAATTTTGCCTCCTTTTTGGCAGAAGCCCTGGTTTCGCATTTTGAGTATTGGGTTGATCACTTTGTTGATTGGGTTGATTTTTCGGTGGCGCTTGCAGGCAGTTCGCCGGAAGGCCCGCAGGCAGCAAGAGAAGTTGTCAATGGAAAAGAAGGTGTTGGAACTAGAGCAAAAAGCCCTTCAGTTGCAAATGAACCCTCATTTTATCTTTAATACATTGAACTCTATCCAAGGTCTGATTACCTTGCAGGATCAACGTACGGCCCGGTATTATCTGGCTCGTTTTTCCCGACTCATGCGGGCAACGTTAGAGCATTCGCGCTCCAGTTGGATCAGCCTGGAAGAGGAAGTCAATAATTTGAAGGATTATTTAGTATTAGAGCAATTTGGGCAGCGGGATGCCTTTGATTTTCAGATTACCATTGCCCCGGAAATTGAGCCCGAAACGTGTTATATACCGCCATTGATGATTCAGCCATTTGTAGAAAATGCGATCATTCACGGGGTTGGGCCTTTATCTGAAAAAGGAAACATCCTGCTACAGTTTTCGTTAGAAAATGGGCAACTGCTTTGCCGGATTGAAGACAATGGCATTGGCCGTAGCAAATCAGGTGAATTGAAAAATCAACGGGATCAACACCATAAGTCGATGGGCTTACAAGTAACCCAGGAAAGATTGGATTTGCTACAGCAAAATGGAACATCCAATCTGGAAATTCAGGATCTGATTGCCGCTGATGGGACTCCAGCCGGAACAAGAGTGCTGCTGAGACTTCCTATGGAAATGGAGTGATATACACCAATAATGGTAACAAGAACGTTATTAAATTGATCAAATATAAAACCTTTAAAATATTATGAGAATCAGAAAAACTTGCACATTGTTGATTGGCTTATTTTTGGTTTCAACCGGAATAACAGCCCAAGAGTGTGCTGCCTATTTTCCTTTTAAGGAAAAAACTACCCTGGAATATGCCAACTACAACAGAAAGGAAAAGCTGCAAAGCTACAGCCGCAGCACCATTACCGTAGTGGATGAAACCGACGACGGCATGGAGGCCCAAGTTGAGACAGCTACAATGGATGAGGATAGAGAAGTCTTACAGGAAGGGGCCTTTCAGGTGGTTTGCAAGGACAATATCCTTTACATGAATCTGACGGACATGTTGAGTCCGGAAATGACGGAATCTTTTTCCCACATGGAGGTTACTTTTACCGGTGATAAAATGGCGCTACCTTCCAATTTAGAAGTGGGCCAAACCCTTCCTGATGCTCAAACCGTGATACAAGCAGCCTCGGGTGGGGTCAACCTGCTTAAATTTACCTTTGAAATCACGGATAGAACAGTGGATGCAAAGGAATCTGTCACGACACCGGCAGGTACCTTTGAGTGCTTTAAAGTCAGCCACAGCATGGATGTCAAGATGATGATCAGGAAGAGTTTCAAAGTGACTACCTGGTACAATGAAAAGCTGGGGATGATTAAACAGGAAACTTACGATAGGAAAGGCCGCTTGGATAGTCGCACAGAATTATTTAAGGTAAGTTACTAGGGGCGGGGGAGAAGTGAGGAGTGCGTAGCATGTGCTCTTCTCACTTCTGGTCTTTTTAATAGAGTTGTTCTGCTGGGGGCATTTTTGGGGAATGACCCTATCAAAGAGGTAAATTATGCTTTGCTGAGCCCTTACTTTGTCGGAAAAACCAATATAGGAATATCATACTTACAAAAAAGGTGGATAACATCACTCTTGAAGAAGTTAGTGAATACAGATTTTTCATTGTCTACCAAGACGATTAAATCAATGGGTTCTTCGTCATGCGCGGCGTCTATTTTTTTTATCAATTTTTTATCGTGGCTTTTTTCATAGGCCACAATGTTTTTCCAGAAAGCGGAGAGAAAACTACTTTGTTCCAGCGATTTCTTCTTCATTTTTGCAGGAGTTAGGCCCATTCTTTTAATTCCTTCTTGCACGACCTCCGTTTCGGTTTCCCTTTGTGCTATATGCCAGATATGTTCACAGTTCTCAAACATAAATGGAGTGCTTGTGAAGGGCATGATCAATACAGGGCAGTGGGACATTGTAGTGATGAAAAGTTTTTTATCGCTAAAATGGCCTTGCTTTTTCGACAGATGTGCCTTCCTGCTCATTATCATTAAGTCATATCGATTGCTAATTTCGTCAATGACCTTGCTGATTGCCCCAGCCTGTATTATCAGGCGTGTGTTTTTAGGAGGCTCTTCAATACTGTCGAGGTAGAATTTCTGTAGTTTTTTCCGAATCCCCGCAGTATAGTTTTTATCACCAAAATCGTATTTTCTACTGTAATTTTGAACGGGATAAACATGAAGCAAGTCTAGTTGTACCTTGCTAAAGACCGAAGCCGCATGGCGTAAAGAATTTTGAGATGCACTTGAGAAGGATACAGGGACAAGGATTCGTTTCATTGATATATTTGCTTTTTAACGTTCAATTGGTATGCCTGATGCAAGGCGCCTTTTAATCATTCCTCCTTTGGTATCGATGAATATAATTATCGCACTAAGGTTTAAATCAGCTGCTCCGTTTCTTTTCTTAAAAACAAAACTTACAAGCCTGAGCGATCATTTGCTCTAAGTTTTTTTTTTCGTTTAATTTCAAAACTAATGCGCCCACGATTCCCAATGTACAGGAGCCCATCAAAATACCAATTTTTGTAGAATCAATAAAAGCTAAATTTCCGGTAAAGGCCAGATTTGCCTATAATTACCTTATTCCGTGCTTCTTTGTAGGTGGGCTGTGTGACAATTGCTACACCTAGTTGGCGAGGATAATACTCGGAGGATCGAACGGCACCATCTAAGTGTTTGTTTGGAGGCGGTGCCTTAGCAGCGAAAATTGCAGTTTTGGGGTTCTTGCAAGGCTCAGCCGAGACGGACGAAAAAATAGCCGAAAAGCGGCTCCAAAATCCGTGATTTACAGCCTGAATAGCTTGCCCGAATATACTTCAGGGACTACCTCCAAACAAGCACTAAACTGCAGAATCCACTTAAAAGGTTGAGGGGAAGGTTTCTTGACGCTTTCCTAAAGATATTAATATAGAATTGATAGGTCTCCAGTGGCTATTCGGTCTTCCTTGTTTTGATCTTCCTGGAAGCGATAGCGGATAAAATAGGTGTAAACATCTTTAGGTAAACGCTTTCCGGCAATTTTTCCATCCCAATGATCTTCTACAGATTTGGACTGAAAGACCTGGTGTCCCCAACGATTAAAAATGGTCATTTCAAAATCCTCAATACCACAGGGCGATTGTACGAAGAAAGTATCGTTGACCCCATCATCATTGGGTGAAAAAACATTGGGAATGAATAACTTACATTCGAAGTCCGATATAGGAGAAAAAGCCGTGCACCAGAACATAAGCCCAGTGCAGGCTAACAAGAAAAGTTTGTTCATGGGATACAATTTAAGACCAAAAGTAGGTGGTGAATTCAAGACCAACAAAAAATAATTGTGTCATTTATGCAGTTTGCTGAACGAGGGGGTAAGTGGTGGGTTTGGCAATGAATACGGTGATCAATTCTGCCATCTACCCACTAGCTTTTGCCACATTTCCTGCGTCAAATCGGAAATGTCGGGGCTGATGCGGAACACTAAAAGACAGACTACATAAAAGACAGTGATGATGGCCGAACGGAAAATCAGGTCAATCAGAAATACTCCGGGCAGTGTAGGCAGAAAATAATTCAGTACGACTGCAAATAAACCCACCACCAGTATTTGGAGCATACCTTTAGAGAAAGGGTGGATTTGGTAATGCAGATATACAAATAATTGATTGATAATATTGCTGAGAATCACTGTGATGGCCGTAGCAATTGCCGCCCCAATGATGCCATACCATTGGATGAACAAATAATTGGTGGCGATGGCCAAAAGGGCGGTAATGGCTTTTGAAATCAAGTCAAAGCGATATTTTGGTGAATAATTGATGATCAAACCATTGTATCCATTGACCACATGCATCAATTGGCCCAAGCCTAGATACACGGCCACCCATTCTGCACCCGCAAAATTTTCACTGCCGAGTATGGTAACGAGGTGATCCAGGTTGATATAAATGCCGATAAAAATCAGAAGCGCTACGATAAAATTGTTGAGTGCTGTCCGGCGGTAAAGTTGACCAATTTCATTTAGATCATTTTTCTTCCAGCCTTCAGCGATCAATGGGCCGGCAATTTTTGAGATGCCCAAATGGGGAATGACGATGACGGTAGAAACAAAGTACATGGTTGTATAAATGCCGGTAGCCGTAAAATCAGTTAGGGCCGCAACCATCAAAATATCAATTTTAGTCGTAATTTTGCTGCCCAAAGAGGCAAAAACGGAGTAAAGGCCGTAATTGGTCACACTTTTAAAGATGGGTTTCCGGAAAATGGACCAATCCGTTTTGAAGTGTAGTTCGCCAATCCAGTAAATAAAGAATAACAAACCTCCTACTGCCAAGATGAATCGGAGTGTAAAGAGGATAATAAATGTTTGCAAACTGATCCACTCGAAGTGGTAAAACAGGATGAAAACCAGGGTAGACAGTCGGATGACGATTTCCCGAAAGAAAGTGGCTACGCGCGGACGCATTAGGGCTGAGGCGTAATTTTCCAGCAATTCGGAATAGCTGGTCAGCGCTAATAAAATAGGAAGTAAAAAATAGTAGTCGTGAATAGATTGAGCGCTTTTTTCATCGGAGAAAAGGGCGATGATCTGATCTTTGGTCAGAATTATTACAACAATGGTCAGGAGGAGCCCAGCGGTACGCAGGATAAATAAAAAACTGAGAAAACCGTTGTGTTGCCTTTCCCGATCTTTGAAATGGGGGAAAAAGCGAATGGTTGCCGTATTGGTGCCGAAGCTACCAATGAGGAGGAAAAGGCCGGCGTATTCGGTAAGCCATTGGGTTAAGCCAAGAATTTCCACGCCCACAAAGCGGGGAAAGAGCAGGCTTACATTTACAAACCCGATCACCATGCCGATGTACATGAAAATGCCCGAACTTATGCCTTGCCGTTTGATGGTCCCCATTCCAAAAAAAATTGGCTAATGAATGTATTTATTCTCTGTACCGGTCGAAACGGATCGGTTACGTTTTTAAAAGCTTGCCAGCATCTGGAAAATTTTACTACCGGCCATGAAAGCCGGGCAAAATTTACCGGTCCTGCCCGTTTTGATTATCCGGATAACCACATTGAGGCGGATAATCGATTAAGCTGGTTGCTGGGCAAGTTAGGTAAAAAATATGGCAACGATGCTTACTATGTACACATCACCAGAGACCGCGAAGCTACGGCAAATAGTTTTAACCGGCGCTGGGATTTTAAAAATAGTATCATCAAGGCTTATACTCAAGGTATCCTCATGCGTCCGGAAAATACGGGTCTGGAATTTTGTCTCGACTATTATGATACGGTCAATGATAACATTGATTATTTTCTGCGTGACAAAACCAATGTGATGCGTATTAAGCTGGAAACCATCAAAGAAGATTTTCCGAAGTTCTTGGAATGGATTGGTGCGGAAGGAGACCTCAAGATGGCCATCAAAGAATGGAATTACCGGCATAACCCCAGCCGTACTCGATCTCGGTGGGAACTTTTCACTAGTATATTGAAGAAATAAGATGCATAAACCATATACGACTTTTGCTTTTTTCAAAATGGCCATTGTAGCCACGGCCGTTATCATTTTGGCGCTATTGGGGCTGGAATATCTGGCTGGATACCCTGTACTGTTGCCCGGCTTGGCCTTGTTAGCCCTGGCTTATTTGATCTTGACTTTTCGCGTAAGTCAACTGATGTACCGCTTTCACCTTGATCGGGCTCAAGATGTCAATCAGGTGGAATCTTGGATGTGGCTTTACCAACAGTTTACGCCCTCAATTGCTCTTCCGCCCACCAGAGGCATTGCCGGTTCACCTGACTTTTTGAAGGTGGTGGTGGAGTATTGTAAGCAGGTGAAGCCAAAGGTGGTGGTAGAGGCCAGTTCTGGAGTATCTACCATGATCATCTCGGAATGGTTGTTGCACCAACAATCGGATGCTAAACACCTGGCGCTGGAACACGAAGCCTTTTATGCGGATCAATCCCGTGAACGAGTGATGAACCCGGGGTCGGATGTGTTGCATGCTCCGCTAAAGCGCTATACGCTTAATGGCCAGGATTGGCAATGGTATGATATTGCTGCCTTAGCCGCTTTACCGCCGATTGATTTACTGGTGATCGACGGACCGCCGGAGCCGATTCAGCATCTGGCGCGCTATCCGGCTATTCCCATTCTCTGGGATAAACTGGCTCCCAATGCGATTATCATCGCTGATGATGCTGATCGCGCTAGCGAACGGCAAACTATCCAGCGGTGGGTAGATGAATTTGATTTACAAGCACAGTTTATTCGCACGGAGAAGGGAGTATGTGTGTTGAGTCGAAAGAAGGTTGAATGAGGGGATTGAAAATCGGACGGTTGCCCGATTGATACATGTGCAACCCCTTTGGGGTTGGGTATGAATTTGCCTGAAGGGCAAAAAAAATCTGCCAAGGGTGTAGCTCTTGGCTAAATGGGGCGAAACATTCCGCCCTGAAAGGGCGGCATAGATCAGCTGTTTTCGTATAATGCATCCAGCTCCTTTTGGTAAGTTGCAAGAATTTTTGGGCGAATCAACTTCATGGTATAGGTCAGTAAACCGGACTCGATGGTCCATTCTTGAGCGGTGAGGTGAAAGGCACGGATGGTTTGGTAGTTGGGCAGTTCATCATTGAGTTGGTCCACCTGGATCTGCATTTTCTCTTTGACCTTATAATTGTGTACCATATATTCCGGGCCCGTCCAGTGGATGTTTTGGTTGTCGCACCAGTTTTTGAGTAAGGGAAAATTGGGCTTGATAATGGCCGTCACAAAAGGGCGCTGAAAGCCAATGACCATAATTTGCTCGATGTAAGGCGATTGCTTAAAATGGTTTTCCAAGACCAAAGGGGCGATAAATTTGCCGGAAGAGGTTTTGAAGATATCCTTTTGACGATCCGTAATTTGTAAGAAGCGATTGCGTACAAACTTGCCAATATCTCCGGTATGTAACCAGCCATCGGGTTCGAGGACGGCCTGTGTGGCTTCTTCGTTTTTGTAGTATCCCTGCATCACATTTGGACCTTTAACCATCACTTCGCCGGCTTCGTTTTCATCCGGATCGGCTATTTTGACCATTACTCCGGGGATCGGCAATCCTACGGTACCAAAAGCATACAATCCTGGGGTAAAGCGATTAAGTGTGATGACCGGTGAAGTCTCCGTCATGCCGTAACCTTCCCGCACCTTGATCTTCATGGCTCCAAATAACCGGCCTAGCTCTGGCTGCAAATAAGCGGCCCCAATGACGATGGCTTCTACCCGTCCGCCTAATTCTTTTTTCAATTGTCGAAAGACCAGTAGCCGAGCCATCTGTAGTTGAAACCAATACCCGGGAGCCATCGATGGCCGTTCGCGGTAATTTTTGCCAATTCCGATGGCCCAACCGGTAATTTTTCGCTTGAGCCAACTCATATTGGGTTTCTGAGCCAATAAAACCTCATACATCTTCTCCAAGATCCGTGGAACGGCAGTGAAAATGTGCGGGCGTACTTCTTTCAAGGCAGTAGGTAAAAAATCGCGATCTACCGGCAAATACAGCTTAACCCCCATCGCCAAATAAGTATAGATGCTCATGCGCTCAAAAATGTGACTGAAGGGCAAAAAGCTGATTACTGCCTTTTGGGGGGTAACGGGCAAAAGCGGAATGATGGAGTGTAAATTGCTCACAATATTGCCATGGCTCAGCATCACCCCTTTGGGAATGCCGGTGGTGCCTGAGGTGTACAGTATAGCGGCCAGGTCTTTGTCTTGAATGCTATCTTTAATGGCCGATAAATCTGTGTTTTCTTTTTTTAAGGGCTGTTTCCGCCAATTGATCAAACTCATGCCCGCATCGGGCACATCCTCTAAGTAAATCATCTGTAGCTCGGGAAAAACACGGGTAGCTGGATAAAACTTTTCGGCCAGTCCACCGTGCGCAATAAAGCACAAGCGGGCTTCGGTATGCTTCAACACATAGTGAAGTTGATCAACCGCACTGGTGAAATGTATTGGTACCACAATGCCTCCAACTTGTTGAATGGCCAAATCCAAGAAAATCCAATCAGCGGAAGCAAGGTGAGGGATGATCACCACCAAATCGCCCTTTTTGACTCCGGAGGCCAGTAGGCAATGACTGTAATGATCCGTAATTTCAATGCATTTTTGGGTAGAATAAGACTGCCAAATTCCCCCTCTCTCCCGGCACACAATGGCTTTGCTTTGCGGGTATTTACTCATTTGCATCGTTAGAATATCAAAAGTGCGGGTCATGCTCATGCGCTTGTGGCTTTTGCTACCGGGATGTACTGATCATTCAATATATCATACAAATACTGGTGGTACCTGGGAAAATCGGGCAGGTTATTGTGGCGGCCATCTTCAATGGGCATCAACTGGATCAATTTGGGATTAATTTCTTTCAATTTCATGCTGTGCCGATAGGGAATCAGCCGGTCTTTAGTGCCATGAATGAGAAAAACGGGGCATTGGATGTACTTCAAAAATTGATCCGTTCGGATTTGGTAACGCAATAAATATTTCAATAATAAGAAGGGCCCAAAACGCTTGATTTGATGCAAAAAGCTATAGTAGGGCGAATCCAGAATGAGCATTTTGGGATCGTTCCAGGAGGCAATGCGGGCCGCAATACCGGAACCCATTGAGCGGCCGTAGACCACAATCTGCTTCTCCGGGTATTGCCTGCTCAGCCATTTGTATAGCATTTGGGCATCACTGTACAGCTTTTGCTCCGTGCGTTTACCGCGACTCTTGCCAAAACCGCGATAATCCATCATGAAAAAGTCGTAGCCGTTGCCCACAAAATCCTTGGCAAATTTGCCCCAACCTTTGATGCTTCGCGAATTGCCCTTGAGGTAATAAATGACGCCTCGACTGTTCGGAACCTTGAAGTAAATGCTGTTGATTACACCGCCATCTTCCATCTCGAAAGTCTTTTCTTCAAATTCAAAGGCGTACTGATAGGTGAAATCTTTGTGTAAAATTTCCGGGCGGAAAAAGAAGAAGTGCTGAAAGAAATAAAAGATCAGGTTAGTGGCGATGTACAAGATCAGTAATCCCGTAAGTATGTTCCAGATCAGCATGGTTGGGCTAGTTTTGTTTTGGTTGTCGTTTGGCTCGTTTTAATGCCTCTACCGCCAGTAGGTCTTCCAGTTTTTCCTGGTATTCCTGAAATTGACTGAGGTTTTTGTGCCTTCCTTTTTCAATCGTGATAAAATCTTCTGCGGTTTCGAGGTGTGGCTTTAGCTGTATCGCGGCCCGGTGGGGAACTATGATGTCCCAGGTCCCCTGAAAAATGGTGACTGGATATTTGACTTGTTGAATATACTGTTCGACCGGGAAACGGTGGCGCACCTGCAAAAAGGGTGGTACCCAAAACTGTATGAGTTTGGGAATGCTCGGAAAGGGGGTTTCTAAAATCAATTGTTGGGCGGAATGGCGAGCGGCCAGATAGGCGGCTACTCCGGTACCCAGTGACCGACCGTAAATGATGATGTTTTGGCTGGCGTAACGCTCAATGGCCCAAGCGTAGGCCAGTTCGGCACTTTGGTAGCATTTCTCTTCGGAAGGGACCCCCGGACTCTTTCCGTAACCGGGATAGTCGAGAATCAAAAAATCATATTGGTGCCTCAGAAAATCTATCGCATGGCGGCCCCAACGTTGCAAGTTGTCGGCATTGCCATGCAAATAAAGCACCAATCCATTGGAAGCGGGCTTGCTGGGAAAGAAAAGGCAATTGACCTTCAGAGCGGGCGCTTCTTGCTGTAGAAAAAACTCATCAAATTCTTGCTCAAAGGTGAAGCGATAGCTCGATTTCAGGGCTTTGGGTTGGAAAATAAAGCGCTCCTGGAAGAAATAGAATCCTACCAGTAATAATGCGTATCCGACTCCAAAAATGAAAATGATTTCCATAAAAAAAAGGAACTATCCCGAAAAATCAATAGTTTGGATATTACACTCGCTCGACTAAAATTAACAATATCCCGGGTTACCCCCAAGAAAGTCAAACAACAAAACAGAAATGAAAGACTTACACCTCAGCAAATTCCTCAGCCTGATCCTACGCCACCGACCGGAAGCCTTAGATATTACCCTCGATCCCAATGGTTGGGCCGATGTCCGGGAAATCCTGGAAAAGATGAATAACCGGGGCATGAAAGTAGATCTGAACCATATTGAACACATAGTAGCCACCAACAATAAAAAGCGTTTTATACTCACTGAAGACCGCCAGAAAATCAGAGCTAATCAGGGCCACTCTATAGCCATTGACATGGAATTTAAACCCATTCAACCACCAGATAAACTCTATCACGGTACCGCTACCCGTTTTCTGGACTCCATTAGGGAAAAGGGCTTGATGAAGGGCAATCGCCAACATGTGCACCTTTCTGCGGATCAGGATACGGCGGTGTTGGTGGGCAAACGACATGGCAAACCGGTGGTAATTACCATTGATACCGGCAAGATGTGGGCCAATGGGCATGAATTTTACCTTTCGGAAAATAAGGTGTGGCTAACCGATGGCGTACCGGTTGAGTACCTTTTTATACCCTAATTTTGATATGAGAAATCAATTAAAAGAACGCTGGCATATCTTGGGCCGTCAATGCACTGATCAACATGAGTTATTGGACCAACTTTGGATGGAAATCAGTGACCATTATCAGGAGTCTCACCGCCATTATCACAATTTCACACATCTGCAACACTTGTTTCAGGAATACGATGAATACGAAACGAGTCTTGTCGATGCACAAGCCGTCGCTTTTGCCATCTGGTACCACGATATCATTTACAAAACGACCAGTAAGCGAAATGAAGAGAAAAGTGCGGAATTGGCCGTGCGGCGTTTGCGGCAATTGGCCTTGTCTGAAGATCGCTTACAGCGTATTTTTGATCTGATTATGGCCACTAAAGGCCATCAGCTACCTGTGGGGAATGACAGCCGGGATATGGCTTATTTTTTGGATTTTGATTTGTGTATTTTAGGGAGCTCTCCTGAAAAATACCAGCAGTATAGCCAACAAATTCGCCAGGAGTACCACTTGATTCCGGGGATGCTATACCGTCCGGGGCGGATTAAAGTACTGCGGCACTTGTTGGAACAAGATTTTCTCTATAAGACGGTGGCCTACCAGGAAGCATTTGAACAACAGGCCCGTGAAAACCTCAAATGGGAGATTGCCCAATTGGCTCGGTGATGTTGGTTTTTGTGGAATCATTGGCTGCAGTGCCGGGAAGGACCGGCGTAAGCGCTGTGCAGCTGTGGTCCGTAGGACCAGCCCGCAGGGCCAGGCAGCGGAACATAGCGACCCAACGGGATACGCCCAAAAAAATCACCCCAATAATTTGCCTTTCATGCGTTGCCATCGAAACTGGCGGATGAACTTTCCTTCGGCTTCTGTGACGATATAGTCTTCTCTTTTTAGCCATGATTGTAGCCAACCGATGAGGACGGAAATACCTGTAAGGCCATAGGGCTTGGTGAGGTAACCGGCCTTGGTAGCACTGATGAGGGTAATCCAGAAGCCATAGCGCAGGCGGTACATGCCATTGCCAATGCGTCTTCGGATCTTTAGCGATCCGGTTTCGGTGCCCAGCGGGCGGTAGTGTTTGACTTGTAAGCTGGTGTCTACTTGGATCTGCCAGCCGTGGAATCGAGCTAATAATTCGTCAGCCGTATCCCAGCCAATGGAGTGCTTGAGGCCGCCGATGGCCGTAAAACAGGCTTTACGGTAAGATTTGTAGGCGCCCTTCACATGATCAATATCCGAGAAGTTTTCGTAGACCCATTCTCCATTTTTCTCCATGACAATCATGCCACCGGCAATGCCCACCTTGGGGTTTTGGGTGAAGATTTCTGCCATACGAGCGAAATAATGGGGGGGGACCTCTAGATCGGCATCAAATTTGACCAGAAAATCATAGTCTGATTCAATGGTCTGGTAGCCCAGGTAAAAGGCCCGCACTACTTTAGAGCCGGAGGCATAAGGTTCCTTTTTAGCGTTAGTCACCATACGAATCCAGGGGTACTTTTGTTGGTATTGCCGGACCACCTGAGCGGTGCCATCGGTGGAGCCGTCGTTGACGATGATCAACGCTTGGGGGAGCAGCGTCTGCCGGGCAATGGTCTCAATGGTTCGCCCGATGAAAGTCTCCTCGTTGTAGGCTGGAATAATAACGATATAACGCACAATAAATTAGGCTATTGGTCTCTGAAAAACAATCCGTCAATGGTATTCACCCGGCCGGTAGTGAGGTCGACCCCTTCTACGTGAAAGCTGTAGGGTTGAAAACCCTGTTTTTTGACGAAGTCGATGATGTCGTAAAATTCAAAATGGGTATTCCGATAGATAGGGTAGAGCGGAATTTCAATTTTGAGTCCTTTTGCTTTGGCTAAGGTCGCCGGGGCGCCATCCAAAACCTCTTTTTCGAAACCTTGGGTATCAATCTTGAGCAAGATACCGCTATTTTTTGCCGGTAGGTATTTGGGCAGAATGGTGTCGATTTTGTAGAGGTTGATCTTCTCTTTGGCCACGATTTTTGATTTGGGGTTGTGCGAAACGTAGCTGTCTTCAATCTCTAAAACAGAACTGAAAACCGTATCGTTTGACACATTTATTTCCGTCTCCCCATCCTGATCGCCGATGGCGCAGCGCTCGGCTACCGTCCAGTTAGGATAGGATTCACTGCGCTTTTGCAGATGTTGGTGTACGGCACCTACGGGCTCGAAGGAGACTACCTGTCCGGTATAACCAAAATCGTAGAGTGATTCGGCAAATTGACCAGTATTGGCGCCAATGTCAATGACAAAATCCACATTCATGTGTTGGAGCAGCATGGCGGTTCGCATCTCCTCACTGGCAGAGGGGGTAAATCGCTTGAGGCGCAGGTGCAATCCGGTGGTTTTGCCCACCTGACGGCGGAGGCGTTCCAGTGTCTTGGATTGCAGTATTTTTTGAATGGTATTCATTTTTTTGCTTTCTTTTATGCGGGTGCAAAAGTAGGCTTTTTCTGTAACTATTTCGACCTACGCCGATGGTGTTGGTGGAGCTTGTACAACTTCTACTACAGACTGGATGGCATTTTTCCAGTAATATTGCTGATAAAATGAAGATGGCGTAGATTGGGAGGGTTGTTGCAATGTGGTCTGAATGGCATTGCCAAAGGCCTCATAATCTTCGTCAGGGACCCGGATTAGCTTTGGGCCGCAGGCTTCGGGACTGACCCCGAGTGCGCCGGTATAACTAGAAATGACGGTCTTACCCAACGCAATGGCTTCAATGACTTTGGTTTTGACGCCGCCACCGGTATTGATGGGGTTGATCATCAGGTCACTGGCTTTGACGTAAAGGTCGATGTCGGGGACAAATCCGAGGTAGTCAACGTTTTGAGTCTTGTAGTTGGCGAGTCTTTGATATTGTTTTGGCAGCCCCCCCCCACAAATCAGGATGCGATAGGGTTGGTTCATATTTTCCAGTAGCCAGGGATTGATCTGGTGAATGATGCGATCTACAGCCTCTAGGTTTGGCTGGTAAGTTTGGGGCCCAAAAAAGATGATTAGCTTTTCGTCAGGAGTATAACCATGCTGCTTTGCGACTTGGTCACGAGCGGCTTTTAATTCAGTCTGGTCTGGTGCTTGTTGTTGTGGTGTTCCGTACGGTGTGATGCCACATTTTGTTGGCTTTAAGCCAAATTGCTGCAAGGCAATCGGCAGGTCATCCGGTGAGATGAACTGCAATCGCCAGGCCAGCCGGTAGACCAGCCATTCCGAGAGGTAAACGATGGGCCAATACCATTTGTTTAGTGATTTAAATCTTTGGTATTCAATATTTTGAACAAAAATAATAAATCGAATAGAGGAGCAGAAGATCAGCGGCAATAGGAGGATGCCGATAAAATGCTGATGCAAAATGACCTGCTGAATGTGATGTTTTTGGAAAAAGCGATACAGGCGAAATAGGACGGCCGGGCTAAAGTATTTGGAGGGGCCATCCGGCAGCAGTGGGTACAAAGGGAACGCCGCTTGATCTTTGTCGTTACTTTGGGTAGAAATACAGGAAAGATCTACCTCTTTGGCTAAGAACTCCGCGAAGCCGTAAGCCGCTTTGTGCCCACCATTGACAGGCGGCACAAAGCGGTAAGGGACGATCATGGCAATGGCGGATTTTTCCATCCAGCGTTTATTTTTTCTTGCCTTTTGATCGCGTGCCTTTAATTTTTGCCTTTTTTTCAGAATTTTCCGTTTCGGATGCTAAATTGATCGGGTTGTTGCGAAAGAAATAGACGGCATAACCGATCAAGCCGAGCAGGATCAGCAAGGAGAAAATGCTAGACAATAATTTCCCTGTTTTGAAAGCTTGAGGGTCAAAAATGAACTCAATCTTGTGCTGGCCTGCGGGTACTTTCATTGCCCGAAGGATATAATTGGCCCGGATATGATCTACCGGTTGATCATCAATATAAGCTTGCCATCCCTTGTTGGGGCCATACCAGATTTCTGAGAAGACAGCCAATTGTTCGCTGTTGGTATTGCTTTGATAGGTGAGGTGGTTGGGCTTATATTGAGTGAGTTGGATGGTTCCGGTTCCATCCGGATCAAGGCCTGCCACATAGTCTTGGAATTCTTGGTGGATGATGGCTTCATCTCCGGGTTCACAATCCGTCAAAGCATCGATTTCGTCATTGGCAGAATTGACCATTTCTATTTTGCTAACAAACCAGGCATTGCCCAATGCGCCAGGATTTTGTTGTGCTTGCGGCTGGTTGTCCTGTCCATTGACAATGACGTATTTGGTATTCAACATATCGATGACAGCCTGGTTGCCTTTAATCAGATGTCGGTCAATAATGTCCTGGTAACGCTGGAGCTTGGCTGCATGATAACCGCCAAGTGATTTATGGAAATAAGAGGCGCTGGCCGAGGTAAATGGATTGCCAGTGATGTCATAAACCCTAAAATTAGGATCCTTATCCTGCAAAATTCGTTGATCTGCCGGACTGGGCTGGAAGCTGGCCTGGTATTCGGAATTTCTGACAAAAGAGTCGGTATCCAAATAACGGCGGTCGACGTTCCATAGATCAAATAAAATGAGTACGGCCAACCCCCCCAATAAGATCGGTAATTTGATTTTTTCTTGAATAAATGCCCACAATATTCCAGCACCTAGTGCAAAAAGCACCAGCGCCCGGAAGGCATCGCTCTGCATCAGCGACTGGCGATCAGCGATCAAGGCGCTTTGGCTAAAGGGCTCGGCATCATTGGGATGGGTAAAGGTAAAGAAAGAAGGTCCCAAGATTAGGAAAAACAGAGCCAGGGCGCCACAAATACCGGCGGCTATATATAGTGCTTGTAAGGCTCGTTTTTTATCCACCTTACCCTGGATGACCTTATTGATTCCTAAGGCTCCGAGCAATGGCATCAGAAAAGAGGTAACGCTCAAGACCGAATTGGGCGTTCGGAATTTATTAAATAGTGGAAAATAGTCGAATAAAAGATGGTTGAGGACCTCAAAGTGTTTGCCCATCGACATAAGAATGGTGAGCAGAGTACCTAGTACCAGCCACCATTTTGCAGGTCCGTCGACCACAACGGCCCCAAATAAGAAAAGGAGTAGTACGATGGCTCCAAAATACATGGGCCCACTGGTAAATGGCAAATCCCCCCAATATAATGGAGCGGGTAGGGGAGAGGGTACCCGATAACCTTTTGAGGTTAGGTCTCTATAGGTAGCAGAAGATTCGTCTACCAGTTCCTGGGTTCCGCCGCCGGCCACACCCGGAATAAATGAAGAGCAGACATCCAGCAAGCCGTTACTCCACTGCATGGCATAATCCCAGTCCAAACCTTTGGTTTCACTACTGCTCTGTACATCTTCTTGTACTTCTGGTTCCAGGATTGGCTCTCCACGCATGGTATCTTTGGAATATTCGTAGGTAATCCAGAGATTGGAGGCGGTGGAGCCAAGGGCTAAGATTGCGCCGATAATCAAGACACCGGTAGCTTTGAAAAAGTGATCAAATGCTTTACTTTTGATGGCCACTATCAATTGCGCGATGCCATAAATGATCAACGTCATGAAGAGGTAATAAGTCATTTGAATGTGATTGGACATGATATTCAGGCCCAATCCAAAAGCAAATAACAAGCCTCCCCAGAGGTAGTATTTTTTCCGAAAGGCGAGCAACATACCGGCTACCACCAAAGGAAAATAAGTGATGGTCCGCAATTTGGTTTCGTGCCCGGCTTCATAAAGGGTCATATTGTTGGTAGAAAAGGCAAATGCCACCGAAGCGATCAATCCCAGCCAGGGATTCACCCCCAAAACCAACATTAAAACGTAAAAACAGACCATAATCAGGAAGAACTGGCCGATGGGAGGTTTGATACCCAAGCGGCCAACTGCTTCCACTTTTTTAAGTAGATTCCCGGCACTAACCGTGTTGATCTGGTAGGTAGGCATTCCTCCAAACATAGAGTTGGTCCAAAGCGAAGTTTCTCCGGTTTGTTTTTTAAATGCTCTAACTTCTTGCGACATGCCCAGGTATTGCATGACGTCGCCCTGTTGGACTTTTTTGCCTTGCAGCTGTGGGCTGAAATACGCCATGCTCAAGACCAGAAAAACGACGATTGCTGCCAGGTGGGGCAATAGCTTGTTGAAGGATAGATTCATTACAATCTGATTTACAATTTATAGAAAATCAACATCGATATCGTACGGGAAATTCATCAGGTAATTGATGGCCTTTTCAACCTCCAGTCCCTCAAAAACAACCTTGTACATCATCTCAGTGATCGGAACGTGCAATTTATAATTTTTTGCCAAATGGCGGGCAATTCTCAAGGTGCGAACCCCTTCTGCGAGTTCGGGCATGGTTTTGATGACTTCCTCGCGATTCTCTCCTTGTCCCAGTCGGTACCCAAAGGTAAAATTGCGACTATTACTACTGGTGGCAGTGGCAATCAGATCGCCAATACCCGCGGTGCCAAAGAAGGCTTTGCTGGTAGCACCCATTTTGTTGCCGTAGTGAATCATTTCGGTCCAGCCACGGGTGATGAGCATGGCTTGCAGGTTTTTGCCAAATCCCTTGCCTTTCAAAATCCCCGAACCGATGGCAATGGTGTTTTTAAAGGCTCCGGCCAATTCAGCGCCCATTACATCATGGCTGCCAAATACGTGGAAATGTTGGCTGCTGAGTACTTTTTTGCCTAAGCTGATCACCTCATCAAAATGGCTGGCGATAACGGTCGCAGTAGGTTGACCAGCCATGATTTCTGTCGCTAAATTGGGGCCAGACAAACAACCGATCCGCTGCGCTGCGCTTTCCTGGCGAATCACCTCGGTCATGGTACTCACATTGGCGCGAGTGATGCCTTTTTCTTCTATTTCAGCATCGGAAATACCATGCAAATCCAATCCTTTAGTAGCATGGATCAGGAAGTGATAAGGGCGTAAAAACGGACCTAAATCCCGCATCATGGGCCGGAAACTGGTAGATGGTACTACTGGAAAAAGCAAGGTGCAGTTTTGCGCCAATTCCTCCAAGTCATTAGTTGCACGAATGCGCTCATTGAGGTTGAGCCCAAAAGATTGATGTCCCTCATTGATGGACTTCACCACCTCGGGGTTCCGGCTGTACAACAAGACCTCTACATTGTATGACAGTAGGTTAGCAATGGCTGTTCCGAAACTCCCCGCGCCAATGACTCCAACCGTTTGTTCCGCAGCGGAATTGGGCATATATCCGTTTTTAGTTCAGTTTTATTTGTCTTGAATACTTTAAACAACGTCCTGTTCTGTTGCCTAAGATTCGCGTAAATGTACGCTTATTTTTTCAATCTCAATAAGTGCGTGTTTGGTGCTTGCTCCTGCTAAAAACCAACAACTTAAGCACTTCGTGTCGACAAGTCATCTTCATCTTGGCTCAGCTGAGATGCCCGTGATTCCTCTTGACTCAAGCCTTAACTTTCTGATTTTCAAATGGAATTCGCTTCAAATATGCACTGAGTTTCCAATGGAATCCGTTCCACACATGGGCTAAGCTCGTGAATAGACCTCAACGAAATATCGTACTTGGCTGTTGTAGTAATAATTACCTAATTTTTTAGTATGAGACTTTGGATTGCGTTATGTTTTAGTATTTGGTTCTCGGGTGTAATGGCTCAAGATATTAGTGGGCCACCCCAACCCCTTGATGGGCCAGGAGGTGCTGCATACGTTTGCGACAGTGTCATCTTTTCAGACTATGCCCGTAAACCGGATGGTTATTGGCTGTTTGAGCCTGCTGCTCCCGGATTGGATTCTGCCCGGGTCATTGTATTTCTACACGGGTATGGTGCCTACAATCCGATGATCTATGGTGAGTGGATCAAACATTTGGTGCGTCGGGGGAATATTGTCATATTTCCACGCTACCAGCGCAATTTGATTTTTCCACGGCCTCCGCGCTTTGGGCGCAATGCGGCGCAGGGCATTCGTGATGCCTTGGTAGAACTAGATACGGGGCAACACGTCAAACCAAAGGTAGCACCTTTAGTGATTGTCGGGCATTCCTACGGAGGGGTCGTAGCAGCAGATTTAGGCGTAAATTTTGAGAAATATAAGATTCCTCAGCCTAAGGGCCTGCTGCTTTGTTCTCCAGGTTCCGGGCCATTAAAAGGTGGTCGGTTAAAATCTTATGAAAAAATGCCCGAAGATACTTATCTGCTCATTATGCTCAGCGATGGGGATCACGTAGTCGGTGATCGTTTTGGGCAATTGGTGTATGAAACGGCCGTCAATACTCCTCACCGCAACCTCATTAGACAATACCGCGATGAGTATGGCACAAATGCCATTCGCGATGGACACAACGAGTCGTATAGCCTACTGGAAGATTTTGATATTGGCAAACGCAATTTTTCCTCCAAGCGGGCCATGCGCATTGCCACCTTGGATGCCGTTGATTATTATGGCTACTGGAAATTACTGGATGCACTGATTGACTTCACCGCAGAAGGCATTCATTATGAATACGCCTTTGGCAATACGCCCCAGCAGACCTACCTTGGCGAGTGGAGTGATGGCACGCCCATCAGGCCACTTGAGGTATTGGTCCCGCTCGAATCGACGAGAACGGAATCTTCCGAATCGCTGATGAGCAAGAAAGATCCATAAGCAAACACAGCCATACTTTTTAAGATGAAAAAGACCAATGCCCTGCGCATCCTGGACCAGCAAAAGATCAGCTATCAAACGGTAGCTTATGAATATGATCCCGACCATTTGGACGTGGCGCATTTAGCCGAGCAAAATGCCTTATCACTCCCACAAATCTTCAAAACGCTGGTCTGTAAAGGTGATAAAACCGGCCCGGTAATTGCCGTCATTGCGGGCGACCGACAATTGGACCTCAAGCAATTGGCCAAGGCCAGTGGCAATCGTAAAATGGCATTAGTACCGGTCAAGGACCTGCAGTCACTAACGGGGTACATCCGCGGAGGATGCTCTCCGATTGGTATGAAAAAGGCTTATCCGACTTTTGTTGATGCCCATGCGATGAGCCATGAAATCATCTATATCAATGCCGGTCAGCGAGGATTATTAGTAGGTCTTTCTCCTCGAAAATTAGTCGATGTTGTGCAAGCGGAACTATTGTAGGGGAAAATACATGGCTATCACCAGGAAGGCTCATTTAAAAATCCTGGGCTATTTACTTGTCAATGCCCCGATTTCACCGTAACTTTGCGCCCGCAAGAAATAAGACTTGCTGTATGGTTCCATAGTACAAGGGATAGTATGTGGGTTTCCGGAGCCCAAGATCCAGGTTCGAGTCCTGGTGGAACCACAATAAGAAGCTTCGACGCATTGGCGTTGAGGCTTTTTTTGTGGCATCCAGAAAGAGAAGTTTATCCCGGCTTAGAAACACCTGGCGAACCAAGCGTACCTTAGTGGCACTTCATCGGGAAGCGAGACGCAGCATCCGGCCTGGACTACCGCGGCGCGCGCTTTTATGATTCGGATATTGGGCGGTTTTTGAGTTTGGATCCGCTGGCTGCGGAATTTCCGGCGTGGAGTGATTACAATTATGTGTTGGGGAATCCGGTGATGTTTGTTGATCCAGATGGGCGGAGTGTCGTTCCCGGCAAAGGTTGGGAAGGATCTCGATATCAACAGGTATATGAAGACCTTCGAAGGAAAAGCTCTACTTACAAAAAATTCATAAAAAATTATGAATCTCCAAATGGAAGAGACTATGTACTAAATAATACAGTTGGGCGGGGAAATAGCTCCACCGCATTAGCCGGAACAAGCGTAGATTTTGAAAGATATGGTGGAGAGGAGAGTTTTGCAAAACGAGCTTTGCAATCAGGGAAAGGTTCCTTTGATCCACATATTCAATCTAATTTCTTCTCTACTAAAGAAACACAAGTTATAGATGGGAAACAGTATATGTTAAACGACCTGGGACGAGCATTGACCCTAATTCATGAAGGAGGGCATGCTGCTCTAATGTCTGGCGGGTCATTTAATATGATTATGAACCAAGAAGTTCAGCACAATGAAATGGCGATGAATTTGGTAGGTAGTATTAGATCTGCACTAAAAGAATATAATTCCGAATTAACAGATCAGCAATTGGATTTGCTGTCAATGACTGGACTTATTAATGAAAAAGGGTCAGAAGCTGGGAATAGCTTAATAATTAAGTATGCTAAAGACTATTGGAAAGAAACAATAGGAAAAGATGGTTTAGAGAGTG
The DNA here is from genome assembly GCA_964015035.1 of uncultured Saprospiraceae bacterium. Lineage (GTDB taxonomy): Bacteria > Bacteroidota > Bacteroidia > Chitinophagales > Saprospiraceae > BQJU01. The sequence goes on from CAXHCA010000057.1 coordinate 38,610, forward strand.
CGTTTAATAGAATTACACAAGAAAGAAACCAATTAATTTATGATGAAAAAAAATAAAATAAGATTACTCACTTTTATAGGACTGGCTATAGTGGTTACTATAATGGGCTGTAAAATACTTCAAAGTACATCTGAAAATGAAATGTATTTAGATGGAGATTGGTTGATTTATAGTAACAAATGGGGACAAGGCGAATTAATAAAAAGAATTTTTAAAGAAAATGGAGTTTTTATTGATGTTTATTATTCAAAAACTAAGCCAGTAAAAGCATATTTTGAGGACGGGAAAATTGTGGCAGACACTTTTTTGATAGACAATGGGGTGTTATATTATAAAATAAACCATAAGTTTTCTCCTTTTCTCTCCAAGTATGTATTTAATATTCCAGATACAGTTTGCGATTATCGTGGAGCCATAGTTGAAAACCCCTCTATTATAATAGAGGGAATGCCTTGCTATGAGCCTTATTTTAAGTATGTGCAAGAGAGCGACACAATTTACGTTTTTTCTGATATATATAGGAATTCAAAATTACACTCAGATAGAAAAAACTTCTTTGGGATTGAATTTCATCCAGAAATGGGAATTTCGGCTTATTACATGGGTAGAGAAGGAAAATTCTCATTGGTTCCTGCGAAAGAATTTGGTTTCCCGTAATTTCAGGAACAAAATTCTTTTTTGTTAGAAAACATCTAAGTCAGCTACTTCATCCATGATCATTTGGGCAGTACAATCTACCACACCACTTTGAATGGTTCCGAAGATGAACGACCGATTTCCGACGTAGGAGGAATGAAAGTCCAGTGGACTTTCAAGGGAGAGAACCGCTAGCGGGTGGGTGGGCCAAGAGAGTACGTGCCAGAGTACGTGATAGATTACTACCAACACCCGATTTCCTCCTCAAGAGGAATGAAAGTCCAGTGGACTTTCAAGGGAGAGAACCGCTAGCGGGTGGGCTG
>CAXHCA010000058.1:0-39280 GCA_964015035.1 uncultured Saprospiraceae bacterium
CTCAGCTCGCTGGATGAGGTCCTGTCGCACCTTGGTAAGGGACAACGCCAACATTGAAGCCCATACCGATGATCGCGGAACGGTGGCATATAATGAGGATTTGGCGCAACGTCGGGCGGCTACCGTGCGTGATTTTTTAGAAAGGCGCGGTTTGCAAATTGAAAAGACCACTGTACGCAGCTTTGGCGAAATCAATCCAGCTTTTCCCAACCTTGATGACCAAAGCCGCCAGTCTAACCGACGGGTGGATATTTTGGTTACCGCCATTGGCAATCTCAGCTCGCTGGATGAGGTCCTGTCGCACCTTGGTAAGGGACAACGCCAACATTTTTACTTCGCGGCGGATCAGGCAGTGAAGATAACTGCTGAAGGTGGGACGACCTTCTGGATTGAAAAAAATGCCTTCCAATTTGCGGATGGCTCTGTTCCTACCGGTGAGATTGATTTTAGTGTACGGGAAGCCTATTCCTATCAGGATATGTTGGCCGAAGGACTTTCGACCAGCTCTGGGAACGAATTATTAGAAACGGGTGGTATGTTGCGCCTGGAAGCTACTGCCGATGGCCGACCATTGGCATTGAAAGGCGACCAGGAAATATCCGTAGCCATGCCCACCATGGACACTAAAAGTGGCATGCAACTCTTTATGGGACAGGCTGTTGAAGGTGGCCAGTCAATCGATTGGGCGCCCACTGGACAGGAGTTTGGCACCGCCAGGAATGTGGCTTTAAGAATGCCGCAACGACCTAAAATGCCCGTCAACCGGCACTATAATATTGCCTTTACCCCTGATGAATCCGGTAAGCCGGAGCCGCCGGTAAAGCCTCGGGAACCTTACCAACCTTTCAAGCCCAACCGGGAGCAAATCAAATACAACCCGGGGTTTGTTAAGCGAGTAGTGATGGGCAAAGCCAAAATCGAGGCAAAAGAAGAGGAAATCTTCAAGGCTAAGATGGAGGAGTACCAGGTCAAAATGACGCGTTACGAAGGAGAAATGGTGCTTTATAAAAAAAATATGCAACAGTACGAATTGGATAAAGTAAACTACAAAGTTGCAGAAGCCGAATATAAAAATGACCTATTGCGCCAGCACGAAGTATTTTATGAAAGTGATTATTACAAACAAGAAATAGAAAAGCGGAATCAGGCTTACAACCAACAGCTGGCCATTTATGAGAAGAAGATGGAAGCTTGGGAAGAATTGCGTAAGCAAAAACTAGCTGAATTTGAAAATGCCTATGCGGAAATGGGGGCTACAGATAACAAGTCGCTCAATTATTACTTTTATAATGTCAATCAGATGGGATGGATCAATTGCGACCGTTTTTATGATGTTCCTCCGCAGGAGAAGTTAATGGTCAGTATTAAAGATGCGCCGGGGGACGAAAAAATGCTGATTATTTTCCGAGATATGGCTAGTATGATTCAGCCGATGAAAGATGGTGGGCTCTATACGTCTACCAATTTGCCCAAAGGCCGTGATATCACCATTATGAGTATTAAATTGGTCAATGGCCGTACCTTTCTGGCCCTGAAGGATACCCAGGTAGGCGCCGAAGATATCTATGAACTGGAATACGAGCCAGCTACCTTGCGGGATATTCGTGAGGTATTGACCAAGGCGAATGGGTAGTGGATCATGAATTGGAAGGAATGAAATATTCCATTCCTTCCAATTTTCCGATCTTTTATTTCTTCATGCTTCTCACACCTGAATAGGCGCTGCAATATTCGGAGAATTTTCAATATACTCCACCAGTTCCTCGAGATCCCAGGCTTTTTCAATCGAAAATGGGCCGATGTCGGTACGGCGTAGTGAAGTGAGGTGGGCGCCACTTTGTACGGCTTTACCAAAGTCGTGAGCCAGGGAGCGGATATAGGTGCCTTTACTACATTTGACCATAAAGGCAATTTCTGGCAATTCGATTCGAGTCAACTCAAATTCAAATATTTCCACCGGCCGGGCCTGTACTTCTACCATTTGCCCTTTGCGTGCTTTTTTGTAGAGCGGCTGCCCATCCACTTTAATAGCGGAAAACATGGGTGGCAACTGCTCAATATTGCCCAGAAATTGTTGACGGGCCTGTTCCAGCAATTCCGGCGTGATATGATCGATTGGGAACGTCTCGTCAATATTGGTTTCGGTATCAAAGGAAGGGGTTGTTCCTCCCAGCATGAACGTACCGGTATATACCTTTGGTAATCCCTGAAATTCGTTCAATTTGCGGGTAAAAGCTCCCGTACAGACAATCAACAGGCCGGTTGCCATCGGATCGAGGGTGCCGGCATGGCCTACCTTGATCTTTTTAATGCCCAAGCGGTGCTTGATTTTGTAGCGAATTTTATTCACTACATCAAATGAAGTCCATGTTTTGGGTTTGTCAACAAGAAGAGTAGCTCCAGTTTGAAAGTTGTACCTCGGGAGAGGAATATCTTCTGCGTTCATTTTTTTTTCTTTGTCTGGGCGGGCTTATTTTCCGACCCAAAATAGAATCACTAAAGTCGCAACAATAAAACAATATACGGAAAAATAGGTTAATTTACTACTTTTTACCAATCGGATCATCCATACACAGGCCAGGGCTCCGGTGATAAAGGCCGCGATGAATCCAGCCACTAAAGGCATCCAGCCGATGGTCGTTTGGCTGAGGTCTCCGTCCATAATATCTTTGGCCATCTTGCCTAATATTAGGGGGACGACCATCAAAAAGGAAAAACGAGCTGCTCGCTCCCGGTCGATGCCCAACAATACGGAGGTAGAAATAGTGGCTCCGGAACGGGAGATTCCCGGCAAAATGGCGATTGCCTGAGCAATGCCAATGAGGAGCGCATTGCCAAAACTTACGGTCTTGTTGGTGTTTTTGGCGCGGTCAGCCAGAAAGAGCAGTGCTCCGGTGATGAGTAACATTAAAGCCACTAGTAAAATCTGGCGGTCAAACAGCATTTCCAGTTGCTCTTCCAGCAGGAGTCCTACCAGGGCTGCCGGAATCATGGAAACAATGATTTTTACAGAAAAAGCGGTCTCTTCATTCCAGCGAAACTGGAAAAGTCCACGAAAAATCTGTAAGATGTCTTTCCAGAAAATAACGATGGTACTCAGGGCCGTAGCGGCGTGTAAACTAACGGTCATCAGCATACTTTCGGAGGCAATACTCTGATCTCCTAAAAAGTATTTGGCAAACTCCAGGTGTCCACTACTGCTAACCGGTAGAAACTCCGTGATGCCTTGGATGATACCCAGGATAATAGCTTCAAATAGACTCATTGACGGGCATTACTTTTTCAGAATGGCGTAGACTTCTACACCAAGTCCGGCAAGGATCACAACCGGGGCGATCAGGGTGCGTCGGGTACTGTAAATAATGCTATCGTCCCAAACGTCTGGGCTTGGCATTTCACCGCCACCCATCAACAGCAACCCTAAAAATACCAAGGCAGCACCAATTCCCATCCAGATGTAAGTTTGTTTCCCAAAGACCATTTCTTGCACGGGAGCGGCATTGCTGCTGGTCCGCGCTCTAGAAACCGTCGGCTGGGTTTTCTTTTGGGTAGTTACCACCACCTTTTTTTTCTTTGAAGGTTTACTCATTTTTGCTTTTTTTCGTTCTTTGACAAATTTCGTGGTCAAGCTAAAATATAAATCAGAAGTGCCTTTAGAAGCGTTGGTTTATATTTTTGATTGACTTTGAATCAGGGAATTTGTCAAAGAACCCTTTTTTTTAATACAAATCGTCTACCCTTAATTTGAGGTATTTTTTGACAACATAATAGGTGCTGAGTACGCTGATCAACACCCCAATGATGGTTAACAAGCCAAACAAGAGGCTGATGAGCCCCCAGTCTTGCACAGATTTTAGATCTGGCAGGGTATTGCTCATCCACACTAATATTAACGTCAATGTGCCGCAGGCAATTGCTGCGCTAATCAAACCGTGTTGCATCGAACGGATGAGGTAAGGCCTGCTGATAAATTCCCAGGAAGCACCTACCAATTCCATATTTTTAATCAAAAACCGATTGGCATAAAGGGCCAACCGAATGGTATTGTGAATCAAGGTGACCGCCACAATCAGAAAAAAGAGACCAATAGCCAGAGCCAAAAAGCCGACCCTTTTCACATTTCCTGCGATGTCGCCAACCAAATTTTCTTGGTAATACACATCGGTCACCAAATCCTGGGTCTGCAATAATTCCCGAATGTGTGCCAGGCTATCCGGATTCATCTGTGAGGCCTTTACATTAAAGGTAATCACATCGTATAGCGGATTGGGCAGGTCCAGTTTTAAAAAGTCCTCACCAAAATCTTCACTCATAAATTTGGCGGCTTCTTCCTTACTGGTAAAAGTCACTGTGCCGGGTTTGGTGAAATTTTTATCTTTGATAAAGGTCTGAAGTTGCTCAATTTCGATGGAATTTCCGTTCTCACTTAATTCCACCATCAAGACCACCTTTTCTTTAAAAGCTGTGATCAATCTTTGGGCCTGGAGGATGATTAGACCAAAAAAGCCTAATAAAAATAGCACGAGCGCTACACTTATTATGGAATAAAAGTAATTTGGCCTGGTTCGAACACCTCCCTTTTCTTGACGATTCGACATTTTTTTGTGAATATAAGCCCAAATGAGGGGCAAAAATACCAATAAGACAGAAATTAGCTACTACTTTTGGCGATAAATCACCAACTGTTTGCGTTTAAGTTAAGATTTGCGATGGCGGCAACACTTTTTGGTAAACAATTCTGAAAAAAGAGAGTGATGTATAGAAAATGTTTCATTGGCCTTTTATTCTTGACAAGTTTCACTATGCTCAAGGGGCAATTTATTTACCTCACCAATTCATCCTTTGAAGGAGAACCTCAGGATGCAACTGTGCCGGTGGGCTGGTTTCCCTGTGCGCCAGGTACCACACCGGATATTTTACCGGGACCTTGGGGCATTCACCTGGAATCCTCTGATGGGGATACCTTCTTGGGACTGATTACCCGTGATGACGGCAGTTATGAAAGCATTAGCCAGCGGTTTAGTACTTCGTTGAATCCGGCGGATTGTTATAGCTTTACGATTGATTTGGCTCATTCCAATAATTATGCCGGCTATAATTCGCCCCTTAAAGTCCGAATTTGGGGCGGGGCAGCCAAATGTGGAAAGGACCAGCTATTGTTGGAAACCGGCTTTATTAAGAACACAGATTGGAAAACGTTTGAGGTAAAGTTTAAACCTAAGAAATGGCTGAATTACATTCTGATCGAAGCACACTATAACGACAGCCCAACCTCTGCCAAAGGCAATATTTTGATGGATAATATTTCTCCAATTAAGGTTTGTCCGAGGGCGTAGGGGAGGAGATGATGGGATGACCTGCTGGAGGTAATGGCGGGAATCAAAAGGACAAAGAGCGGAAGGACGGGGTAACCCAATCAAACTGTGGTACATGCAATCCTTTTAATATTCCCCAATCCATGTCGGCCAATCAGGAAATAATATTTGTAAAATAAAGATATCTGTTGCATGAGATTTTTTACTTTATTTCTTTTAATTACTTTATTTTCAGTGTCTTGTCAGTCAGATTCTAAAGAATCTGTGAATGATGGAGCGCCCACTGCTGAACCGGCAGAAACCAGTACGGCTACCACTTCAACGCCAGCTACGGAGGAGGCGCCGAAGTCCGCTACTATGTCTAATACATCTACCCCGGTGACCCGCGATCAGTTTACCTTGATTGTTGGTGAAAAAGAAGCCAAGTCTGGAGAACAGGTGTGTTTGGATGTTTCTGCGGCTAATTTTCGGGAAATGATTTCGATGCAGTATTCTTTTCGTTGGAAGCCCGAACTGCTCACCTTTGAAAAGGTGCAAAACTTTCAGTTACCGGGACTAAGGGAGTCCAATTTTGGCACCCACCGCATTGCAGAGGGCATTCTTACCTTTGTTTGGATCAAGGAAGATTTGAAAGGGGTTGATGTCAAAGACGGCGATGCCCTTTTTCAACTTTGCTTTACCGCCAATGGAAATGCTGGAGAAGCGGCCACCGTGCGCATCTGGGATAGCCCAACGGCTTTTGAAGCAGTGAATGAACGAGAGGAATTGATGCCTTTTAATACCGAGAAAGGCAAGGTTGTTATCAAATAAAAAAAGCCGCTCAAATTTTGAGCGGCTTTTTTTATGTCGTTCCTTAAAATTTCCGAGATGCAAAATCGGGGAGATTTTAAGGTCAGGCGTTTAATAGCTAATCTCTGATAAATTGACTACAAAACCTTTGATTTTGTGTTTTTTGCTAAGGCTATTTTGGTAATTCTTGGCAGAATCTTCATCATCGAAAGGCCCAAGAATAATCTTATACAGCGGCTTACCGTTGCCTTTTTCAATACTCAGTAGAATATTGTCAAACCACTTAGCCTGGAGGTCTGCAACTTGCTTGAGCACATTTTCATAATTGCTCAAAGAGGCAACCTGAACGCCAAAATCTCCTGCTTCTGGTTTTTGCAGCTGGATCTTGTACAATCCGTATTCTGAATAATCTTTACCTACCAATCTGGCCGACGGCGATGCTTCTTTTGCCGCATCCTTTTTAACCTCTGTTTTAACCGACTTGGCGGTCTCTGTTACTTTTGCAGGGGTTTTAGCCTCTTCTTTTACCGTAGAAGTGGTGGCCGCAGAGCGAGGTTCCACAACATCATAGGATTTAGGGGTGGCCTTTTCGGCAGCAGCTACCGGTGCACTTTGTTGAGTAGCAGATTTACTCACGACTTCAACTTTAACTTCTGCGAAGCCATCTTTGGACAAACCGATTTTATCGGCAGCAGCACCTGAAATTTCGACGACTCTTCCCTTAATGAAAGGGCCTTTGTCTGTTACTTTTACGACCACTGATTTTTTGTTGTCAAGACGGGTGACACGCAGCATCGTTCCATAAGAATGCCGTTTGTGGGCAGCGGTTAGTTTGTTGGGGTCGTAGGTATCCCCATAGGCCGTTTGCCGACCGGCATAGTCATCGGAATACATTGAACCAATTCCGTATTCCACCTTGCTATCGTCGGTCTGGGCGGTGGCGCCCCAAGCGCAAAAAAGGCTAAGGACCAAAAGGCTAAAGAAATTCTTCATAATAAATCGTTTTTGGTTGCGTGCTCAATATACCTATAAATCACATATTGCACAATGTTCGGATGTATACTACCTTAAATTATGGCCCTAAATGCCTGTACTACCCCAATGATGATCAAAATACAACCAATGATCTTGTTCATATACCCTTGAATGCTATTGGCTCTTTGTTTGATCAATTGACTCAACCATCCAAAGCCAATCAGCGCCATAAATTTACCTGAAGCCACCCCCATCAGCAACCAGCAGATTTCTGAAATGGCCATTTGTGGACCAAATCCTCCCGGATGTAGGGATTTTAAGGTGGCAAAAATGTAGATCCAAAAGGGAATGGCTTGCAAATTGAGTAGTGCCACGCCAATGCCCTTCAAAAAGTGATGATTACTTTTTTGAACAACCTCTTCATTGGCGCCAGATCTGTTTTTTTTAAAAAAGATGATTAAACCAAAAATCAAAAAGAAAATGGCCGTGACCAAACGGGTCCAAATGCCCTTATCGATAACCTGAGAAATGTAGGTGTTGCAATAAAGTGCGATAAAGGAGTTGCATATTTCTACCAAAGCGGCTCCCCCTGCCATCCAAAAGGCAGCTCGAATGTGGTATTTGATCGTCGCATCTACTACGGAAAGATTGATTGGACCTAGTGGTATGGTTCCCAAAAAACTAAGTGTGGCGCCTAGAAAGAATAAATAGATCAGGGTGAAATCCATGAAAAAGTTCGTCTGTTAGTCGATGCGAAGATAGTAATTGTTTATTGACTTTGTTTTTGAACCGAAAAGCCTTATTATTTGTAGTTTTGTGGTAGAGTTAATAAACATCCACTTTGTGGACCATAATTAATAGAAGTCAATGAGTAAGCACGGAAAAGTGTTGGTGGCTATGAGCGGTGGGATCGACAGCACAGTGACAGCCATGATGCTACACGAGGAAGGCTACGAAGTAGTGGGCATCACCATGAAAACCTGGGATTATGCCAATTCCGGGGGGAATAAAAAAGAAACAGGCTGCTGTAGTCTGGATTCGATCAATGACGCTCGCGAAGTAGCCGTAAATATGGGATTTCACCATTTTATCATTGACATTCGCGACGAATTCGGTGATTATGTGATTGACAATTTTGTGGAAGAATACCTGGCGGGCCGCACGCCCAATCCATGTGTGTTGTGCAATACGCACATCAAATGGAATGCGCTGCTTAAACGAGCTGATGCCCTGGATTGTGAGTTCATCGCCACAGGACATTATGCCCGGATTCGCGAGCACGATGGACGAAAATTTATTAGCCGTAGTGCTGATGATCACAAAGACCAGTCTTACGTTCTCTGGGGGTTAAGTCAGGAATGCCTGGCGCGGAGCCGCTTCCCATTAGGGCCTTATACCAAACCGCAAGTGCGGCAAATGGCTGCTGATTTTGGCTATGAAGCCTTGTCTAAAAAAGCGGAGAGCTACGAAATCTGCTTTGTCCCTGACAATGACTATCGGGGATTCCTCAAGCGTCGCGTAGACGGACTGGAAACTTCCCTGGCAGGTGGTAGTTTTGTCAATACCCAAGGGGAAGTACTGGGCCAGCATAAGGGCTATCCTTTCTATACTGTAGGTCAGCGCAAGGGACTGGGATTGGCCTTTGGCCAGCCTATGTATGTCACCGAAATCCGGCCGGACAGCAATACGGTGGTCTTGGGTACCGTAGACGAACTGGTGCGGAACGGGATGAGCGTGTACCAACTCAACTCGATGAAGTACGCTGAAATTCCGGATGGAATTGAAGTGGTTACCAAAATTCGCTATAAAGACTCCGGTACGCTTAGCCAACTGACCAATCGGGAAGGGAAAGTTGAGGTGGAATTTTTTGCCAATGTCAGGGGGGTTGCACCGGGACAGTCAGCTGTCTTTTATGAAGGTGATGATGTGATCGGAGGGGGCATCATACACAGTAGCAATCTGAACAATAACTGATCAATTTATACCGATGCGGTTCCTCTCAGCCTTAATTATTGGATGTTTCCTTCTCATTGTGTGGTTCAGTGCGTGCAAGCGGGAATTAGCGGAACCGATTGATTTTAAGTATGAGTATTTCCCCTTGGAGATTGGTCGTTCCTGGACTTACCAGCAGGATACCATCATTTTTGATCCTGATGTAGGGGTGGTCCGCAAAGACAGTACCACCACTTTTCTGCGGGAAGTCATTGTGGATACCTTCCGGAATAATACGGGGGAACTCCTTTTTCGGGTAGAACAATACAGCCGGACTGCTGATACTTTGCCCTGGCAAATCAAAAAGGTATTGACGATGAATCGCAATGCTGAGCAGGCCGTGCGAACCATTGATAACCTGCGGTTTGTTAAACTGATTTTTCCACCTACAAACCGACAACGCTGGGATGGTAATGCCAGTTTTGATGAATTCACGAAAGTTACCTTGGCCGGTGAAAATGTGGAAATGTTTAAAGGGTGGTCTTATGTCATTACCAATAGTGATACGACCCTGCAATTGGGTGATTTGTCTTTTGAACAGGTGGTCAAAGTAGAGCCATCTGATTATGTCAGCTTCATTGAATTGAGGTCTGTACAGGAATATTATGCACCGGAAGTGGGCTTGGTTTATCGGCAACTCTTTATTTTGGATACCCAATGTAATTATTGTTGTAATACTGATTTTGACCTCTGTGATATGCTTCCTTGGGAAGAAAAAGCGGAGGCAGGGTTTATACTTCGTCAACAGTTAATTGATTATCAATAAATGGAGGACTATTGTAGTATCGGGCACACCCGGAAAACGTACGGGTTGACTGGCGCATTGAAATTAGACGTGAAAGATCAGTTTCTGGATGACCTTCTGGAGGCGCAAGCGGTATTTCTTTCTCTACAAGGGCAGTTGCTTCCTTATTTTATTGAAAAAATAGAGGAAGAACCACACCTATTGATCAAATTTGAAGAAATTGATACTCCCGAACAGGCTCGGGACCTGACCAATGCGGAAATTTTTATGCGTAGTGCAGAGGTCTCCGGTAAATCTCCGGTTGATGAAGATGGCCTGATGGATTGGGAAATGTTGGTAGGTTGGACCATCTACGACAAGGAGGATCTCATTGGAGAAATTATTGAGATTCAGGAATATCCCCAACAAATGATGGCTTTGGTAGAATTTGAAGGCCGGGATGTACTCATTCCATTAAATGAGACCTTCCTCACCGTAATTGATGAGAATACACAGCAAATTATCATGGACTTGCCGGAGGGACTATTAGCGCTTTAATGTCTTAGTGCATGTTTGGAGGTGGTGCTTTAGCAGCGAAAATTGCAGATTTTGGGTTCTCGCAAGGCTCATTTTTGAGTGCATCTCGGCTCAGCCGAGACGAACGAAAAGAGGTTCCAGAGTCCCGGTTTTACCGGAACTGAATAACTCTCTCCAAATATGCACTTACTTCCAAATATGAAGCTCTGAGGGACCACGGATCGCCCTATTGATTTAGGTGATGTTTTAAATATCCCGTGACCACGTTCAGCCCCATATCAAACTGCCGGTTATTGTTGATGATGATATCGGCGTCTTCCATGTACGGCTTGATGTATTTTTCGAAGGTGGGTAACACATGGTTTTCGTATCGATACAGCACATCGTCAAGAGGATAGTTTCTTTCCACCCGGTCCCGTTTGATCCGTCTGATTACCTTGAGATTTTCCTTGGCGTGCAAAAATAGTTTCAAGTCCAGCAGCTCTACCATCGGTTCATAATGGAATACAAACAATCCTTCTACCAGGACTACTGGTGCAGGATTAAAGGTTAGTAATTTAGGAATCACCTCTGAATTATTGAAGGTATATTCTTCGCGTGTGACTTGTTCTCCATCGATCAGTCTTTGTACATCTCGTGTAAAGGAGTCCGCGTCGATAGAGGTGGGCAGGTCAAAATTGATGATACCCTGGCCATCCACCAGCTGCTGATCACGGGGCAGATAGTAGTCATCCTGGGAAATCAGACAGATTTCATCTTCGTCGAATCTGCTGCGCAATTGCCTGATAAATGATGTTTTTCCGGAGCCACTTCCTCCGGTAATACCGATGATTAATGATCGCATGTTATATCTGAATGGAGTTTTTGCTCTGAAAAGTTGTTTATTGCCAACCCTGCAAAGTTAACAAACCAGATGATTTTTTTGCACCCCGAGCGGATATCGGCGAAATTTCACTACATTTGGTGGCGTCAACACATTTTTTTCAGCAGACTTGTTGCGAACAGATAAATTGGTCGTCAATTTTGTTTGTCGGGCAAGTCTAATAAACAGCCTCAGCTGGATGAATTTTTTTGAGGATCTTTTTCGCGCCGTTTTTGGGGTCGCCGTTTTACTTGGGTCATGTTATTTGTTGAGCAATAACCGCAAAGCCATCAATTGGCGTTTAGTGGGAGCGGGCATGTTGTTGCAATTGGGATTGGCGTTGCTGATTCTGAAAGTACCGTATGTCAACGTTATTTTTGACTATATCGCCAAAGGCTTTCAACAAATCCTGTCCTTTACGGAGGCCGGAGCCCAATTTCTATTTGGTAGCATTGTGCAAGATATGAGCACATTTGGCTATATTTTTGCCTTTCAGGTGTTGCCGACCATCGTCTTCTTTTCGGCGCTTTCAGCCATACTTTATTACTTTGGCATTCTACAAAAAGTGGTTTATGGTCTATCATGGCTAATGAGTCGAACGATGGGACTTTCCGGCCCGGAGAGTTTGGCGGCTGCGGCCAATGTTTTTATTGGTCAAACCGAAGCCCCGTTAGTCATTAAGCCCTATTTGGAGGGGATGTCGAAATCGGAGATGATGTGTTTGATGACTGGAGGTATGGCCACCATTGCCGGAGGGGTATTTGCGGCCTATGTCGGTTATCTGGGGGGAGAAGATCCGGCTCAGCAGGTTTATTTTGCCAAGCACTTGCTTACTGCTTCTATCATTTCTGCACCAGCGGCGATTGTTGCTGCAAAAATGCTTTACCCGGAAGAAGAAAATAAGTCCATTAACGAACAAACGAAAATGATGGACGATCCTTCCAATAACCTATTGGACGCCATTTCCCGCGGGACCACTGATGGCCTAAAATTGGCCATTAATGTAGGAGCCATGTTGTTGGTTTTTACGGCATTGGTATACATGCTGAACGTTATCTTTATGAGTGCGACCGATGGCATTAATTTGGTGGCTATAGAGCTATTTGGCAAAGGTGTCGGCGATTGGAATGCAAATATAAATGCGGGTACCGATGGTCGTTTTGAAGGATTTAGTTTTACCTATCTGTTAGGTGTCCTGTTTGCTCCGGTTGCCTGGGTTTTGGGCACTCCTGCTGCCGATATTACGGTGGTTGGCCAATTGCTGGGGCAAAAAACGGTAATTAATGAATTCATCGCTTATGCGGAATTGAATGCATTGCGTGAAGCAGGCGTGAATTTCCAACCCAAATCATTGATCATTGCCACCTATGCCCTTTGTGGTTTTGCCAATTTTGCTTCAATTGGTATTCAAATCGGGGGAATTGGCGCCATTGCCCCGGGGCAACGCAAAACCTTAACGGAATTGGGGATCAAAGCCCTGATTGGAGGAACGATTGCGAGCTTTTTGACGGCGGCTATTGCCGGGTTGTTGGTTTAAACCCGACTCTCTTTGTCAAAGTAAACGCTTCGTTTGGAGAGGATTTGCAGATCAAGAATGGCAACATTTACGGGAATGAAGGAGCTCTCAATCCCGTAAATGTTGACTAAGTGCACGTTTGGAGGTAGTCATTGAAGCTACAATTTTCGCTGCTAAAGCACCACCTCATGCACTAAGAATCAAATATTGTCGTCCCCTAATCTTCCAGATATTTTACCGGAGAATTGGTATTGTAAAATAAGAAAGACCAGATATCAGCCTGCTCTTCAATCGTTTTTGAGATGGGCTTACCTGCTCCGTGGCCTGCATCGGTCTCAATGCGGATCAGCACGGGACGGTCACCAGCATGAGATTTTTGCAGCTGCGCCGCAAACTTAAAAGAGTGCGCCGGTACCACCCGATCGTCGTGGTCAGCGGTAGTGATCATGGTGGCGGGGTAGGCCACACCTGGCTTTAAATTGTGCAGTGGTGAATAGGAAATCAGGTTCTTGAAATGCTCCGGATCATCACTAGAACCGTATTCAGGAATCCAACCTTTACCCACGGTAAAGAGGTGATAGCGAAGCATATCCATTACCCCTACGGCTGGAAAGGCTACGGCAAACAAATCTGGCCGTTGGGTCATGACCGCGCCGACCAACAATCCGCCATTTGATCCTCCCGCAATAGCGAGTTTTTCTTTACTGGTATAGCCTTCTTCAATCAGGTATTCTCCGGCGGCGATGAAATCGTCAAAAACATTTTGCTTGTTGAGCAACATACCAGCCTTATGCCATTCCTCTCCATACTCTCCGCCACCACGTAGGTTGGCCATGGCAAAAACACCGCCATTTTCCAACAGAATTAATCGTGAAGCACTGAAATAAGGGCTTAAACTGATATTGAAACCTCCATAAGCATATAGATAGGCCGGATTGTCGCCATCCATTTCAATGCCTTTTTTATGCACAATGAACATGGGCACTTTGGTCCCGTCCTTACTCGTGTAGAAAATCTGCTTCTCAATATATTCCTTAGGATCAAATTTTAGCTCCGATTGAGAAAACTCCTCAGATTTACCGGATGCGACATCGTATTTGAAAATAGTATTCGGATAAGTAAAAGAAGTGAAGGCATAAAATAGGGTTTTATCTTCTTCCTTTCCACTAAAACCACCGGCACTACCCAGCCCCGGTAATTCAATTTCCTTCTTGCCACTACCATCATATTCCATTTGGTAGAAACGATCGGTTGCATCTTGTAGGTAATTGGCAAACAGCTTGCCGCCACCTGTATTGACTCCTTGTAGCAGATTCTCAGATTCTGGAATGATTTCCTCCCAGTTTTCCTGGGCTGGATTCATGGGGTCAATAGCGACCAGCCTATATTTTGGAGCGCCAATATCTGTCAATACTAAAAATTTACCGCCGGTGTGGTGGACTACGCTGCTTTTGTTTTTAAAACCTTCAAATAAAGGCACAAAAGGGCCATCTTTTTCCAGGTCTTTGTAGTAGGTTGCATAACCATCGGTACCAGGCGCGGCATAGAGGATTAAGTACTTTTTATCTTCTGTGGTAGAAGCATTGTGGTACATGTCAGGATTGGCTTTATCCTCATAAACTAACTTATCTTCCGATTGGTCGGTGCCCAATTTATGGTAATAAATGGAGTGAAACTGGTTGTTGCCGGAAAGCTCTGTGCCTTTAGCCGGCTCTGGATAGCGGCTGTAAAAGAAGCCATCTTTATACCAGGCTGCTCCTGAAAATTTGACCCACTTCAGCACATCCGACATCTCTTTTTTGCTTTCAATTTCCATGATGTGGATTTCCTGCCAATCGGAACCCGCTTCCGAACGAGAGTAAGCTACGTATTTATTGTCTTCGGAAAAGCCAAGCAGGCCAATAGAAACCGTACCTTGATCCGATAGCTTATTCGGATCAATGAAGACCTCTGGTTCGCCATCTAATCCTTCTTGGATGTAGATCACGGCCTGGTTTTGCAATCCGTCGTTTTTGTAGAAAAAGTAGTGGTCTCCAGCCCGAAAAGGAGAGGACAATCTTGGATAATTGATGAGTTCAGTCAGGCGGTCTTCAATCTTTCCCCGGTAAGGGATGTTTTCCAAAAAGTTGGAAGTGACTACATTTTGAGCCTTGACCCATTGGGCTGTGGCTTCCGCAGTGTCTGCCTCCAGCCATCTATATGGGTCGGCTACTTCGGTACCGTGATAATTGTCTACCTGATCGACTGTCTTTGTCTCTGGGTAATCTATCTTCATAATTGTTGGGTTTGCCTCCTGTTGGGCTGGATCTCCTGAATCTTGCCAAGCAGATAGGAGTAGGAGCGCGGTCAAAAAGTAAAAGGTGGTCTTCATTATTAATCTTATTTGGTTAAATGCTTGTTGCTCAATAATTAACTTCCCCCATCAAATTGGGGCTTACTAGGCGAAGGTACAAACAATCTGTATTTTTAACTCCCTGAAAAATCTCTATTTTAGCGTCGCATTGGTCGGCATTGCTATTACTGGCCTGCTTTTACAGTGTATTGGCCGATCAGGTGGCCAATATTGCTAATTTATAAACTCAGTGCATATTTGGAGGTGGTGCTTTAGCAGCGAAAATTGCAGGTTTTGAGTGCTCGCGAGACTCATTTTTGAGTGCATTTCTGCTCAGCTGAGATGCACTCAAAAATAGCCGAATAGAGGTCCAAAAATCCCGGTTTTACCGGGACTGAATAGCTTGCCCGAATATACTTCAGGGGCTACTTCCAAACATGCCCTCACTCGTGAAAACTAAAGTTTAATTGTTTATAAAAGAATTTTTGAACATTATGATCAACCGTAAACTGTTGTTACTGGCCGCTTTATTGATCGGCCATAGTGCGCTTTGGGCACAGGATAAAAAAGAGGATAAATGGGATGTAAATGAACCTAATATTCCCCATCATGAGGCTTCTTTTACAGTGACCGAAGGGACCTGGATGAACCTGGATGTTAGCCCGGATGGAAAAACCATCGTTTTTGACCTGTTGGGCGATATTTACAGCATGCCGATGGCTGGTGGAAAAGCAAAGGTGTTGCGCAGTGGCCTGGCCTGGGAAGTACAGCCCCGGTTTAGTCCGGATGGGAAGCAAATCCTCTTTACCAGTGATGCTGGCGGGGGGGATAATATTTGGGTGATGCAAGCAGATGGCAGTGCAGCGCGACAGGTTACAAAAGAAACATTTACGCTATTGAATAATGCGGCCTGGACGCCTGATGGGCAATACTTTGTAGCGCGGAAGCACTTCACTAGTCAGCGGTCTCTGGGGGCGGGTGAGATGTGGCTCTATCACATCAATGGCGGTGATGGATTGCAACTGACCAAGCGAAAAAATGATCAACAAGATGTCAATGAGCCCTCGGTTTCTCCCGATGGCCGGTACGTATATTTTAGCGAAGACATGTATCCGGGAGGTGCTTTTCAGTACAATAAAGATCCCAATAGCCAAATCTTTGTCATCAAGCGTTACGATCGTGAAAAGGGCGAGGTAGAAACGGTGGTTTCCGGCCCCGGGGGCGCTTGCCGGCCGCAAATTTCTAATGATGGCAAAAAACTGGCCTACGTTCGCCGAGTGCGGACCGAATCGGTTTTGTTTGTGCACGATCTGGAAACAGGACAGCATTTTCCCCTTTTCAAAGGATTGAGTAAAGATCAACAAGAGGCCTGGACAGTCTTTGGAAGCTACACGGGCTTTGATTGGATGCCAGATGATCAACACCTTATCATTTGGGGAGAAGGCAAAATTCATAAGGTGAATGCCAAGACCGGTAAGTCCAGCATTATTCCATTTGAAGTTACTGCCAAACACAAATTGGCGGAGACCCTGCATTTTGAAAATAAGGCCTTTACAGATGACGTAAAAGTACACGTGATCCGTCATGCGGTGACGGCACCTGACGAAAAAATGTTGGTGTTTAATGCGGTGGGATATCTTTGGAAAAAACAACTGCCTGATGGCAAGCCAGAGCGATTGACTTCAGATGCCCACCTGGAGTTTGAGCCGTCTTTTTCGCCAAACGGTAAGGAGCTTGTCTACGTTACCTGGGATGACGAGCAGATGGGGGAAATTTGGAAGTTGAATTTAAGCTCTGGTGGTAAGGTGAAATTGACTTCGGAGAAAGGTATTTATCGCACGCCTGCGTTTTCTCCGGATGGCACACAGATTGTTTACCGCAAAGACGGAGGCAATCAACACCAAGGCTATACTTTTTGCGAAAAACCGGGTATTTATATTATTCCCGCCAAGGGTGGCAAGGCCGAATTGGTGACGGCAGATGGCGAATTTCCCATTTTTTCAAAGGATGGAGATCGGGTGTTTTTCCAACGGGGAGGTTTCCTGTTTGGTCGCCTAACCAAGTCTTATCACAGTTGTAAATTGGATGGTAGCGATGAGAAAAAACTCTTCGATGCAAAATATGCTCAACGCTTCGCCCCAAGTCCCGACAACAAATGGGTGGCCTGGTCGGAGTTGTATAAGGTCTATATTGCGCCGCTTCCGCAAACGGGGAAACCGGTTGGCCTTTCGGCAAATACTAAAGCGATTCCGGTCGCGCAGGTGGCGAGAGATGCTGGGATCAATATCCACTGGTCGGCAGATAGCAAAAAGCTATTCTGGACCCTCGGAGAGGAATATTTTTCTGATGAATTGACCGAAAGGTTCAAATTTTTGGAAGGAGCTGTCGATAGTATTCCTCCCATGGATAGCACGGGGTTGAAAATCAACCTAACGTTAAAAGCAGATCGGCCGGAAGGAGGTATTGCCTTTACCAACGCCCGCATCATCACCATGAAAGGAGACCAGGTTATTGAAAAGGGAACGGTACTGGTGGAAGGAAATACCATCAAAGGCGTTGGTAAGGTAAGTATCCCTAAAGGTTACAAAGTTATTGACTGCAAAGGAAAGACTATTATGCCGGGCATGATTGACGTACACGGTCACCTGGGCAACTTCCGATATGGACTGAGTCCGCAAAAGCAGTGGGAATATTACGCCAATCTGGCCTATGGCGTGACAACCGCACATGATCCTTCTTCCAATTCCGAGATGATTTTCAGCCAGTCGGAGATGATTAAAACCGGAAATATGGTAGGGCCTCGCTTGTTTTCAACCGGGACCATTCTCTACGGAGCAGATGGAGATTTTAAAGCGGTAATCAATAGTTTGGAGGATGCACGATCAGCATTGCGCCGCACCAAAGCTTATGGTGCTTTTTCGGTTAAAAGTTATAACCAACCGCGGCGGGAGCAGCGCCAGCAAGTGATTCAAGCCGCTCGTGAACTTGAATTGCAGGTGGTGCCGGAAGGGGGATCGTTTTTCTTTCACAACATGAGTATGGTGGCCGATGGACACACGACCGTAGAACACAATATTCCAGTGGCTCCACTCTACGATGATGTGGTAAAGTTCTGGTCCAATACCAAGACGCACAACACGCCGACTTTGATCGTCAATTATGGAAGTGTCAACGGTGAATATTATTGGTATCAGCACACCAATGTTTGGGAAAAGGAGCGGTTGCTGAGTTTTACACCAAGGGCCATCATTGATAGTCGTTCTCGCCACCGGACGATGATTCCGGAGGAAGAATATGAGAACGGCCACATTTTGACGGCTAAGTCGCTGAAAAAGCTTGCTGATGCCGGTGTGAAGATCAATCTGGGCGGACATGGTCAATTGCAGGGCCTCGGCGCTCATTGGGAGCTGTGGATGTTGCAGCAAGGTGGTATGAGCAATTTAGAAGCGCTGCAATGTGCCACCATTAACGGGGCAATTGCACTGGGAATGGATAAGCAAATTGGCTCCATTGAAAAAGGGAAACTGGCAGATTTGATCGTGCTGGATAAAAACCCTTTGGAAAACATTCGCAACTCGGAATCGATACGCTATACGATGGTCAATGGCCGCCTTTATGATTCGGCAACGATGAATGAAATCGGTAACTACGATAAAAAGCGGACGCTATTCTATTTTGAGCAAGCCGGAAGTGGCAATGCCTTCCCACTCAATACGGAGACCAATAGCTTTATGCCCACCCAGTGTAGTTGTCGCCGATAAACTGGCTTTAAAATACTTCGCCAGGTCAATACCTCAAGTACTGATCTGGCGAAGTTGTTGATTCATAAATCGGACTACTGAATTTTTAAATCAAATTCATTACTCCATTCATCCGTAGTAATTTTAAATTGGTAATCCCCCGCTTCAATATCATCATCAACGGTAATTTCTGCTTGAGTTCCATCTGCGTTTACAGTGATATCGGACACGGTATTGGTATATCCGCTTTTGGTGATCCAAACAGTAGGGTCATAGACAGACAAACCGGTTTTATTTAGGAAATTGATGCCCTCAATCGTCAGTGTGCCACCTACTGGAATTTCTTGACTACTGATCGTCAAAATAACTGGCCTTTCCCTGATGTTGATCAAAATAGGTTGTCCGTTACTTTCCGTGATCGCGTCGATCCCGTTTTCCAATCCCAGGCTATACTCTCCTGCTTCCAGATCGAGTGGTACAAATGCCACTAGGTTGGTGCTGGAGCAATCATCCACAGTGAGCTCGGTAGATTGATTGTCTTTGGTCAGGAATACCTGGTTCTCGGCGCAGTTGCCACTAAATCCACTTCCTCGGATTTCCAGTTCTCCGTAGATATAGGCAGAACTGGGAACGCTAGTTAAACTCAATGGTCCTGCAGTGGGATCATCATCTTCGACAGTGAGGGTACAAGAAGCGACTAAGATGACAGAAAGCAAAATTGAAAAATACTTGAAAATGTGCATGTGTTTTGATTTTTTAAATGTGATAATCTTGTGTTTCTGTCTCTTTATTGTACGACTGCTGAAAAGGTAACCAGTTCCTTTATTAAAAAAAATAAAAAAGTAGGAGGATGGTAAAAGTAGAGCTTGTTTAGGTTTGTAAATAGTTGATAATGTTTTATTTGTATACTCATACGACAAATTTTATAACTTATGCGACTTAAGTAAAAACTTCGAAAATGATGGTGATCTAACTTTGGAGGGTCATTTCAAGGCGGTTGGTCAAGAGGCAAAAATCGCGATTGGAGATGGCGAAAAACCTATTAATCAAATCAGGATTAAAAAAAGACACCATCATGAGAAAAGTATTAAAAATTGCAGGTATTGGCTTGGGAGGCATTGTGCTCCTGCTGATCCTCGGAGCGACGATTATCAATGTCAAGGGGATTCCAACTTATGAAGCAAAAGATCCCATTTTTAAGGTAGATGTGGATAGTATGCGTCTGGAGCGCGGCCAGAAATTGGTCAGTATGGTCTGTGCCGAATGCCACATGGGGAAGAATTCTCGCATTCTCGAAGGAGGAGCCATGGATGACGCCGGAGCAGCATTTGGAAAAATTTATATTGCCAACCTGACGCACCCGACCAAAGGATTGAGTCGATATACGGATGGACAATTGGCGTATTTGCTACGTACCGGGATTAAACGAGACGGCCAATATGCACCGCCCTGGATGCCAAAATTTCCACACATGGCCGATGAAGACATGCGAGATATTATTGCTTTTTTGCGTTCGGACCACCCTTGGATGACTCCTTCCGATAAGGAAGTTCCTCCGAGTGATCCCAGCTTTTTAGCGAAAGCTTTGTGCAATTTTGTTTTTAAACCTTTTCCCTATCCCGAAGCTGAAATCCCCAAACCAAGTTTAGCCGACAAAGTGGCCTATGGAGGATATATTGCCAATGAGGTATACCAGTGTTTTAGCTGTCATTCCGCTAGTTTTCCGACTAATGACGATTTTACCCCACCCAACTCAGAAGGCTTTTACGGGGGCGGTAATGAGATGGCCGATTTAGAAGGCAACCCCATCAAGTCATCCAATATCACGATGCATGAGACCGGTATTGCCCACTATACGGAGGAGGACTTTATCAAGGCTGTAAAATGGGGAACACGCCCCAATGGTGATCCGATTAGTGCACCCATGTCCAAGTTTTCTGGCTTGCACGATGAAGAGGTTGCTGCAATATTTGCTTACTTAAAGACTTTGCCTAAGATTGATAATGAAGTGAAGAATTAATGACAAATGTGAATGGAGGTACCATCGCTCTGGTTGGGCAATGGTACTTTTTCACGGTTATTCCTCTGGATTTGCACTGCCGTTGACATCCCCTGATTTGAAGGCAATAAAATTGACCACCTGTGTTCCATGCAGAGATCCGATCGTGCTCTCCTGAGGAATGTTTTCACCAAAGGGATCAGATGGATTGTTAAAGACATATTCTTCCGGCACAAACTGCCAGGAGGCTGCTCCATCAAAATTGGAAGCAGTCCCAAGAATTACTTTTTTGATCTTAATGGCATCGAGCGTACTGATATTTCCTGAAAGGTTGACATCAGCGGCCAGCATTTTATACGGGCTGCCTAACAGATCGATATTGAGGATGTTTTTTTGAATGCCAATGAGATCAAGGGTCGATACACCATTTCCATAATTGATATCTTTGGTTGGAAGCACGCTGTAGGTAGCGCCATCGGTCAGGTTGTCGAACTGGTACTGGCCATCTAATCCGGTGGTGTCATATAAGAGGCCTTCCGGACCGTCCAATTGTACGATGACATTAAAGACCGGATTACCTGTTTCCGTAAGGATGAACCCTTCTATGGAGGTGTTGCCAGCGGCGTTTATCCCATTTAATGTATCGACCCCAGAACCAAGCGGGTCCAGCCAATCGACCAGAGAGGTCTCCGGTGTGCTGCCGCCGGTCCAGGAAAGAGAAAAGCGGCCAAAGTAACCAAAATTACTGCCTTCGCAATTGTTGGTGCCACCATTGAGTTGTCCAACAATCCAGCCATCTTCGTCAAATAGTGCACAACCGGAGGACCCTACTTCAAAGGTGCCACTGGTGAAATTTACGCGAAAGTGGTGATTGGCCGGAGTCGTCACGCCATTATTCCAGTTGATGGTGGTATTCTGGATGGTGGCGGTTTGGGTCGAGTTGGTAAATTTCTTGATATCACCGACCGGATGGTGAAACATACTGGACCGGGTGGGCGCTTCATTACGCCGATTCCAGCCGTTGTAAAAGACGTCGAAGTTGCCGGGGATATCTTCATTTAACTCCAGCAAAATAAAGTCGCTTTGCTGACGTCCGGCGCGGTAGGTACTTCCCAGAATGGAATTGAAGGTGGGTTCTTCCACCGGATTGTCACAATCATTACTTTCATAATTGAAATCGAAACGATACATATCCCACAGTGGGGTGTAACCATCCTGACAGTGGAAGGCACTCAGCAGGTAAGGAGTACCATCATTGGCCGTGTTATTGATCAGACTCCCCGAGCAATACCCCATGCCTTCCTCTACCACCACAATAATGCGGCAGACGCCTCTTTGCTGGTCTCTGCGGTCGTCACCAAGTGGACAATTGGCATTGTTGTGGCAATCCAGTGATGCACCGAAGCCAAAGTCCGTCAACAAGCTTTTGCCTTCGGCATAGTTTTCCTGATGATAGGCATAATCCACGCGAAAAATGCGAAAATGACCCTGTCCGCGTACTGCGGCAGGTTCGAAGTATTCCAGTACAAAGGCATCGCCATCAATCAAACCGGTCATGAAGTGGCCATTGGGTTGGTTATTACGGTGAGTATATGCGCCCAGCAACTGCCGATGATCCGGGCTATACATGTATAGTCGAGCCCCGACAGGCAGGTGAAAATCTTCGTATAGTGCCGCCAGTGCCAGTGCTCCGGGGGCTTGAATTTCGATGCGCCAAATGCGGTTGCCGTTTTCCAGTTCGGTCCACGCGCCATCCTGATCAGGTCGAATGCTGGTGTGGATCGGTGCGGCAAAACGCCGACCTGGACCACGTTCGTCTTCGGCCTTCAATTGGGCTAAATCCGGGCTTTTCAGATGGTGAACAGCAATAGGTTGGGAGAGTGCTTCCTGATAAATTGTAAAGCTAAGCGGTTGTCCACCGACACTAATTTGGGCTTGCAAGGGCAGGCAGCACCACAGGCTAAAAAATAGCAATAGTTTGTAATCGATTCTCATGGGATGTAAATTTACTCTATCAAAGATAAGGTTTCTTTGTTAGAATTCATTACCTGCTCAGACTTGACTTTCCAGGTGTTGTTATTCATCCTGTCGGATCACTTTTTGCACCAATCGTGCCCCATCCTCCGAAATCAATTCCACGAAATACATGCCTTGTGGCAACTGTTCTAATTGCAAAGAAGTGGATTCTTCCCGTGTTGAAGTTTACGGATGTAGAGGGTTTTCTTAAATAGGGTGGGGTAGATCTCAACGTGGTCTTTCAGGGAACGTTCAGTGGAGGAGTTGATGAAATTATCGATAGGGCTGCAATCCTGGACATCGGTCGGATACACTAGCGAATCGGTCTCATGACATTTAATGCTCATCGCAGTCACTACCGATGGGGATTTGATCGCCTACCTGAGCCGAAAAGTCGTATAACAAAACCTGGCCATATCCAAAACTGTAATAAAAAAAGGGCTTGTTTGATGATTTCTCAAACAAGCCCTTTTAATTTAATATCACTTTTAGTTTGATGCAGGTTTTAAACCTTCTTTGTCGGTTGGGTTACTACAACCCCAATACCGATTTTCCTTGCTCAAAGATAACATCCACCGGGATATTGGCATCCGACAATCGATCGAGGTCAGCCTGCAATTGCGTGCCGATGACACCTTTGTCCTTCACCAATGCTGCCACACCGTCATAGTCGCCATCACCTTGCAGGGTCAGGATCTTGGTGGACAATGCAGCCATAGCTTCTTCCAGCTTTTCAAAATTAACGCGGTAAGTACCCGTCTCTTCATCGCGGGTGAAGGCACCGTATTCCTGGAAGAAATTGAAGCGGATCATGTTGGCCTTGCCGTGAGCACTGGAAGCCCCAAAACGCACCGAGCGGAAGATGCCAGCCATAAAGGTGACGTAAAAGTCTTTCAATTCACCGGTCAGTTCTCCTTTCTTATGCAATTGATTGATCATGTACAAGCCCAGGATATCCGCCTTGCCTTCTTCCAGAGCGGAACTGAGTTCTTTCAGGTTTTCACGCACCGTACCTTTACCATTGATTGTGTTTTTGATGCCCAATCCGTGCGCCACTTCGTGAAACATCGTATTGCTGAAAAAAGCATCAAAAGTGATGTGTTTGCGTTGATCTTCGGCAATCAATACTTCTGAAATCGGCACCAGAATTTTATCAAATTTGGCCCGCATCGCATTTTTCAACTGCAAACGACGGGTGCCTTTTTGCAATTGCACTTCTTCATCATTGGGCAGATTGATGGCGATGGTCTTACTACCGGCATTACAATCCCCCGCGTAGTACACCACATCATAGGCATTGAGATCGGCATCAGAGCCGGGTTTTTCGCGCTTGTATTCTGCGGGTACCGGTAGCCCCGTTTGCAGTTCAGGCAAAAAGGCGGCGTATTTTGCCAGTCGCTCACTCCACTCCATATCTTTGATCAATACGTAGCATTCATGGGCGGCTTTATAGCCAAATAGCTGGTCCTCATAAGTTTCAATCGGCCCAATGACCACATCGATGGGATTGGTTTTGGAATCCATCCAGGCCAGATCACTGGGTTGGTAATCATCGTCCAGAAGTGCCTGGGCCCGCAATTCAAGGTATTGCTTAAAACTGGCATTTTCTGCCAAAGCAGCCGCTTCTTTCAATAGATTGGAAGCCTTACCTACCTGCTCGCTGAACATTTCGTGGTAGGGGATGGTTATCAATGCTCCATTTTCGCTGCGACGTAAAAAGGTATACAAACCGTCCTTGTCATTCAATTCGGCCGTTTCAAATTCTTCTTTTGTCATATCGGTCGGATAAAAATTGGCACCGGCAGGCTTGGGACCCACGCCTTCTACAAAAGAAGCATTGCCATCCAGGCGATCCCAAGGGCCGTAATTGATGCGCACAAACTTTTTGGTATCCTCATCGGCAATGCTATTCAGCAAGGCCTCCTTATCTCCATAGGCTTCATACCAGAACAATTCGTTCATGATCTCACCGGCCTCAATTAGTTTACCGACCATCTGACGTTGACCATCAGACAAATGACTGAGGTCAGCGGTCAATTTTACCGGTACATATTTGGCCAGATTAGCTTCCATAGCTGACATTTCAGGTTGGGTTTCGAGATCAGTTTCTGTATTGTCTTTTGGTGCTTCGGAGCAGGCAAAAACTAGTCCCAGCAACATAAACAGGGAAATAGGAGCAGTGATCTTTAACATGTTTTATATCTTTTAAATATGATACTTTGGCAATTCTTCCATCTTTTCAATTTATCCTAGAATTCTACCGGCACCTCCAATTCTTCTTCCCCTCTTTTTACCACGACGGTGGTTTTGTCCCCGGTTTTGAACTTGCTCAAACCTTCCATGTAAGAGTACATGTCCGTCACTTCGATGTCGCCCATGCGAATCACCACATCTCCATCTTTTAGTCCGGCTTTATCAGCTACACGGCCGTCGATAACACCATCAATGCGCATGCCTTCGCCCTGATACACATAATCGGGCATCACCCCGAGGGTTACTTTAAAACGGGCTACTTTTTTGTCGGGATCATCGTCCTTGGTCTTGGTAAATTCCAGTTTGCCTTTTTTGTTCAATTTTTCAATAATGGCCAGCAAAAAGTCACTGACCTGAATGATGCCGTCAAAGTTGACCAATGCCGCATCATCTGCGGGTTTGTGATAATCGCCGTGCTGACCGGTAAAAAAGTGTAACACCGGAATATCTTTCAGATAGAATGAAGTATGATCTGAAGGTCCGATGCCGGAATCAGTAGTTTTAATCTGAATGTCGGCTACTTTAATTTTTGGCAAGATGTCTTTCCAAATGGGAGCAGTGCCGGCACCATTGATGGCCAAGACCTTTTCGGCATTCAGACGACCTACCATATCCATATTGAGCATATAATTGATGGTCTTTAACTCAATGGTAGGGGCATTGACAAAGTTTTTAGAACCAAATAATCCCAATTCTTCACCGGAAAAACCAATGAACAGATAGTTGTTGTTTTTGGCTTTGCTAGCGGTCAATTTTTCTGCCAAAAGCAACATCGCTGCTACGCCGCTGGCATTGTCGTCTGCACCATTGTGGATGGCAGGATCACCGGCGTGTAATGACCCCATAATGCCGTGCCCCAGGTGATCGTAATGTGCCCCGATGACCACAGTGGTTTTGGCATCGTTATCCAGATAACCAATCACATTTCGGCCGGTGCGTGGCTCGCCTTTGGCTACGTGTGGGTTGTCTTTATAATCGAAATCGAATTCCTGGTACCAGGTACCGTCTTTTCCCATTGGCTTTAAGCCCAATTCCTGCATGCGAAAGGCAATGTACTCGGCGGCCAATATTTCGCCAGGTTTTCCTGTCTCTCTACCTTCCAGGTAATCGGAAGCGAGGTAGACTACGTCAGTTTTGACACGCATGTGGTCTTTGTCCGTTTGCGCATTGCCGTAGGGCAGGGCCAAAAAGAGACAAAGACAAAGGTTAAAGATTATTCTTGATTGCATACGTTTTTTGATTTTGGTTAGGCTGCAAATTTCGTTAAAAGTATTGGGTTTCCAAACCCCCTCTTAATCTTGAATGGGTTCGGCCACGGGATTGGCCCAAGGCACCAACTTGGAGGCGTAATAATTAATACCCATCGCTTCAAAGCGGGACTGTTGGTGGCCTAGTCTTATCTTGTAGTTCTCCCAATTCCGAGGTGAGGGCGACCACGCAATTTCGGCGACGCCCGGCAGGCGGGGAAAGACCATATATTCAATCTCATCCATATTGGTAATGGTTTCGGTCCAAAGCGGAGCTTCTATTCCCAGAATGTTTTCTTTGTCTACACCTGCTACCATAGTGTTCGGATCCCAGATGTAGCTGCTATCTACTTCAATATAAGCGGCCCAGTGCAGCCCCAATTCGGTGGTAGAGTCGTATTGCATATCCAGATAGATTCTGGTGGCGGGCGACATGATGACTTTTGCACCTTTTTCTACCGCCTTTTTGGCATTGTCGGCTTTCGCCCAAAATTGAGCGATCGAATTGGGCTTCAGATCCGCTTCGGTGACTTCATCCCAGCCGATCATGGTCTTGCCGTGTGCTGCCACAATATCCTGCACCCGATTGATAAAAGGAATATAATCTTCCAAGGCGGTGACGTGAGATTCATCGCCGCCGATATGGATATAGGGGCCGGGAGTGATGGCAGCAAGCTCCCGAATGACGTCGTCTACAAATTGGTAAACGACCTCTTTTTGAGTGCATAAGGTACTAAATCCGACCTCCGTGCCGATGTACAATTCCGGTGATTTTCCGCTGCAGTTGAGTTCGGGATAGGAAGCCAATGCCGCGTTGGTATGTCCAGGCATATCGATCTCCGGTACGATGGTGATGTAGCGTTCCTGGGCGTATTTTACGAGGTCTGTATATTCTTCCTGGGTGTAAAAACCACCATCGCCGCCTCCGACTTCGGTACTGCCCCCGTGTTCTGTCAAATTGGGCCACGACTTAATTTCGATTCGCCAGCCCTGATCATCAGACAGGTGTAGGTGTAGGAAATTCATTTTGTAGGCCGCCAGAAAATCGATGAACCGTTTGACATCTTCTACCTCAAAGAAATGGCGGGACACGTCGAGCATGGCACCGCGGTATTCATAGGCGGGGTAGTCGCGAATGGTACCAGAGGCAATTTCCCAAGGACCCTCCTGTCGACTTTGTTGCTCAATACGGGCCGGTAATAACTGGCGAATGGTTTGCATGCCGCGAAATAAACCGGCGGGCTGCGCGGCCATCAACTTAATGCCCGTTTCGGTGATGATCAATTCGTAGCCTTCTGTACCGAGCTGCGAATTATCTTTCACCAAAGATAAGGCAATACCATTCTCATTGGTGGCGCCATTGTGGGCCTGGACCGGTAGGCTAAACCCGGTAGCGGGGCTCAACAAATCACTAAAATATTGAGCCAATTGTTGCAAGGCTTCATCATTTTCAGCGATATTAATGGTGGTTGTTGCATTGAGTGCAAAAGAACTTCCCGTAGCGGTCAGGGAGACCGGTTGTGGAATTAGATGCTCTTGCCCCAGATCTTTGGGCGTAGGAGGTGGGGGATTGGTGCAAGCAACCATTAAGGCGAAAACAAACAAGCTAAGTAATTGGGTGAGGTTTGTATTTTTCATGTATACAGATTTTTAAGCTGGGAACGAAAACATGACAACAAGGTACGTATTACCCTTGTTTTGTAAGCGGTAAAGCCGCGTAAAATGCAATTTTTCCTTGGGGAAATCGTTAAATCCTTCCTTCTTCCGAGAATAATTCCGAAATTAACCGTTAGTGCATGTTTGGAGGTGGTGCTTTAGCAGCAAAAACAGATTTTGGGTTCTCGCAAGGCTCATTTTTGAGCGCTAAGGACGAAAAAGTAGCCGAAAAGAGGTTTCAAAATCCCGGTTTTACCGGGACGGAATGATTACCTCCAAACATGCACTTAAACCCTTCACACATCAAATATCTCATAATGCACTACTCACAATCCTCCAAAAAACTACTAACGAGCTGTCTTTTCTTATGCTTATGCGTTACGGTTTTTGCACAAGCCAAAAAAGGAATCAAATTGCTTGCAAAGGGACAGTTTGAAGCCGCTAAAAGTGAACTTCTGGAAAGTCTTAATGACGAAAAGGAAAGGCCGGTTGGCTTTTACGGCCTAGCCCAACTCTACTTGACGCCACAATTTTCAGGTTACGAACCAGATTCCGCCATGAGTTATATCGGACAGGCTGATGAAGCGTACCGGGCACTGGGCTACAAGGAAAAAAGCAAGATTCAAAAAGACGTCAATATTAGCCTTTTCAGAAAACTCAAAAAACAAATTGCGCAAAAAGCCTCTGAACGAGCAAAGGAAGAAAATACCTTAGAAGCGTATCAGCACTTTTTGGATTTTTACCCCAAACCAGGCTATAAATTGGCGAGCGAGATGACTAAAAGCAGAAATAAATTGGCTTTTGACGCGGCCAAGGCTGAGGGAACCTGGGAAGCCTGGGCCGCTTTAATTGATCAATACGGCCCTAGTCTCAAAGAAAAAAATCCCGAACGGAACAAAGAGGCAGAAATGGCCCTTTTCGAGACCTACCATGCGGCAAAAGGGTTGCAATCCTACGATTCTTTTGTGGTGTTGTATCCCAAAAATATCTATGTTAGAGATAGTCTGATGCACCAGTTTAAGTCATTGGCGGAGTCCAATAAACCATCTGATTATCAGTCTTTTATTTCGGAAAATGAAGGGAGCCCATACGCTGCTTTAGCCAAAGATAGCTTGACGAGTAAACTGATCCAGTACGGAGGCGAGAAGGAACTAATTACTTTCATTGGATTCAATCCGAAAAACAAGCGACTCAATGAATTGAAACACGCGCATTACAGGGCTTACCTCAAAGAAAACCCCACTTTGGAGGCGGTTGAATATTATACCAAGCGGTATCCAGATTATCCCTTTCGGGAGGAAGTGGCTGCCGACAAAGAAAAATATAAGGCCATTAAGTTTGATCAATTGATGAGCAGTGGAGCGTTGCAAGAAGTCAAGCGCTTTTTAGAAAATTATCGGAATTATCCAGAGAATGACCGATTGTGGGGGCGTTATTATGAATTGTACAAGGCAGAACATCCGGAGCCAGAAGCCATTGACCGTTTTGTAGCGAGGAACCCTGATTTTCCTTTTCGGGATCGGGTGGAAGCCGATAAGCTCGCTGCCCAAAAAATGATGGAGGAGGAACAGTACGTACAACTTCAAAACAGCAATAAAACGACGGATTATTACACGTATCTCGATAATTACCCAGATGGAAAGCACAAGGAAAAGGTGATCCGGCAATTGGGAGAAATGGTTAGTACATCCGGTAGTAAAACGGAAATCCGGGATTATTTGTCGCAATATCCGGAATCACCACAGCGAGAAGAATTGGCCGCTACATTGTATGATTTGATTGCGGTAGACGAAGATTTGAAAGAGATCATTGCCTTTCAAAAGGATTTTCCTGATTACCCCGATCAGGCGCGTATCAATCGGGATAAGGAGAAAGCCCTACTGACTTTGGGAGAATTGGGGAATTATACGGAGGATAAAAGAGGGCTCTTTGAAGTTTTTATTGAAAAAAAGGCACCGGCACCAGAAGCCATGCAAGCCCTGCGCAAAATGTTGCAGCCGGATTTAGTCAAACGGAAGTGGAAGGAAGCCGGGGAAAAGATTGAAGGGCTTAAGCCTTTTTTTAAGAATGATAAGGGCTTTGAAGAGTTATACGGTATTTTGACAGCTCCGGATCAGAATATCACTCCCCGAAGTATTGGAGCTGGCATTAATTCCGATAAAGACGAGTATGCCTCCACCATGTCGGCTGATGGGAAATTGCTCTATTTTTGCCGCAATATGGGCGGCATTTTTAGACCCAATGAAGACATCTATATATCCCGTAAGGTGGATGGGAAATGGCTGGAAGCCAAACCGGTTGATGAGTTGAATAGTACCGGCAATGAGGCGGCGGAAGGTATTTCTGCGGATGGTAATCAAATGATTGTCTTTAAAAACGGCAAGCTTTGTACCACCGAAAAAACGGCCAACGGTTGGTCGGATCCGGTCCCATTACCGGCTACAATCAACCGGAGTGATTGGCAAGCCGATGCCCGGATTACGGCCGATGGCAAGGCTATTCTTTTTTCCTCTGGTACCAATTGGGGGCAAAAAGACATCTATGTTTCGGAGTTGCAGGCGAACGGACAGTGGGGGCCCGCCAAGAGCTTAGGCCCAACCATCAACACCAATGCTACCGATCGATCCGCATTTTTACATCCGGATATGAAGACCCTGTATTTTAGTTCAGAGGGGCGCAATGGGTTAGGAGGATTAGATGTGTATGTCAGCAAACGCATGGATGATAGTTGGACCAATTGGAGTGAACCCATCAATATGGGAACAGCGATCAATACTGCGGATAACGATTGGGGGTTTAAAGTGACAACCGAGGGGGACTCCGCCTATTTTGCGGTGGAAGGTTCAACGGCCTCAAGTGACATCTATATTGTAAAAGTCCCCGAGGTGTATCAGCCCCAGCGCGTGGCCACTATAGAGGGTAAAATTGTCGCGCTTGGGGGCAAACCCGTGGCCGCCGAAATTGAATGGATTGATTTGAAAACCAGTGAGGTGGTGCAGATCACACGCAATGATCCGGAAACCGGTGATTTTTTTGCCACCTTGCCCAATGCAGGAACCTTTGGGTACAGCATTCGCAAGGAAGGGTTTTTCCCCCTTTCGGGAAATATTACCATTGGAGATGGTGAGAACAAATTTGTGTTGGAGGAAGCCATGAAATTGGCGACAGTAGCTGAAATGAAAGAAAAGGAGATCAAAATTCCACTGAATAACCTGTTTTTTGAAACGGCTAGTTTCGATATTGAAGCGACCTCTTTCCCACAGCTGGATCGCTTAGTCAAGTGGATCAAGGAGAATAATCTGGCCATTGAAATTCAGGGGCATACAGATAATGTAGGAGCGGCGGGTGCCAACCAACAATTGTCGGAAAACCGGGCGAAAGCGGTGCGGCAGTACCTCATTCAAAAAGGAGTTTCAGAAGACAAGGTCAGTGCTGCTGGTTATGGGGAAAACAAGCCGGTGGCCAGCAACGACATTGAAGAAGGGCGTGCGCAGAATCGGCGGGTGGAGATACAGTTGAAGTAGGTGGCGGGTGTGGGTTAGCGTTTAGAGGGTTAGGTCAGCCATTTCATTATGTATACCAGCGCAATACTGATGACCAAACCAAAGAAAACTTTGGCCAGATCCATGCCGACCATGCGTAAGGTTTTGGCAGTGATTTTTTTCTCGAGTCGAAAGCGCAGGCCAATTTCCCGGCCGGCGAGCAGACCGATAAATACCCAGGTGGTGCTCATAGGCACATTGTTGAGTTCCTTGAAGTATAGCAAAACCATGCCGTAGGTGAAGTCGATGATGGTTGCCGAGCGGATGTCAACGGTGTTTGTCTTCGCCTTAACGATTTCCTGGATGGAGCCACCGCGGCCGTAAAAGATATAAGCCAATAGTCCCAAGAGAATGGCTAAGGAGGCGAGGATTTCGGTAAGACTGAGTGAACGAGGCAGATAAACAAAGATATTGGCAAAATCCTGAATGAGCCATTGGGACCAAAGAAAGCCGGTGGAGCCCCATTGCAGGACAGTCCAGATCTGTTTTTCTTTTTTGGTAATGGGGTTTTCAATAAATCGTTTCTCTACAATTTTAGTGATGACCAGGTAAATGATGATGGCAACTGCAAAGGCCAGCAGATATCCCTGTACCGATTTGATGACCATGTCATCCAGGTTTTTGGGATTAAAAAAGGTCAGGATCAAAAAGGAGGTACTAACAGGAATACCTGTACGTGTCAAGAGCATGAGGGTAATGGGGGGGAGCAAATAGGGCCAATTGAAAGGCGAGGGTATTGGGTATTTGATGAGCCTTTCATAGGAAACGTCACCGGAGTAATGATACCAACCGAAAAGGAGCGTGAAAGACAGAATACTACCAGCAAAAATCCAAAGAATGTACCAGGGGCGGTCTTCATTTGAAGTCAGAAAAGTACCAAGAGTTTGAATACTATCATTACCGACAACGGAATAGCCAGCCATGATGAACCCAAGCCACATTATAATCAATGAAATATCCATGTTTTAGTTGGTCTTAGCCACTTTTTCACTAAATAGTAAAAAGCGGCGCTAAGTTATTCAATATCCGGACATTATTATGGTTATCCGGACAGGAATTACCAGAGAGAAAGCAGACCTACCGTCAAGCGTTCATGTTAGGAGGTCGGCTTTCGAAGCGAAAGGTGGTCCTTTGCTACCCAAAGATTGGCCTCCTAACATGCGCTAAAAACGGTATTTAAGTAAAGTCGGCTATGCTCATAAATTAGAATCGGTAACTGATGCCCATTCCAAAATCACGGCCGAGCTTATAATTTTGCAATGTGTATTCCTTCCCGCGGAATTCCATGGTTTGCTGGCGTGCAGGGTTCAACAAATTGCGGGCACTTAATTTTAAGCTAAAGCGCTGCGTCAGTGTTTTACTGATGATCAGGTCAAGAGCAGGCGCCGATTCTTCAAACACGTCCGGATCTGCTGCTTCGCTGATAATGGCCAACCGCCGTCCAAATACGTTGTAAGCCAAGGTCGCATCCAAGCCAATATCTGCATTGTTATAGTTTATGGAAGCATTCAGCAAGAATGGAGATTGGCCCTGGAATTGGCGAGTATCTCCTTTTTCTGGATTAAATTCATCAATAATGGCTTGTTCCATTTCGGGGATATCAACGATGGACTTGATCAATGAGAAGTTGGTAGAAAACCGGAAATTCTCCAGGGTAGGTGAAATGAAATCCAATTTTTTTCTAAACTCAAACTCAAATCCGTATACCGTAGCCTGATCCACATTGGTATAACGAATTAGTGGATTCGCGGATTCGGGAACAAAAGCGGTAACAATTGGATTGTCAAATGATTTGTAATAAACACTGGCGGCAAACAATTCTCCTGCGCGAGGGAACAACTCCCAACGCAAATCCAGGTTTTGGATCAGGGTGCGTTCGAGATTGGGATTTCCCTGGATACGATTACCTCCGCCGAAGTCAAATGAAATAAATGGGGCCAATTCACGCATATTTGGGCGGGCCAGGGTTTGGGTGCCCGACAAACGCAGATTGGCATTTTCGCTTAGCTTATATACTAGATTCAATGCTGGTAACACGTCCGTTTGTTGGATGGTGCCTTCCGGCAGGGATTCATCCTGGCTTTGCACGTAAATGTCGGTATTTTCAACCCGTGCTCCTGCAATGATCTTCAGTCGGTTGATGTTATAAACAACCATCGCATAACCTGCTGCGATTTTTTCATAACCATCATAGCTGTTTTCTTTGGTTGGTTTTTCGAAAGGCAATGCCCACAAACCGATAGTATAACGCTCAGTTTCCGGGTTAAACTCAGTAATGCCGAGATTTTCTTCCGCAAAAACGGACTCTGCATTGTCTCTGGTATAGTTACGCAACGTGGTGGGAATGTTTATCTGAAAAACCCGATCCTGGAAAGTTCTGGTCTTGTCAGAGTAGGAGCCACCTATTTTGATATGGTTTGATGAGTTGCGGGTTTTGAAAAAAGGAATTGTTACGTCCAGTTTTCCGGAATACTGCTGATCGTCCAGGCTTCTGTAAAAGTGAAAAGGCAGGTCAAATTCTGCCGGAGAGATGGAATGGGTTCTTGTTCCATCGGTTTGGTCAATGCGGTAGGTATTGCTAAACTGGCGGAAATTAGGGTCATTCTGCTTAAAATTGACCAAACCACCGGCCCATTCAATTTTGAAGCCATTGGCTCCCAATACATGCTCACCCGCAAGTTGGTAGTTTTGCAAGGTCCTTTCCTGCCAGCGAAGTGCACGCGTTTGGAAAGCACCATTGCCGGAAATAATAGCGGGAAAACTGCCTTCCAGAACACGATTATCCTGGCTGCCGATATTGTTAATAATTGAAATGAAAGATAGTTTATTATTGCCGCCAAATTTGTAGGATAGATTCAGCATACCACCCATGGTGACGTCTTCTTGTCCGCGGGTATCTGTTAAATCCCGGAATATATTCAGGTCGGATTCGGGGTCAGTCAATTCAAAAAATGCATCCTTCCCATTATCGTACTGCTCGAAGCTCCGACGATAGTTTAGGCCAACCAAGAGCCCCAGTGGGTTATCATTTTTACCGATTAGAAACTGGTTGCCAAGAGAAAAATCAATATTGTGATCCAGAAAAGAAGACTTGGTAATTGGAGCCCTCTCACCATCTAATGATTTAATGCCTTGATCGAGCAATTCGGCTTGATACTTATCGCGACGGGCACGGATAGGTGTTGAAGTAGTGACCGTATCCAGATAGGAGGAGCTTTGCAGGATGGCTGGAATGTCCCGGCTACCATCGTCAAAACCCAGCCAATCTGTTTTGCCACCGGTGTGGGTCAAAAAATCATCACGCAAAGAAGACTGTGAATTATAGGTAGCAGAAACACTTGCGGTAAACATAAAGCGCTCCGGAAAACTTTTGGTTTCGAGATTGACATTTCCTCCTGTGAAATTTCCCGGTTGATCCGGGGTGAAAGATTTGGAGACGATGATGTTATCCAGCAGGTTAGAAGGAATCAAATCGAGCTGAATGACATTGCGGTATGGATCAGTACTCGGCATCACCAGGCCGTTGAGTTGAGCACTGGTATAACGATCGCCAAGGCCGCGCACAAAAATATACTGTCCTCCTACCACGGAGGCTCCGGTGACTTTACTCATGGTTTCCGCGGCAGTACTGGTACCGAAGCGGCTCATTTCCTGACTTGAAATACCGTCCTGTACTGTCAGTGCTTTGCGCTGAAGTGAGAGGATGGCATTTTCACTGTTTTTGATGGCCTGTGCTTTGACCACAATCTCTTCAAGCAATTCTCCCTCAACGCCCATGGCAATGTCCAGAAGGGTGACTTCCCCAGCGATGACCTCTACATCTGTTACTGTTTTTGCATTGTAACCCACATAGGAATATTCCAGTGAATAGCTTCCTGGAGCAAGCTTTATTTCGTACACGCCGTCCAGGTCGGTTTCCGTGCCAACCATGGGGTTGGTGTCCTTAACCAATACATTGGCAAACATCAATGCTTCACCGGTTTCCAGATCAGTCATTGTACCCCTGACGGTGCCCTCTTGGGCAAAAGTGGCTGCTTGTAAGCCACCCAAGAAACATAAAAGGAGAAGAAACTTCTTCATGATTTGTAAAATTGATTTTGTTTGTAGCCCTAAAAAACGACATTTTTAAATGTCCGAAACTCCAGACGATTTAGTCGCCTGAAGTTCCGGTGTTTTATCCTATATAAAAGGTGTGGTAATTAATTATTTACTACCATTTTTTTCGAGATTGCTGTGCCTTCACTAATCAGTGTGTACACATACATACCCGCAGCTAAATTTGTTGTATTTACCTCCACGGTATGAGCACCGGCGACCAAACGATCATTATCGATCAGACGACTTACTTCACGCCCATTGAAATCCGTTATTACCAATGTTATATTTGAAGCTGTTGGCAATTCAAATGCGATGGTCGTTGTACCATTCGCCGGATTAGGCCGGTTTTGTGTCAAACGGAAACCATTGTCTGTTGTGACCAAATCCTCTACATCAACCAGGGTCTCGTAATCGCCATAACAGATGGTTGGGTCCTGTACGCCATATTCAGATAGTGCGGTCCATCCTGTGATCCAGGTACAGCCCTCTCCAAAAGCGCCTTTGAAGTTTACAGTAGAGAAAAAACCATCTTCTGGATTGGTAGCCAAATCGGTAAATGCCGGACCGGCCAATTCAGGGCGTGGGTCAAAATTGCCATCTGCTTCGCGGGAAATGCCACCGAGTTGTGGATCCTGAACGGTATTGTCATTTGCATTCAGGTGGTCAATCAAAAATTGGCAAGTAGGATCTTCTGCGTCAGCAGTAGCCTGGATCAATTCACCGGCTACAAATTCGTCGCCATTGCCAAATCCGAACCAGATATTATTGGCGAGAACCAATTCACCGGCCTCCATGTATTGACGGCTGTCTGTTCCTGATGCACGGTCTTCCACCTGGATTGCAAAATTGGCAAAGTCCGTGAAAACAGAGTTGACATAAGAACCACGGCAGCCATCTCTGAAGAGCAATGCGTGCTCATTGGCTGCTGCACTTCCAGTACCTGTACCAATGTAGGTCGCATTATAGATCAGAGGATTGGTAGAAGGAGTATTGGCATCTGGCTTGGCACCGTCCATTTCCGCGCCATTATCTCCATCATCGGCACCCTGCAAAGCCAGCCAAAACTGGCCACGTCCACGCCAACCGGTATCGAAATCAAATGCGTCATCACCACAGAAGGCTGCAACCGCATATTTCACGTCAACAGTACCACCAAAGAATTCTATACCATCGTCGGAATTTCCAATAATTTCTACAAAACTAATGTCCGTCGAAGCACCTACCGCACCTAAAGTCAAACCATTAATTTCATTGCCAGGAGCCAATTCAGCACCACCGTGGCGGATAGAAACATATTTCAGGATACCAGAATTATCCGCATCATTGTTACCACCATATCGAGAGCGGGGGTCCGTTTCCGGCAATCCTTCTACAACGACTTCGGCCGTTTCATCAGTGATGGTTGCATTTCCCAATAGGATCAAACCACCCCAAAGACCACGATCGTCCACAAACATATCTTCAGGATCATTTGGGTCGTCGATTTCCGCTGTGAAAATAATCGGGTTTTGAGCTGTACCAATGGCACAGATTTGCGCACCGCGGGTAATGATTAAAGTAGAAGCCAAATCATTAGATGAAGGCGTTTCTTTTCCTTTAATGACAGTGCCCTCTTCAATCATCAGTTTTCCACCTTCTTCCAGGTAAACAAAACCATCCAGGAGGTACACATTGTCATTCGTCCAGTTGTAGGTCTGGCCTCCCTGTAAGTCGTCATCTGTAATCGTGATTTCTTCCTGACCAGGAAGGAATCCGTAGTAGTCAAGTGCGGTCCAATCCCGGATCCAAAGGGTTCCTCCAAAGGCTCCTTTAAAGCCAACTTCGGTATAGAAAGCATCATTTGGATAATTTGCCAGGCCGCTATAAGCAGGGCCATTAGTGGCTGGTCTTGGATCAAAATTGCCGTCACCCTGGCGAGAAATGCCACCAAGTTGTGGATCGGTAATGGAATTATTATTTGCATTCAGATGATCGATCAAAAACTGGCAGGTTGGATCTTCAGCATCAGAAGTGGCCTGGATCATTTTTCCAGCTTCAAAGGTGTCGCCATTGCCAAATCCGAACCAGATATTATTGGCGAGAACCAACTCTCCGGCCTCCATGTATTGACGGCTGTCTACGCCTGATGCACGGTCTTCCACCTGGATTGCAAAATTGGCAAAGTCTGTGAAAACAGAGTTGACATAAGAACCACGGCAGCCATCTCTGAAAAGCAATGCGTGCTCATTGGCTGCTGCACTTCCAGTACCTGTACCAATGTAGGTCGCATTATAGATCAGAGGATTGGTAGAAGGAGTATTGGCATCTGGCTTGGCACCGTCCATTTCCGCGCCATTATCTCCATCATCGGCACCCTGCAAAGCCAGCCAAAACTGGCCACGTCCACGCCAACCGGTATCGAAATCAAATGCGTCATCACCACAGAAGGCTGCAACCGCATATTTCACGTCAACAGTACCGCCAAAGAATTCTATACCATCGTCAGAATTGGCAAATATTTCAACGTGTTCAATAATTGTCCCACTACCGACACCACCTAGAGTCAGTCCGTTAATTTCATTGCCTGGTGCCAATTCTGCACCACCATGACGAATGGAAACATAACGCAGGATTCCAGAATCGTCAGAATCATTACTGCCACCAAACAGTGATCGTTGATCCGTTTCTGGTAATCCTTCTACAACAACTTCTTCGGTTTCATCCGTTATTGTTGCATTACCCAAAACAATCAAACCGCCCCACAACCCCCGGTCATCAGGCAAAAGCAATGGGTCATTCTCATCCAGGTTGTCCGTTTCAGCCGTAAAGATAATTGGCTGAGATGCTGTACCATTTGCAATGATCTTTGCACCACGGGTAATGATCAGTGTAGAAGCCAGATCATTAGAACTAGGGGTTTCTTTTCCTTTAATTACGGTGCCTGGCTCAATGGTCAGAGTGCCACCTTCTTCCAGGTAAACAAAACCATCCAGCAGATAGGTGTTGTCATTGGTCCAGATATAGGACTGTCCACCCAGAAGGTCCCCATCCGTAATCGTAATTGTTTGGGCGCTAACCTGCATCATACAGGTTAATAAAAGCATTAGGAGCGTGTAAACTTTTTGCATAAGTGATTAAGTTTTTTGTTTCAACAAGTTCGCCACAAGATTACAGCAGCAAAATAAACTGTTGATTAAATGTAGATTAAATAATTGTTAACGATGATTGTAAAAGATTGATATTCAGTTGGTTTTGTTTGTTTTTTGCGCTAAGTGTATTTTTTACAAAAAGAGAAGGAGGATTACCTGATTTAATTTTATAAATGATGTCATTAGACATCGATAATTTTTGTATCCATCGCCTTATCACAATGGAATTCATGGTTTTTTGTAACAAACAATGGAAGAATTTTTTTTCTATGGTGAAAATCAATTGGCGCAAAGGTCTTGTGCCAAAGTAAATTGGAGGTGAATAGTAGGTTAGGTTGTCGTTAAGTTATGAATCTTGTTGTTGGGAAGGCATAAAAACACCCATGGAGGTAGTGGCATAAGTCCACTACCTCCATGGGTGTTTTGTTTCAGTGCATGTTTGGAGGTGGTGCTTTAGCAGCGAAAATTGCAGATTTGGGGTTCTCGCAAGGCTCATTTTTGAGCCCGTCTCGGCTCAGTACGACTTTGGCACCGCCAAAAAGGCCCTGAATGGTTGAAG
>CAXHCA010000059.1:0-38638 GCA_964015035.1 uncultured Saprospiraceae bacterium
TTAATGAGAATGATCTTTTAACTACCAACTTTGAGACAGAGCGCAACTGCGCCCCTACTTGATTTGATCAATGGTTTGCATAATAGACCGTTTTTTAATAGTTAATAAAATGAATTTGAAAACGCGTTTTCGTTAATGCAATATGCTACTATTTTCAATAAAACCCAAATTTTATATTCAATTTAGCTTTATTTATTTGGGCGTTTTTTAAGCATCGCCTTGGGCATACCGCAAAATCCTTGCCATTTTTTATCCACTCCGATACCCCTTGACAAATAAAAAAATTGTCAATACCTTGCGAACTCAATACCGATCGAGGTGTTGAAAAAGATATCACGCAAGTATCAAAAAGTTTGGATCCAACACTTATAAAATTAGGGTTAGACTTGATGTGACTAGGGCGGGCCTCAGACCAGATGCAAATCTGGTTTCTCCTCGTGAGACAAGGGGATTACCGATCCACATTAGCGGCCTTATTCATGTTTTCTTGGGGGTCCTACAACTATCCCTGATACTTGTGTGGTTTTTTATAACTCCGGCGGCAAGATGTTCCTGAAATGCCCGTTCATCTGGGCTTTTTGCCGGATTTCCTCCATATTTTTCACGGCAGGCAATAACTGAGCAAGGTGTTTGAGCATAAAATCCTGACGTTCTCTGGCATCTACCAGGCAAAGGAGATCGTACTCTTGCTCCAGAGAAAAGCCGACCTGGTGTGCCCAATCATAAGTTTTAAAAGTCGAAGCATCAGCAGGTAGTTCTTTGTCTATCTCCAACATGCCAAAAAGCTCCCGAATATACCTCAGAATCTGTTCATTCTTCGTGTAGGATTCATTGGTTTGAAATTCAATCAGCTCTACCTGGGCGGCAGAATAGAGCTTTTGTGGCAAGGGGTTAAAAAATTCCTTGATGCCAAACAACCCTATTCCACGGGTCTTAATATCCATTTCTCCTGAAGGATAACGCTTCTCCACAATCTCCAGCCGAATTTGAGTCCCAATATCCCGCATTTTGCCGTTGATGTAGGCCGGAATCCCAAAAGTAATGCCCTCTTGTTCACACTCTTTGATCAATTGCTGATAGCGTGGTTCAAAAATGTGCAAATTCAACTGCTCACCAGGGAAAACGACAATCTGCAACGGGAATAAAGGTAATAACTCACTCATAAATTTATTTTTCCAATCAACAATAAATACTTATATTGGGGGCGTTTGAAAAAGTGCCGGACGAAATGAGTTTTCCGGGTAAAACTAAGCCCTAAAAGCTCGTTTCCAAAGCAATCATTAACACTCAGTTGCAAAGCTAATAAAAGCAATCGACAAGGGTTTTCTCCAACACCCGTAAACAACCCTTTTCTTCGTTAGTGCATGTTTGGAGGTAATCATTCAGGCTGCAAATTTCAGTTTTTGGAACCTCTTTCTCGGCTATTTTTTCGTCAGTCTCGGCTGAGCCGAGACGGGCTCAAAAATGAGCCTCCCGAGAACCCAAAACCTGCAATTTTCGCTGCTAAAGCAACCACCTCCAAACATTCACTAAGCAAAGTATATGAATTTAGCCTGTATTTTTCACAACGACCATGTCAATCAATAGCATAGGTCACTGTTAGTCAATATATTACCTAAAAGTCATCTAAACATGATCAACAGAGTTTCATCCCTCCTAACCCTTGGACTGATTTTCGTCATCGGCCTGCAATTCACCTCTTGCAAACGCGAAAACCGCGCCGAAAAAATGCCGGAAAGCGTCAATGCTTATGTCTATGGTTTCACCTCTGGTGTGATTTCCCGAACGGCTCCCATTCGAGTACAATTTGCCAGCATGGTGGCCAGTGCCGAACAGATCGGCCAATCCGCTAGCGGCATCATCTCCTTCTCTCCGGCTATTGAAGGCGATCCGATCTGGGAAAATGAACATACCTTACTGCTAGACCCCAGTAGTCCACTGCTTTCCGGTACTACTTATATAGCAACGGTTCAGCTCAGTAAGGTGTTTGATAACCTCCCGTCAGATGCAAAAAGCTTTGAGTTTGACTTCCGTACCCGCGATCAGTATATGGAAGTTAGTGTCGATGGCTTTAATGCCCCGAATCCTAAAGATTTGAGCAAACAGGAATTAGAGGGGACCCTGCGAACCTCTGATTTTGCGGAAGCAGAAACCGTAGAAAATGTACTGGCAGCAAAGCAAAAAGGGAATGAGTTGGCTGTAGAGTGGAGTCACGATGGCAATGGCATGGTGCATAACTTTGTAATCACGGGAATCAACCGTGGAGAGCAACCTTCTTCCGTGGACCTGAGCTGGAACGGGAATGACCTGAATATTAAGCTTAAAGACAGCCGCACCATTGAAGTGCCTTCTATTTCCGATTTCAAAGTGACCGACGCCAAAATTATACAGGGGCAAGATCAATACATTCTCATTAGCTTTTCAGACCCCCTACTGGAATCCCAAAGACTGGATGGGTTGATTGCCATTACGGGTTACAGCGGCAATTTTAAGTACATCATTGATGGCAATCAATTGCGCGCCTATCCTTCGGGACGGCTCACCGGGGAGCAACAACTGACCGTAAATATTGGTGTCAAAAACACCAACGCTTCCGCCATGAAAAACCCAAGTAAATGGTTTCTGA
This sequence comes from uncultured Saprospiraceae bacterium, assembly GCA_964015035.1. Taxonomy (GTDB): domain Bacteria; phylum Bacteroidota; class Bacteroidia; order Chitinophagales; family Saprospiraceae; genus BQJU01. Next base: position 2,627 of record CAXHCA010000059.1, read on the forward strand.
CTTTCGAATCCCGGAAGCCGGAAGTAAGACTGGTGGGTCGAGGTGTGGTCATGCCCAACTCGGAAGGTCTGGTCTTTCCATTCGAAGCCATTGCCCTGAATGCCGTGCAAGTAGAAGTGTTTAAAATTTATAATAATAACATCCTTCAGTTTTTGCAAAGCAACCGCTTGGACGGCAACAATTCGCTCCGTCAGGTAGGGCGCATTGTCATGCAAAAAGAGATTCCATTACAAAATTTGAATCCTAGCGCCAGTGCGAATGATTGGAATCGTTATGCCCTGGATCTCAGCCAATTAATCAAGACCGATAAAGATGCGATCTATCAAATCAGGATTGGCTTTTTACCAGACCATGCCACTTATTTCTGTGCCAACCAGGACGATGAAGCCACGCCCAGAGCGGTCAACAGCCTGGAACCTCAGATGGATGAAGACGGCGAGCCCCAAAGTATCATGGAGTACTGGTATGGGCCTGACGGATACTACCAAAATTATAACTGGTCACAACGAGAAGACCCCTGTTATTCTGCTTATTACAACTCTGATCGTTTCATCAGCCGTAATGTGATCGCCTCTAATTTGGGGATGATTGCAAAAGGTGGGCAGGACAATACCTTTTTTGTAACGGTGGCTGATCTGCGCTCCACCGATCCTGTTTCCGGGGCAACGCTACAATTCTATGATTACCAACAACAGCTGATCCAGGAAGCCAAGACCGATGCCAAAGGCATGGTGGAAGTGCAACTGCCAAGAAAGCCGTTTGTGCTCGTGGCCAAACAAGGAGATCAAAAAGGGTACCTCAAATTGCAAGATGGCTACTCCTTATCCCTCAGTCGTTTCGATGTGTCGGGAGTCGTTGCTAAAAAAGGATTAAAAGGATACTTCTACGGAGAGCGGGGTGTCTGGCGACCTGGCGATTCCATTTTTTTGCATTTTATTTTGGAAGACAAACTCAATAAATTACCGCCCAACTACCCCATTACCTTTGAGGTCACCGATCCCAGAGGGCAGAAACACCTGAGTCGCACCACAACGGAGAACGTAGAAAATTTGTACCCTTTACATTTTACCACTTCCTTTGATGCACCTACGGGGCCTTGGATGGCTAAAGTCATGGCCGGAGGAGCCACTTTTGAGCAGGTTGTCCGGGTAGAAACAGTGAAACCCAATCGCTTGAAAATCGAATTAGATTTTGGAAAAGATTACTTGAGTGCTGCCGATGAGCCGATCAATACCACCCTGCGTTCGAGTTGGTTACACGGAGCGCCGGCATCCAATCTGGAAGCCAAGGTAGAAACGGAAATCCGGGCAGTAAATACTACTTTTGAGAAGTATAAAGATTTTGAATTTGATGACCCTGCCAGAAGGGTGGATTCGGAACCCAAAACCATTTTTGATGGTAAACTCAACGAACAAGGTGTCGCCAACTTCAATACTAATTTGACCAACAGCAAGTTATTACCCGGAAAGCTACAAGCCAGCTTCAAAACCCGGGTATTCGAAAAAGGAGGTGATTTCAGCACAGATAATGTATCCATGCCTTATTCTCCTTTTTCCGTCTATGCGGGGCTTAATTTACCTAAAAGTCCTTACGGTGAAAATCGCCTGGATTTGGAAAAAGAGGAAAAGATTAACTTCGTGGCCGTTGACGAAAATGGTCAGCCCAGAAGCAACCGCAGCCTGAAAGTGGGGCTGTACAAAGTAGAATGGCGCTGGTGGTGGGACAATGGCTACGATCAAGCCACGCGCTACAATTCCAGCAACCACTATGATGCTACTGAAACCACCACAGTGACCACGAATAACAAGGGCGAAGCCAACTGGAATTTAAAAATTGAGCAATGGGGCCGCTACCTGGTGCGTGTATGCGATACCGAAAGTGGTCACTGCTCAGGTGATTACTTCTATGCCGGCTATCCTTGGTATGGAGAAGGTGACGAAGGCCGTGAAGCCGCCGCAATGCTTAATTTCTCTTCAGATAAGGAAAAATACAATGTCGGCGAAACGGTTTCTTTGACGATTCCGACCGCTGAACAAGGACGGGCCCTCATCACCCTGGAAAATGGCAGCAAGGTCATTCAATCGTTCTGGTCACAAGCCATCAAAGGAGAAAACAAAGTGACCTTCACCGCTACCGCCGATATGACGCCCACTATCTATGCGCACGTAGCCTTTCTACAGCCACATGCCCAGGTAGAAAATGATCTGCCGATTAGAATGTATGGGGTCATTCCCATCGAAGTAGAAGACCCTGCCACCAAACTGGCCCCTATAGCTAAGATGCCTGAAGAATTGGCCCCCGAAGCTACTTTTACGGTAGAAGTAGAAGAGAAAGACGGCAAACCCATGGCGTATTCGATTTCCGTGGTGGATGAAGGACTTTTGGGGTTGACCCGTTTTAAAACGCCAAATCCCTGGAATACCTTCTATGCCAGGGAAGCACTGGGTGTGCAAACCTGGGATATGTACGACCAGGTTTTAGGTGCTTATGGCGCCGAGTTGGAACGCGTCCTTAGCATCGGTGGCGATGCTGAACTGGTTGCACCTAAAAAAGATCAACAGGCCAACCGATTTAAACCGGTGGTCCGCCATCTGGGGCCTTTTTATCTGAAAAAAGGAGGAAAGGCCAAACACAAAATCACCCTGCCCAACTATGTTGGTGCGGTAAGAACAATGGTTGTGGCCAACAACAGCAGTGGCGCTTATGGCGCATGGGACAAAACCGTACCTGTTAAGAAACCACTCATGGTTTTAGCGACATTGCCAAGAGTACTTGGTCCCGGAGAATCGCTGAGTCTTCCCGTCAATGTGTTTGCCATGGATCAAAAAGTGAAACAAGCGACCATTCGGGTAGAGGAAAAGAGCGGTTTGGTCCGCTTTGATGATGGAGGAAGCCAAACCCTAAGTTTCTCTCGCCCTGGAGACAAGCTGGCCAACTTTCGCTTTACCGTTGGGGAAAAGGCCGGCATTGCACGTTTTGTGGTCAATGCCGAGGGAAATGGAGAAAAAGCCAGCCAGGAAATTGAAATCCAGGTCAGGAACCCCAATCCGGTCATGACCAAGGTCCAGGAAAAAGTATTACAGGCCAATCAGGAATGGACTGCCAATTTTGAACCCTTCGGCATGCAAGGCACCAACGAAGGTATTTTGGAGGTGTCTAATATTCCACCAATTAACCTGGGGGAACGCTTAAATTATCTATTGCAATATCCTTATGGCTGTCTGGAACAAACCCTTTCCGGTGGCTTTCCACAACTCTATGTGGGACATTTGATGGAACTGAGCGAGGAACAAAAGAAGAGGGTACCCAGAAATATCGAAGCCACCATTGATCGCTTGAAATTATTCCAGACCTCACTGGGTGGTTTCACGTACTGGCCCGGTAATTCCGGCATAAACCACTGGTCTTCCAGTTATGCCGGTCACTTCCTTCTGGAAGCAAAAGCACTTGGTTATACCTTGCCACCGGGCATGTTGGAAAAATGGTTGCAATTCCAGAAAAAGGTTGCCCGCATGTGGGATGGAGAAAAGCTAGATTATGGATTCTATTATTGGCGTAGTTATGAACTGGATCAGGCTTATCGCTTGTATACGCTCGCACTGGCCGGCAAACCAGAAATGGGCGCCATGAATCGCTTAAGAGAACGCAAAAACCTAAATCTGGCCGCTAAATGGCGGTTGGCGGCGGCTTATGCCGTAGCGGGTAAGAAAGAAATTGCCACACAAATGGTCGATCAGCTAAGCACCACTGTTGAAGCTTATCAGGAATTGGCCTACACCTACGGTTCTGATCTCCGAGATCGCGCCATGATTTTGGAAACCCTCATTTTGTTGGACAGGAAGAATGATGCGGCCACTTTAGTGAAGTATATTTCCGAGCAGCTCAGCAGCCAGCGTTGGCACAGTACACAGACCATTTCCTTCTGTTTACTTTCCGTTGGTAAGTTTGTGGGAGAAGGCGGAACCGCCGAAAAGTTGCAATTTGCCTATCAGCTCGGTACCGGACAAACGTTTAATGCCGGCTCTCCTTATCCGTTAATGCAAATTGACGTGCCGGTTGAATCTGAAGGGATTCGCCAATTTAAGGTAAAGAACCCCAATAATTCTGTATTATTTGCACGGCTTATTTTACGTGGTCAGCCGGTAGCTGGCGCCGAAACGCCTGAGGAGAACAACCTACGTATTTCAGTTGTTTATCAGGACTTAGAAGGCAAACGCCTGGACCCTGCCAATTTGCCGCAAGGCACCGACTTCATTGCTGCCGTATCTGTCACACACCCTGGCATTCGGGATATCCCTTATCGGGAAATGGCCCTACAGCAGATATTTCCCTCCGGCTGGGAAGTGGTCAATACTCGAATGGATCAGGTAGATTATATTAAAGAAACCAGTCGCCCGGAATACCGTGATTATCGTGACGATCGGGTCAATACCTTTTTCGATATTTTTTCCAAGAAGACGCAAACCTATCATGTACAGCTAAATGCCGCCTACCAAGGTCGTTTTTATCTGCCTGCCGTCTCTTGTGAAGCGATGTACGACCATTCCATAAATGCCCAAACCGCCGGGCAATGGGTTGAAGTGGGGCCACCTGCTTCCATTTAGAAATTAGATAGTCTATAGTTTTTTCGCCAGTATACGAAGTATCACGATCAAAGCTTCGTATACTGGCACTTCCCCCTCCTACCCTGGCTCCAGCCTCGCTTTACAGAAAATTAAACCTGGCTTAACCTGTACTTTTCACTGGTGAGATACTTTTGGAATTCGTCTTTCCCCCCTTCTTATTCATCATTTCACTAAAGATTAATTCCCTATTATGAAAAGCATCTTTTACCCGTTTTTTCTATGCCTTATTTTGGCAAGCACCTCCAACCTTAGCGCTCAGGAATTGAGTATCAAGTATCTTTCCACCTATGCTACCGGTGGCTCAGCTGCTGCGGAGATTGTGGCCTATGATGCGGCCAGCCAACAATTATTTTTTACCAATGCAGGCAATAATACGATTGACGTCGTGTCCATTTCAGACCCTGCCACCCCTACTCTGGTACAACAAATTGCAGTTCCCGATGGCGACCTAACCAGTGTTGCCGTCCATAATGGAGTTGTGGCTGCAGCTATTGCCAATGAAGACACCCAGGCTCCAGGTCTCGTCCGCTTCTTTGACACTGATGGCAATACTCTAAGCGAGGTCACTGTAGGTGCCCTACCTGACATGGTAATCTTCACCCCAGATGGCAGCAAACTTTTGGTGGCCAATGAAGGAGAGCCTAACGATGACTACACCATAGACCCAGAGGGTACGATATCAATTATCGACCTGAATAACGGTGTAGAAAATGCCACAGCAGTACACGCAGATTTTAGTGCTTTTGTCGGTCAATCACTTGATCCTTCCATTCGTATCTTTGGCAACAATGGCCAGGCAACGCTTACGCAAGACATTGAACCTGAATACATTGCCATTGCCCCTGACGGCAAAACCGCCTACGTTGTTTGCCAGGAAAATAATGCCATTGCCATTGTGGATATTGAATCGGCCACCGTCATTGCCCTCAAGGGGCTCGGTTATAAAGACCACAGTTTGCCCGGCAATAAAATGGATGCCAGCGATCGCGATGATGTGATCAATTTACAATCCTATCCTGTGTTGGGCATGTATCTGCCTGATGCCATTGCCGCTTATCAAGCAGTCGGTTCTACGTATCTGGTGACGGCCAATGAAGGCGATGCCCGCGACTATGACGGTTACAGCGAAGAGGAAAGAGTGAAGGATTTGATTCTCGACCCCATCGCTTATCCCAATGCTGCTGAATTACAGGAAGACGAAGTCATGGGACGTTTGAAAACCACCTCTTCACAAGGAGATTTTGACGGCGATGGCGATTATGATCAGATTTACACCTACGGTGCCCGTTCCTTCAGCATTTGGGATAAAAGCGGTCAATTGGTTTTTGACAGTAAAGATGATTTTGAAACCATCATTGCAGAAAAATTGCCTGCTTTGTTCAACTCAGAGGGAGCAGAAGACTCTTTTGATGGCAGAAGCGATGACAAAGGTCCGGAGCCGGAGGCAATAGCTATTGTGGAAAAAAACGGACAAACCTACGCCTTCATCGGACTGGAACGTGCCGGTGGATTTATGATTTACAATATCACCGTCCCTCATGCTGCCTACTTTGTAGATTATGTCAACAATTACGAATTTGATGTAGCGCCTGAATCCATCATTTACATCGATGCCACTAAGTCCCCTACCGGCAGTGAATTGATTGTTTCTGCTAATGAAGAAAGTGGTACCATCTCCATTTTTGAACTGTACAACTGTAAATCTCCGGGTAAAGGCAGTGGATCTATTGCCGTTAACGACCAAGACCTGACCATTTCCTGGGCTTACACCGGTTCTGAAGCCTACGTTTTCCAATATCGTGAAGCGGGTGCCAGTCAATGGCAGGAGATTTTGGTGGAAACCAATAGTGTGACGTTGGAAGGATTAGCCGCCGGTGGACTCTACCAATTCCGTGTAGCAGCGATGTGTGGAGAGCGCATGACCACCTTTAGCAATTTCCCGGCTTTTCGCGTGCCCTACAGCTTCTCTGGGTTGGCAGGTGCTGACAATAATTCTGGTGTGACGGCCAATCTGTATCCAAATCCGGCGACAGATCTGGTTAATGTGCAACTGCAAAACCAAACGGACGGACCAGCAACAGTAATGATTAGAGATGTATTGGGTAGAATCGTAAAAAGCCACTCATTTGAGCTGTCTACTGGTCACAATCAATTGGAGTTGAATGTTCAAGATTTGTTGGAGGGACATTATGTACTGGATATCAACACGGTTGACAATAGTACCACGATAACTTTCCATAAAAAATAATCAAAGGAAAGGGATTAAAATGCCGTTCTCTGGTCAGGGCCTGACAACAACCTGTCGGGCCCTGATTTTTTTTTGCCTTACAATGTCGTTATATCTACTGCATCGCCAATGATGACTCGGCCTCTATCGTTTGTTTTCAACCGTGCGCAAGCCAACTTAGGATCATGCTCAAAGAAGAGTACGTAGTCATTGGCTACAGCTTCCTTTAAAAGCCTAGTTTTCTCCTGCATGGTAAGCAGAGGGCGTACATCATAACTCATCACATAAGGCAGGCCGATATGGAAAGAAGAGGGAATCAAATCCGCACAATACACCATTGTTTCCGAGCCAAAATCTACAAAGAGCATCATCATAGCCTCGGTGTGGCCGTATACAAACCGGATACGAATACCGGGCAGCCATTGGTAATCCTCTTCTGTGACCGGAATAAACTTTAATACCCCCGCATCTTTCAGTGGTACAAAGTTTTCCTTCAAGAAAGAGGCTTTTTCTCGTGGATTGGGATCAAAGGCCCAGTTGTAGTGCCGTTCGTTACTCCAGTATGTGGCCTTCGGAAAAGTGGGCACCAATTGTTCATTTTCATCAAAGCACACGGCACCACCAACGTGATCAAAGTGCAGATGTGTCAAGAAAACATCAGTGATATCCTCGGGCAAATAGCCTTTTCCCGCCAGCGACTTCAGGAGATCTGCATCGCCATGAGGTTCAAAATGGGAACGAAATTTAGCATCCTGTTTATCGCCAAGCCCCGTATCCACCAAAATCTTACGGTCTTCGGTCTCAATTAAGATACAACGCATGGCCCAGGTACACATGTTATGCTCATCCGGAGGATTTAATCTGGCCCATAATTGTTTCGGCACCACGCCAAACATTGCCCCTCCATCCAACTTAAATAACCCTGTATCAATTATTTGTACTTTCATGAATTGAATCCTATTTTTGATTTGCTCTGATTAAAGCCTTTGCGTAACTGAGCCATCCGAATGGCTGTTACCGCGGCTTCTACGCCTTTATTGCCATGTTTGCCTCCCGCACGCTCCTTAGCCTGTTTTTCATCATTTGGGGTCAGGACTCCATAGACAAACGGTTTTCCTGTAGCAATGCCCAAATTGGTCAATCCGGTGGCCACCGCATGGTTAATGTATTCATTGTGGCTGGTTTCGCCCTTGATCACACACCCCAAACAAACCACAGCATCTACATTTTTATTGGCCGCCAAAATCTTTGCACCCGTTGGCAATTCAAAGGCACCCGGTACCTGAACCGTGTACACGTTTTCTTCCTTAGCACCGTGTTTAAGCAATGTCTCTAAACAGCCCTGATACAAAGCATGGGTGATTTTGGCATTCCAATCCGAAACGACGATTCCAAAATGTAATTCTTCCGCCGAGGGAAGATCCTTCTCGTTATAGGTTGAGAGGTTTTTAAGTGCACTAGCCATGATGCGCAATTTTGGGTTTTTAAATTAGATCACCCCATATTTTGGGATACTATCAGTACAAAAAAAAAGGTAAGACGGTTGTTCCGATCTTACCTTTTTTTGACGAAAGTCAAAGAAAAATGACCTAGCCTTTTTGTGCTACGCGAATTAAGTATTTGTCGATATCCGTTGCGTATGGAGACAAAGGATACTCATTCTTCACTTTTTCATAAGCCGCTTTCGCTTTCGCAAAATCACCTTGCTTTTCGTGCAACATTCCCAATTTCTTGAGGTAATAAGCCGAGAGCAGGTCATTATCGCTGTTATTTACCGCCTTGTCATAATAGCTCAACGCTCCGGAAAAGTCACCTTTTTCAGAATAGGCATCTCCCAGTGCACCGTATTTCATCACCGGAGTGATCTGGCCATCTGCACTGTAATCTTCCAGGTATTCTATGGCTGCATCAAACTTGCCAAGGTTAAGGTAACAAATACCAGCGTAATAATTTGCTAAATTTCCGGCATTGGTGCCGCTGTAAGTATCGGCAATATCAAGAAATCCGCCATAAGCACCACCTGGGTTAGTCAGCGCAAGCGCAAAAGAATCTCGCTCAAACTGGACCTGTGCTTGAAACATTTGCTCGATGGCTTCTTTTTCCCGAGGAGCCTGGAACATATTCTTGTATAAGAACCATCCACCAACCAGCAACACGAGGGCAGTAAGCACCCCCATGATCAATTTCTGATTGTCCTCAAAAAAGTCCTGCGCCTGGTCCCGTACTTCTACAATATCAACCAGCGTCTCATCTGCTTTCTTCTGTTTTCTTAATCTTCTTGCCATTGTTTTTAGCAGTTATTTTTTCCAAATTTAATTTTACCGGCAAAGGTAATCCCCTGGTTTTCAAACAGGTCCCCTTTTTGGCCCCGCAAAAATAAAGAAAGTTTTGTTTCTATTGCCTTTTTCGCCAAAAAAAAGCGGCAAGTAAGGTTACCAGCCCTCACTTACCACTCTTTTATGCTATTGCTTGCAAGCCCTAATCCGTAATAAATGGATAGTCTTCTTGCGTGTAATTATCTTCGTAAAGTCCCGAACCATCAGGAAATTCAGAGTTTTCAGCAAATTCTACGGCTTCATCTATTTCAGCCTTGATCTTTTCCTTGATCTCATTGATCTCTGCACTTGTGGCAATTTTATTATCAAGGATCGTCTTTTCTGTCACTTTCACCGGATCTTTCTCCTTATAGGATTCTACCTCCTCCTTGGTGCGGTATTTGGCAGGATCAGAAACAGAGTGGCCTTTGTAACGATAAGTCTGAATTTCTAAAAAATAAGGTCCTTTGCCTGCGCGAATGTGTTCTGCAGCTCTACTCACTGCTTCATGCACTGATTCAGGCGACATGCCATCTACTTGTTCGCTGGGCATATCGTAGCCCAAACCCAACTTATAGATATCGGGCACATTAGTGGTACGGCCCACCGACGTACCCATCGCATAACCATTGTTTTCACAAATGTACAATACCGGCAACTTCCAGCTCATCGCCATATTGAAGGATTCGTGCAATGCCCCTTGACGAGCAGCACCATCTCCAAACATGGTCACACAGAAGTTATTGGTTCCTTTATATTTTTCGGCAAATCCAATCCCTGTACCGATGGGAATTTGAGCCCCCACAATACCGTTACCGCCAAAATATTTGTTTTCTGCAAAGAAAAAGTGCATTGAACCACCTTTTCCTTTCACAATCCCTGTTTCCTTACCGTATAGTTCTGCCATGGCCGCTTTGGCTGAAACACCACGCCCTAACGCCGTACCGTGCTGGCGGTATGCCGTAACTATGGCATCTCCGGGAATCAGGGCAGACTCAATGCCTGCAGCAACTGCTTCCTGGCCGATATACACGTGACAAAACCCCCGCACTTTTTGTTGGCCATAAGCCATCAGCGCACGTTCTTCAAAACGACGGATTCTCAACATGAGTTCGTACCAAGAGAGGTACGTTTCTTTGCTATACTTAGGTTTGCTGGTTTTTCTGGTAGCTGTCTTTTTCTTTTTTTCTACGGCTGTATCCATGCTAATCTTAGATTTTAGCGAATATTCGCGATGATTTGAGTTTCTTGCCCTTAAAGATAGGGCAAATTTTTGGCAGTGTAAAAAGAACGGCTGATTTATACCTCTTCCTTTTCTACCCTTTAAACAAACAAGTCTTACACTGGTTTGAAAGAGGGCAAAGAAAATGCTTTTTGCGCTGATCAAAAAAAATTAAGTGGCAAAATCATACATTTGCAGCAAAATAGATTCCAGTTTGCATTTAAACCGACTCATACTGACCAATTTTAAAAACTATGCCTTCGAGCAACTCGATTTCCATGCGGGCTTAAATTGTATCGTGGGTATGAACGGTATGGGGAAGACCAATTTGCTGGACGCCATCTATTATGCCTGTATGGGCAAGAGCTACTTCGGCGTCAATGACCGGGATATTGTACGTCAGGATAGTGATTTTTTCCGACTGGAAGCTCATTTTGAAAGAGAAAAAAAAGGAGAAAAAATCGTGGTCAAGGTCATGCCTCGCAAGAAAAAAATCCTGGAACGCAATGATGTGGCTTATGCCAAAATATCAGAGCACGTAGGCCTATTACCGGTGGTGATCATTGCCCCTGATGACACTCGTATCGCCACCGAAGGCAGTGAGGGCAGAAGGCGTTTTTTAGACAATACGCTTTCGCAAATTGATCAACAGTACCTGCGCATGTTGATTCGGTACAACCACATTCTCAAACAACGTAATGCTGCTCTTAAACAGTTTGGAGAGCATCGGAAAACGGACCCTACCCTACTAAAAATATATGATGATCAGTTGATCGAACCCGGCGTGCATCTTCACCAAAAACGAACGGCCTTCCTCGAAGATTTTGGACCGGAATTGGCGCAAACTTACCAGCTCATTTCCGGAGAGCAAGAACAAGTGAGTTGTCGGTATCAATCGGCCTTAAGTGATCGTGATTTTCAGCAAATTTTACTCGATGCCAGAGAAAAAGATTTGATCCTGCAAAGAACTACTGCCGGCCCTCATCGCGACGACCTCGATTTTCGCATTGAAGGCAGGCCAGTCAAACGTTTTGCCTCCCAAGGGCAGTTAAAATCCGTCATCCTTTCACTCAAACTGGCGCAGTACAAAATTTTAAAAATGAAAAAAAAACTGGCTCCAATTCTACTCCTTGATGATATTTTTGATAAATTAGATACTGAAAGGATAAAACACCTTATTCAACTACTAGTTAAAGATGAATATGGTCAAATATTCATCACCGATACCCACAAAGACCGAGTGAGCGAAATCGTCACTAAATCCGGAGCCTCGCACCAGCAATTTGCAATTGAATCCGGTACAGCTAAGTCAACACACTAATTTTTCGGATAACGATTGTTTCCGCCCCATGCACATCCCTAAACATATTTCCAGCCCCGGCCAAATTGGCCCTTTTAAGTCATAGTTGGCATGTAGCCAAAATAAGATACTACAGTAATCTGAAGATTTAACTAAGCAGCTATAAAAATCAACAGGTATGAACTCTAATGAATTAAGCCTTAAGGATGCTCTGAAAAGCATGGTAGAATACTACCGCTTAAATGCCAGACTCAACCAAACTAAAATCCAAAATGCATGGGCTCAATGTATGGGCACCAACATTGCCAAGTACACCACTGATCTCAAATTGCGGAAAAACAAATTGTACATCACCATTTCTTCTGCTCCATTGAGGCAGGAGCTGTCTTACGGAAAAGACAAAATCAAAAAAATCCTGAATGAGGAATTGGGAGAGCATTGTATTGAAGATGTCATCATCAGGTAAAAAAAAGGGGTAGCAACGATGATGGTGCTACCCCTTTTTCCTTTTATGTGCGTATTTTACACCTTGTTTTTCTTATCAACAGTAGATTTTCCTCCCTCTACACCAATTCCAGAGCTAGCTCTCTTCTTTCCTTTCTTCTTTCCTTTAGTATTTTTAGCTATTTCTACCGCTTTATAGACGTTCACCACACCTCCTGTAACACTCAATTCCTTGAAGCTCACCGTTTCCTCAGTGCCAGGCTTATTGACCTTGCCACTAAAAGGGGTTACTGACTGCATGATGATGTCTTTGGTTTGCTCAGCAGTCAGGTCAGGGAAGTAAGACCGGAGCAAGGCTGCCACTCCAGCTACCATTGGGGAAGCCATACTGGTACCCTGCTCATTTTCATAGTTATCGCCAGGTTTGGTGGAATAGATTTCTACACCAGGAGCAAAAACGTCTACATAGGTTGAGCTGTAGTTGGAAAATTCAGCCGTAATGGTTTCGTCATTTTTCCAGCTAGTGGCGCCTACCTCAATCCAATTTTCGGCATATTTAGGGCGAAACAGACCTTTTTTCTTGTATTTGTCATTAGGAAAATTGCTGTCAGGGAAGACCTCCTTGTTGTCATTACCCGAACCGTGTACAAGCAATACGTCGTGCTTGGCAGCGTAGCGAACAGCATCATCTACCGCTTCCTTATACGGAGAAGCCCCTTTACCAAAGCTCATATTAATCACTGATGCGCCATTATCTACTGCATAGCGAATCGCATTGGCTACATCCTTATCTCTTTCATCTCCATCGGGAACCGTACGGACCGACATGATGCGTACATTATCCGCTACACCGGACATTCCCAGGTTATTGTCCCGAATAGCCGCGATGATTCCAGCTACGTGTGTACCGTGACCTGCGTCGGGACCTTCCACGTCATTATTACCATAATTGCGCTGATTGATATTAGATGGATCATCGCCCACGATGTGGCGAGCATCAAATTCAGGATTGTAGTGGTATTCTACCTGGTTGGAAAAGTATTCGCTAATTTCTTTTAATTCCTTCATGATCGTGCCGTAGGATTCTCCTTGAGCCAGGATACCCTTTACCGCCGTTGCCACTTGCGTCAGCATGGCATCATCCGACTTAAAATTGGCAACGTCTTCCTCTGTAATTTCATCATAATTCTTACCAATGGCATCTCCCAATGCTTTAAAAGCTTCATAAGTCCTACCATAGATCATCACATTGGACGCAACTTCTTCTTGCTTTTCCGCAATCACCTTTTCGTATTCTTTATAGGTTTCGTACTCTGCCTTCTCTTTTCGGTTCAATTTAGAGACATCCTTTCCTTCGTACTTTTCCTTATATTTTACATAAAGACGGGTCACTTCCAGATTTTCGTGCGATACGTTTTCACCATCTTTACCACCGAGAAAATTCCAACCGTGTATATCATCGATGTACCCGTTTTTATCATCATCTATACCATTGCCGGGAATTTCACCTTCATTCACCCACATGATATCTTTGAGGTCCTCGTGGTCATAGTCTACGCCAGAATCCAAAACAGCCACCACAACCGTTTCGCCCGTTTTTCCTTTCAGTAATTCCTGATAGGCCTTTTCCGTACTCATTCCCGGCACGCCATCTTTTTTCAAGTCGAGGTTGAACCAATTAGCTGGTGCAGCTTCCTGGGCAATCAATTGTCCCATCGCAAAAAACACCAGCAGGGATAAAATCCATTTTAATTTCATTATTCCTATTTTATAATTTAAAATCTGCGTTAAAAATCATTCTTTTTGGGTAGAGGTGTGGGGGAAAAAGTTGCGATATCTTCTCCTTAGTGCTTGTTTGGAGGTGGTACTTTAGCAGCGAAAATTGCAAATTTTGGGTTCTCGCAAGGCTCATTTTTGAGTACTTAGCAGCGCTAAGGCCTAAAGAACAGCCAAAGTGAGGTTCCAAAACCTGTGATTTGCAGCCTGAATAGCTTGCCCGAATATACTTCAGGGATTACCTCCAAACAAGCACTTAAGAGCTAATTTCGGCGGTCAAAATTAACAAAACAGCGCGTTTTTCCAGCTTTTTAAAAAAAACCTTTTCATTCACCGATAAAAATCGGATTTTTGGGAGATTCTTTATTTGGCTTATGCAAAAACGAACTTTGATGAAAAGGTATTGTTTATTTCTATCGCTTTTCGTTTGTTCTCTTGGGGTATCCGCTCAACACTTTGAAGTGGGATTAACGGCCGGAGCAACTAATTATTTGGGAGACCTCAGCAAAAACTCTCAAGGCATTGTTCTAAAAACTACCCGAGCCTATGGAGGGTTGTTTGCCAGATACAACTTTAACAACCTTTTAGCACTTCGTCTGGGGGGTAATTTTGGTCAACTGACCGGTTCGGACGAGTATGCCAGTGAAGAAATCACTCGCTCCAGAAACCTGAGTTTCAAAACAAATATCATTGAGCTTGGACTCCTTGCGGAAATCAATATTCCAGGCTTTGAACCCTATAACTACCAGCAACCAATTTCCCCCTATCTCTTTGGTGGTATTGCCTTTTTTCATTACAATCCTAAAACAACATATCAAGGAAACACCGTCGCCCTGCAGCCTTTAGGTACCGAGGGGCAAGGCGCGGAAGGCCGGGAAGCCGCATACAATCTATGGCAGCTATCCATTCCCATGGGGCTCGGCGTGAAATATGCGCTAACTGACCAATGGACCATCGGCTTGGAATTGGGGGCCCGATTGGCGCTAACCGATTACCTCGACGATGTAAGTGGCACCTATTACACCTATCCAGATCTTCTCGAGGCCAACGGTGAGGTCGCCGCTGCATTGGGAAATCGCACAGGGGAATTCTTAGGAACCGAACCGGTGATCGTACCTACTGGGACCCAACGTGGAGATAACAACAAACGCGACTGGTATTTTATGCTGGGACTCACCGTTTCTTACAATTTTATCGACAACGGATTAGTGGGTGGCCGCAGGAAGATTCGTCGAAGCAAACAAGGATGTAAAACCGATTAGCCTCAATGTGGGAAGTAGTGAAACTATCCCATCTTGGCCACATCAATCATTTTGTCTTCTACAGTACGAACCAATTCAACAAATTTGGGATCTCTTTTCAACTCACGAGTTCGATGAAAAGGTAAGTCTACCTTGATGTGCTCTACAAAATGAGAAGGTGCTGATTTAAGGATGTAAATGTCATCTCCCAAATAAACAGCTTCCGAAATATCGTGGGTCACAAAAATTACTGTTGGATGAAATTTTAACCAAAGATCCGCCAATAAGTCCTGCATTTGCAAACGTGTATTAATATCCAGCGCACCAAATGGTTCATCCATCAAAAGGATCTCAGGATCAGCCAAAAGGCTCCTGGCTATCGCTACCCGTTGCAACTGTCCACCTGATAATGTAGGATATTGAGCAAATTTGTATTCATGGCCTTTCAGACCAATCAGCGCTATCATCTCCATGGCTTTTTCATGGCGTTCCTGTTCACTGATTCCTTGGTATTGCAAAGCTAACGCTACATTATCCAACACCGTCATCCATGGCAAAGAAGAGTATTGCTGAAAAACCATGCCCACCCGGCGATCCTTGGTCAAGGGTTTATCGTGGATCAAAATTTCTCCGGACGTGGGTTGCTGCAAATTGGCGATATAGCGCAAAATCGTCGATTTTCCACTACCCGACATTCCCAAAATGACTACAAACTGTCCTTGCGCCGGCTTGTCCTCCACCAGAAAATCCAGATCTTTGATAACATAAGATTGGCCTCCATCATAGCTCTGGCTGACCTTCTTTAGCTCAATGATATTTGCGTGTTCCGTATCTGTAAATAGTGACATAATGCTTATTTTACCAAGGATTGACGCAGTCGAAACTCTCCGTAAATCACGATGACCAAGGCTGCAATTAAAACGATAAAGGCCAGGTTGTTGAGCGCCAGGGGATAACCGCCCCAAATAATGGGCAATAAGACCGCAACCGCAATTACTCCAAACATGGCAAAAATTCCATACTCCACTTCCTTGAGGCCAGTTAGGGTCGTTTTGTAAAATTTATGTGGGAATAAACGCCGGTCCAGATAAATAAACAATCGGTCCTGAATGAAGCCAATTATTACAATGACAATTAAGATAGCAAATACCTTTTCCATATATCCCTGTCGGCTCTTGAGGTAGATCAATGCACCGATACCCCCCTGCCGGTTCACCAATTCCGCAATGATGATATAAGTCCAGGAAATAGCGGTCAATACTCGGATATCATCAATCAGCTTCGAAAAAACAGAAGGCATATAAACCGATCGGATGGTTTCCCAAGGACTGGCGCCCAAAGTAAAAACGGTTTTCAGATAAACATCATCTACTTCATTGATCCGTTGTACCACTACCGGCAGCAGGTACACCAATATACCAAAAGCCAAAAAGGCCACCTTCATTTTATCATCAATGCCAAACCAGATGATGAACAACCCAGTCAAAGCCGTTAGTGGCAAGTAACGTAACGCATCAACTTGTTTGCTAAAAAGGCCTTGAAAAAGCGGGATCAATCCAATAAGGAATCCAATGGGTATACAGAGAACAATGGCCCAGAAATACCCTTGGAGGTTTAACCAAATGGAATGAAACGTATTTCCCGCCAGGTTATCGTCTTGAATGAGAGAGGGGTAGGATTTCACCACCCCCATCGGGGTAGGTAGAATGGGGTAAACCTTCTCAAATTCGGTAGCATTGGCAAAGGCAATCGAGTCGAGCCTGGCCAGACTGTCTTGATTGATAAAAACGTCGGTTGAATCCAGTGAAGAAGGGGGATGATCATCAAATTCAACAATAGGACGCTGGACGGAAAGCAATTCGGCTAATATCCACCAAGCGAGGATAAAGAGGACGAACCCTGCTAAACCAAGCACGATGGACTGGGTTTTGGTTAGTTCTCCTCGGAGTGTAAACAATGACATAAGATTGGTTTCTAGCTTTGGCTGTGCGGAAAATTAGGATATATTTTTGAAATTGTCTCAATTTTTGTCTATTTATCGCGCTTTTACAATGATCAGGTGCCAAATTGGCTTTTGCACGAACCAATGACAATCATGATGTCTTTGCAATTATTGCGCTTCTACTTTCACTACGGTATCCGTTGGATTAAATATTTCTGGCGGGCGCAAACCCGCTATGATGTACATTCTCCCTTCCTCAGCCGGTTTGTGGAAGAAGTTATCCAAGACCGCCGTTGGTTTTACACCTTTTCGATCGTAGAACCCTTGCGGCAACAACTTTTGCACAATCGCAACCTAATCGAACGAAGGGACTTGGGGGCCGGGTCTATTGCTAATCCCGGCACTAAAAGAACAATTAGGAGTATAGCCAAATCCTCTGCCCTAAGTCCGGCCGAAGGCCGTCTGCTGTTTCGCATCGTCAATTTTTTTAAACCAAAAACCATATTGGAACTGGGCACCTCTCTGGGCATTTCCACTCTCTATCAAATCGGAGCAGCACCACGTGCTAAAATGGTCACGGTAGAAGGATGCCCCGCCACCGCCAAGGTTGCCGATGCCAATTTCCGGCAATTGGGTACCGCTAAGCTGTCTTTACTGGTTGGCCCCTTTCGGGAAATGCTCCCTACCGCACTACAAAATCTGCAAACCCTCGACTTCCTTTACCTGGATGGAGATCACCGTGAAGCACCAACCTTGGAATACATTTACCAATGTTTGCCAAATGTGCACGAAAACACCGTGTTTGTAATTGCTGATATTCACTGGTCAGCAGAAATGGAAACCGCCTGGAACACCTTAAAAGAACGACCCGAGGTGACCCTAAGTATCGACCTGTTTTCCTTCGGATTGTTGTTTTTTAGAACCAATGCGTTCCAAAAGGAACATCTCACCTTGATTCCTTACCTGTTCAAACCCTGGAGGATGGGCTTTTGGAGCTAACGCTATCTATTCCCGGAAGAAGAACTTCGGAATCCAATTGATTTACGATTAAAGACAAATTCACTCTTGTCTAATTTCAGCACAGCTACATCATCCAACGTTAATAAATTTTCATGTACTCCCGCAATGCGCTGGTCAATTGGTGTTGCCGCCAACCGAAGGTTGTGTGACTTAATCGCTTCCTGGATGGCATTTCGTACGGAACGGGCATTGCCAAAGTATTTATCCCGAAAATCATAGATATAAGCTAGGTATTTCTTAAGGTGTTCTTCCGCTTCCGGACTCGGTGTCAGCCCTTCTTCTGATAGCATCAGCAAGGCGATACGGCTCAGCTCTTCCGGATTGTAATCATCAAAGCGCAACACTTTGTCAAACCTCGAATTTAATCCCGGATTTGCCTTGAGAAATGCCTCCATATTGTCGGGATACCCGGCCACAAATACGAAGAACCGGCCCCGATTGTCTTCCATTCTTTTGAGCAGTGTTTGTATGGCTTCATCACCAAAGTCTCCACGGTGGCTGCCTGCTGCTTGAGTCAAGGCATAAGCTTCATCAATAAAGAGGACGCCTCCCATCGCCTCGTCAATTTTTTCAGCAGTTTTGGTAGCCGTTTGGCCTACATAACCCGCCACTAATCCCTGACGATCCGTTTCCACCATATGCCCACGTTCCAGGACCCCTAATGCCTTATAAATTTGAGTTAAAATACGGGCTACCGTTGTTTTTCCCGTGCCGGGGTTCCCCACCAAAACGGTGTGTAAATAGAAACTATTCAGCACGTCTTTGTTCATCTCCCGATAGTACTTCACCAACCGGACCATCTCATTGATCTGCATCTTGATTTTGTCCATGCCGATCAAGCGATTCAGCTCATTGAGCGACTGCCTGAGCAGTTCCTCATCGACTGGAATAAACGGCAATTCGGGGCGCTCGCGCAATTCGATGCGTAGCACATCCGGCAATTCAATAACCGCCAACTCTTCCTTGTCTAAGGCCCGAGGGTTTTCCTGCGACATAATGCGAAGGCCCAAATTGATCTTGGCTTTTTCAATCAAGTCAAAGACAAAGCGGGCGTTCCCAAACGTCCGATCTCGATTCCGAAAAGCATTGGTAATGATATCGTCGATTTTCAGTCGTCCTTCCTCCGTTAGCTTCACGCCTTTTTCTAAACAGGCATAATCAGCAATCCGGGAAAGCTCCTGCGGCAAATAATCAGAAAATTCAAAATAGAGCTTAAAGCGGGATTTCAGCCCTGGATTAGAATCCAAAAAGTGTTTCATCTCTTTGGGATAACCGGCCACAATAACGGCCAGATCACCAGAGCCATTCGACATTTCTTTGACCAAAATTTCGATGACCTCCCGACCAAAATCTTTGGTGTCGTCATTTGACCGGGCCAGGGCGTAAGCTTCATCAATAAAAAGCACCCCTCCACGAGCCTTTTCGATCGCTTCTTTCACTTTAGGTGCGGTTTGCCCAATGTATTCCCCTACTAAATCTACCCGGTCTACCTCATGCACGTGGCCTTTCGAAAGTAATCCCATCTTTTTGTAGAGCTGGCCCATCATCCCGGCTACAGTGGTTTTTCCCGTACCCGGATTGCCGATGAAAACGGAGTGTACATTGATCTCCTCCTTTTCTTCAAATCCCTTGTCCTTGCGCAATTGCAAAAACTGGATATATTTTGCGTGATCGCGAACTTTTTCCTTAATCTCATTAAGTCCGATCAAGGCATCTAGCCTAATCATGACTTCCTCAAAGCTTTGCGGCGTATCTTCTTCCGGACTCAACACCACAGGTGCTTGCCGATTGGGCAAAAGCACACCAGCAATACCCTCCTCGAAATCTTCATCAACAGTAAAGGGGATCACTGCCAGAAGCTTATCCATAAAGATAATCTCCGCCGTATAACGGTCCTTACGCCACGATCCCTTTACATTGGATCCCCAACCGGCAGTAATGCGAATAAATTCATCTCGTTTTTCAATGCGTTGCAATCGGACTACCTGCCCTTTTAACTCCCGGGCATCATTGTAAAACTTAGTATACAATTCACATTGCCAAGATTTCGAGAAATGTAGATTACGCAAAGTAATTTCCACATAGATATAGCGGGATTCCTCACTCGAAAACTTTCGATAATAGACGCGATCATCCTCATTGACATCGTCGTAAGGCCCCTCGTAAAGCTTTAGCGATTGGACCTCCAGATAGGGATTTTCGAAAGGAGAAATTTCCTTGCCCGCATCTTCAATGTAAAAATATTTAGTTGCTACTTTTTCTCCACCGATCCAGGCTTCCCAGAAGTAGGTCCCCTTTTTCCAAAAGGCCCCTTCTGTCTTATTGCCCCACCCTTCCCGGATGTAGACCACCTGATCGTATTTACTCACCTTGCGACGCAAGGAGAGTTCACAAATTTCCTTGCGGTTCTTCTTGAGAGAATAGCAACGTAACACCACATCTATCTCCCAATCTTCAACATCAAATTTTTTATTAAAAAAAGAAAGCTCTGCATAGATGTAAGTGGTTTCATAGCGGTCAAATACCTGCCGATACTTCTTTTTATTGTCCGCCAGCCATTCTGTAGACGCGTATACTTTGAGTTCTCTGAATTTGTACTTCTTCACTTCTGGACTCAAAAATTCTTCTGCCATTCTAAAAGGTCATTTTCTTTTCTTCTGTAAATTAAACTTTTTTTATGGTGAATGAAACAAGTTCCCTACATTTTTTACCCCAATACATCCCCATTATAAAGCACAACAAATAAAAAAGGTACGCCACGCATTGACGCGACGTACCTGTAAACCACCTATCTAAACTTGATTTTTTTTTGTATTTCAAATCGATTCAAAAACCAGCTACTCCTGACTCAAATGTAATTTGATCGTGGTAACTCGTTGACGACCAATCATTCACAATGAAAATCGACGCCCGTTGATCGTTGGGTCATATTCAGACTATGATTGAACTATTTGAGAAACAAGAGCCGATAGCTAGTGTTCAAGCATTATGGAGTAAAATCACAGAAGTGCCTAGCAAAAACTCCATTTAGCCAGACAATGGTCATTTTAACATTTTATTAACATATCAGCATTGCCGAAATGGCCAAAGCCAAAACAATTTTGTCCTATCAAGGAATGTCATTATCTTCCGCGTTTTAAGTGACTTAGAGCATTTCGGATGGCTTTTGTTCAGCTTGATATCCCATTACTGGTACAAAACATCGTAGTAGAGAACAAACCTCATTACTATATAAGGCCCCTTTTTGTCTCCTACCCAGTAGCCACTCACCGGCGTTATGACCTGGCATTGGCTCAACTAAAAAAGGAAATCAAACATGTTTTTAAAGGTTTTGCGCTCACGCGGAAAAATCTGGATAACCTGTTGTGGTTCAAGTTCAACCCTAATCTTAAATATCAACAAATCGTTCTCAGTTTTCGTATCAAAAATGAAAACATAGACGGGGCATTCTCTGTGGCCAGCTTTGAGATGCAGGGACTCACCTTTATCTTTCTACCTGCTTTTAACAATTACCTATTTATTGCGTCGGCAGACAATAATGGTATTGTCGATATTGAACGGCAGGCAGCACGAGCTATTCGTCATCATCTGAAAAAATTGAATGACGACCCTGATTCAGAATTTGTGCCCGAGTCCTATTATGCCAGTAGCAAAGAGTTCATCACTTCCCTAAAGCTCGGCGTCCACATTTCCCACGGCCCCACACGTTTTGATCAGGAAACGCCCAATTGGCTGTTTAATCGATCTGAGGGCGAAATGGAGTTTAACGGTGCCATTGAAGTGGAAAAGGTGGGGTATGACATCAATAGTCTCTTTCCCGTGGAATTGGGCAGGGCATACTACCAGGAAGCGTTGGTTGAAAAACTCTTTCCCATCTTTTTCATGCAAGGCAATGTACCGGTTGTACTGGTCGGGCCGAAGGGAGTGGGCAAGCACAGTGTTGTTCACGAAACACTCCGCCGTTACATCAACGAAAAATACGCCAAAATTCAGGGGCGCACCCGTCGCATCTGGCACATTGATCCGACCCGGATTATTTCCGGTATGAGCATTGTGGGCATGTGGCAAAAGCGCTTTGAAACCATTTTGGAATTCCTGCGGTTCCCGGAAACCAAGGAAGCTGCATCAGATTTATTATTGATCGACAACCCGGTAGCTTTGTTGCGCATTGGCAAATCAGCCAACAACAACATGACACTAAGCGATGTATTGCGCCCCTACCTGGAAAAGCGGCAGCTGCCTTTTATCCTAATTGCTACGCCCGAAGAATGGAAGATTTTGCAAGAAAAAAGTCGCAGTTTTAGCGACCTTTTTCAGGTGTTCCGCCTGCAAGAACCCAATCTGGAAACGGCCACCAAAATTGTGCTCAACCAACGGAAGATATTGGAATTGGATAATGGCTGTGAGATCACTGTAAATGCCATTAGCCAACTGTTCACCATCCAACGCAATTACCTGACGCACCAGGCTTTACCCGGGAGTGTACTGAGCATGCTCAAACACCTCTCGGCCAAGTACCGCTTCCGCACTATTGATGCCCCGGAAGTCCGGGAGGAATTTAAACATACCAGCGGCCTCAGTGAATCGATTTTTGATGAACGGCGGATTTTTGAGCAGGATGAAGTCAAAGACCTGATCGGTCGGCGATTGGTGGGACAACCCCAGGCGGTGGCCGCTTTAACCAATGCCATCCACCTGATCAAAGCCAAACTCAATGATAAAAATCGCCCGGTAAGTTCCTTTCTCTTTATCGGGCCCACCGGAGTAGGAAAAACCCAGGCCGCTAAAATTTTGTCCCGTTTTTTGATGGGGCAGGAAGACGCCCTGATCCGGTTTGACATGAACGAATACATCGACGACCTCGCCCCACAACGCTTGATCGGCGATTATTACAATCCTGAAGGTCAGCTCACCGGCAAGGTGCGTTACCAACCCTTTGGAGTACTACTGCTGGATGAAATTGAAAAAGCTCATCCAAAAGTGCACGATTTGCTGCTCCAAGTACTTGATGATGGTCGACTTACGGATAGTCTGGGACGCACGGTTGACTTTACCAACCTGGTGATTATCATGACCTCCAACCTGGGCGCAGACAAGGTCAGTGCCTCGTTACAGATCGGCAACGCCCCGGAAAACCGCAACGCTGTTTATCGCAAAGCTGTAGAACAGACCTTCCGACCTGAATTCATCAATCGCATTGATCAGATCATTGTATTCCGGCCTCTCAATCTGGAAAATATTCTGGGTATAGCACGCCTCCAGATCAAGGAATTACTTGGCCGCGATGGCTTTGTACGCCGTACCACCATCCTCAACATCACGCAGGAGGCGCTGGAATGGGTGGCGCGAAGAGGCTATGATCCACAAATGGGCGGCCGAGCCTTGAAGCGGCAAATTGAGCGAGACCTAACTACTTTATCGGCAGAGCAATTGATCACTACAAAGGGCAACCACCCTATTATTTTTGATATCTTATTGCAGGATAACCAACTCGTTCCCCGCATTACTGATTTGGAATTCGCAGCGGCCAGTGACGAAGACTTCTTGCCAAAACTACCCGATTTAAAAAGCGGCAAGCGTTTTTATGGTCAACTGCTGCGCAGAGTTGAACATATTGAAAAACAGATCAAGGCATTCGAGGTAGACTATTCGGGACAAATGTTAGCCACCGATGAAGCTACCGCCAATTGGCAATATTTTCATTTTAAGAATCGCCTTTCAGAACTCAAGGAACATATTCAAAATACAATTCTTGGATTCAGTGACCGCTACCATATTGAAGGCCCTGCCCTACCCTTGCGGCTCAAGCCCAATGATTTTAATAGCCGCAAAGATTGGTCGCGAGGATTGAAAGAAAGTTTTCGCGATCGTTTCTTTCAGGAAGAAGGTTTGAGGGAAATCAGCGATGCCTACCAGTACGCTCCCGCTCCTTTTGATAGTTTGGCTACAGAATTCATTAACAACTATTTGGATGTGGCCTTCCTGGACTTACAAAGCAAAGGATTTTTCCATCGCAAACTCGATCGGGTCAGCCTCAGGTTTGAATCCTGTATCACCGGGCTGGGAGAAGAAGAAATCGCCTTTTTAATGAGCAAATATACCGATCTGATGCAAGACCTCGATTTGCAACACGAAGTAAAAGAGGATGAAAACTTGATCATCGTTGAGGGGTATTCAGTACGACAGCTGTTAGCCGAAGAAAGTGGCATTCAACTCTTTTATATGGCACACCGCAATCCACTGCCCATTCGCATTTGGGTAGACAACAAAAAGGATCAACACCGAGCCGACAGCTACCGCGTAATCCGCATTTATGATAGCAAACAAACCCTGATGGATCTGCGTACAGCTTATAGTAATGCCGCCAATATGACTGCTAAAGAACTTAAATTATTGGTCTATGGAGGGCTAGCTCATTCACAGCATACTCAAATTTTTAAACTTTGATGCATACAAGCCATGAATCAACTCGAGAAGTTCAAAGAAATTGAAACCTTTATTTTTGATGTAGATGGTGTACTGACCAACAGCGAGGTATTGGTGATGGAAAATGGCCAATTGCTCCGTAAAATGAATATCCGCGATGGATATGCCATCAAAAAAGCCATCAAGGAAGGGTATCGGGTTGCGATCATTACCGGAGGCAAATCTGAGGGGGTAAAGCAAAGGCTCAAGGATCTTGGCGTAACGGATATTTACTCCGGGGTAGAGGATAAATTAGAGGCATACGAGGAACTCGTCTACACTTATGATCTCGATGAAGGCACCATTCTTTATATGGGAGATGATTTACCAGATTATGGGGTTCTACGTCGGGTTGGGTTGGCCTGTGTCCCTCAAGATGCCTGCCCTGATTTGTTCTCGATTGCCCAGTACGTATCCCCCAAGTCAGGAGGCAACGGCTGCGCCCGCGATGTTATTGAAAAGGTGCTCCGTTTAAACGAAAAGTGGTCGGAAGAGTAGGTTTGTCGCACAATTAATTAATTTTGTGATTGCCCATACGGCAAATCCAATCGAAAACTATGGCAGTACTCCGGCTCATCAGATTTCCCAACTTGCTGATTGTAGCGGTAACGCAAGCACTTCTATATTTCCATTTGTTGCTTCCAAGATTTCGTGAATTCGATATTCGGCCTAGTTTGTCGCCTGATTTAATGGTCATTTTCATTTTAGTGACGGTCTTACTAACGGCAGGTGGCTATGTGATTAATGACCTGATGGATATGAATGCCGATCTAATCAACAAGCCTGAAAAGGTTGTGGTCAATAAAACCATCTCGCGCCAAAGTGCGGTATGGTTATATTTCTGTAGTAATCTAATCGGCTTTTTCTTGGCACTTTACCTGGCTTTTCGCGTACAACCCGTAGCTTTAGTCAACCTCTTTCCCCTCGCTGGAGCGGGATTATTTTTATACTCTTATCAGTTTAAGCGTCGCCCCCTGATTGGCAACATTCTTATTGGCCTATATTGTGCAGGCGTAGCGGGCATTATCTGGTTTGCAGAAAGAGAGGCCATTGCAGAACTGTTCCGCCTCCATCCGGAAAGTGGCGAAAGGCTACAATTGATTTTTACCATCTATTTGTTTTTTGCCTTTCTCTCTACCCTGTTTCGCGAACTGGCCAAGGATATGGAAGATATTGAAGGCGATCGCGCGATGGGCTATCAAACTGCACCAATTGCATGGGGGCTTGAAATCACGCGAAAGCTGGCATTAAGCAGTGCCTTGTCACTGTTTTTTTTCTTGTTATTTTTTGCCTACCTTTTTTACCAGCAGCTTACGCAAGTTTGGTCGGTCGTGATATTACTTTTAGTGCTACTTCCACTAACCTTTGCCATGTACCAGTTGTATCGCGCCCAAAACAAGACCGCCTATCATCAGGTCAGCCAATTGATCAAGTGGATCATGTTAAGCGGTCTATTGCTCTTGTTATTCTTATAAATTACCGAAAAACACACGATGATCTTTGCCAATAAAAAAATTATTCTCGCCTCTGCTTCCCCTCGCCGTAGTCAGTTGCTGAGCCAAGCCGGTATTGCTTATGAAATAAAAGTACCGCAAGTAGAAGAAACTTATCCTGATGACCTGCCGGTCGAAGAAGTCGCTCCGTTTCTGGCTGAGAAAAAGGCGGAAGCCGCTCGTTCTTTTATCACGGACGATGAAATCATCCTAACTGCCGACAGCGTGGTGATCCTCGACGGGGTTATTTATGAGAAACCCGTAGATCGCGCCGATGCCATTCACATTATTAGCCAGCTTTCCGGAAGGGTACACCAGGTCATTACCGGGGTTTGCCTGCTTTCGCAAAAAAAGAAACAAGTTTTATCAGGCATATCCAAAGTCCATTTTAACACGCTGTCTCAGGAAGAAATTGAATACTATGTCGATGCTTACCAACCCTTTGACAAAGCCGGAGCATACGCCATCCAAGAGTGGATCGGGCTATGCAAAATTGCCAAAATTGAGGGCACCTATGCCAATATTATGGGCTTGCCGGTGGACTTGGTGTACCAGGCTTTGGCAGCTTGGGATGACCCCTTCCCCATGGAGTGATGAATAGAAATAGGACAAAATGAATTTCACTTTTCAATTGCAATAATAAACTTAAATTAGTGGTATTTTATTTGAATAATATTTAAAAATTGCTAACCTTTACGGGGCACTCCATGTATTTTAGTATTAAAAACTGCTTGCGCTCTTAAAACCTTATTTAACCATATAAATTCCAACAAATGAAAAAAGTGATCTTTTTTACTACTCTAACCATGCTATTAGGAATTACGGCTTTCTCTCAAACCCACCTTTATGAAAACCCTAATTTTGATGCCATTGCCAAAAACCACAAGATTATAGGCATTATTCCGTTTAAGGCAACCGTGACTCTTCGACCTAAACAAATGAAAGACATTACGCCCGAACAATTGGAACGTATGGAAATTGCAGAGGGTGAGGGTATCCAATCATCGATGTACTCTTGGTTTCTCAAGCGAGAAAAACGAGGCACGCTTACTGTGAAAGTACAGGACATATCCACCACTAATGCCAAGTTAAAAAAAGCGGGGATCACTTCTGCAAATTATGAAGAGTACACTCCTGCTGAATTGGCCAAATTACTGGAGGTAGATGCCATTGTTATGGGATCTTTCGAGACCACCAAGCCCATGTCAGAAGGCGCATCAGTCGCCTTGGGAATCCTTGTTGGGTTTTGGGGGCGAACGAACAAAGCGGTAATTAACTTATTCATTCACAATGCAGCAGATGGTGAATTGCTGGTAAACTACAATAAGTCCGTATCGGGCTCAGTAGGCAGTTCCACTGATGACTTAGTCAATGTGTTGATGCGGAAAGCGTCAAGAAGAATTGCTTACACAAAATAAACCACTTAGTGCTTGTTTGGAGCTTGCTCCTACTGCCCATACCCAGGCGGGACCGTATGGTCGGGCCCGTCCCGGGTAAATCAAGGGTTTAAGAACCTTGCGTTGTCTTTTTATATTCACTTAACCCGCTAAGATCATATAAAAAGCCTTAGCCAGAACCTTAACCTCTTGATTTTCGTAACGAATCCGCTCCAAACAAGCAGTTAATCTCCCGAATTTTCATACAAGTGATGCACTACAATTCGGGAGATTATTATACCTCTAATCATACGTAGGGATTCAGTGCATTTTTGGAGGGTGTCAGGTTTGTCCCCAAAAAAAGATTGAGCAGCTGGAATTCTATCAATTTGCTTCGTCATTATTTTAGATTTGTGCTTTTAAGTGCATGTTTGGAGGTAGTCATTCAGTCCCGGTAAAACCAGGATTTTGGGTTCTAAAGCACCACCTCCAAACAAGCTTTTTGCCAACAAATCCGACTTCCAAACATGCTCTCAAACCCACCTCTTCCACCTCCTTCCGCAATCGGGTAATACGCAATGGACCAGTTTTATAAGCAACGGGGGACTTACCGTAGGTTAATACACACCCAATCAACTGACAACCAACAGGAGCGTGTTTTTTTTTAAACAATGACATTCAATCCCATGAGGGATTTTCCATGACCATCTCTTCGCAGCGAAATAGCCATTTGCAACATAGCAATACACATTTGCAACATTACAGAACAAAACAAATCCAGATTTGCGGCAATTTTGAAATCAGCACAGATGGTAAGAATGTATCTCATTATCGATCTATTCGAATCAATATTGTTGATTGCCCTAGTAGGTCCATTTTCTCGATTTAACCTTAACCTAATCTCATGCAACAAGAAATCTACTCAACTAAAATGATCATGAAACAACAAAAAATCACAACACTATTTACACCCATTTTCATTCTTTTCCTGACAGGGATGGTCCATATAATGGCCCAGGCCCAATGCAATGTCACTTACCACTACCGGGGCGACATTGAAGAGTTCTACATCCCCGACGGCGCCACCAAACTCATTATCACAATGGCTGGTGCACAGGGCGGGAAACGCCATGATCCCGAAATCAACACGGCCGGACAGGGAGGTAAAGGAGCTAAAATCAAAGCGGAATTTAACATTGGCGGAGGCAATGAGCTCCAGGTTGGTGATTATATCAGCGTCATCGTGGGTGGCAGGTATGCCGGTTCTTCCGGATCCGGGGGTGGCGGTAGTTTTATAGCTAAAGGACAGGGGTTTGAAGCATTTAGTACCGGCTTGCTGATAGCTGCCGGCGGCGGTGGCGGCGGTGGGGCCGGTTCTGATCATTCGCAATTTGGCGGTAACGGCACTGATGGAGGGCCAGGCAAAACTTTTCCCAGTGGTTCCGGCAACGGAGGTAATAATGGTGGTGTCAACGGAGCAGGTGCAGGCGGGGCCGGCATCTTCACCAATGGCAACAACAATAGTTCTGTCGCAGGAGGGCAGGCCATTATTGATGGGGCTGAGGGTGCGACTTATGGGCACTTTGGCGGTGGTGGCGGTGGTGGTATCGACGGTGGTGGCGGTGGCGGATATACCGGTGGAAATGGGGGGAATAATTTAGGTTATTACTGGGGAAAAGGGGGGACTGGTGGCACCTCTTATTGCGATGAAATAAACGGCACATTGCTCGAAAGTATAGCAGGTGAAAACGAAGGCAATGGCTACATCACCATTGAGGTGGTCGGTGTCGATTGTGATTTTGACAACGACGGTTGGGCCACCTTTATGGGTGACTGCAATGACAGTGAAAACACCATTTATCCCTATGCTCCTCCCATCTGCAATGGTCTGGACAACAACTGTGACGGGCTGGTGGAACGCACCGGTACTATTTATGTTGATCACAGTGCCAATGGCAACAACGATGGAAGTTCGTGGGCCAATGCCTTTACCGACCTGCAAACGGCCCTGTTAGTTGCTGATTGCGACAATGAGATATGGGTAGCTCAGGGCACTTACTCTCCTACGGTGGATAGCACCGGTGATGCCACGCCTAATGATCCAACACTGAAAGTCTTTATAATTGAAAAAGAACTTAAGCTCTATGGCGGGTTTAATGGCACGGAAACCAGCTTGGCACAAAGAAACATTCAGGCTAACCAGACCATTTTGACCGGCGATTTAGGTGATGATTTATATTCAGAAACGATTTTATACTTCCGTAATGTAAGTAACTTCGCAACAGTTGATGGCTTCACCTTGACCAACGGCACAACGGATGTCATCAACGGAAAAGCCATTTTCATCGAAGCAAAAGGGCTAGCCAACGAGACCAGTCCTACCATTCAGAATTGCATTATTTCCCACAACTATGCAAGCAACTATGAAGGAACCGGTGTCGTTGTCTCTTGCGAAGAAGGTGCTCAGTCTCATCCGGTATTTAACAACGTTACCCTTTTGGGAAACAGGGGTTATGCTGTTACATTCGAAGTTCTCAATGAAGGTACCAGTAATCCGATATTTAATCAATGTTCCTTCGTCGATGGCATTGGTGGTCCAATTGAGTTTGAAGTACGAGGGATTGCACACCCGGTGTTTAATCAATGTACCTTTAGCGGAAATACCGCTGATAGCTATCTACATGGGTATTATGGTGAATTGTATCCTGAATTTAACAGCTGTTCCTTCATCAATAATGAAAACAACAGTTACGCAGGCGCCTTGTATATCTATTCAGACAATGGAGCCATGATGGAAACCCAATTTGCCAACTGTATCTTTATGGGGAATAAGGGAACCACTTATGGTGGCGCCATTTATGCCCGTAACGATATTTACGACCAAAGTATTAGCACACTCAATTTCACTAACTGTTCTTTTTCAGGGAATTCAGCCAACAATGGAGGCGCTATTTTTATTGATGACGAAGTAACGGCCAACCTGGTCAATTGTATTCTTTGGGGCAACAGTTCGGAAATTGGTGCTGACGGTACGGTCAATGTTTCTTACAGTATTGTACAAGGTGGCTACACCGGCACCGGCAACCTGGATCAAAAGCCGATCTTCATACAACGCCCCAATCATCAAGAGGCACCCAACGTGATCGGTGATCTACACATTCATTCCTGCTCTCCAGGCCTGGATGCCGGTACGTTGACCGGTGCTCCAGTCACCGATTTTGACGGCAATGCCCGGCCCTATAATGGAGCCATTGACCTGGGTGCCTTTGAAATACAGAGCATTGAGGTGAGTCCCGGCCCCTACTATGCAGATGAAGATGGTGATGGTTATGGTGACCCTAATGACATGGTAATGAATTGCGGGCTTCCGCCCAATTACGTAGCTGATAATACGGATTGTGATGACACGGATGAATTCGAGTTTCCTGGTCAAACCTGGTACTACGATGGTGATTTTGACGGGTATGGAACCGGGATCTCTGTAATTGCCTGCGAACGTCCTTCCTACTACCATTTTACAGCTGAAGAGATGGAAAGCACAACCGGTGATTGTAACGACAATGATTATTTCATCAATCCTTCTCAACCAGATATCTGCGATGGTATTGACAACAATTGTGATGATATCGTTGAAGCCAGCACGATTATTTATGTAAAAGCAAACGCTACTGGGGCCAATAATGGTACTTCCTGGCAAAATGCTTATACCGATTTGCAAGATGCTATTGATGAGGCGGAATGTGTGGTCAATCAGATCTGGGTGGCCGCAGGCACTTATAAACCTACCCGGCCATATAATGACGGGGAGGACCGTGATAAGACCTTTTTCATAGATAAAAACCTGATCCTTTATGGCGGCTTTAATGGTACAGAAACCGAAGAATCTCAGCGCGATCCGGAAGCCAATGTGACCATCCTCAGTGGAGACCTGGGCACACCCGGAGATATCAGTGATAATGCCTATTCCGTAGTGATGACTCAGGGCATGGACAAGACCTTCCTGATGGATGGTTTTACCATCTCTGACGGTAATGCCGATGACACAGAGTCTTCTTCCGACCCGTGGCGTAGTCATGGGGGGGCATGGTTTAACGGAAAAATATCTTCTGCTGGTGATTATCTGGACAGCGAACCAGTCATTAGAAACTGTATTTTTACCAATAACCAGGCACGACTTGGGGGAGCTATCGGTAATCGTATCGTTGACGGAAGTGGCCAGATAACGCTCATTAACTGTCAATTGCATAACAATTACGCCATTGAACGCGGTGGAGCTTTCTACAATACGATGGTAGGCACCTATGCTTCGGCACACCCGCGTCTGGTCAATTGTTTGTTCACCAACAATACAACCGGAGCTGGAGGACGGGGCGGTGCACTCGCCAATCGCGGCACTTACGGCTATCCCAATGTGCTCAACTGTACCTTCGCTAACAACACCTCAGAAACGGGTGGCGCCATTGATAATTCTGGCGGCACTTACGGGGGTATGCGGGTGACCAATTGTATCTTTTATAACAATGACGCAGATGGAGCCAGCATCTATACCAATACCCCAACCTATGGCGGTCTGTATCTGTACTACAGTTTGGTGCAGGAAGAAGCCAGCTGCCCTACCGGGGTGCATTGTGAAGAGGCCAACATCTTTGGCGTAAATCCTCAATTCGTGAATGCCGGAATCGGTGACTTCCACTTGCAGGAAACTTCACCGGCCATCAATGTGGGTGATAATGGCGAATTTCAGGACCTCGTCTTT
This sequence comes from uncultured Saprospiraceae bacterium, assembly GCA_964015035.1. Classification (GTDB taxonomy): domain Bacteria; phylum Bacteroidota; class Bacteroidia; order Chitinophagales; family Saprospiraceae; genus BQJU01. The sequence goes on from CAXHCA010000059.1 coordinate 34,829, forward strand.
TATGAAATTTATGTGGATACCGACCTGGATGGCAATACACGTATCGGAGAAGACATTATTGACCTGGGCTGTTATGAAATTCCAAGTGAGGAATGCCTGCTTGAATTGAGTGAGTCACATATTGATGAGGGTTGTCCGGGCGAAAATAACGGATCAATCGATTTGACAATTAGTAATGCCACACCTCCTCTTTTGATTGATTGGGATAACGACGGTACCGGAGATAATGATGACTCCGAAGATTTGACCGGTTTAACTTCTGGTATCTATAATATTACGGTTACCGATGCCAATGAATGTACGGCCAGCTTAAGCGTTACCATTGAAACCGGCACAATCCTCGATACCTGGTACGTTGATGCTGATGGTGATGGCTTTGGTGATGAAAACGATCCCGGGGAAATGCTTTGTACTGATCCCGGGGCAGGCTACGTCACTGACAATACCGATTGTGACGACAATGACTCCGATGAATATCCCGGCCAAACATGGTACCGCGACGGCGATGGAGACGGTTACTCCGATGGAACCTCCACCACTGATTGTGAGCGACCAACCGGCTATTACCTCGATTCTGAATTGACCGCCACCAGTGGCGATTGCGATGATGGCAATTCAGATATCAACCCGGGAGCTACTGAAGTCTGCGACGGAATCGACAACAACTGTAACAACCAAACAGACGAAGGGGTGCTCACCACTTATTATGCCGATACTGATATGGACGGATATGGTGACCCCAATAGCTCGACCGAGGCTTGTAGCCAACCACAGGGCTTTGTCCTGGACAATACCGATTGTGACGACAATGACTCCGATGAATATCCCGGCCAAACATGGTACCGCGACGGCGATGGAGACGGTTACTCCGATGGAACCTCCACCACTGATTGTGAGCGACCAACCGGCTATTACCTCGATTCTGAATTGACCGCCACCAGTGGCGATTGCGATGATGGCAATTCAGATATCAACCCGGGGGCTACTGAAGTCTGCGACGGAATCGACAACAACTGTAATCAACTGATCGATGCAGAAGATGATACCCTGGTAGACGATACCGACCCCGAAATTTCGTGCCCGACAGAACAGGAGATTCCAACGGACATAGGGCTCTGCGAAGCTACTTTCACCCTTAATCCACCTACTGTTGATGACAACTGTTCCGAAGTTGCTGCTATAGTTATTGATTACCGGTACTGTTTGCAGATAGATGGCTCCCCTACTTCCTGTACCGAATGGGCAAGCAACAGTGTCAACACTGTCACCCTGATGCCCGGCGAATATGAATTCGAATGGAGAGCAACGGACGAATCCGGAAATGATGCAGTTTGTACACAAACGATTACCGTAGTCGATAATGAACAACCAACGGCGGAATGTTTTGACTACACCATTAACTTTAATGGAGAGGAACTGATTGAGCTAGATCCAGAAGATTTGGTGGAAGCCTATGATAATTGTAACGATGTAAGTGTTGAACTGAATGTCACTTCCATTGCCTGCGAAGATGCTGGAAAAGTGATCCTGGTTACCGCTACTGTTTCTGATGATGAAGGGCCAGCGACCAGTTGTCAAAGTGCCGTAACAGTGGGCGGCTTGCCTTGTGGCTTTAGTCAGACCCCTGATGGCATTGGTTGTGATGATGGAAGTACGATCGACTACGATGGCGGGCAGGAAACTTGGACCCTCAGCAGTACCGATTGTAGCAGTAGTAATTTCAACCAAGATGAGCAGGCTTTCATCCAATATGAACTTTGTGGCAATGGAGAAATCACGGTCGAAGTCACAGATATTACCGGAAATGGTTGGGCAGGATTGGTGATGCGGGAGAGCATTGATCCCGGTTCTAAAAAAGTGGAATTGACCACCAATTTGACAAATTTGGCTCATCGCTCCATCCGGTATACGACCAATGGCATGGCTTTTCCTTCACAGTTTAGTTCCTACAATAAACACTGGATCCGTTTGGTGCGTAATGGTAATCAATTTGTGGGTTACCTCTCTTTTGATGGGGTATTGTGGCAAACGGCCCTGGTAGTCAATGTAACCATGAATGATTGTATTTTGATGGGAATGATTGTGAATGGATTTCAGTCGCAAGGTAATGTAACGGCCACCTTTGAAAATGTGACCGTCGTGGAATACGGCAACAACAATTTGTCACTGCCTGACCATGCCAATACCCTGGACGAAAGCCAAGATTTTCCCATAAGTGTTTTCCCCAATCCTACAACGGGCAAAATAAAACTCCAGGTGGGTGAAACGCCAAGGGAAAATCTGCTACTGGACATCCTAAACACACTCGGACAACCGGTTATTCCAACTCATAAAGGTTTGAACAGCCAAAGCAGTGAAGCGTTTGACCTCAGCCATCTTCCTGCCGGTGTTTACTACCTAAGGGTCTATTCTGAAAAGGGAACCGAAAAACTGGAACGAATTGTATTACAATCCATGCCTTAGGGGCCAGAGAAGAATAAGTTGTCTGTTTCAGGCGAGTTATTCTTCTCTGCCCCTTAGTACCTGGAATGGTCTTAAAAAAAGAGCCATCATGAATTTTGAGCCCACATACAGAAGAGGCAGTTTAAGATGGCCATTCTAAATCTGTAAAGCGGTATCGAGGCTTCTTGATACCGCTTTCCTGTTCTATGGCACCAATGTCTTAAGTTATTTTTAATAGAATATGCCTCCGGCGGCATCTTTTTGCAGTAATGTTTTAAACATAAGGCCTCCTATTTTTTTGGTGTGGTCAGATACCCAAATTTATAGGAGGTTCTTTTTTTACCCAAAAAAAATCCCGAATCTTGGCTAAGGCCAAGATTCGGGATGACTCATGTTTTTGAGCGTCTACAACCAAGCATATGCTTGAAGCTTACTCCTTCTGAGAAGCAATATAATCTCCCCTCCTAATCTAATGATTTTCCCATAGCCTCCGATCCAAACATACTCTAGCAAAGTTACATCTTCAAATAAAAGTCTCCGGTAAGCTTGACGTACTCCTCCGTCCACTCATCCGAATCACGCTGCCGGATAGCTAAGGTGTCCTTGACAAGTGTTCCTGAACTCATTTCAAACTGTAGCAGTAAGCGATTGACTTCCTTTCCTGGACGTGGACTCACCTCTGTGATCTTGGTGCAATACAAGTGGTAAGTGGCCGCCAATTCCTGAAATCGCAATCCTTCAATAAAAGGTAGGATGACACAAAATCGTCCGCCAGGAGCCAGTAAATTACGTGCACAGCTCAAAAGGTCGCCGTGTGGAAGCTTTGTAGTATGGCGCACATTAGTCCTGTCTTGTCTATTGGAGAAAGTCCCCCCTGAAAAGAAGGGTGGATTACTAACAATCAAATCGTATTCCTGCCGTCGGCCTTTCGCAAAGTCCTGAATGGATTCATTAAAGACTTGTAGTCGATCCCCCCAGGGACTCGCTTCCATGTTTTCTGCAGCCTGCTGACTAGATTCCGGATGAATTTCTACGGCGTGAATATTGGACTGTTCCGTACGTTGCGCCAAAATAATGGCTATTATGCCCGTTCCGGTACCAATATCGAGTATGCGATTCGACCCGCTGATTTCGGTCCAGGCCCCCAAAAGGACGCCATCAGTACCGATCTGCATAGGGCAGCGATCCTGCTCGATGATGAATTGTTTGAAATGGAACGGCTTTGAGACTTTTGTTTCCATTAGAAATAAAAACAAAGGGAAGACCATTGGGTTGTCCTCCCTTTATTTTGAGTTTAATTCTATAATTAAAACTTAGTGCTTGTTTGGAGGTGGTGCTTTAGCAGCGAAAATTGCAGATTTTGGGTTC
>CAXHCA010000060.1:0-37713 GCA_964015035.1 uncultured Saprospiraceae bacterium
GATACGATCACCGTATCCTACACCGGTTATGAGCCAATGACACTGGCCTTAGGAGTGTCCACGACACTGGACATTGACCTCCGCACCAGCGCTTCCATTCTCGACGAGGTCGTGGTGGTGGGATACGGTTCTCAGAGATCTAAGGACCTAACATCTTCCATTGCCACGGTCGATGCAGATGAAATTGCCAAAACCCCTTCCGGTCAGGCCATGCAAGCTATGCAAGGTAAGGTGGCGGGGGTGCAGGTGGTCAGTGCTGGTTCTCCGGGCGACGCGCCAAAAGTACGTATTCGCGGTGTGGGCTCCTATCCCGGCAGCGATAACGAAGCGCCGCTTTACGTAGTCGATGGGATGTTTTTCGACAACATCGACTTCCTGAACAACAACGACATCAAGTCGATCTCGGTTTTGAAGGATGCTTCTGCTGCCGCAATTTACGGGGTACGTGCCGCTAACGGGGTCGTTTTGATCGAAACGAAATCCGGCAGGTACGACTCCCCGGCAGAGATTACCTACGACGGTTATTATGGTATGCAGGTGGCTCAGAATGTGGTAAAAATGGCTAATGCCGAACAATTTACCACTATGGCTTTGGAATCTGGCTCAGAGGCCGATATTTCGTTTATCGACAACGCGATGCAGCGTTACGGCCGTAGCCGAATCAATCCGAATGTGCCCGATGTAAACACCGATTGGTATGACGCGATTCTCCGCGACGCCCCAATCATGAACCACAGCATCAACGTTTCAGGTGGTGGCAGTAAGGCCGCTTATGCCGTTGGTACCAGTTACTTCAAACAAGAAGGTATTCTGGACATGAAAAACCAATATGAGCGCTTTAACTTGCGGTCAAAGGTTGACTTCAAAGCTACCGATTGGTTTACCATCGGTGGTAATGCGATCATTAGCAATGGCACGCGCTACCTACCCGAAAACGGTGCCTGGTTCCGGGCCTACTATGCAGTACCCATCATGCCCATCTATGATGAAAAAAACACAGATGCCTTCCCGCTACAACTGGCGAATGCACAAGATTTGGGCTACCGTGGTGGTCAAAACCCATTGGTTTCAACCAAATTTGACGAGAATGAACAAAAGATTCGCAAATTGCTAGCCAATTTCTACGTGCAGCTTAATATCCTACAGGATAAGTTGACCTTCAAGTCGTCTTACAATAGCGCATTTACCAGCCTGAACAAGCGTGAGATAGATTTCCCCTATTTTATTGGAAACAGCTTCCAACGCGAAAATTCAGCCATCTACCGTCAAACGGAGAGTTATTTCAACCAAATTTGGGACAATATCCTGACCTACAAGGAAAGCTTTGGCAAACACAACGTGACGGCTATGGTAGGTACTTCTTATCGTGACGAAGCCTATGAGGAGTTAGAATTACGGGCTTTGAATTTCCCAACCGATCAGGAGGCTGCCTGGTACATCGATCAAGCAGAAACATTAGATACCGATCGTAACAATGTCGGTGACAATGGAAGCCGCTATTACGGCATTTCTTACTTTGGTAGAATTGCTTACAACTTTAAAAACAAATACCTCCTTTACGGTACTTACCGTGCTGACGGCAGCAATAAGTACCAGGAAAAATGGGGGTATTTCCCTACCGTTGGGGTGGGTTGGGTACTCTCAGAAGAAAACTTCTTCAATGTAGGAGGAGTTGATTACCTGAAGCTACGCGCAAGTTGGGGTGAGCTGGGGAATGACCGCATCCGTGCTAGTGACGGGGCAACAACAACTTCTGTGACCACGACTTCTTTGGGCGACACCCAATATAGCGGTACGACAACCTCCAATACCTTTTCAGCGCTACGCTGGGAGGTGGTTGAGGAGACCAATGTTGGTTTGACCGCAGAATTTCTCCGCGGCCGGCTGTCTCTCGATGCTGACTACTACACCCGCGATACTAAAAATGCGGCAATCAGTGTAAATATTCCCGCTATCGGGGGGACAGTCCTGAAAAACGTTGGGGTGATTCGCAACTCCGGTATTGAACTGGCACTCAATTGGAGCAATAGCACCGCTTCCGGCATTTCTTATAACGTGGGTGGTAATATTGCTACGCTAAAGAACGAAGTAATCGACCTCTTTGGTCAAACACACATTGATGGTGGCTCGGCAGAATTCCGTCAGCGCTCTATCGTAGGGGAACCACTACTGGCCTTCTACGGCCGTCAGGTGGCTGGTGTTTACCAAAACCAGGCAGAAATTGACGCAGATCCCGTGGCCATTGCCAATGGTTTAGAACCAGGTGACTTTAAATACATTGACCAGAATGGCGATGGTATGATAGATGATGACGACCGGGTCGTCTTGGGATCTTACCTCCCCAGCCTAATGTTTGGTGCCAACTTGGGCATCAGCTTCAAAGGCTTTGATTTATCCGCTAACTTCTACGGGCAATCTGGCAATAAAATCCTGAACCGTCGCCGCGGTGAGGTAATTTTCACTAATGACACCAATATGGACGCAGACCTGGCGATTAACCGCTGGCACGGTGAAGGCACGACCAACAGCTACCCTTCCAGTAAGGGTATCCGTAAAGGTTGGAATCAAAAGCTTAGCGATTATTGGGTAGAAGACGGTGCTTTCTGGCGTATCCAGAATGTGCAGGTGGCTTATAACCTCAAAGGTGAAAATGTTTTTGGTACCGGTGCTCCGGATATCCGAATTTCCTTCACTGCCGATCGCCCGCTTAGTGTATTCAACTACAACGGTTTTACCGCCGAAGTTCCAGATGGCGTAGATCGCCAGACCTATCCAATTCCTGCTGTTTACACCGTGGGATTGAATGTCAAGTTTTAATTATCAATGCTTAAAAATATAATTCAGATGAAAATCTTAAATAGATATGGCTTGAGCTTCAGTATGCTGGCAATGCTGCTACTGGTGCTGTCCTCTTGCCAAGACAACCTGGATGAGCTGGCACAAAACAGGACTTTCAACGAAGAGATCGATTATAGTATCTCTGACAATATGGTATTGCCGTTGATTGGTACTTATGCCGGATTTTATTCTCGTGGATGGGAAACCATTCCCTTAATTGCCGTTCGCGGTGACGATGTGAATGCCGGTGGATTGGGTGACCAACAGGACTTTGCGGCTACCGACGAATTTATTTACAACAAAGATTACTGGATGTATAATTCGTTGTGGCAATTGAACTACAGCGATATTTACACCGGTAAAACGGCCATCGAACAAATTGAACTATACCGCGAAGCCGGGGCACCTGATGCTTTGGCGGACCAGTACATTGCAGAGATCAAAACCCTCAATGCTTTCTTGCTATTCCATTTGTCACGTGTATGGGGAGACATCCTCATTCCTAATACTGGTGACCCAGCTGACCTTCTGGTGGCGGAAGTTTCGACTAAGCAACAGGTGATGCAGTACATCTCTCAGGAATTGGATAAGGCCATTCCCAGTTTGACAACCGTACACCCAGCCGACCGTACCGATATACCAGGAGGAGTGAACCGCTATACTGCTCTTGCGATCAAGGCGATGGCAGAACAGGAACTTGGCAACTACCAGGCTGTAGCCGATGCTACGGGGGAGATCATCAACTCCGGTGTTTACCAATTGGAGCCTGATTTCTACGAATTATTCAAAATAAAAGGCAAGCTGAATCGGGAGAACATTCTTGAATTGCAATATTCTGACTACGGTCAGGGATCAGGTGACCAGAATGCCCATCTTTATGCGTTCTACGGCCCTCAAGGTTGGGAACCTGCCGTAGAAGGTATTGGTAGTGGCTGGGGCTTTTTCGAGCCTAGCTTCAAGTTTATCAAGTTTATGCTCGATCGAGGAGAGACCGTGCGTTTAGAAACAAGTGTGCTCTTTACTGACCGTGGTATTGCAGAACTTCAGCAAGACCCCGACTACACTGATTTGCCTGACTTTGTATCCAACACCACTCGTGATGGTGATGTGATCAAAGATTACGCCCGCGCCAAGTTTGCCAGTGGCAAGCACTATCTGCCATCCAACCAGATGACTCCGGGCCGTACTGGTTATGGCAACAATAAAAACTACACCTGCATCCGCTATGCAGAGATTTTACTCATGCATGCCGAAGCACAGCTACGTGGAGCCTCCAGTTCTTCTATTTCTGCTGATGAGGCAGTGAATCTGGTCCGGTCTCGTGCTGGCCTGTCCAACCTTTCCGGTGCAACCCTTCAGAATGTCATTGACGAAAAATTTGCCGAATTGGCCATGGAATGGGGCATCCGTTATTACGACTTGATCCGCTGGGAAAAATATGATGAACTCAGCTATGACGGGCGTACGTTCACCACAGACAAGATCTTCCTGCCTTATCCACAGGCACAGGTCGATCAGTTGCCAGCTTTGGATAATCCATAAATCGGCACTCATTCAGACCTATGTTTGAATCATGTCAATAATCTAAAATTGTTAGAACAATGAAACTTATTAATAAATTTTTCTTATTCCTTATGCTGACAGGGGTTGTCTTCTCCTGTCGCGACGGTATTGATCCCATTTCTGCCGTTGATGCAGGCCCCGATCAGGGCAACCCAGAAGTGACGATCTCCTTCCCCCTGGACGGTTCGGTTATCCAGGTTCTGGAAGCGGTTACTTCGGTCAACATCAAATTTGAAGCGACTGACGACATTGAGCTGGCCGAAGTCATCATTGATTATGACGGCGCTCAAATCGCCAAGTTCACTGAATTCCTCGATTACCGTCGGTATATTGATGAATATTTGTACGATCAAGTAATGGACGGCACACACACCATTACCATTACGGCCACGGATAAAAACAGTAAGTCTGGTTCGGCCAGTGTTACCTTCACCAAAGAACCTGCCTATACCCCACTGTACGATGGTGAAGTCCTTTACATGCCTTTCGATGGTGATTTCATTGACTTGGTGAGCATCAAACAACCAACGGTGGTTGGGAGTCCTGGCTTTGCGGGTGAAAGTGTAGTTGGCCTCGATGCTTATAAAGGTGGTGCGGATAGCTACCTCACCTTCCCAACGGACGGTTTGATCAACAATGAGTTGAGTGCCGTATTCTGGATGAAGGTCAATGCCACTCCTGATCGCGCTGGAGTATTGGTCATTGGCCCACCGGATGAGGCTAATCCCGATGCGGCTAACAATCGGGTAAGTGGTTTCCGTTTCTTCCGTGAAAATGCCGGTGGATTACAACGTTTTAAGCTCAATGCCGGCAACGGCACTGCCGATTCTTGGTTTGACGGTGGCGAAGCTGCTGACGTCACTCCGGATACAGACGAATGGCACCACTTTGCCTTTACGATCTCCGATGATTATGTAGCCGTATACATTGACGGTGAAATCGTTAAAGATGGTGCTTTTGACGGTATTGACTGGACCAATTGTGATGTGCTTTCCATTATGTCTGGTGCCCCTCGTTTTACGGGCTGGGGCCACTTGTCTGACCAAAGCTTTATGGATGAGTTGCGCATCTTCAACCGCGAACTTTCCCAATCTGAGATCCAAGGCATCATCAATACGGAAAGAGGAGGAGGAACAGGCTACACCCCTAAATATGATGGAGAAACTTTCTATATGGGCTTTGATGATGGTAGTTTCACTGAAATGATCACCGGACTGCCACTGACGGAGGAAGGTACCCCTGGTTTTGCAGGTGAAGGTCAAGTAGGAGGTAACGCTTATGCTGGTGCTACTGATTCTTACCTGACTTTCCCAACAGATGGTTTGCTGGGCGATGAATTTAGTGCCGTGTTTTGGATGAACATCAACGCTACACCTGACCGTGCCGGCATCTTGGTGGTGGGCCCACCAGACCCGGACAATCCTGGCGCAGAGAACATTCGTACGAGTGGGTTTCGCTTCTTCCGCGAGAATGCAGGTGGTTTGCAGCGCTTCAAACTCAATGCAGGGAACGGTACTGCCGATAGCTGGTTTGACGGTGGTGAAGCTGCAGATGTGCAGCCCGATGATGGAACATGGCACCATTTTGCCTTCACCATTTCCGGTAGTGAATGCGTGGTTTACATCGACGGAGAAGCCGTTTCTCAAAATGCCTTTGATGGTATTGACTGGACCGGTTGCGACGTAATTTCGATTATGTCTGGTGCTCCCCGCTTTACGGGCTGGAGTCACTTGTCTGACCTCAGTTACATGGATGAACTTCGTTTGTTCAACAAAGCTTTGACCAAAGAAGAAGTGAATACCATTATTGCTGACGAAATGTAATAAAAGCTTTAAAATACCGGGAATCGCGAAAGCTGGTTCCCGGTATTTCTTTTTCTACTCATTGCATGCACAGCTGTATTGAGGTTATTGCACAATCAATAGCCATCATTCCTATTTTACCGGACATCGACCGGAAGATCATCGGGCAACAGCCCGCAGCTAAACGTAATTTTACCATTTTTATGAACCATTTCTTCCACCCAATTAAAGTCATTGTTTATTTTTTTCTCCTTAGCCTTGTATTGGTTTCCGCCTGCAAGAAAGAGGATGACGGTGGTCAAACGCCACAAAGCGAACTACAGCTTAGTTTCGCCCGTCTGGGCAGCCAAACAATTCTCAACATGAATGCCGTGGCAGGAGAAGGTGCCATTTATCTCGGTTTCTCTGCTCCGGTAGACATTGCTGCTGATCTGTTTCAGGTAAGCACCAGTGACGGAACATTATTAGATGATACAGAAGATTGGAATGCGCAAAGTAATCAGGTTACCATCAACGTCCAGCAAACCTGGATTGAAGGAGAAACCTACACCCTAAAGGCAAATGGTCGCTTGACCAGTCCGGAAGCTACCGACTTGGAAGATCTATTGGTTACTTTTAGTATCGCCAAGCAACCTCTAACAGTTACATACATTCAGGCAGATACAAATACACTTATTTTAGACCCTGATGCCCTCAACCCCGATATCAGCGTCAGCAAACCGATGGAAATCACCTTTTCTCATCCGCTAGTAATCAACCCCGAAGACCTTAAAAACCATATTTCTATTGAAGGCCGCCAAAACGTAAGTTTTAACGCTGCTGCACTTAATGACACCACTTTTCAACTCCAATTCACCGAAGCACTAGAAGATTTTACCACCCATAAACTGGTGATTGCTTCCAGTTTGGGCGGCGCCACTGACCGCGATTTTGATCGGTTAGAGCTAACCTTTTTTACAGGGCCTTCCGCAACTCCTGATTTCCCAATGTTGTCGGATGATGATTTATTGACCACTATTCAGCAGCAAACCTTTAAATATTTCTGGGACTTTGGTCACCCCGATTCAGGCATGGCTCGCGAACGCAATACGAGTGGCAATACAGTCACCAGTGGAGGTAGTGGCTTTGGCCTAATGGCTATGGTGGTCGCCGTAGAACGTGGGTTTATCACCATTGAGGAAGCGCTGCAACGCTGGAATCAGGTGGTCGGTTTTCTGGAAACAGCTGATCGATTCCACGGCGCCTGGTCACATTGGATCAACGGGCAAACGGGCGCTGCTATTCCTTTTAGTTCGGCAGACAATGGTGGTGATTTAGTAGAAACCGCCTTCCTGGTACAAGGACTACTCACCGTTCGGCAATATCTCCTACAAGAAGCTCCGACCCAAACTGACCTAATCGATCGGATCAATACGCTGTGGGAAGAGGTCGAATGGGACTGGTACACCAAAGGACAAAACGAAGCCTTATACTGGCACTGGTCGCCCAGTAATGAGTTTCAGATCAATCTAAAAGTTACCGGACACAACGAGACACAAATCGTTTATATCCTCGCGGCATCGTCGCCAACACATCCGATCACCCCCGACCTTTATCATGCCGGCTATGCACGCGGTGGCGGCATGACCAATGGCCAATCTTATTTTGGCATTACCTTGCCGCTGGGATCAGATTATGGCGGTCCATTATTCTTTACCCACTATTCTTATTTGGGTCTTGATCCGCGGAATTTGGAAGACCAATACGCCAATTACTGGACGCAGAATATCAACCATTCCATGATCAACTATCTATATTGTGTTCAAAACCCGAAGATGAACTACGGATATTCCCCTCAGTCCTGGGGCTTGACTGCCAGCGATAGCTATATTGGCTACACCGCACATAGTCCTACTAATGATCGAGGTGTCATCACCCCAACGGCGGCGGTATCCTCCATCCCTTATACTCCTGAACAAAGCCTGGCCGCAATTCGGCATTTTTATTACCATCTAGGCGATCGGCTCTGGGGAGAATACGGTTTTTATGATGCCTTTCACCCGACGAATAACTGGGAGGCCGATTCCTTCCTGGCCATCGATCAGGGGCCGATGATCTGTATGATTGAAAATTATCGGACCGGCCTGTTGTGGGATATTTTCATGACAGCCCCGGAAATACAGCAAGGATTGGATGTGCTGGGATTTACGTACTAGTTTTGTACTCAATGGAATGGATTAGCGGAAGCGGAAAAATTTTTTAGGCGTTCACCCGCCGATCGCATTTATTTAGGTAAACCACTTATGATAATGATTAGAATCACCAAGCTATTGCTGTGTTTCACCTTCCTGTTTGTCACTACTACCATAATGGCCCAATCAATCGAAATGTTGAGCGATGAAGCCCTGCTCGATCGTGTCCAGCAACAAACTTTCAACTATTTCTGGGAAGGAGGAGAGCCCATTTCCGGTGCTGCGCCCGAACGTATTCACGAAGATTTTTATCCTCAAAATGATGAAAATATTGTTACATCAGGCGGTACCGGATTCGGAATCATGGCGACAGTTGTAGCCATTGACCGGGGATTTATCACCCGGAAGCAAGGCCGCAAACGACTCCTGCAATTGGCCAAATGGCTCCAGAAAGCGGATCGCTACCACGGCGCCTGGCCACATTGGATGTATCCCTCCGGAAAAACAAAAGCTTTCAGCCCCAATGATGATGGCGGCGACTTAGTGGAAACGGCTTTCTTGGTGCAGGGGTTAATCGTGGCTCGTCAATATTTTCAAAATGGCAATAGGAAAGATCGCCAACTGGCAGCGCTATTGGATCAGCTTTGGAAAGAAGTAGAATGGTCGTGGTTTACCAATGGTGAAAAAGTCCTATACTGGCATTGGTCACCCGTACACGAATGGAAAATGAAGTTTCCCGTAACGGGATATAACGAGTGTACCATCATGTACATTCTAGCCGCCGCGTCCCCCACTCATGCCATTGATCCTGGTTGTTTTCACGAAGGTTACATGCGTAACGGCGAGATTATATCAACCGAAAACGCCTACGGTTATGATGTGGTGCTCCAGCACAACGTCAATGGTGCTATTCCGGTAGGGCCGCTGTTTTGGGCGCATTATTCCTTCCTGGGACTGGATCCAAGAGGGCTGCACGATTCCTATGCCGATTACTGGAAGCTGAATCGCAACCACGCCCTGATCCACCACGCCTATTGTACCGAGAATCCCCGAGACTATGCCGGTTACTCCGAAGCATGCTGGGGGTTGACCGCCAGCTATTCCATCACCGGCTACAATGCCCATTCCCCATCCAATGATCTGGGCGTAATTTCACCAACAGCTGCCCTTTCTTCGTTTCCCTATACTCCGGAAGAAAGTTTATTATTTCTGCGACACCTGTACAAAGATCATCAGGAATACATCGGAAAATATGGGCCTTATGATGCCTTTAGCATCGAATCAGATTGGGTATTGCCTCGCTATTTGGCCATTGACCAATTGCCCATTCCGGTCATGATTGAAAATTACCGGTCTGGATTGATTTGGAAACTCTTTATGTCTGCACCGGAAATCCGGGAAGGCTTAAAAAAACTAGATATACATAGACCATAAAACTAACGTAATGAACCGTATCTTCATTAGTCTAATCACGTTGCTCTTTTTGAGTAATTTGGCCTGGGGGCAAATTGAACCCGGAAAATTCTTATACAAGCAACACACACACGAGGGTAACGTACTCAATTACCGCATTCTTTATCCCCACAATTTTGATAAAAATAAGCGGTATCCACTCGTCCTATTTCTACATGGCCGGGGAGAGAGTGGAAGTGACAATGAAAAGCAATTGGTGCATGGAAGTAAGCTGTTTCTGGATTCTTTACAGAAATACCCCGCCATTGTCCTTTTCCCACAATGCCCTAATACCGAATATTGGGCCAATATTGATCGGATCAAAAAAGAGGATGGCTCTCTACAATTCAATTTCCCGACCGACCGGCCACCAAATCCTTCGCTGGCTGCAGTGATGGATTTAGTTGACAAAGAATTGGCTCGACCCTACATCGATGAAAACCGATTGTATGTCACCGGGCTTTCTATGGGCGGCATGGGCACTTGGGAGCTACTCTGGCGCATGCCCGAAAAGATTGCCGCAGCAGCCCCCATTTGTGGAGGAGGTGCCCCGGAAAAGGCCTCTGCCATGTTGGATATTCCGATCTGGATTTTCCACGGCATGAAGGATAATGTAGTACCGCCCCATCATTCCATTCGCATGCTGCAAGCCATCCAGCGCCAGGGAGGTTTAGCCAAAATCACCCTCTATCCGGATGCCAATCACAACTCTTGGGACCCCACCTTTGCTCAACCCAATTATTTGTCCTGGATGTTCTCCAAATATCGTGGTGAGCCCTACTCTCTTTTAGTTGACTCCCTGATGTCTTTGATGACCCTGGACGAAAAAATTGGTCAGCTCAACCTCGTCACCCAAGGTGGTGCCGTCACCGGCTCTGTAATCAGCCAGGATGTGGAACAGAAGATCAAAGATGGCCAGGTAGGCGGCATCTTTGGTTCCCGTAGTGCTTCCAAGATGCGCAGCATCCAGGAAATTGCCGTAAAAGAAAGCCGACTCGGCATCCCGATGCTCACGGCCATGGATGTCATTCACGGCCATCAAACCATTTTCCCTATTCCACTCGGCATGTCCTGCACTTGGGACCCTGAATTACTCGAGGAAGCGGCCCGTACGGCAGCGCGCGAAGCTACGGCAGATGGCATTATGTGGAATTTCTCTCCGATGGTCGATATATCTCGAGATCCACGCTGGGGCCGTATTGCCGAAAGCAGTGGAGAAGATCCCTTTCTAGGCTCTAAAATCGCTGCGGCGATGGTCCGCGGTTACCAGCAAGATGACCTGACGGACCCAACCACTATGCTGGCTTGTGTGAAACACTATGCTGCTTACGGTGCCGCAGAAGGAGGCCGCGATTATGCCACCGTTGACATGAGTCGAGTGCGTTTGCACAATGAATATTTGCCGCCTTACAAAGCAGCCATTGATGCCGGTGTCGGAACGGTCATGACCTCGTTCAATGTTATTGATTACATACCGGCTAGTGCCAATAAATACCTTTATCAAACCATTCTACGAGACGATTGGGGATTTGATGGTTTTGTTGTGACCGACTATACCGCTATCAATGAAATGATTGCTCACGGGTTGGGCGACTTGCAAAAAGTCTCTGCATTGGCCCTGCAGGCTGGTGTTGACATGGATATGGTTGGGGAAGGATTTGTGCTTACCCTGAAAAAATCACTGGAGGAAGGTCTGATCACCGAAGCACAGATTGACCTCGCTTGCCAGCGCATTCTCATCGCGAAGGAACGCCTGGGATTGTTTGACGATCCTTACCGTTATTTTGATGAATCGAGAGCTGCTAAGGAAATCCTTTCGGAAAAAAATCGTGCCTTTTCACGGGAAGTGGCCGGTAAATCTGCCGTGCTACTCAAGAACGAAGGCCAGGTATTGCCATTAAAAAAATCTGCCAAAATTGCGCTAATTGGTCCGTTGGCCGATAACCAACACAATATGTTGGGCACCTGGAGTGTATCAGGTGATCCCAGCAAATCGATTACGGTACGCAAAGGCATGGAGGCAATGCTCAAAGATGGCGGCAGTATTCGCTACGCGAAGGGCGCTAACATCTCGGACGACCCAGCGTTTGCCAAGCGAGTCAATGCCTTCGGGGAAGAGATTGTCATCGATGAGCGTTCGCCAGAAGAAATGATTACTGAAGCGGTGGAATTGGCTAAAACATCCGATGTGGTTGTGGCCGTCATGGGCGAAGCGGCAAATATGAGCGGGGAATCTTCAAGCATGGCCTTTATTGGGCTACAGCCCTCACAAGCGCGACTGCTAAAAGCACTGAAAAAAACCGGCAAGCCGATTGTACTCGTGCTGTTTAACGGCCGGCCGATGACACTGACCTGGGAAGATGAGCAAATGGACGCAATTCTGGATGTTTGGCACCCGGGAACAGAGGCGGGCAATGCCGTGGCCGATGTACTTTTTGGTGCGGTCAATCCCAGTGGAAAGTTGACGACTTCCTTCCCCGTATCAGTTGGACAAATTCCAGTCTACCACAGTATGTTGAATACCGGCCGGCCTTATGTTGCTGGTGACGACAGCCCAAAGTTTAAGTCCAACTATCTGGATATTCCAAATGAACCGCTTTATCCATTTGGATATGGATTGAGCTATACGACATTCGAATATGGTCAACCAACATTGTCTAGAACGGAAATGAGCAAAGGCGAAAAAGTGACCTTGAGTGTCACCGTAAAAAATACCGGAGATCGTGCCGGCAGTGAGGTGGTACAGCTCTATATCCGTGACGTGGTGGGCAGCATTAGTCGCCCGATGAAGGAATTGAAAGGGTTTGAAAAAATCATGCTCCAAGCCGGTGAGGAAAAGACCATTCGTTTCGCTATCGATGAATCATTACTACAATTCTGTAACAGCGACCTGGAATGGGTGGTCGAACCCGGCGAGTTTCAGGTGTTTGTGGGACCAAATTCGCGTGATGTGCAAATGCTGTCGTTTGAGCTTAAATAGAATACACTACATTGACTATAGAAGGGTAGCCTGTACTTCGGCATAGGCTACTCATGATTCTCTTGAGCCTTTTTCAAAGTATCGACCTGATAGCCCGGTTCTACGGGATGTATTCCGCGATTAGTGACTAAAAAACAAATCATTCACCACCTTGATTGCCTATGCAAACCTCAAACCGTATGACGCCTCGACAATCGTTTTTCTCCACCGTCCTGGTGTTGACATTCTTGTCGGCATGCATGCCGAGCTATACAATCATGGCTCAGGACAATATCAAAGCCACCCCCAATTCGAAGACGGATAAGCGGAATTATAAAACCTATTGTAACCCGATCGACATCGATTACTCCTATATGTCGCATTATCGGGCTCGCAATAATGTATCCTACCGCTCCGGGGCCGATCCGGCAGTGGTCAATTTTAAGGGTAAATACTATATGTTTGTCACCCGCTCCCACGGTTATTGGACTTCAGATGACATGAGCAACTGGACCTTCATTCGCCCGCAAAGCTGGTATTTTAATGGATGTAATGCTCCGGCTGCTGCAGTGAAGGACGGCAAGATCATCCTGTTGGGAGATCCTTCTGGACGTGGCGCAGTGATTGAGACCGACAACCCCGACTTGGGGGATTGGACCACCAACTTTGCCGTAATCAACTTACCTAGAGGGGTACAAGACCCCGATTTGTTTGTCGATGACGATGGCCGGGTCTATCTCTACGAGGAATCGTCCAATACCTTTCCCATACACGGCATTGAACTGGATGCCGACAACTATTACATCCCCATAGGCGAACAGGTAGACCTCTTTATGCTGGACCCCGAAAAACACGGTTGGGAACGCTTTGGCCAGGATCATAAATCAGACATCAAACCCTACATTGAAGGGCCCTGGATGATGAAACATGGAGATACTTATTACTTGGAATACGGCGCTCCCGGCACGCAATGGAATGTCTATGCCGATGGGGTCTACACCAGTAAATCACCGCTGGGGCCTTTTGAGTATGCACCGTATAATCCGATTTCTTACAAACCGGGGGGCTTCCTCAAGGGGGCAGGACATGGCAGTACGGTACGTGATCATCAAGGCAATTATTGGCACTATTCAACGATGGCAATTTCCGTCAACTATAAGTTCGAGCGCCGGCTTGGCATGTATCCGGCCGGTTTTGACGACAATGGACAGATGTATGTCAATACGGCCTACGGCGATTATCCGCACTACCTCCCCGGCACAGAGGTGGACAATCACAAAAATCGTTTTACCGGATGGATGTTGCTATCTTATGGAAAGCCGGTAAAAACCAATTCTCCACTAGTGGATACAAAAGTAAACGTCGTGGATGAAAGCGATAGTGGCTTTATGCTGGGGCAAATCACAGATTATGATATTGAACAAATCAACGATGAGGAAATTCGTTCCTACTGGGTATCAGCAGCCAATGATGATTCAATTTATGTAGCCATCGACTTACAAGCGGTCATGGATGTCAAAGCGGTGCAGATCAACTTCCAGGATTTTAATAGTGAAATATTTGGCCGCCCCGACACCTTGCGTCAGCAGTTTGTCCTAAAAGGCTCGAAAGACGGCCAGACCTGGAATGTGATTGCGGATTATTCCAAGAATCAACGCGATATGCCGCATGGTTATATTGAGCTGGCGCAACCGGTAGAAGCCCGTTATATTCGTTACGAACATGTGTACATCACCACAAAGAATCTGGCGATTTCTGAATTTCGGATCTTTGGTAATGGCAAAGGGAATGCCCCTGCACAACCGGCTAATTTTACCGTAAAACGGCAGGCCGATCGCCGCAATGCCGACCTTTCGTGGGAGGCTGACCCCACGGCTACCGGTTACGTCATTTACTGGGGCATTGACCCGGATCATTTAAATTTATCTGCCTTGATGTATGATCAATCGGCTTACGAATTGCGAGCACTCAATACCGAGCAGGGCTATTATTATCAGGTAGAGGCATTTAATGAAAATGGCATTTCGAAACGCAGTGAAATCAGGCATACTGAATAAGCAAAACCGTTGCGTAAGCGCTGGAAAGGGGTGAGCCCATAGGGCGAAGACAGAGGGCTTGTGCCCGAAGGCCGATTTCGGCTCAGCCGAGAGAGCCCCTGGACATAGCGACCCCTCGGTTGAACCGAGGGGATACGCCCTAAGTGCATGTTTGGAAGTAGTCCCTGAAGTATATTCGGGCAAGCTATTCAGTCTCGGTAAAACCGGGATTTGGGAACCTCTTTCCGGCTGTTTTTTCGTCCGTCTCGGCTCAGCCGAGATGCACTCAAAAAACAGCCTCCCGAGAACCCAAAATCTGTAATTTTCGCTGCTAAAGCACCACCTCCAAACATGCATTAAAACAAAAAAGTGTTTTTAATCTATTATCAACAAATATGAAAAAATCAATCATTTACGGTAGTGGAGTTTTGGTCCTTTTGACGATCATGGCATTTGGTTTTGCCCAAAAAACTACTACTGCCAAACCGCCATTGACAAAACAAAATGTCATCTTTATACTGAGTGATGATCATCGGTATGACTTTATGGGATTCACCGGAAAGGTGCCTTTCCTGAAAACGCCCAATATGGATCGCATGGCCCGTGAAGGGACCCATCTAAAAAATGCCTTTGTCACCACTTCCCTGTGTTCCCCTAGCAGGGCGAGCATTTTGACTGGGCAATTTACACACCGTCACGGAGTCGTTGACAATCAATCGCTGGTGCCCGATGGCACCCGTTTCTTTCCGGAATTTTTGAAAGAAAATGGCTATGAAACCGGGTTTATCGGCAAGTGGCACATGGGCGAACACAGCAATAATCCGCGCCCCGGCTTCGATTTTTGGGCAAGCTTCCGTGGGCAAGGTCAGTACTGGAATAGCGTATTTAATGTAAACGGCAAGGAAGAAGTGCCTAAGGATAGCACCTATGTGACTCATGCCATTACCGACTATGCCAAGCGCTTTCTGGATCACCGCGACAAGGATAAGCCTTTCTTTCTCTATGTATCGCACAAAGCGGTGCACGCCGAATTTATTCCATCGCCAGACCATAAGGGCGAATATGCGCATGAGGCGCCATTCTATCCGCCCACCATGTTTCCACCGGGTCACGAAAGGGCCACGGTGACTGAAAAAGAATACAATTATGCCGATGTCCCCAAATGGGTAAAGGCCCAGCGCTACAGTTGGCATGGAGTGGATTATATGTACCACGGGCAAATTGGGTTTGATGATTTCTACCGCTCGTATTGCGAAACCTTGCTGGGCATCGACGAAAGTATTGGCGAAATCATCAAGTATTTGGAGGACAATAAGCTGACGGAAAATACGACGATCATCTACATGGGCGACAATGGTTTCTCCTTTGGGGAACATGGCTTGATCGACAAGCGACAGGCTTATGAGGAATCAATGCGGGTGCCGATGCTCGCGTGGGGAGCCGCAGTAAAAACAAATGGCAAAGCCATCGAAAAGAATGTACAGAATATTGACATTGGCCCCACCGTACTCGACATTGCCGGAATCCCTGCTGACAAGCAGTTTGACGGACATTCCTTCTTGCCTTTGCTTCAGCAAAAAGAGGTGAAGAATTGGCCGGATACCATCTATTACGAATATTTCTGGGAGCGCCCTTTTCCACAAACACCTACGGTGCATGCCATTCGTACGGATCAATATAAATTCATTCGCTATCACGGTATTTGGGACATCAACGAGCTGTACGATATCCAGAAAGACCCCTGGGAGATGAATAACCTGATCCGGGATACCACCTATGCAGAGGTGGCCCGCTCACTTCGCACTTCACTATTCGACTGGCTCCAAACAACGGATGGCAAGCAGATGTTCTTAAGGCCTGATGGCAAGGGAAATCGCTTCGATCACGGGTATCGGGGGACCTATTGATGGGGAAGACAGGGGAGACGGCTCACGGCTTTTGAAGTTTATGACGCTCCCCGGCGAGGGGGGTGTAACCTAATTCCTAAGAGCATTTTTGGAGGTCGGATTTGCTGGCAAAAAGCATCGTTTTTTTGGTAAAACAAGGCGTTTTTTTGAAATGCATCTCGGCTGAGCCGAGACGGACAAGAAAAAGAACGATGTGTCAGTGCATGTTTGACCTCCAAACATGCACTAAGTCACCAGCTTTCTGGGGGACCTCTTTGGACAAAAGACAGGTTAAATATGCCAAGGAGATCGGGGGATCTGTAACTTTTCTCCACGGTTGGCCGTTGAACAGATCAATTCGATTATTTGTTGTAATATTGTTACTGTCCTAATCAAAATATTGATCTGACCATGGCGAACCAAAACCACAATGACGAAACACCTATTGCTCCGGAATCATTGCAAGAGCTTAAATTAGGTGTCATCAAGGAAAAATCGGTGGGGCTGCCGGCAGTGATGGCCGCCGTATCGGATGTAGTACAATATACCAAGATCGGAGAGGCCACCAAGACCCTTTTCAAGCTCAATCAGAAGGGGGGCATTGACTGTCCGGGTTGTGCCTGGCCGGATCCGGATGATGACCGTTCCAAAATTGGGGAATATTGTGAAAATGGGGTCAAAGCCATTGCCGAAGAGATCCAAAAGAAAACGATTGATCGCCAGTTTTTTGCGGAGCATAGCGTAGCCGAATTAATGGAGTGGACAGAGTTTGAATTGGGCAAACAGGGACGCATTACAGAGCCTATGGTCTTGCGCGCCGGGGCGACACATTATGAGCCCATTTCCTGGCACGATGCCTTTCAATTGATTGCCGATGAATTGAATGCTCTGGAAACGCCAGATGAGGCCATTTTTTATACTTCAGGGCGTACGAGTAATGAAGCCGCCTTTCTCTACCAGCTTTTTGTCCGGGAATTTGGCACCAACAATTTGCCGGATTGCTCCAATATGTGCCACGAATCCAGCGGCACCGGACTTTCCGAGACAGTTGGCATCGGAAAAGGCAGTGTAACCCTTCCCGATATTTATGAAGCAGATTTGGTCATTGTGATGGGCCAAAACCCGGGAACCAACCACCCGCGCATGCTTTCGGCCTTGGAGCGCTGCAAAGAGAATGGAGGAAAAATCATTACCGTAAATCCCTTGCCGGAAGCGGGATTGATGAATTTCATCAACCCCCAACGGCCACTCAAAATACTGTCTGGAGGTACCGATCTAACGGACCTCTTCCTCCAGGTGAAAGTCAATGGAGACATTGCACTGTTAAAAGCCATTATGAGCCTATTGTGGTACGAAGAAAAAAACCGTTCCGGCAGTGTTTTTGACATGGAATTTATCGTAGAGAAAACCATTGGTTATGAAACCTTTTTGGAAGATTTGCGGAAGCAGGATTTTAACACCTTGGCGGAAGCCAGTGGTGTCGCTCGAGATAAAATCAAGCTGGCCGTAGAAATGATCCGCAAATCGGAAAAGATTATCATTTGCTGGGCCATGGGGTTGACCCAACATGAAAATGGCGTAGATAATGTTCGGGAATTGGTCAACCTGCTACTGCTCAAAGGCAGTATTGGCAAACCCGGAG
The DNA here is from genome assembly GCA_964015035.1 of uncultured Saprospiraceae bacterium. GTDB lineage: Bacteria > Bacteroidota > Bacteroidia > Chitinophagales > Saprospiraceae > BQJU01. The sequence continues at coordinate 18,350 of CAXHCA010000060.1, forward strand.
CCGGAACATGTCCGGTTCGCGGCCATAGCAATGTACAGGGTGACCGGACGATGGGTGTTTGGGATGCCCCCAAGCCTGAATTTCTGGACAACCTCAAAGCTACTTTTGGTTTTGAACCACCCCGCAAGCACGGATATGGCACGGTAGCGGCTATTCAGGCCATGCACAACCGCCAGGCGCATGTGTTTATCGGAATGGGCGGCAATTTTGTTTTGGCAACACCAGATACCGATTACACGGCCCAAGGGCTGCGCAATTGCCGTTTGACGGCCCACGTCTCCACCAAACTCAACCGCAGCCATTTAGTTCACGGTCGCCAGGCATTGATTTTGCCTTGTCTGGCCCGAACTGACCAGGATATACAGGAATCCGGGGAGCAATTTGTGAGCACGGAAAGTTCGACCGGTGTGGTACAATCTTCGCAGGGAATTTTACCACCAGCCTCTGATAAATTACTGAGCGAACCGGCTATTATTGCCCGAATGGCGATGGCTACTTTGGGAGAGGACTCTACGGTCGACTGGCAGGGCATGATCAACAATTACGACCACATCCGAGACGCTATTGAAAAGGTTATTCCAGGATTTGATGATTACAATCAACGGGTGCGTGAACCGGGGGGATTCTATCTCCCCAACGGTGCGCGCAAGCAAGAATTTAATACGCCCAGTGGTAAAGCCCATTTTAGTGTGGTGAAGGTGCCTGACAATAACATTGCTGCCGACGAATATCTGATGATGACCGTTCGCAGTCACGATCAGTTTAATACCACTATTTACGGCTTAAACGACCGTTATCGGGGAATCAGCAACGAACGCAGAGTGGTAATGATGAACGAGCAGGATATTGCCGAAGCCAAACTAAAACCGCAACAAATTGTTGATCTGATCAGCAATTATGAGGGTAAGCAACGAGTGGCCCGTCAATTTCGTGTAGTTCCCTATAGCATCCCCCGAAAGTGTGTAGCCACGTACTTTCCTGAAGCCAACGTACTGGTACCCATCCATAAAATCGATAGGGAAAGTAAAATTCCTGCCTCGAAAAAGGTGATCATCAAGATTGTTCCTTCCGAAAAGTAACGTCAAAAAACCCAAAATTAAATGTATTTTAGATGTCCTGTCTTGATCTGACAAAGCAGGGCAGATAAATAAATCTACCAATTGCGATATGCCCAATCAAATATTTGACAACCACGGTCGCCCCATCAACTACCTGCGCTTGGCAGTGACGGACCGCTGCAATTTGCGGTGTTTCTATTGCATGCCGGAAGAGGGCATCAAATACGTTGGCCGCGAGGAGCTACTTTCCTATGAAGAGATGCTGCGCATGGTGCATATTTTATCAGAAATGGGCATTCACAAAGTGCGTATTACAGGTGGAGAACCATTTGTTCGTAGGGGCATGATGGATTTTTTAGTGGCGCTTTCGCAAATACCGGGACTGGAAAAGATCAATATTACCACCAACGGTACGCTCACCGCCGAGCTCATTCCCGAACTAAAACGCATCGGAATTTCCTCTGTCAACCTCAGCCTCGACACCCTCAATCGGGAACGATTTTTTGAGATTACCCGCAGGGATGAATACGATAAGGTGATGAATACCCTGAACGGGCTACTCGAACACGGTATCCAGACCAAGATCAATGCCGTCGTGATGGAGGGTAAAAATATTGAGGACCTGATTCCCATGGTCGAATTAACCAAAACACTCCCCGTTAGCGTCCGTTTCATTGAAGAGATGCCCTTTAACGGCGAAGGCAATCACTACCCTACCCTGGTGTGGAACCACCGCAAGATCCTTGACCATATCCGCAGTCATTTCCCCGATTTTGAGCGATTGCCCGATCCTCCGAATTCTACTTCAGCCAACTACCAGATTCCCGGCCATCAAGGCCAGTTTGGCATCATTGCTGCGTACAGCCGCACCTTTTGCGGCACCTGCGATCGCATTCGCGTCACACCCAAAGGCATGCTCAAAACTTGCCTCTACGACGATGGGGTATTCAACATCAAAGACCTCATGCGTCAAGGTGCAACCGATGAACAAGTCCGCACGGCCTTCCTCGAAGCCCTCGGCAACCGTGCCAAAGACGGCTGGGAAGCCGAACGTAACCGCCAATCTGATAATCCGGTGAATGAGTCAATGTCGACAATTGGTGGGTGAGAAGATCAAGCATCCTACCTAAGAATTTACCAAAAAATGTAGTGTCATTGAGAGCATCTTTGGAGGTCGGATTTGAGACAGAGCGCAACTGCGCCCTCCAAATATGCACTAAGCTTCTCAAAGGTCTTTCTCAATAGACGGCACAACTTTATGTCGTACGACAAACCAACATAACCCTCATAAACCAATGTAAACATCATAATCTCCATAAACCATAATCCGCTACCGATAATCCTACGTCTAAATAAAACGCCCCCTTTCAACTCTCCATTATTTCGTGTATCTTTGCACTTTTTTTTGCCAAAAGCTAGAATAATGCTGTCAGTACACAACTTGGGTTTACAATACGGAAAGAGAGTACTTTTTGATGAAGTAGACCTCAAATTCACCCGGGGCAATTGCTATGGAGTGATTGGTGCCAACGGTGCCGGGAAGTCCACCTTTCTTAAAATCCTGTCGGGAGAAATTGATCCGGTACGTGGACACGTAGCCCTGGAGCAAGGCAACCGTATGGCTGTACTCAAGCAAAATCACTTTGAATTTGAGGAGGAAGAGGTCTTGAATACTGTGATGATGGGCCACAAGGAGATGTACGACATCATGGTCGAAAAAAACGCCATTTACATGGATCCGGATGCTTCCGATGCGGATGGATTACGTGCAGCAGAATTGGAAAACAAGTATGGCGAAATGGGCGGCTGGAATGCCGAAAGTGATGCAGCAGAATTGCTTTCCAACCTAGGGGTAAAGGAAGACCTGCACTACAAACAAATGAAGGACCTTCCCGGCCCGGAAAAGGTGAAAGTATTACTCGCTCAGGCACTTTTTGGCAATCCCGACATCCTGCTCCTCGATGAGCCTACTAACGACCTGGACGCGAAGACCGTCACCTGGTTGGCAGATTTTTTGGCAGATTTTAAAAACACGGTAATTGTTGTTTCTCACGACCGTTACTTCCTCGACATGGTGTGTACCCACGTCGTAGATATCGACTTCGGTCAAATCAAAATCTTTAGCGGCAACTATACCTTTTGGTACGAATCCAGCCAATTGATGGCGGCTCAAATGGCCAATAAAAACAAAAAAGTAGAACAGAAGCGCAAGGAAATGATGGAATTTATCCAGCGTTTTTCGGCCAATGCCTCCAAGTCGCGCCAGGCGACCAGCCGCAAGAAAGCATTGGAAAAACTAAAGCTGGAGGATATCCGCCCATCTAGCAGGAAATACCCTTTCATCAATTTCAAACCCGAACGCGAACCGGGCGACCAAATTTTGAAGGTAGATAAACTCCGTAAAACCGGCCAGGATGGCAATCTTCTTTTTGGCAATGTGAGCTTTACCATCAATAAAGGAGAAAAGATTGTCGTGCTGGCAGACAATCCCACGGTTATCACGACCTTTTTTGAAGTGATCGCCGGTGAGCAAAAAGCCGACTCTGGCACTATCGAATGGGGACAAACCATCACCCCGGCTTACCTCCCCAATGAAAATGAAGAATTCTTTACCAACGACCTCGATTTGATCAACTGGCTACGCCAGTATTCGGAAGAAAAAGATGAGCAGTTTATCCGTGGCTTCTTGGGCCGTATGCTCTTCTCCGGTGAAGAAGTGAATAAGATGTCGAGTGTGCTTTCCGGAGGAGAGAAGGTGCGGTGCATGCTGGCCAAAGTGATGCTATCAGAGCCCAACTTCCTAATCCTGGACGAGCCAACCAACCACCTCGATTTGGAATCCATCACGGCCCTAAACAACGGCATGAATGAATTTCCTTACAACATGCTCTTCACCACGCATGACCACAAACTAATCGAAACGGTTGCTAACCGCATTATCGAACTGACCCCTAACGGCATCATTGACAGCCTCATGACTTTTGATGAATACCTGGTGTCGGACAATATCAATCAGCAACGGGAGGCATTGATGGGAGCGGCAACGGTGTAGCTTCCATCAATAAATTGGATATCCGATATTAAAAAATTTCGCTTTTTGAATGTCTCCGCTGGTCAATGACTCCCCCTTCGACTACATGCATTCGGAGGGGTTTTCTACCTAAGAGCATGATTGGAGGTAGTCATTCAGGCTCCAAACATGCTCTAAAATTAAAAGAACCCTGGTAAAAAAGACAAATGTGTCCTCGTCTTGGGAACTTTTTCTTCTAAAATTCCCTATTTTACCATAAAAAAGCAGATGACCCTCCCGGCGTTCCTCCAAGGTTTATGGACCCAAGGTCAGGTAATGGTCGCACCAAAAATTGGTACATTCACCAAAGCTGATCAGGTGCGCGCCGTAGCGATATTGGAACAATACTACACAGAGGATGCCCAAGAAATGCCAGGACATGTGCCCGATTTTTCGCCAGAACCCGCCCTTTGGGCGACCTCATTTTTATACCAAGCCACCCAACTGGTCTTGTTGCGTGATTTGGATGAGGAGGTGATTAATCAACAGTTGACGCCCTACCCTACAGAGATTACGCCGGAGGTTATTTATTCGGTAGACTTGACGTTTCGCTTTCTGCCGGACTTATTTGACCTGGCGCGTGGACTAGCCCCAGACGATGCACTGGTCAAAAAATTGCGGGACACCGCCATTCAATGGCCCTTTTCTTCGGTAGGCATGGCGTCAGGCGCAAATTTTAACACGGATACTATTTACAATCACCCCAGTTTACGACAAGCTTATATTGATCGCATTGTCAAAGCCAAAGACGATCAACGCTTGACAGATGTTCGCTGGCGGGAATTGGTCGACCAAGCTTTAGGAAATCATAGATTGACTTTTTGGCCAGAGCTGGCAAATAGAACGAAATAGAGGCTAAAAAAAACCAAAATGGAAAAAAAAACCACCACCGAATTTGCGCTTATCGATCAACTGAACAGCGTATTGCGATACCTCAAGTCGACCTTTGTAGGCAAAGATGAGATCATCGACCTCATGGGCATTTGCCTGGTGGCCCGGGAAAACCTCTTTCTGCTGGGCCCTCCCGGCACCGCTAAAAGTGCCATGGTGCGGGAATTATCGAATCTGCTGCGCGGCAAGACTTTTGAATACCTGCTAACCCGCTTCACCGAACCCAATGAGCTGTTTGGGCCCTTTGATATTCGTAAACTGCGAGAAGGCGATTTGGTGACCAATACCGAAGGTATGCTACCGGAAGCCACGCTGATCTTCCTTGATGAATTGCTAAATGCAAACAGTGCCATCCTCAATAGCTTATTAATGGTCCTCAACGAACGCGTTTTTCGCCGAGGACGGGAGACTAAAGATTTGCCGGTACTGATGATCGTTGGCGCCAGTAACCATTTGCCCGAGGATGAAGCCCTACAGGCCCTTTTTGACCGATTTTTGGTGCGGGTACAGTGTGATAATGTAGCCCCGGAATTACTGAGTGAAGTGTTGCGGGCAGGTTGGGCGCTGGAACAACGAAACGGCCAGAAACGACCGGAGATTGCAGCCGAAGATGTCCAGAAATTGCAAGGACAATTGGCAACTGTCAATCTGCAAAACATCCAGAAAACCTATCTGGAGTTGATTCAACAATTGCGCAATTGCGGCCTCCGGGTATCAGACCGTCGGGCGGTAAAATTACAGCGTCTGATTGCAGCAAGTGCCCTGCTCTGTAAACGCCGGAAGGCCATCCCCTCCGATCTGTGGGTGGCCCGTTACATCTGGGATGCCGAAGAGCAGATTGAAGTCATTGCCGGTATTGTCAACACATTGGTAGAAAAGGATCGAACAATGGCAACGCAGCACCCCCGAGCGTCACGCAGCAATTTGCCCAACGCGGATGAACTCTATAAAGAGGTGATTGCCCTTACGGAAAAATGGGATACTGACGATCTGGAAATGTCGGAACGTATGCTGATTAAAGACCGGCTGCGGTATTTGAATGGCCGCTGTGAGTGGCTTAGTAATGCCACACAACGCGATTTTGTCAAACAACCCATCGATGCCTTGTGGGATAAAATCATGCGCGTCTCATGAAAGAATGGATTCTGGTACTCCACCAAAAAGAGGAAGCAGCGCTTGGACAAGTTCGTTGCATTCCCGGCCTGAAAGCCGCCAGAAACGATGAGCAAATCTGGTTGAGGGGATGGTTTGATGAGCAACCGCTGCCGTTAGCGGTAAAGCAATTGCCCGTAAAGCACACTTACCAACTTGACGAGCAGGGACAACTGTTTCCCCAAAAAGGCTTGACGCCAGTCAGGGTATTGCCTCAACTGGCTTGGCAGTCCTTGAGGGAATTTGTCTCATTGGAGTTACCCACAGCTGCCTTACCTGCTCAACCACCTGAGCCCTTGGTCATGAGCCTGGTACCATCGAAGGTTGCACGAGTTGGCACAGCACTATTGACCTCGCTTTCGCAATGGATTTCCTATGTAGAAACAGCCCCTCTGGTGCGATTGGAACGCTGGCAATATGCTGTTTCAGAGAAGATGCAGGTCTTGGTGATCGGCCCGCCCCTGCCGCCCCTGCCAGGTCAGGAATATTGGCAATGTGGCCCGATGTTATTACCCTGTGGATTTGATTTTGAATACCCTTTTTTGAGCAATGAAATTCATCAACGGTTAAATCCGAATAAGGACGGGATCATCCTCTGGTCAAAACAAGGCAATTGGCAATATATCCGTCAACAAGATATCGTCCCCGTCAGCCGCAGTGGCGTGAGGCAATTAACCCTGCTAGAGAGACCATGACAAATCGAAAAATAATAGACACCCTGGCGTATTTCCAGCCTCCGGATAATTATTTCTGGCAGTGGTCAGAAAATATGGAAGTGCTGGAATGGGTAGATGGCAAAACCATTTGCTACCGAGAGGATTTGATGCCATTGTTATCAGAATTGAGTATCGATGGTGTACCTTCTTTGGGTACCGTATTGCTGATCGTGGCCGCGTGCAAGGACAATTGGACGGAAGAGAGAGCAGGAAGAGGTATTCTAGCAGGCTTATTAAAACAATTACCCGGTGAAGCAGACTGGCAAATAACACATGGTTTCTTGGCTCATTTGACGGAATTTATGGACATTATTTGCAGCTTACCAAGAGAACTACGCCGCGGTCGAAATCGCGTACATCTCATTCGGGAAGTTTGTGAATTAATGCCCAACAAACTGATCGTCAACCAATCAAAATTTGTAATTGAAGAATTTAGAAGTGGCCGCCTCGACGATTTGGCAGTACCTCGCCATCAAGGCGCCCTACTCAAAGCCTTAGAGCAGGATGTAGAAAACCTCACCTCCGCCTACGGTCAATTTCCGACACGAGAAAAATTGGAAATGGTGTTGCGTACCGGACTGAAAAAGTTACCGGGTGTAATAGATGATGAATTACCGGAAACGCCGGAACTAGACCTGCTTGCGGCTCTAGCGCAAGACCAAGAAACGATGGGATTGGCACGATTGACCAGACGATTGCTAGCGGCGGTACGTATTCCAATACAAACGTCCGGCTCTAGTGATATGCCCATCGGCGGAGTATCTGACCTCACCAATCGCGGAGAATTAGACCGGTTGTTATTGAGTGAATTGGCCCATGATGACCTGACATTGACCGCCCGATTGGTGAATAACGAGGCGCTTTATTTGCGTCGAGAGGAGCCCCCGCAAGATCCGATTCAACAACGGGTCATCTTGCTGGACGCAACCCTGAGAATGTGGGGCGTTCCACGCGTTTTTGCAATGGCTTCGGCCTTGGCTTGTTCCAGAAACAACCCCCATAAGGCCGAAATCGTCACCCATATTTTGGGCGGCACAAAAAAAATGTTGGCAGACCTTTCCACCAAGAAAGGTGTTGTACACGGATTGGAACAATTGGATCCGGCGTTGCATTGTGGGGAAGCCCTAAAGGCATTTTGTAAAAACAGGGAACCGGAGGAGCATACGGAGACGGTGCTGATCACCTGCGGGGGTAATTTGCAAGATACCGGCTTTAGTCAAATACTGTCCCATTGCACAGATGCACTTCAGTATTTGATAGTGGTGAGTCGCTCAGGACAGTTACAGCTGTTTCGTATGGTCAATGGCCGCCGAAAACTGCTGACTCAGGCGACCTATAATCTACAACAGCTATTGAATGAACGGCCAGACGAACCACATACTACGTCACAGCCCGATGGGCCGCCCGCCTTTTTTCAGAATAAGCCGCCACCAATGTACTTTCCCACTTCGCGTTTTAGGCCAACCGCTTACAATTGTACGCCCATCTACAACAATAGCTTATTGGGAGTCACCGATGATCAACGACTCTTGTTTTGGGAATCAAGAGCCCACGGCGCACGGGAGGTCCTGGCATTCATTGAACCCGGCAGTTATTGCTTTGGCATTGCTGATTCAACTCGGTTTTGTATAATGGTCACAATGGCTAGGCAGAAACAGTTGAAATTGTATGTGCTGGAAAACTTCGAATTGGTGAAGGATGTGATTATCGACTATCCCAGGAAGCAATATACTGACCCTAAAATGGCTTTTTATAAAGGGTCTTTTTATCTGAACATGGATGGATATCTGTACGAAATTAATGCGGAGACCGGAGCGATTCAGCCGAAACAGGAAGAGCAATACCTCAAAACTTTGCTCAACGAGGGTAGGGGTCATCCCGGACTGGTCCGCAACTTTAAAAAGTTGATTAATTCAGGTTATAATGTGTGGACGAATATTAGCCGTATTTACGTGAATGAGCAAAGATTGCTTTGCCTCGATGGTCGGGCCATCATGTTGACACCTGAGCAGGCACTCAAAATCTTGCCAAAAGCGAAAAAAGATCAGGAGCAGGCAGTGAGGTATTTTGAAGCAGTCAATCAGCCATTGGTTACCCAAAATTCCTTTCTTAAGTTTTCATTTGTCCGCTGGAGCAATGCGGTGGAGGCTATCATCGATTTCAGGGGACTTTTGCACTTGAGAACCATGGACCATTCCCTGCCGGAAGTGACCATGACCCTGGTGTTGAATAAACAGTTGTCCGGTTGGACTTCTGATGGACGGACTTTTGGATCGCCTTACTTTTTGAAAGTGGAAGGCGAAAAGTCAAACTCCCCGCAAATCTACCATCAATACCTTACCGGTTATATTAAAAAAATATTAGAAAATGCCCAGACGCCATGAGGTTACAACTCAACATACAAGATAGCATTCAGCATCGCCCGGCGGGCACTTTTTTGAGGGGAAATGACCCCAAAAGGTGGTTGCAGGAGATTAGTAGGTGGCAAATTCCGGCGGTTCAGTTGGTCGCCTATCTGGTACCGGAATCCATTTATTCCAACCAGGTCGCCGGTTTGTTTGTCGTGTTTAGCTCCAGCATTGATCATCCTCAAGACTTGTCTTTATTAGATGCTTATGGCGTGTTGGCCGGAAAACTTTATGTGCCCATAGAAGCTAAGTTGTTTCCCGAAGTGGGCGATGCAGAATTGGCCGCCGCATTGCTTTACGATTGTAATCTTTTTCACCCTAGCATCGGGTTGGTGGGGTTCAATAAATCCGATCGTTTGGATTGGATGGAGCTCCTGCAAATACCCCCAAAAAAGCCTGGCTATTGGTCTTTGGCCATCTCGCCGATAGTCAGAGCGCGTCCTCGCTTGAAGCAGATTGATCTGGACCAACCACCTGGGGGGGCTAGTAGTACTTTAGATACACTTAGACAAGAGATCGATCCCCGGTCCTTAGATGATCTTCCAAAGGATGGGGAAGGCATGATTGATAAAACGCTGTCTGCCGGGCGGAATTTGTTAGATCGATTGGGGGAAGACTTGCCCAAAGGCGGAAGAATGGGGGAATTTTTCGGCAAGGTCGGCGATTGGATGTCTGACAATCTGAAGGCACTGGAAGATAAGCGTAAGAACGAGGTCAATCGCTTGCTGAAAATGTTTGACACCGATCCGGAAGAAGCATTGCGATATTCCATTCCCCTGGGGGATCGTTATAAAGGACGTGGTACGGCTCCTCCCTCGGGCCGACTTTTCCGCAGAGACAGCACCGATTTTAACATCGGGAGGATCGGAGGTGGAGGGCGGATGAATAATTGGAATTTAGGCAGTCGCTTTTTCGATTTGCAAAAGCGATACTATGAAACAGCTGAAAGGTTTATTCGCGAGGGTAAATTTCGTAAGGCGGCCTACATCTACGCTCATTTGCTGGGAGATTTCACCTCCGCGGCCAATGTATTAATTCAGGGGAAATACTATCGAGATGCAGCGGAGCTTTACCTAAAACACCTCAGGGATTTACCGGCTGCGGCCAAATGTTTGGAAAATGGCGGATTACTACTGGAGGCCATTGGAATATATCGAAAGCTGCGGAAGATGGAAAAAGTGGGGGATTTATACCTACAACTGGCGATGACCGAAGAGGCAATCGAATGTTATAAAGGTTGTGTCCTTAGTGCTTTAGACAATGAAGACTATCTCAATGCTGCCCGCATTACCCACGATAAATTGGGTCAACCGCGTCGTTCGGATGAGCTGCTGCTCGAAGGCTGGGAAAATAGTCGGCAGGCGCAGCGTTGTCTACAACAATATTTTCGGCAACGTGCAGAACGGGAAAAAGAGTCAATAGGACCGATAGTACAGCAGGTATTTGCCCAGCAAACCACGGAGGCCCAACGGCCGGTCTTTCTCAATGTATTGCTCAATATGAAGCTGAATCCGGCCGATCGTGAATTGCAGGAAGCAACGCGACAAATTGCCTATGTTCTGATCAGTGAGCAGGTGGCTCAAGGCCAAATGGAGCACCTGTCAAATCTTAGCCATTTTGCTGCTGAAGATTGGCTGATAGATTCTGACAGTAGCCGCTACCGAAGTAAAGCAGAACGCATCCGCCCCCAGATGTTTAAGACGCCAATACTTCCGGTATTTGAGGAAGTTCGGCAATTTCAGCTCGATGGCCAGGTGGCATGGTTTACGGCTATTCAAGTGGCAGGGCAAATGCTGGTATTAGGCCGAAAAAAAAGCCGTCTGATCTTGGCCAGAACAAGTTTTTATGGGCATGTAGAATATTTCTCCTGGAAGCAACCTATTCGTGCGGAAGACCAGTTCTGCTTTATCACCGGAGCGACCGGCAATGGGGACATTTTACTCTACTCCAGCGTGCCTTTGGAAGACAAAACCTTACCGGCAAACAATAAATTTTATGCGGACATCAGGATTAGCAGCCCGGTGTGGCTGCCTAAAGAGATCATCGGCTTGGGAATCGGTGCCGGAGATCAGATTGTAACTTTGTCAAAAGAGGCTCATAACATGCAGGTTTTTGATAAGGAGGGGGCTCTGAAATATACCAAGGGTTGCACCCCGAGTGGCATCGGGCCACTATTCATGCCTCACCGCATGTTGTTGCAGCCAATGTTTTTCCGAAAGGACCACTTCTACCTCACAGCGGGGAACGCTATCATTAGGCTCGACCTGGAAGGTCACCTGGAGTATGTCCGCGTAGAAGATAGCATTAATTTTATGCAAATCTCTGCCCCCGATGCTGCTGTGCGTTTATTGATTCACACCCAAAAATATGGCTGCCAGTTGTACCGACCAGAAAGAAAGCGTATAGGGGATCCCGGACCCTTTTTTGGTCAAAATTTGCCCCGTCCTCATGATGCGGCCTTTGTGGCCGATAATATGGTAGTGGTTGATAACCGGGAAATGGTGGTCGTTTATCAGAGCCAGACTTATGAAAATTCGGTAATAACCATTGGAGATGTCGGAGTACCGGAAAGCGGTTTGGTCAAGGTCTTACCCACCGACCGGAGGAATCAATTTTTGTTGGTGGGCAGAAAAGGATCGGTGGTGATTTATGAGGTAAAACGAAAATAAAAAACCGCCAGAAACACCACATCGGGCATTCCTGGCGATTTTTCAGCATGGGCTGTCTATGGCCTATTGATCCCACCACACTTTCGAGGTCAAGGTAATGCCGGCAGGTACATTCTCGGCATTGTTGTTGACTTCGGTATCGGTATAGATCATACGGGTTGGAATTTCACTGACATCCCCATTAGGTACTGGGACCAAAGTAGAAGGAAATCCCGTTCTACGGAAATCATTGTACGCTTCCATTGAAGAAACGATATATCCAGCAATATACTTCTGGGTGATCAAATCCTCCAGACTATTCAGCGGATTGGCATCCAAATATGCATCTTGATCAGCGGTACTGATGACGGTACCAAATTCGCCATTGCCCGACAATTGATTCATGTGGGTGCGAATCGCCGTTTCATAAGCCGCTTTCGCCTCATCCTGACGATCCAGAATCCAAAGTGCTTCCGCCTCAATGAATTTTTGCTCTACGTAAGTCATCAGAGGGAAATCGAAATCCGCGTCTAGATAATATTGGCCAATAGCCGAATTATCGCCCAAGGTATTGGTTGTGGGACCGCCGTTTACGTGGCCCACATACTCCCCATTATTATTCTGATCTGCCATGATGGGGAGGCGAGGGTCATTTTTATCTTTCAACAAATTGATAAAATGTGCGCTGGTTTGCATCGCGGTCGCAAATTTGGAAACCCACTGATTCCAGGGCGATTCTGAGCCAGGATCTGAGCTGTAGGGAAAACGAGCTTCTGCTTCTGGTCCAGTCATGGCCTTGTTTAGTGACTCAAGTGCGAGGGTCGCTTGTGCTTGTGGGTCTTTCACATTGGTTAGGTGCATATAGTAGCGAGCCTTTAAGGCATAAGCGACCTGAATCCACGCTGCCGGATCACCACCGAAGTAGAAATCACCACCGCCGACAGTAATAATTGGGTTTTTGCCCAATTCCGCAATTGCTTCATCCAATAGGGTCTGGATTCCATTATAGACGGTTGCCTGATCATCGTAGGAAGGCTTGATGTTGTTTTCACGCCCCAGGGCTTCCGTAAAGGGAATATCCCCCCACATATCCGTGAGCAGGGCATAGTTGTGTGCCATCAACAATTTGGCAATACCAATGTGGTGCCACTGCTCGGTCTCTGTGGCAAACTCAATGGTCTTTTTACCATTGATCAACACCCCAGCATAGGAATAAAACGCCCATTCATTGTTCATATCAGAGGTATTGATCCGATAGGTATCATTGCTAGGGGCGGTGGCATTATTGGCAATATGCTGAATCCACTGCGCTCCCAATCGGCTCCAGTTGCCCCCACCCACTAGGTTATAAGAGGTGGTGGAGGTCATATCGGCGATCAATAAATCCAGGTCGCCCGGTGCTTCGGGAGAGTTTGGACTGGTGTTGATATCGAGATAATCGCTACAGGCGCCTAATCCCACCAGGACGCCAATGAGCAACAACAATTTTATAGATTGATTAATCATTTTCATTTTCTTCAATTTTAAAAACTTCATGAATTAAAAAGTAACCTGTAGTGCCACATTGTACCCCTTCGTACCAGGCGTAATGAAGTTGTAAAATCCTTGTGGATTTGCACTTCCGTAAAGGCTACTTTCCGGATCAGCACCGCTGAAATTGGGTGCGTTCAAATAGAGGTTCCGGCCAGTTACCGAAAGATTTAATCCCTGAATAGGGGTACCGTTCAAAATAGACTTAGGGAAGGCATAGGAAAGTGTCACCTCACGCAGGCGCACATAACTACCGTCCTCTACCCATTCTTCCTGAGCGCGCCCCCAGTTGTTCCGCCAATAGGTCTGGTCATAAGGCACCTCAATGTTGTTGGGTGTACCATCAGACAATACACCATTGGGGAACACAAAGGTGTTCTCGCCAGAGCGATCCTCTGTGGCTTTGGTTACGCCGTAAGTATTTAAGTAAAAATTATCCAGATTCAGAATATCCCCGCCTTGTCTAATGTCTACAAGTACCTTCAGGCCAAGCGTTCCGAAATTGTCTCCGGTATAAGTGAACCCATTTTTGATGCCGGCAATCCAGTCAGGCAACGTATTACCAATTACTCCCAAGCTGGAACTCACTCTGGCCGGCAATCCGTATAGCGCAGAGGTTGGATCGTCGTTGATGATCACCTGACCATTGTCGTCTCTCTCATATTGCGATCCCCAGATCACGCCGTAGCCACGATCGCGAACGATATAGATGCCAGGGCTGGTAAATCCCCCCAAACGGATGTTTTCTACCCCTTCGGTCAGCTCTTCAATGACACTCTCATTTTTGGTAAAGGTACCTCCGATGTCCCATTGGAAACCACCGACTTTTACCGGCGTAAATTCTAGCAGGATTTCAAATCCTTTGTTGCGTAAAGCACCTGCATTGACAACACGCGCAACCGCACCTGCCGAAGCGGCAACTGGCGCTTGGAAGATTTGTTGCTTAGACAGACGATTGTAGTAGGAGCCTTCAAATCTTATTCTGCTTCTGAACAAATACAATTCAATGCCTGTCTCTATCTCGTTTGTCCTTTCAGGACCAAGAAATGGATTTCCAACGACATTGCTCACCGTGAACCCATTTTGTCCCAAATAAGGTGAAATGATATTGCCTCGCTGACCGTCTCCAACACTACTTTGCACATAAAGGTCTCTTTGAGTGCTGTATGTTGGTGCGTCATTACCCACTTCCGCATAACCTAGCCTAACTTTAAGAAAAGAAAGGACCGGACTGGACTGGAGAGATGGGATCGCATCGGTCACGATAAAACTGGCCGAAATACTCGGGTAAAAATAGCTACGCTTATCGGCAGGAAGGGTTGAAGACCAATCGTTTCGCGCGGTTCCTGTCAAATACAAATAATTTTTATAGCCGATGGTTGCAGTAGCATAAACTCCAAGCAGACGTCGTAAGTTCATGTTTTGCACAGTACTAATCGTTGAGGCATTGGACAGATTGAAAAAATCGGGTACAGAAAGGTTAACCCCTTGGGTGAAAAGGCGATCCGTGCGCTGCTCATTCAATTGCGTACCGACAATAACATCCAGGTCAAAATCATCGAAGCG
Organism: uncultured Saprospiraceae bacterium; assembly: GCA_964015035.1. Taxonomy (GTDB): domain Bacteria; phylum Bacteroidota; class Bacteroidia; order Chitinophagales; family Saprospiraceae; genus BQJU01. The sequence goes on from CAXHCA010000060.1 coordinate 33,389, forward strand.
TTTACTCATCTGCAAAAGCAAATCATTGTTGATCTGACGGTATTTAATATCATCTTCGTAAACGCGGCCAGTAGGGAAAGTTCCCAGGGTGCCATTAACCTCCCGATACAACCGCTGGTCCGTATAGACATCTGCACCAAGGCGATTTGTTAATGTGAGCCATGGGGTGAGTTCATAACTTACGGAGAGGTTAGGCAAGAAGCGATTGGTGGTACTGGAAAGGTTGTTGTTGTCCACTAGAAAATAGGGATTGTTCCGTCCGGTACGATACAAGCGCTGAGTTCCATTGGGATTGAGGTAATCATCCGGGCTGTCTCCCTGAAGATTGTAGGTTACAGGCGCGCCATAGACGGTCCACATAAATGACTGTAACCCATTTCCTTCTGTAGCAGTTACCAGGTCGGTATTGGAGTAGGATATCGAGGCTGCAATATTCAGCTTATCGGTAAAGTCTGTACTAAATTTGGCCAGGAAGTTGTGTCGGTCCAATTCATTGTTCCTCACAATACCTTGCTCAAACTTATTGGAATAGGAAACGAAATAACTTGAAGTAGCACCGCCTCCGGCAATGGAGAGCGAATTATCGAAATTAGACCCCGTGCGGAAAAATTCCTTTGCGTTATCATAAACTTGAATTGGTTGGCCATTCGGGTCGTAATCTCCATTTGCGTCAACCCGTAAGGTATCGATCAGAGCCCCCCAGGAGTTGCTGTTGAGTTGGCCAGGGTTGTTGCCATTGCGATAAACCCCATTCAATCCTTGTGAATATTTGCTCTGCAATTCTGGTAACCGAGCTTCACTCAATCCGTAATTGGAAGAAAACGTGATGACCGGTCGAGATTTTTGGCTTCCCGTTTTTGTGGTAATCAAAATAACACCATTAGCCGCTCGAGAGCCGTATAAGGCAGTTGCGCTGGCACCTTTCAACACGGAAAGTGATTCTACATTCGCCGGATCAATATCGATACCACGATTGGTGGTACCTCCAAAGAAAAGCGGGGAATCCCCATTGCCGCGGCCGTTACTGTTGGTTTGGCCACCGCCAAAGGTTTGAGAGTTATCCACTGGAACACCATCAATGACAAAAAGAGGTTCGTTGCTGCCAAGGAAAGATGAATTCCCCCGGATAATGACCCGAGAAGAGGCCCCCGCTTGTCCACCGGAACTGGTCACCTGTACGCCCGAAAACTTACCGGCCAGCGAGTTGACGATATTTGCTTCCCGAGAATCGGTCAGGTCATTGCCATCTACCTGCTCCACAGAATAGGTGAGGGTTTTCTTTTCCCGTTCGATGCCCAGGGCGGTGACCACCGCGGTTTCCAGGGTGATGCCTTCTTCCAGCACCACATCCATTACATCAGAAGGGCCAATTGCTACTTCCTTAGAAGTATAACCGGTATAACTGTAGATGAGGGTTTTGGCATCTTCGGGGACATTCAGGCTGTATTCCCCATTAAAATCAGTAATGGTACCGGTACTTGTGCCCGCTACCAGGACACTTGCCCCAATGAGGGGATCTCCATTTTGGTCAGACAAGGTTCCGGTAATTGTCCGTTGGGCAATTATCAGCGCACTTGTACATAAGACCAGGCTAAAAGTCAGCAGGAGTCTTTTCATAGCTATTGTATTTTTGGTTAAAAAATGCAGACATCGCCTTCCCATAGCTGTAGGAATGCTTTGTCCAAGACAATAAAAAATCAGCCCATCAGGAGGTCATTTCCCAATAGGTTCGGAATAGCCAAGGTTGTTTCAGATTGCTCTGAAAATCAGTATTAATAGTTTGATGAAAAGCGAAAAAGACAGACTAGTTACATCCGAATCGATTCCGAATGCACATCTGGTTTGAAGATATTTTTGATATTAGGCGGAGATAACGGCCGGGCTTACAAAAAGTTGTCGTGCATTGTTTTGAATGCACGACAACGAAATTTGGATTAGTATGAAAAAAACTCTCATTAGTTCCGAAGGAAAAGAGTTGCCAGCCCTTATCGGCAACTCTTGCTACCCTTCCGAAAATATTCAGGGCTTAAGCCCTAAAATATTGGACCGGGCAGAAAAATTCCACACACGTTATCTTTCTTTCAGGGTGCAAGGTAGGTCTAATGGTCTCTTCCTACAACTGCACACTTGGGTAGTTTTCTGATTTTTTTCAAAATAAACACCTGATAAACAGATATTTACAAATACAGCTTTCCCATTTCAGAAGGGTACAACTCTTCTGATGAGAGCATGTTTTGATGTCCGTTCCTTAGGGCAAAAAAACAGCTAAGCCAAACCTACACGGGTTGCTTTGAGCACGGCTTCATGACGGCTATTCACCTGTAGTTTTTTATAGATATTTTTGAGGTGAAACCGTACAGTATTAGGGCTTACGAAAAGGTTTTTCGCAATGTCCCGATAATTTTGACCTTCACAAAGGAGGTCGAGGACTTCTTTTTCACGTTTTGATAGTTGAGGAAATGGGTTTTGTTGAGTGCTAAAATAGGAGACCACTCTTCTGGCGACGTAGGTACTCATGGGAGCTCCTCCCACACGAATTTCCCGGATGGCATTTAGTAGGCGCGAGGGAAAAATACTCTTGGTCAGGTAACCATAGGCCCCAGCTTTGAGGGCCTGGAAGATGTGCTCATCATCGGTATAAGCGGTGAGCATTATCACGTCCAGTTCGGGCAGGCTCTGCTTGAGTATTTTGACGCAGTCAATGCCTGACATCTCTGGCAGTTCAATGTCCATCAATACCACATCAGGAGCGAGAATAGGAATTTCTTCCAGCGCAGATTCTGCATCGCGATAGGTTCCGGCACATCGAAACCCATCAGCAGCGTCAAGCAGTTTCTGCAGCCCTTCTCTGATGTCTCTTTGATCATCAACGATTGCTACAGTAATCATTTTTTTATGTTTAGTCGGATGAAATATCAGTGTTTCCCCCGCAGGGTTAGCTGCCGGGTAAGTTGCTAAAGCATCATGCTAGTTTGATGATGAAGTGGCGGGACATCATGCTAAAGCAGCTACTGGTTTCTTTTTTCAAAAAGTTTTGGAGCCTTCTTTATAGAAGGACACCTCGTTTTTGGGATGGTTGCTTTTCAGGTTGTCTGGTTGTGATTCCCTATTAATAACGCACCAATGCCTCAAAAGCTGTTTGTTATGAAATTAAGTATACAAGACTGATGCTGGTCCCCGCGCTGGAGGAGGAAGTTATGGTGAGCTTAGCTCCGATGGTTTCCGCCCGGGTTTGCATATTTTTCAGGCCCGAGCCGTTGTAGGAGCGATGGCTGTCAAATCCCTTCCCGCGATCGATTAATTCAAACCGCAGGTTATTTTTGTGGCAATTGACCACCAGGCTGGCAGTTTGGCTACCAGCGTGTTTTAGCACATTATTCATAGCTTCTTTCAAAATCAGCAAAAGCTGTTTCTTGGCGCCAATCGGCAGTGTTTTCCGATTGGGAATGCCTCTATTTTGGGAAAATGTAAAATTGACTCCCGAGTCTTCAAAGATCAATACTGCACTTTCCCTGAGCCGGATGAGGAGATCTTCCACCGCATCGCGGCCCGGATCGATGGCCCAGATCAAATCGCGCACGGCTTCGTAGATTTCATTCGAAGATTGCGAAATCTTCTCCAGATATCCAACCGTTTTTGGATTGGCTGCTCCATCTAATTCCTGTCGCACCAGCTGACTGTACATCTGGATCACCGACAGGCGCGTACCCAACTCGTCGTGAAAATCCTGGGCAATTTGCTTACGCAACTGGTCCAATCTACGTTCCTCCCGTCTTTTCCAAACGTACCACCAAAGTACCAGAAGCACTGGAATGCTGATATAGATCAACCATTGGTAGCCGGTCACTTCCCATTGAAGCAGGAATAGACCGAAGGGGATGTAGTTCATACAGGTGATTTCCTCTTGAGCGTATACAAGGGCAAGCTAATATCTTCCTGAGTAGTATGTACCTACCCAATTGTGTAGTATTGGTCAGTTGGCAAGCCAATTTGCAAACTTGGCAATATTTACCCCTTTCTGGAAAGGGGCACGGGACGTAGATCCCCATCATCCCGGAGCTCCATCGCTGAGCACTAAAGCCAATCCTATTAAGGCAAATCCCTTTTTTCTTAGAGACATTCTCCCCCACCTATCCCGTCTAAGTGCACGTTTGGAGGTAATCCCTGAAGTATATTCGGGCAAGCTATTCAGGCTGCAAATCACAGGTTTTGGGCTCTCGCAGGGCTCAAAAATGAGCCTTGCGAGAACCCAAAATCTGCAATTTCCGCTGCTAAAGCACCACCTCCAAACAAGCACTAAAACGGCTACTCCTTATCCTGCCTTA
>CAXHCA010000061.1:0-37439 GCA_964015035.1 uncultured Saprospiraceae bacterium
TGTGATTTGCAGCCTGAATAGCTTGCCCGAATATACTTCAGGGGTTACCTCCAAACAAGCACTTATCCAACCTAAACGCTAAAAATCATACCATTTAATGGCCATTCGCTTTCGCAGGCTGTACTTGATAATTATATTATCTTTGCTAAGGAACGCTGAGTTAATACGTGAACCGCCATTAATACATCGTTCCTAATTACAAGAAACGCCTGCCCAAGCGTATATCTAAAGCCAAAACACATTCTATGATCCGATCATCTCTGAGGGAAGCAAAAGCAAAAGGGCAAAAGCAATTTGCAGTGCTTATTGACCCGGATAAAATTGCCATTCCTAAGCTAGAGCAATTGATTGAACTAGCCGTAGAAGCATCTATTGATTATTTCCTGGTGGGTAGTAGTCTCTTATTGAGGGATGGATTAGAAGATTGCCTGGACACCATTCGCCGCAATTGCCATATTCCAAGAATCTTGTTTCCCGGGAATGCACTGCAGCTGAGCAATAAAGCAGACGGCATTCTGTTGCTCTCACTGATTTCAGGTAGAAATCCTGAATTGTTGATTGGCCAACACGTTATTGCAGCACCATATCTAAAACAGAGTGGTTTAGAAATATTGCCCACCGCATATCTTCTGGTTGATGGAGGTGTTCCCACTTCCGTTTCCTATATGAGCAACACCAATCCCATTCCGCGCGACAAGAAGGATATTGCTCAGTGTACGGCCATGGCCGGTGAAATGCTAGGGCTGCAACTTATTTATCTCGATGCAGGTAGTGGCGCTCGTCATTCGGTCAAGCCGGAAATGATTGAAGCAGTAAGTCGCGCCGTCGAGGTGCCTATTGTCATCGGAGGAGGCATTCGTACCCCGGAAAGTGCCCAGGTGGCGGCCAAAGCCGGTGCAGACCTGATCATTGTGGGTAATGCCATTGAGAAAAACCCGGGTTTACTGGCAGAAATGACCCAAGCCGTGCATGAATTGGGATCGACTGTAAAGAAAAAAGTCGTGCTTTGACAAATTTCCCCGATGTAAAAGTTGATTAATATTTTAGCTTGACTCAGAATAACGGTATTTGTCAAAGCACCTAAAAAGTTTCGATCTAAATCAGAATCGGGAACTTTCTAAACTGTTTTCCAATTATAGGAGAAGCTAGAAAAAAATAATTCTATTGAAAAAAGGAATAGTCATTAAATCAACGGGAAGCTGGTATCAGGTCAGATTGGCCGATGGAGAAACCGTCAATTGCCGCATTGTGGGCAAATTCCGATTGGACGGTTTGAAGCTGACCAATCCAGTAGCAGTAGGTGATGAAGTGGAGATTGATATTAAAAATGAGGATGAACAAACGGGAACCATCAAAACCATCTTACCGCGTAGGAATTATGTGGTCCGTCAATCTCCGCGCAAAAAACACGATTTACACCTGCTGGCCAGTAATGTAGACCAGGCTATGATTGTGATGACCATCGTACAACCCAACCTAAAACAAGGGTTTATCGATCGCTTTTTGCTCATGACCGAACCCTATAATATTCCCACCGTCATCGTCTTCAACAAAGCCGACCTTTACAACGAAGGAGACTTGGGCGTTTATCTGTATCTTAAGGAAATCTATGAAAAAATTGGCTATACCGTTTTGTTGGTATCGGGCCTACAGCAAGAGGGGATTGATGCCTTGCAAGCGGTACTCAAAAACAAGACGACCTTGATTAGCGGCCAATCGGGCGTGGGCAAATCTACCCTGATCAATGCGGTTCACCCCGATCTTGAGTTGAGAACCCAAGATCTTTCTGATTACTCCGGAAAGGGACAACATACCACAACCTTTTACGAAATGCACCAGCTGAGCTTTGGCGGAGCCATTATTGATACCCCCGGCATCAAAACCTTGGCTTTTAATAATCTGGAACCGATGGATGTGGCCCATAATTTCCGAGAATTTTTTGCCCTTTCGGAAAACTGCCGATTTGGGGGCAACTGCCTGCACCGCAATGAACCGGGCTGTGCCGTAAAAGAAGCCATCGAAAATGAAGAAGTAAGTGAGTTACGTTATGTCAATTACCTGACGTTGCTGGAAGAAATGGAAGATCAAAATTACTGGGAAAGACACCGTGATTTGTGATGTTTTGTAGCGCTCTTAATTCATAAGACTAGGTGCCATCAATCTAAACTCGGGAATATGTGCTTCGAAAGTATGGCCATCGGTTTGATTTTGCATCAGATAAGTGCCATACATTTTACCCAAAGAAGTCATCAGGGGGCATTTGGAAGTATATTGGTGGGTTTCTCCTTGCATCAAAATGGGCTGTTGACCAATTACGCCTTCACCTTCCACCTCGTGAGTCTCCCCTATTGAATCAAAGATATACCAATGGCGGCGCAATAACTGCACGGTTTCCGTACCAACATTTTCAATCGTTACCCTATAGGAAAAAACATACCGTGCCTTCGCCGGACGAGATTGCTCTTCGTGGTAAAAAACCTCTACACTGACCTTAATACCGTTTGTGATGAGTGTCATCATGGCCCGAAGTTAAGAAATCTGTGACAATTTTTTCCGCTTCCTTAAATGCAACGTCCAATTTGTCATTCACCAACACTTTATCAAAGCGGTGTTCATAAGCCAGCTCTTCCGTTACTCTTTCCATACGCTTACGTAAGCTTTCCTCTGATTCAGTCTGTCTTTTGCGCAAACGTTCAAAGAGAATATCAGGTGAGGGTGGTTTAATAAATACACTGAGTGAAACTTCTGGATAACTCTTTTTGATATTCAGTGCTCCTTTCACATCAATATCAAAAATGATATTTTTATCTTCTTTCCACAATCGTTCCACTTCCTGCTTCAGCGTACCGTAAAATTGGTTCTCATATACTTCCTCCCACTCCACAAAAGCATCTTCTGCAATCAATTTTTTAAACGCCTCTACCGTCAAAAAGTAATAATCTTTGCCCTCCTGCTCATGAGGGCGCCGGGCACGAGTGGTTGCCGAAACCGAGAAAGAAATGGATTCGAAATGATTGAGGAGATGATGCACGATTGTCGTTTTACCTGCCCCTGAAGGAGCGGCAAAAATCAACAGTTTACTCATAACTATACACAGTTGACCACCAGTTCTTTTATTTTTTCTAATTCATCTTTCATACTCACTACGTAGCGCTGAATATCTGATGAATAAGCTTTTGCGCCCAAGGTATTGATTTCACGCCCCATTTCCTGGCTGATAAAACTGAGCTTTCTGCCCTTGAGCTTATTCTTTTTACTCATTACTTCAAGAAAGTAATTGCAGTGTTGCTCCAATCTAACCTTCTCTTCGGTAATGTCTATCTTTTCCAGATAAAAAATAATTTCTTGTTCAAACCGATTTTCATCGACTTTATCCTTACCCAGATAATCTTCCAGGTTTTGGTGTAGTCGTTGACGCAACCTGACGATGCGTTCTTTCTCAAAGGGATCAATTTCGGCAAGGGTCTCCAAAATATTAGCTATCCGATCTTTGAGGTCATTTTCCATGGCCTCCCCTTCCGACAGGCGAAATTGCTCAAAATTATCAAGTGCTTCATGTAGCGTTTTGAGCACAGCTTGCCATTCCGCCTCGTCCAGTGTACCTTCTTCTGATCCCACTACATTGGGCAAGCGCAAAATGGCCTGAGTCACATCCGTTTGTGGCATTCCCAATTCAGTAGCCAAAGCACTGATTTCCATATAATAACGCTTGAATAAGGCCTTATTTAAACCAAATTCATCGTCGCCCTGCATGGACTTCACCTCCAGCGATAAATCCACCTTACCGCGCTGAGCTCTGTCGATCACAGTCCGCCGCAATTCCGTTTCCTTCGCCCGGTAATTTTGCGGTGTTTTTAAACGTAGATCCGTAAACTTACTGTTTAACGATCTTACTTCAATGGTAATGGTTTTATTGCCAAAATTTTGGGTTCCTCTACCATAACCAGTCATTGATAATAGCATACCAGGAGGTTTGTTGAATGAGTATATTTTGTACTTGTTTAGAGGAGTTATTCGCAAAGATAACCAAAGCATCGGTAAAAAAAAGCGCCCTCTTATACAGTGAACATTATTCAGTCAGAGTCATTATCAGTGAAATATATGACGTATTTCTACCCATATAAAAGTATTTAATTTTATCATTCCCAGAATACAGCGCCTTTTTGGACATAAAAGCCTGACTATTAACGAAAAAATACACAAAATAAAATGGTCATTTATTTCCTGTTATTAAAAAATTTGCGAAATTTGCGACTCATTTGTCAAAGGCTGACAGTATTTATAACTAGCTATAAACCAAGTAATAACGATGAGAAAAGCTGATCTGGTTACAGCAATCTCCGAGAAAACAGGTGTTCCAAAGGTAGACGTACTCGTTACGTTGGAGACATTTTTTAAGGAAGTAAAAAGTTCTCTAGCTGACGGAGAAAACGTGTATGTCCGAGGGTTCGGTTCATTTATCGTTAAGAAGAGAGCAAAGAAAATCGGTCGCCATATCAAGCGAAATGAGGCCATTGAAATTCCGGAACATTACATCCCTGCGTTCAAGCCTGCAAAGGTATTTATTGAGCAGGTAAAGGATAATGTGACTTCGCTTCCGGAGGATGAAGGTAACAATGACTAGTTGAATAGTATTTTGAGTAAACCTCATGATTCAACTGTAGGAATTTGCTCAATTTTTATAGATAATGGTGCGTATGACCAAGCTACAGCTTGCAGTAATCGGTGGAGTGTTGTCCTTATTTTTTGTGCTGTACTTTGGCTGTGATACTAAACCCGTTGAACAGAAGGAACTCGAAAAGTCGAGGGCCTTGGCAACAGAAAGTACCAATATTCAGGTATTGCAACAGGAAGCAAAGGCCGAGATGTCTAACGACCAGCTCAGTGAAATAGCCTCCATTGACTTTCAATTGCAAGCCGCTGAAGATGATTCTAGTCGTATTGAAACGCTAAAATCACTTTCTGGGAAATGGTACCAATTGGGATATCCAGCTATCGCCGGCTATTATGCTCAGGAAATTGCCGAGCAACTCTCAACTGCCGAAAGTTGGTCCATTACAGGAACGACTTTCACCCTGTGCATACAGCAAAGTACTCAGGAAAAAGTGAGGGATTTTTGCACAGGCCGAGCTATCAATGCATTCGAAAGTGCCATTTCACTGGCCCCTTCCGAAATGAGTAACCGGGTTAATTTAGCCCTGGTGTACACTGAAAATCCACCATCAGAAAACCCTATGAAGGGAATTTTGATGTTGAGGGATTTAAACGAAGAGGACCCGGAAAATGTTATAGTATTGAACAGTCTGGGAAGACTGGCTATTAAAACCGGCCAATATGAACGGGCAGTTGAGCGACTTGAACAAGCTTTCAACAGCGATCCCGGTAATATTAATACCATTTGTTTGCTGGCGAATGCCTACCAAGGTGCCGGAGAAATTGAAAAAGCAGAGGCCTTTAAACAGCAATGTAGACAAGCCTCTGGTCAATAAATTTTTGAAAACGATTATTAATCTTTAATAAAAAATATACGAATATGCCGTGTGGAAAAAAGCGTAAAAGACATAAGATTGCAACGCACAAACGTAAAAAGCGACTACGCAAAAATCGTCATAAGAAGAAAAACAGATAAGTAATATTGGCATTGGGTTGTAAGAGGAGACAATCAGTTATTTTCTCGCCTTGCCATCTATCCAGCTTATTGAAAGGACCTCCTTTCAGTAAGCTGGATTTTGTGCATATACCCATACATTAGCGGGTGCCTGAATTTATACACGATCAGAAGTATCTTGGGAGTTTTTAGCCTTAAAAGCCTTGGACCGGTAAATGCCGCCAATGATAAGAGGTTGATGTTTCCCAAATCAACTGATGTCGGGTATGATTTGAGCATACCCATCGCCCTCTGATACGACATAGAAAACCAAACTTAAGAAAAGAACAGGGTCATCACCCCATTTTGACAGTCGAACCACGATGACCGATAAGGAAGATATACTTATTCATTTGTTTTAATCTGGAAAAAACCTTTATGGTTTCCCCAAATAAAATTAAAGACCTTATCCACATCGTTTGTTCGATTATTTCTTCAGGCGTTTTGCCATTTTTATATTTTGACTGCCCTACCTTTCAAAACTTTTCTGGCTGGTTATCCTCGTTAATACGCCAATGCCGTAAAAAGATGTCCTGTGGAAAAGGAACTAATTATAAATTCTACGCCCACAGATGTTGAGATAGCGCTGTTAGAAGGCTCTAAGTTAGTTGAATTACACTATCAGAAGACCAATAATAACTTCACAGTAGGCGATATTTTTCTGGGCCGTATCCGGAGATTAATGCCAGGTTTGAATGCTGCGTTTGTGGATATTGGTCATAAGAAAGATGCCTTTTTGCACTATACCGACCTCGGGCCAAAGTTGCGCTCCCTTCTGAAATACACAGATGGAGCCATCTCTGGGAAAATTACGACCCATCGCCTTGAAAACTTTGGGTTGGAACCGGAAATTATCAAAACCGGGAAAATCGATCAGGTACTTAATAAACGCCAGCACATCCTGGTGCAAGTACTCAAAGAACCCATCTCCACAAAAGGGCCTCGCCTGAGTTGTGAGATGACCATTCCCGGCCGATACCTCGTCTTGACTCCATTTTCCGATGCTATTGCTGTTTCCAAAAAAATTGCCAACGCTGAGGAACGCAAAAGATTGCAGTTGCTGGTAGAAAGCATTCGCCCTAAAAATTTTGGGGTCATTGTGCGTACCGCCGCTGAAGGTAAAAAAGTACAGGATTTGCTCGAGGAACTCAACCTCATGATGAGCAAATGGGAAGACATTTTTGCCCAACTACACAAGGCTAAGGCACCACTAAAACTGCTCAGTGAACTCGATAAAACATCCAGTATCCTTCGGGATATTCTGACCAATTCGTTCAACCGCATTGTCGTCAACGACAAACAACTATACCAAAATATCAGAAGTTATCTGGAATCGATTGCCCCAGACCAGGTGAAAATTGTCAATTTGTATAAAGGATCCAAGCCCATATTTGATGCGCACGGAGTCATCCGGCAAATCAAATCTTCCTTTGGCAAAACCGCCACCATGCCAAGTGGTGCCTATCTGGTGATTGAACATACAGAAGCCATGCACGTCATCGACGTGAATAGTGGCCACAAGATGACAAGTAGCAATCAGGAAGAAGCAGTCCTCAATGTCAATCTAGAAGCGGCAGAGGAAATCGCACGGCAGCTGCGCCTACGGGATATAGGCGGTATCATCATCATCGACTTTATCGATATGAAAAACCAGGAAAACCGCAAAACCCTGGTAAGAGATATGCGCAATTTCATGAAGCAGGATCGTGCACAACACACCATTCTGCCATTGAGCAAGTTTGGGTTAATGCAAATTACCCGCCAGCGAGTAAGACCAGAGGTGAAAATCAATACCGCGGAAGTTTGTCCTACTTGTAATGGAACCGGAAAGATCAATGCGTCCATTCTCCTGACTGACGAAATCGAACGGGACTTGAGCTTTATTGCCCAGTCACACCCGAAAACGAAACTGAAACTCTTCGTGCATCCATACGTGGAAGCCTACCTCAAAAAAGGCATTCCCAATATGCAAATGAAATGGTATTTCAAATTCCAGAAATACATCAAAGTCTATTCAGACAATGACTACAGCCTGATGGAATACCGCTTCTTCGATGCCAATGACGATGAGATAAGACTAAATTAATCAAAGTGGGAGGTCATTACACAATATGATCTCCCATTTTCAATGCATCGGACACCCACAATCCAGCGCTTTACAAGCACTCATTCCAAGCACAATCAGCAGCATTAAAGCTATCCACAACCAGTTTTTTTTCATATTCATCATCTTTTCTGCTTTGTTTTTCTCAAAATATTCATTCCTTCGTTGAAGAGAAAACGAATTCAATAAAAAATTGATCCAGCCTCGCGTATTTATTGCCATCCTAGATTGGGGACTCGGGCACGCTACCAGGTGTATTCCCATTATCAATTGCCTGCTGAAAAAAGAGGTGACAGTAATCTTAGGCAGCAACGGCCGCGCTAAACAACTATTACAAGCCGAATTCCCGCAACTGCAAATAATAGAATTACCAACCTATAATATTCGCTATTTCTCAACAAAAATGTGGTGGAACATCATTTGGCAATGGCCCAAAATAATTGGTGCCGCTTGGAAAGAACACCGACAATTACAAAAAATTATTACTCAGAAAAATATTGACTACGTCATTTCAGACAGTCGTTTTGGTTGCTTTTCCACAAAAGTACCTTGCGTTTTTTTGACGCATCAACTGCACATTCGCATTCCGTTTAAATCGGTGCAATTTTTGGTCAATAAAATCAACCACTATTTCATCAACCGGTTCATAGAATGCTGGATACCGGATATAGAATATCCGAATAATCTTGCAGGGGAATTGGCACATCCTGCCGTACATAAACAAACCTACTATCTCGGTATTTTGAGTAGAATGTGGCCCCAAAATACCCCCCCTATTTATCCGTATTTAGCCGTGCTGTCGGGTCCGGAACCTCAACGCACTTACCTTGAAGAGCAACTCATCAGTCAAGCGACCAAAATGAATCGTCCCCTTACCATCATACAAGGCAAGCCAGCGAGCAGTGGTCCAATTCAGCTAAATGATTGGATAACGCTAATTCCAGTATTGACCTCATCTGAATTAAATAAGATGCTCTGCCAGACGGAGCTGGTTATCTGCCGTTCCGGTTATACCTCCTTGATGGATTTAGCCATTTTAGGTAAAAAAGCCCTATTGATTCCCACTCCCGGTCAAACCGAACAGGAATACCTTGCTCACCAATTACAACAGCAAGGAATTTGCCACGTGCAAACCCAAAAAGACATAGATCTAAGCATAGACCTTCCCCAGGCAGAAAAACACCCCGGTTTTGCTCTATCTTCCTACCCACAAAATCAATTGGAAAAAATTATCACCCGCTTTCTAGCTTCAAAATAAAACTCATAGGTGTTAGGTGCACCCTCCTAATGCTAGTTTGGAGCTTTAGAACCCAAGATCCGTGATTTGCAGACTGATTAACCTGCCTCGATATACCTCGGGGGCCATCCAAACAAACACTTATTTCTTATTAAACGCGTTCATGGTGTGTGCTAGCCCAATCGTGCCAAAGCTCTTCACCGTTTCCGCCGCATATTTACGTATTTTTGGAAGTTCATCTTGCTCCTCTTGAGACCATTTTCCCAATACATAATCAACCTGCCTCCCTTGAGGGAAATCATCGCCGATACCAATGCGCAGTCGAGCATAGTTGTTGCCTCCAATCATCTGGTCAATATCTTTCAGGCCATTATGTCCGCCATCGTTGCCTTTCCCACGCAGGCGTTGTTTGCCGAAAGGCAGGTTCAAATCATCCAGTATCACCAGCAGATTTTCTTTTTTCACCTTGGCTTTTTGCAGCCAGTAGCGTACCGCTTTTCCACTTCGATTCATGTAAGTGGAAGGTTTGAGCAAGATAAAAGTGCGTCCGCGGTGTTTGAATTCCGCAATATCGCCCAATTGATCATTTTTGAAGGATACTTCAAATTCCCTGGCCAGAAAGTCGACCACTTCAAATCCTACATTATGGCGCGTATTGTCGTAGTCGGCCCCCATATTACCAAGGCCCACGATCAAATATTTCATTGGATCCGGTTCAGATTGTTTTGGATAAAAGCCTTTTAACCAACGTAAAAGTTCCATGAATAAAATGCGCAAAGTTAAAATAGAGATGGTGGATCAGCAATTTTTTGGTGCAGTTCAGGTGAATTATTTCGTACAGAATTCACTTTTTCGGATACTCGATATAGATCCAGAAGGCCGTCCGGCGGTGTATTAAGCATTCCCAATACCTCTTCAAGAGAAGTATCAGACAACCATTGTTGATAACTTTTTGAATTCGTTAATAACACCGGCATGCGGTTGTGAATTGAACTCATTTCTTTGTTGGGAGGAGTGGTGATAATTGAAAAACTCTTTACCGCATAGTCATCTTTGTACCAAACATCCCAAATGCCGGCCATCACCAGCAGATCACCATTTTTCATAAAGATGCGATAGGGAATTTTCTGTGTCCCTTCTTTCCGCCATTCGTAGAAACTATCCGCCAACACTAAACAGCGGCGTTTTCTCAAGGGGACCCGAAAAGAGGGCTTCGATTCAATACCTTCACGGCGAGCATTGATCATCTTTCCGGCATTTTTGCCATCTTTTGACCAGTACGGAATCAACCCCCAAGTGATGTATTGCAAGATCTCCGGCTTATCGTTGGTGATTACATAGGCGTGTTGTGTGGGAGCTACATTAAAATTGAGTCGCAAATTGGCACCAACTTCCAGATTTTCCCCTAGTTGTTGTTGAATCTTCTCTTTTGACGCTACAAATGAAAAACGACCGCACATGGACTGAGATTTTTAGATCATGTTTGAACAGATTTGATCGATTACCGGCTTATCCACCAATACTCACTAAAACTAAAAACAAATTAATGGATGGCCAAAACAAATCCGAATTAATGCCTGCAAAATAGTTATTCACAATCGATTATACCCTACTTTGTAATGCTATAAAAATCAATTATTTAGACAATATCCTTTTCCACACCTTCTGTGAGTAGTTCCGTCAGTAACTGGGGAGGTTTTGCACACTGACTAAGATTATACTGTTCGAGCGGGTGCATAATCTTCCCCTAGTTCTTTTTTTGTGGATATCCACACCAGTTATTGACATCAAAAAGTAAAAATTTAGAGCTTGTGGACAAAAAAGTTATCCTATTAATAACTTTTACACAGACTGTGAATTACTTTGTAGAAATCAATTATTCCGGGTTTTGCATAGTGGAAAAGCTGTGGATAACTGTTGAGGATTTCTTAATAATGGATTTACATAAAATTAACGTGCTTTTTTACTGACAAACTAACAGCACTGATGATGATAGGGGATTTAAAAAAAAATTATAAAAACAACTATTACTAGACCACAGATCAAAAAATTAAACGCCGAAAAACAAAAACAAATCATATCATTTGGGTTCAAACAATGCAAATATGGAACAAGTAGCTGATACCTCAAATACTTCGCCAATGCGATACCACTCTGCCGTGAAAACCTGGCTGGTCATTGGCCTTTTTATGATTTTTGTTCAAGTGGTGGTCGGTGGGATCACCCGACTTACCGGGTCGGGGCTCTCCATCACCAAATGGGAGATTGTAACCGGGACGATCCCTCCGCTCAATGCGGTTCATTGGGAGGAGGCCTTTGAGCTGTATAAGCAGACGCCCCAATATGCACAGATCAATGAGGGCATGACCATGTCGGAGTTTAAATTTATTTTCTTCTGGGAGTATATACATCGCCTCTGGGCGCGTTTAATGGGCTTTGTGTTCGCCATCCCCTTCATCATCTTTTTCCGCCGTAAAATGCTTGACCCTCCCCTGCAAAAGCGATTGGGAATCGTCGTCTTGTTAGCAGCCGTTGTAGCCTCCTTCGGATGGATTATGGTAGCAAGTGGTTTGGTGAATCGCCCGTGGGTAAATGCCTACAAACTAACGATGCACTTGTCGCTTGCGTTAATCCTTTACAGTTACCTTTGGTGGACCATTCTATATGTTTTACAACCACAAAAAAAAGTTATCCACAATTCGGTGTTAAAAAAGTGGATTTACATTATTTTGGGAGTATTGGCCCTTCAAATAGTCCTTGGTGGAATTATGTCTGGCATGAAGGCTGGATTGTTCTACCCGACTTGGCCGGATATGCATGGTGAATGGATACCTTCTGTGTTGATAAATGGCCACAACTGGAATGTGGATAACTTTGTTCATTACGATTCAGCACCCTTCATGTCCGCACTGATACAACTATTGCACCGAACGACTGCCTATATCCTGTCTGGCTTGATTCTTTGGTACTTTATTAGAGGTATGAAAATGCGAACATCCCCTGTGTTTCGCACTGGCTTGTACCTGTTGGTAAGTATGTTAATAATTCAGGTTTTATTGGGGATATTTACGTTAATCAACTGTATAGGAGTGGTCCCTGTTGGACTAGGTGTGCTGCATCAGGCAGGGGCGTTATTATTGCTTACCGTGACCTTATTTTTGGCATATCAAGTGACTCCAATAAGAAATTAACAGGTGTGGAAAACTTTGTGGATAAGCTTGGTTTTGAATGATTTAGCTGACTTTTAAAGTTGAAATATACTCCCCCAAAGTCGCTGTCCTCCGTCAATATAAATGGTTTCCCCTGTGATGTATTGAGCCATTGGACTGCAAAGAAAAATGCTTAACCAGGCAACTTCTTCGGTGGTGCCCAAACGCTTCATTGGAATGCTCTCTGCCATACCGCGCGTCAATTCTTCAGGGTATTGCTCCAGCCCGGATGATTTGATAATTCCCGGTGCAATGGCGTTGACACGGATGGGATATTTACTCCACTCCACGGCAAGGGACTTTGTCAAATTGTCTACTCCTGCCCGGGCCGCTCCAGTATGTGCCATGCCAGGAAACCCACGATAGATATTTACAATCATATTGAGAATGACGCCGCTTTTCTGTGGAATGAAAAACTGCTTGGCCATCTCCTGAGTGATATAGAAAGTGCCATTTAGATTGTTATTAATAACGGCATTCCATCCTTTTTCGCTCATATCTTCAGCAAGTGCAGGAAACTGCCCCCCTGCATTATTTACCAAAATATCGAGCCGTCCGTAACGCTGCGCAACTTCTTTGGCTGCAGCCTGAATTTGATCAGTCTGGCGAATATCACAAACTAAGTAACTGCATTCGCCCTTTTTTAACAACTGCTCCATGGCCAATTTTAACTTCTCTTCCTTGCGTGAAGCAATAATTACCTTGGCACCTAATGCCAACATTTTTTCTGCAATGGCATAACCAATGCCGCTTCCACCGCCAGTAATCAATGCAATTCTATTTTCAAGAAGGTTGGATTGGAACATTAATTTTACATTTTTTTATTTTATAAAAAACGGCCAATCGAATGCAATTCAATTGGCCGTCTATTGATTAGATTTTAAATAGCATTTTATACGACGGTAGGTATCATCACCTTGGCCTGAGCCTCATAAACACCATCTTTTAGCTTTTTAAATACTTCACTAAAGGCATTGATCGTAATTTCAATATCCTCTTTGGTGTGTGCAGCTGTTGGAATTAGTCGCAACAAAATCATTCCTTTTGGAATAACTGGATACAAGACAATCGAACAGAAAATTTTGTAATTCTGGCGCATGTCTTCTACCAACATTGTAGCCTCTCCAATCGAGCCGTGCATATAAACAGGTGTTACACAGGCATTGGTATTTCCAATGTCAAAGCCATTTTCTACCAAACCGGTTTGTAGCAATCGTACGTTTTCCCAAAGCTTAGCTCTTAACTCGGGACGTGTGCGCAACATTTCCAAACGTTTGCGGGCACCCACTACGAGAGGCATCGGCAAAGATTTGGCAAATACTTGAGAACGCAGATTGTAGCGAAGGTAGTTAATGATGTCTTTATCACCTCCTACAAATGCACCGATACTAGCCATCGATTTTGCAAAAGTACTGAAGTACAAATCGATTTCATCCTGAACACCTTGTTCCTCACCTGTGCCGGCGCCGGTTTCACCTTGGGTGCCAAAACCGTGAGCATCATCTACCAAAAGGCGGAAATTGTACTTTGGTTTATAGGCAACAATTTCTTTCAGAATACCTTGCTCACCGCGCATACCAAATACACCCTCGGTGATTACCAATAAACCACCCCCTGTTTCTTTGGCCTTGATTGACGCTCTTTTTATTTGCTTATCAAAGCTTTCAATGTCATTGTGTTCAAATGGAAAACGAGGACCCATGTGCATACGAATACCATCGTAAATACAGGCGTGGTTATCTTTATCATAAACCACTACATCCCGGCGATCCAATAAAGTATCAACAATTGAAAGAATACCCTGATACCCAAAATTGAGCAAGAGCACCGATTCTTTCTTAATAAAATCAGCCAACTCTTCTTCCAGCAGTTCATGTTGGGTGGTTTCTCCCGACATGATTCGTGCCCCCATCGGATAAGCCATCCCCCAATCTGCTGCTGCCTTCGCATCAGCTTCTCTAATTTCCGGATGATTGGCCAAGCCCAAATAGCTGTTCAGACTCCATACAATCATCTCCTGACCTTTGAAGGTCATCCGGCTACCCAATTCACCTTCCAGTTTTGGGAAAGCATAGTTGCCATGAGCCACTTCCGCATATTGACCTAACGGCCCGCGGTTGACCTTAAACTTTTCAAATAAGTCCATATTGAAAGTTTTTTGTAATTACAAGATCGAGAAATCAATACGTTTTACCAGATCTTTTGAACCTTTGTCTCATCAACCCACTTGCTCCAGTTCTTGCTATAGGTATGTATTTTATTAGTGGGGGTTTCATTATTATCAACTAGTGGATAACCCTGGTTGGCCCACTCAAAAATACTACCATAAAGATTACTTACATTGGTGAATCCTAGAGCTTGGAGTTTTTCTCCAATTTTTTCACTGCGGTAACCAATGGAACAGTAGAGGATAATTGGTGCGTCTTTTGGCACCTCCTTAAGGCGGCTGGCTTCAAAGTCATGATAACCAAGGTACTTTGCTCCCGGTATGTGACTCACTTCGTACTCTTCCCTTTTTCTGGTGTCAAAGATAAAAACTTCATTGTGAATATTACGTAGTTCAGTCACACCAATTGTGGGAACAGTAAAATTGATCAACCCACTGATTTTTTTATCAAAGCTGACATCAATGATTTTTCCACGATCCGCAGGGATTGTTTGGGAGCATCCCGGAGTAACAGTGACCATTAATGAAAATAGTAGACAAGTGATACTTGCAAGGTATTTCATAAGTGATTTGTTATTTTAATTGGAGCGGCCCTTTTCCCACTTGATCAGCAATCCACTGGCCTGCTTCACAATACTGTAGTAACTCATTTTTGATAAAACTCTGGACCGATTCCTTTATTGTATCGGGATATAATAGATGTAAGTTAGGACCTGCGTCCAAACTAAAATATAGGGGATTTCCAGTTTCGCGTCGGTACATTTGCACTTTTTCAATCAACAGTAAAGAGTTGGGGTGCATTAAAATGTATGGTGGGTTGGAAGTCATCATCAAAGCATGGAGGGTAAGGGCTTCACTTTCTGTAATTTGCCCAAATACTTCCAAATCCCCACTTCGCAAAGCACCTAGTAGATGATGCATTCTTTGCCGTGCTTGCTTATACCTGCTGTCTGCATAAATGTTGCCCTCCATCAGTTCATGCCCTGCTCGACTAGATACCCTTTTTTCGCCTTGACTCACAATCAAAATATCATCGTGGAAAGTAGAGAAAATTGGGTGCAATTCTTCTTCGTATGGTATGGCATAAAGATCTGAAGATTCCGCTACTTCACCGGTGGCTCCCCACAACCCCATCACTGCATAAATGGAACGGCAAGCACTGCCTGAGCCCAATCTCGAAATATAAGATGCCTTCCGGCGAAATTCTAGATCATTGGGCAAGGAGCCAAAAAGTTGATGTTCCATGCTACAAAGACAAAGTGACAAGGCACTCATACTCGAAGCAGAGGAGGCAATGCCCGCTGAATGCGGAAATGAATTCTTAGATTCAATGACCAATTTTACCTGCCGCAGAAAGGGAAAGACCTCATTCAGGCTTTGCAGAAAACGAACGACCTTCTCCCGAAAGGGAAGATTTTCCTTTCCTTCAAAATAAAATTCCAATTCGATTCCTTGATCAACACCCGTTTTGGGAGCATAAGATAAAGTCGTTTCCGTATATGCTTTATCTAAAGTAAAACTAATCGAAGGATTCCTCGGTAGTTGCACGCCATGCTTTCCCCAATATTTGATAATTGCCAAATTGGAAGGACTCTGCCAACTTACCTGGTTCTCTTGTACCTTGCTGGTTTCAATAACCAACTTCGGACTTTTAAAATCGATCATTCTCTAAATATTAAATTCGCATACGAAATTAGGGCAAACTACCCTATTCTTTCCTGATCAAACCGAAAAATCATCACTATTGAGAAAATAACAATTAAAATACATTGAATATTATGTAATGCATTGATTTACAGTTGTTTATATGTGGATATTGTTGTCTCCCCTATTTTTTTCTCGCCATGCTGGCCATTTACTCTCTCTTCGCTCGTTGCATGGGGTTTTCACTCTTCGCATTCATTTCCTTTTGGCGGAATAGTTCAAAGCGACTAAGTTGGGACTCCCGAGGATAAACATTATTCTGCATATCGGTATCGGCTGTCTCAAAATAAGGATCGAGTACTACCCTTCTCAATGCTTTCTTTGTGACGAAGACCTTAGTCACTTGGTCACTATGTAAGCGCCAAATTTCTGCAGGGATTCTTTGCTCTTCCGTACTACCATCGCCATATTCCATTTTTAGAATGAGGGGCATCACTAGTCCACCAATATTTTTGAAGGTAATTTCATAATAATTTTTGCCTTCCGCAAGTGCTTTTTGTTCTTCTTGAGTCAATGTGCTGAGGTAAGTATTATAGTCTTCTTTGTCTAGGATAGTAACATCAAGCGGATCATATTCTGTGTAGAAGTCACGAATGGTCGGATCAATCTCATCTTGTGTTTTGGCGATTACCTCTCTATTGCGGGTATAACTAATATACTGGTCTGTTTGATCTCTTTGCTGCCGGGTTAGTGTCTTTTCTTGATCTGGATTTTTGGTGTCTAAGCGAAACCATTTAATATCTTCTATGGATATATCAACGTGGTCGGTGGTATAAAACCATCCTCTCCAGAACCAATCCAGGTCTATACTCGAAGCATCCTCCATCGTCCGGAATAAATCAGCGGGAGTAGGATGCTTAAACATCCAGCGTTGAGCATATTTTTTTAAGGCATAATCGAAAAGTTCGCGTCCCATTACAGTCTCCCGTAGTATATTTAAAGCAGTCGCTGGTTTACCGTAGGCATTATTTCCGAATTGAAAAATGGATTCAGAGTTGGTCATGATTGGGGCAATATTGCTTTTGTCCCCCTTCATATAATCTACAATCTTATAAGCGGGCCCACGCCGAGACGGATAGTTTCGTTCCCATTGTTGTTCTGCCAAATATTGCAAAAAGGAATTAAGGCCTTCATCCATCCAGGTCCATTGTCGTTCATCCGAATTGACAATCATTGGAAAATAGTTATGCCCTACTTCATGGATAATCACACTAATCAACCCATATTTTGTACGATCCGTATAGGTCCCATCAGTTTCTGGACGACGTCCATTAAAGCAGATCATCGGATATTCCATACCAATTTGATCAGTATGAATAGACCATGCCACGGGGTAAGGATAATCAAAAGTATAGTGTGAATACCACTTCAAGGTATGGGCTACAGCTTTGGTAGAATATTTTTCCCAGAGTGGATTGCCTTCTTTAGGGTACATCGACATGGCCATAACTACTCTGCCTCCTTCCATTTCTACCCCCAAGGCATCCCATATAAATTTTCTTGAGGTCGCAAAACCAAAATCACGGACATTTTGTGCCGCAAATTTCCAGGTCTTTTTTGCAGTAGATTTTCCTTTTTCTGCTGCTCGGGCCTCTGCCTCGGTGACGATCACTACAGGGTGTGTTCTTGATTTCTTTGCTTCTGACCATCGATCCAATTGTTTTTTTGATAGGACTTCTTTCGCGTTTTGCAACTCGCCAGTAGCTGCTACCTGATGATCAGCCGGTACTGTGATACTCACTTCGTAATCTCCGAAGGTTAGAGCAAACTCCCCTCTCCCCAAAAACTGTTTGTTTTGCCATCCATCCACATCATTATAGACACACATTCTAGGGTAAAATTGGGCAATGGTATAGACATAATTACCGTCCTCAGGGAAGTATTCATACCCGGAACGTCCGCCATCTCCTACCCTGTGCCCAAGGAGAAATCGATTATTAATATTGTACCACCACTTAATTTGAAAGGAAAATTGTGCTCCAGGTTGAAGTGGTTTGGCCAAATCAATGCGCATCATGGTCTTCACTATGGTATACGGCAAGTCTTTTCCATCAGTGTCTTTGACGAAATCGATCTTAAAACCACCATCAAAATTAGGTTCTAATCCGGCAATTTGTTGAATACTCATCTTATTCCCCATAGAAGTTGGCGTCGAAGTATAGGTGTCTGAGTCCTTAGCTCTCCTGTTTTGATCTAGTTGAAGCCACAAATATTCCAGTGCATCAGGAGAGTTATTGTGGTAAGTGATAGTCTCCTCTCCGTAAATACGTTGGGTGTCATCATCTAATTCCAAGGCTATTTTGTAGTCAGCTTGTTGTTGCCAGTACTGATGCCCTGGCGCTCCGGTTGCTGTTCGGTAGACATTTGGGGTAGGTAATTCCTGGTCTAGTTGCTGAAATTTATATGGGTCAGCAGGACTGTTTTGAGCAAAAAGAGCACAGCATCCTAGTAAAAAAGCAATAAAAAAAGGTGTTCTTTTCTTCATAAAGCTTAGGTCTTTTGTCTGAAAATGTATGTAGATTAAACATAAAATACGTCGGAATGTTCCACGTGGAACATTGAATATAGGGTTAAAATAGGTAATTGGGGTGGTATATACTGCTAATAAAAAGGCCTGAAACAATTACATTTCAAGCCTTCTAAGGTATAAGGTTTTCTTTATTAATAGTTCTTTTGCAGCCAGTCTTTAAAAGCAGTGTACTCATTTGCAGTAGAATGAGCTTTTTTTTCTAAAGATGAAAGGCAAGCAAGTCGCTCTGGAATCTCTATTTTTTGCTTTAAAATCCGTTCTACATCATTAATGAATTTTGATGGATGTGCGGTTTCAAGAACCACTCCTCTAGTATTGGGGTGCGTTTTTTGGAATGCTTTTAGCGCTAAATAGCCCACTGCACCATGTGGGTCAATTGTATAATTGTATCGTTCTTTTACCTCTCTTACACCGGCCTCCGTTTCGGAATCTGAGAAATAAAAACCTGAGATTGTTTCCTGCATAATGTTCCACGTGGAACCTTTTGGTGTTTTGTGGAGGTCTAGAAGACGGGCGAAGTTGGATGGATTACCTACGTCCATGGCATTTGATAAAGTCCGTATAGAAGGTCTTGGTTGGAATTTCCCAGAAGCCAAGTACTCAGGGACAACATTGTTGTCATTAGTAGCGGCAATGAAATGATGGATTGGTAAACCCATTTTTTGTGCCAGGAGTCCAGCGGTAAGATTGCCAAAGTTGCCACTAGGTACACAAAACACCACTGGGTGACCAGGGTGGGGAAGTTGTTTGAAGGCTTCAAAGTAATAAAATGACTGAGGGATCAGACGGGCAATATTAATTGAATTGGCAGAACTAAGTCGGATGGTCTGATTTAATTCTTGATCTAAAAACGCCTGCTTGACCAGCGCTTGGCAGTCATCAAAGGTGCCATCTATCTCCAATGCCGTAACATTGTGTCCAAGAGTGGTCAATTGTTTTTCCTGTAAGAGACTGACCTTTCCAGAGGGGTAGAGAATGACTACCTTTATACCTGGTGTCTTATGGAATCCAGCGGCAACCGCACCACCAGTATCTCCAGAAGTTGCTACCAAAATAACCAATTCTTGATCTTCACCTCGATTGAAATAGCTCATTAATTGAGCCATGAATCTTGCTCCAAAGTCCTTAAAGGCCAAGGACGGGCCATGAAATAATTCAAGGATATATTTTTGGTCGTCCATCTTGATGAGTGGGGCAGGGAAGGTGATCGAATTATTGATGATCTCCTGTAGATCTGCTTCTGGAATAGCACCGTCAAAAAGTTGTTTGCATATTTCAAAACCAATCTCAGCAAAACTATATTGATCGAGGTTCTGAATAAAGGATGGGTCCAGTTTAGGGATTGATGCTGGCATATATAGCCCATTATCCTCTGGTAAACCTTTGAACACGGCTTCCCTTAATGAGACCAATTTATTCTTATTTCGCGTACTGTATAGTTGCATGACTTATAGTTTGATCGCTCCATTTCTATTAATGGGAGAAATGAACAATTGATTATTGATTTGATGTTGATCAAAAATTACTTTCATAGCCTCTCCAACACTATTGGCTGAATCAATGCCTTTGCACAATGCAAAAATCGATGGACCTGCACCTGAAATGCTGCAACCTAGCGCACCATGATTGATCGCCGTAGATTTGACCGAATTAAAATATGGAATAAGCTTGGATCTTTGCGGTTCGATAAGCACATCTTGTAAAGACCGACTAATTAGATCATAGTCACTTTCATATAGACCAATGATCAAGCCACCCAAGTTTCCATTCTGTGTAATGCTATTTTTAAAACTCACATTTGGAGATAAAACCTCACGCGCATCCTTGGTAAGAACTTCGACTTCTGGATAAACCACCGCTGCATAAAGATCATCGGGGACGGGCAATTGATGTACATCCAAATCTTCATTGCTGCGGATAAACAACATACCGCCAAGTAGGGAAGGCCCTACGTTGTCAGCATGATAAGCACCATCCGCAACTTGTTCTCCTTCAACTGCAAAAGGAAGCAATTCCAGTTTGCTCAATGGACTACCCAATAATTCATTTACCGCAAAAACACCGGCAGCAGCACTTGCCGCACTTGAACCAAGACCACTGCCAAAAGGCATTTTTTTGTGGATTTGCATTTCAATCCCAAGGTCGGTTTTTCCTAAATGCTCAAGTAGGCGTAAGGCTGCAATCCCTGCTGTATTTTTCTTGACCTCTAATGGGAGTTTTCCATCGGCACCACTGATTTTCGTAATGCTTAAGCTTTTTTGATCATTAAAGCGAACAATGACCTCATCTCCTGGTTTATCCAAAGCAAACCCAAGTATATCAAACCCAACGGCTACATTTGCAACAGAAGCTGGGGCAAAAACCTTTATAAAATCCATTTAAATAATTGATAATCAGTTAATTATGATAGTGAGTTTCCGATTTTGATCACTTCTGCGAAGACCCCGGCAGCCGTAACTTCTGCGCCAGCGCCCGGCCCGCGTACGACCAGTGGCCGATCATGATAACGATCCGTAGTGAAGACGATCATGTTGTCACTACCACTTAAAAAGTAAAAGGGGTGACTCATGTCAACGGCTTCCAACCCAATACTTGCCTCACCATTCTCCAGCTTGGCAATCATGCGTAGAACTTTTCCATCGGCTTCAGCTTGTGCGCGGAGTTTTTCGAAATGGTCATCTGCTTTTTCAATCTCTTCAAAAAACAAATCAACGGTTTTGGCTTCTGCACAAGCTTTTGGCAGAATGCCATTAATCACCACATCATTACTTTCAATTTGCAAGCCGGTTTCCCGAGCAAGGATGATCAGCTTACGCCGAACGTCGATACCTTGTAAATCTACTCTTGGATCGGGTTCGGTATAACCCAGTTTTTTAGCTTGTTTAACAACTTCGCTGAAGTGTACTCCTTCTTTGAAAGAGTTGAAAATGAAAGAAAGTGAACCAGAGAGCACACCCTCAATTTTCAAAATTCTGTCGCCACTATTGATCAAATCATTTAAGGTGGTGATCACTGGAAGTCCGGCCCCCACATTTGTTTCGTACATAAATTGGACACCACGCTTGCGCGCAATATTTTTCAACCGCTGATATTGAAGGTAGGCAGAAGAGGTTGCAATCTTGTTTGGAGTAGAAATAGAAATACTGGAATCGAGAATGGATTCGTAATGGCCAGCAATTCTGGCATCAGCCGTATTGTCGATAAAGATGGTATTATTCAGATTAAGGTTTTTCATCTTTTCGATGAAGGCTGGAATATTGGTGGCTGTTTCCGAATTGGTCAATTCCTTTTTCCAATGCTCTAGATCAATGCCATTTTCATTAAACAGCATTTTTTTGCTATTGGACAAACCAACCACCTTGATTTCTAAAGAGCGCTGACTTTTTAGAAAATCGGCTTGCTGTTTAATTTGTTGAATTAAGGTACTGCCAATCAATCCGACCCCTACTATGAATAAGTGCAATTCCATCGTATCGGATAGGAAGAAGGCTTCGTGCAGAGAGTTTAAGGCTTTGGCCTCATTTTGACGATTGATGACGACCGAGATATTCAATTCAGAAGATCCCTGAGCGATGGCGACGGTATTGATCCCATTTTTACCAAGAGCATCAAAAAGCCTGCCCGCTATCCCCGGGCGATAACGCATGTTTTCACCAATGATGGCAATGACGGATAAATGCTCCTCCACCTTTACCGGATCGATCAGTTGCATTTTCATTTCGTATTCAAATTCCTTTTCTACCCGCTTGCGTGCTTTGACGGCCAATTGTGGTTGTATGGCAAAACTGATGGAATTTTCAGAAGATCCCTGAGTGATCAAGATGATGTTGATACTGGCTTGGGCCAAGGCACTAAACAATCGCCCGGCGATACCAGGTACACCAAATAGCCCGCTACCAGAAAGGGTAAGCAAGGCAATATCGTTGATGGACGATATACCTTTTACGGCATGTCCATTTGGATCGGCTTTAACCGAAATAAGAGTTCCTGTAAAAGATGGATTAAAGGTATTTTTAATATATAGAGGAATCTCTTTGAGAAGTGCCGGTTGTAGAGTAGGCGGATAGATCACCTTTGCTCCAAAGTGTGACATTTCCATCGCTTCAGCATAAGTCATACTGGGAATGGTAAACGCCTTTTTTACTTTTCGCGGATCGGCAGTCAAGACACCATCAACATCTGTCCATATTTCGATAACGCTGGCGTTGAGTCCGGCAGCCAGAATTGAAGCTGTATAATCGGATCCCCCTCGTCCGAGGGTCGTAGTGAGTCCGCCTTTAGCAGAAGCAATAAACCCTGTAACAATTTGTACAGCCGGATATTCGGCGTAATGCTCTCGGATATTATTGTAGGTCAGGTCAAAATCAACTTTGGCGACACCAAAACTTTTATCGGTTTTGATCACCTTTCGAGCATCGAGGTAGCCGGCGTTGATGCCATTCTGTTTTAAGGCAAAGCTAATGATGTAAGCAGAATTTCGTTCGCCGAAACTCAAGACATAGTCCATGGTACGGGAAGAAGCTTCTCGTACTAGAAAAACACCGTACAGTAAATTTTTAAGTACCTCGTGATTTTTTTCTAAATGCGGAATGACTTCGGTAAGGTATTCGCTACCGAGCAGGTCTTTGGCTGCATCGAGGTGTCGTTGGCTAAATTCTTCAAACACTTCTAGATAAGAATCATCACCTTCTGCAGCGAGCTGGCTCATTTTGATCAGGGAATCGGTCACTCCTCCGAAGGCAGAAAATACTACCGTAAATTGATCACCTTGGGTGTAATAAGACTTGAGAATCTCTATGATACCCCGGATACGATCGGGCGTGGCCACCGATGAGCCGCCGAATTTTAACACTTTCATGTTATGGGATTTTAATGTATTGATCTTCGAAACTACAAAACTATTAAAACTTCGGTCTTGTATATGCGGTTAGGGTGGCATCAAGAAGATGCAAAAGTATTGATTTTTAGATAATTGAGCGCAATTGCAGGGCCTCATTTTCTTTTTGTGTCATGAGGGTTTTTTCTTCGGGGAGTTTATCGCCGTAGCCACAGAGGTGCAAGACACCATGAATGATGACCCTATGGAGTTCATCGGAGAAGGAAGTTTTGAATTGGTCGGCATTTTCTGTGATGCGGTCTATACTGATAAAAATATCGCCGTGAATTTTTGGAGGATCTGAGTAGGGAAAAGTAATGATATCAGTGAAGGTATCGTGATCCAGGTATTCCAGATTGATCTGATGGAGGTAAGTATCGCTACAAAATATGAAGTTGAGTTGGATCAACTTTTTTTGCTCAGCCTGAATGACGGATTCTATCCAACCGGAAATTGTATCAGGGTTTTCAATATCGAAATCGATATCCTCGGAAAAATACGCAATCATCGGGCCCTCCTCGGAAGGCCAATCAGGATCAAAGAGCTCTTCAGACATTACTGAATTTTGAACTGCATTTCTACAGTAGTCCCGTTGTTGTGAAACTTAATGTTATCGGAAAGCTCGTGCATTAGGAAGACGCCACGACCACCCACTTTCAACAAGTTTTCCGGAGCTGTAGGATCAGGAATACTTTGTGGGTCAAAGCCTCTGCCTTGGTCCGTCACGCGAATAGCCAAGCTATCTTTGCGACGTCGCAATCGGATTTGGACTTTCTTCGATTCGTCTTTATCATTGCCGTGGATGATAGCGTTATTAACCGCCTCTGTAAGACTTACTAGGATATTGCCGTAGAGATCAGGACTTAATCTGTATTCTTCTACTACTTCGGCTACAAAGTTCTCGACCATGGCAATATTCCTCGGATGTGATGGAAGCTCCAGCATAGTTAAAGTTGTACTCATGTTCGTTAGACAACTGAAATTTAGTATAAATCCCGCAAAGATGCAATAGTTAAAGTACTTATGAGGGAAAATAAGTTAACGAATTCTTAAAAAGGCGGGTAAAGGAGTTGAAAAACCATTATTTTATTGGTATTACTTGTACAAACATAGAAATTGAAAATTTGTTCAGGAGTAGTCAGTGAAGTATTAGTAATTCATTGAAAATCAGTGATAAATAGCCGTAGATCAATGCCTCGTTGTTTTGCTTTTTAGACGATAAATCCGGAAAAGGTCACTGTTGTAAAAGAAAATCCCACTCAAGTCTAGACTTAAGTGGGATTTTTGAGGGGAAAGGTAAAATTATTCCGTTTCTCCTGAATCGGCACCTTTTAGATTTTTGAAGTATTCTTCGACTAAGAATTTGTAATAAGGCTTGAGAGAAGGAGAAACCGTTTTATACATTTCAATTTCGGCTTCGCGTTTCTTGATATATTCCTCCAGTGAAGGAGGCATTTTACGTTCTTTTTGAGAAGCAGTTTCGGCTTTGCGCTTTTCTTCGTACTCTCGTTCTCTTTCGGCCTTTTCGTGTTCAAGCAAGCGGGTCAGGATATCCTGCTGGCGCTTCATCATTTCATTGGTCAATTTTTTATTCACCAAATCCGTCTCTGTTTTATCCATCTGCTCGATCAATTCCTGGAGTTCTTTGTCTCCTCCCTGGCCTCCTTGTTGTTGCTCCTGCTGTTTTTGACGAAGGGCTTTGCGCAACGCGGCCTGCTTAGCGGCCATTTCCGCAAACTCCTTACTACTGTTGCCTTTACCGTCTTTCATGCGTTTTAGCATGTTCTGCATTTGCTTGTTGAGTTCTTCCTGGCTCTTGCCCATCTTATCTTGAGGAACGGAACCACTTTTACCTTTCTGACCGGGCTTGTTGCACATCTGGTTGCCCGACATCATGCCTGACATTTGCTGCTGCATCTGATTCATAACTTCGCTGAGCATGAGAGCCAAATCGTTGGTGTTTTTCATCACTCTTTGTTGGTGATCACTAGCTTGGGTCTTGCGTCTTTCTTCTAAATCTTGTAAAGACTCCTTCATGTTGGTCTTAATCTCGGTGACCTTTTCCGTTACAAAGGATTCGATTTGGAAAACGCGCTTGCTCAAAGCTTGCAGGCTATCTTCGATGAGGCGGAAGTCGTCTTTCAATTTAAATTGTTGTTGCACCAGTTCTACATACTTTGGTGTATTGATGGTGGCAACATTAAAATCGTTGACTAAATCTTCTTGATCAAAGGAGAGACCTACTAGGTTTTCCAACAATTGGCGCAGGGCATCCATGTCTTCCTCCATCTGTTCCATCTCACTGGACTGCATTTGCATTTGCATATCCATGGCCATGTTCTTCATTTTTTGAGCAGCCTTCTTCTGAGATTTTGATGCCTTGTTGTTTTGCTGCTGCTCCAGTTGTTCCTGGCTTTGATCCAAGTCCTGCTCAATATCTTCCATTTCCTGGTCGTAGTCACCCATTTCTTTAGGAGAATCGAGTTCCTCGTTTTTCTTTTCGGTATCTTCCAGTTTTTCCTGGAGCTTGTCAAATTCCTCATTGATCTTCTCCTGTTCTTTCTTTAGTTCTTCCTGAGATTTTTTGTCTTCATCTCCTTCCTCATTATTTTGTTGATCTTCCTGGTCTTGATTTTCGGCTTTTTCCGTTTCTTCACTCAATTCCTCTTGCTTCTGAGCCAGTTCTTCCAGTTTTTCAACAATATCCTTCATTTCTTTTTCAACTTCTAGTTGCTTGTAGAGCTCCAACAAACGATCGAGTTCCATTTCCATCTCCTCGTCGGACATTTCCATTTCCTCCATCATTTCCAGAGCAGTATCTTTCTCCATCTCTTGAAGCAATTCTTCAATTTGCTTCATCAGCTCCTTCATTTCCTCACTCATAACTTCCTCAAAAAGCTGTTCTAGTTTCTCTTGCTTTTCCTGGATTTGTTCATCAGTTTTGCTAAATTCTTCCTCGTTTTTGCGGTTTTCATCAAACTTGTCCTTGGCATTTTCCATCTGCTTTTCCAGGTCTTTCTGACGATCAAGCAGTTTTTCCAATTCTTTGCGACTCTGCCAATCCAGGTCTTTTTCTTGCAGGATTTTCTCCCGCATTTTCTTCATGTCTTCCTGTATTTTACGGGATTCCTCCAAGGCTTTCTTCAGTTCGTCCTTGATTTGCTGGTCATTGGCTTCAGCCATTGCTTCGTATTCCTCCAGCGTGGGCATATTGAAAACCATCAAACCCGTACGGGCAGACTTGCTGCCATTTACAGCATCATTATCATATACTTCAAAGAAGAAGCTTACTTCATCACCTGGCGATAGTTCCAGATCGGTCATGGAGAAAGTATAGTCGTAACGAATTTGTTTGCCATCAGGCTTTTTCAACTTGATGGTCTTGAGTGGTTCCTCTTTATCATTTTCGTGTTTGATGCGGTAGTTGAAAGAAAGGCTCAATAAGCCATAATCGTCTGCGGCATCACCTACAAAGAAGAGGAGTTTGTTATCTGTACTATCCTGAAATTTTTCCACCTTGATGTTGGGGTAAAGGTCAGGAATAACGGTAATCGAATAGTTAATAGAATCAGCATTTGGCAAGGCATCGTTAGACACATAAAGGCGGTAGGATTCGTCTTTCAATGCCCTGCGCTCGAAGCTAAACAGTTCGTCGGAAAAGCGTTTGGTCGTTTGCTTTTCATCGCTACCGGCGAAGCGCAAATCGATCACATCTGTATTTTGGGCATTAAAAATCCAATCGATATTTGTGCCAATAGGCACCACCATATCACCAATACTTTTGAGTTCTTCATCGGTGCGCTGGGTGTAAGCCGGATAGTCCAACTTTACTTCAAAGCCAAGTAAATTGGGCTTTTTCAAGACATCCAGTGTGAAATCTTCGGAAGCGATTTTGCCTGAAAATAGGCGGAAGTCGGTAGATTTCTGAACATTACTAAAGCGATAAGTAAATAAATTGGGGGCCTCTTTGGTCAAACGGTATTGATAATTATCTACATCAATAAAAACTTCGTTGGGAAGTTCATCTCCCTCAATTTTTACCGAAAGGAGATAATCTTCAAATTGTACAACTGAAAGATCTTCCTTATTGATAAGGTAATGAAAAGGAGCAGGCTTGACGTATTCCCGGTTGTTATGGATCAAACGGCTGGTACTTTCACTAATGATACTAGGTGCTGCAAATAGCAAAACGACCAGTAACAAAAGCGGCGGCAATGCATAGCGCAGGTATTTTCGGTTTTGGTTCAGATTGATGGCTGAACGGAAAGGCACCGGCTTGATTTCTTCCGACTTTTGGTCGATACTGGCTAAAATGAGGTCTTTTTGGGCATGCTGGTCCGCTTGTTGTCGCAATTGTAGGATGTTGAGTAATTTGTCCTTAACATCTGTAAAGTGGTTGCCAATAATCTGGGCAGCTTGTTCGTGAGAGATCACAGAGCCCAATCGGAAATAACGCAGCATGGGCAAGAAAACCCAACCGACCAAAGCAAGGCTACTGATGCCAATAAAAGAATAAAATAGTAATTTACGGCCACTGGTATCAAAGTAGAAATTGTATTCCAATAGTGCCATGCCTAGAAACAGTACCAAAATAAGCGCGATACTGTAGAGGCTACCGCGGATCAGCTGGTTGATGTAGTATTTGCGGATAAACTGATCCAGCTTTTCGATTAAGAGTTGATAATTATTGTGTGTTGCCATGGCAAACTCCTGTTTTTTTGGTTCTTTGACAAATCCCGTGATTCTTACCCACGAAATTTGTCAAAGAACGTTTTTTTGTTGAGGTCGTTTATGCTTTCAAGTAGTCAAAAAGAAAACCTGTAATTTATCAAAAAGATCATCTGATATCAAAAATACCAGCCCAAAACCCTATTGGGGTAAACGCTTGGGTAAAGTTACGGACAAATCAGTGATGAGTGGTAAAGTTGGTTGTAGAATTGAGTGCCTGGTTGAATGGTGAAATTCCATCGGGCACAGAGCGCTCAAAACGGCTTCGCTCCAAAGGGTGAAAATTAGTCAAGATTTATAGAATTGTCAAGAAATAAGTTGTTAAAGTATGTCTAAAGAATCATTTGGGCAAGCAATTATCGATTTTACAGTGGATTTGGCGCCTAATTGGACCGTTCCGAAAGGAATAGAAGTGTTGTATCCATACGACAATGAGCCAACCATGGCGGCTTTGACTGCCTTTTATCAGAAGTACTATTCCGATAATCGGGGACGCATTGCCATTTTTGGCATTAATCCAGGACGGTTTGGGGCGGGCATTACGGGGGTTCCCTTTTCGGATCCTATTCGATTGGAGGAACGGTGTGGTATTCCAAATCCGTTTGACAAGCGGCAGGAATTATCTTCTGTATTTGTGTATGATTTTATAGATGCTTATGGAGGGGGTACTCCTTTTTATCATAAATATTTCATCACATCCCTTTGCCCGCTTGGCTTTACCAAGGATGGAAAAAATTACAACTATTACGACGATAAAAAGTTGGAAAAAGCGGTGTTGCCTTACATCGTGCATAACATTCGTACTTTATTGGATATTGGCGTAAGCCGGAAAGCTTGCATTTGTATGGGGCAAGGAAAGAACTACCAGTTTTTCCAAAAACTAAATGAGCGGCACCAATTTTTTGACCAAATTTTCCCGGCTCCGCACCCCCGGTGGGTCATGCAATACCGATTAAAGCGTAAGGCCGAGTTTATTCAGTTGTATTTGGATGCTTTTGCGAAATCAGAAGAATTGTTGGAGGGGTAGTTTGGAGTGGGGAGGCGGTTGATTGGCAACAAGCCGCAGAGCGGCGACACATTTTTTTCATTCTTACCAGAGTTAAGGAAGCCAGTTGATGCAGTTTAGAGAGGATGGGTTGAATGGTTAATGGAGTAGTTTTTGGTTTCTAAAAACCAAGCCCTAATTCCTGAATCCCAAAATCAAAAACCTACTCAATCGGTACAGTGGGGTGGGCTTCTGGGGTGATGGGTGTTGGCTGTAATCCTTGATCTACTTGTCGCTGTTGATTGATGACTTGAGCGCGATAAAAGCCCCAGGATAAAGCGGCTAAGGAGATAACCAATAGGACAATGTTGGCTCGGTTTCGATATAAGGGAGAGAGTCGGATGACCAGAAAAATGGATAAGGTCAATCCGATTACCAGGGCGATTGCGCCATAGCCGATGACAATACCAGGGCCTGCTAAACCACTGTTTTTGGGGGTCTGCCAGCTGCCGTACAAAAGTCCTAAAAAAAAGGAAACGAAGGTAGACAAGAGAATAAAAGCACCCTTGCTAAGTACTGTATACATATTCTGGTTGTGTTTTGTGGGGGCTATTATCTAGTGAATAACCGCCCACAAATCAAAGATAGTTATTTCCCGAGACCGGCCAGTCCATTCAAATTAAGGTCGTCGACCAAATCGCGTAGCTCATCCATGCTCATATTTCGGCCTTCAACTTTGACTACAAAGCGTTCCTCAACGAGTAAGGAGATTTCACTGCGGTTGTTACTTTTGGTGTATTTTTCAAATCCCTTGTAGCCATTGATCGTGGTGGACCGCTCGAAGCCATTAGAGTCTTCCTTGTCGATAGTGACATTAGCCCAGGCTGCCATACCCATCAAGCCTGCGGCAAATCCGCCGGTATCGATGACATCCACTTCCACCATTTTCCCATCGGAGCTTTCGTATTTTCCGGAGGTTTGGGAAATTTTATACCCAAAACTACCGGTAGTCTGACCTGATTTATCGGTTTGTTCCAGGCCACCCAATTCTTCGGGCAGTACGGTTTGTAATTCCCGAAAATTGACGGGTTCAGTTGCTTGTCCGCTACTCATTTGGTCCAAGGCTTTTTGGGCTTGTTCCATCGCAGCGGTCATGTCATTGGGGGTAGGTGTTTCATTCGCTTCCGAAGAAGAATTGTTTTCGGAAATAGCTGTGGTTTCTTCCTGACTGTCTTTTTGGGGTTGATCACCTGAGCAAGCGGTCAGGGAAGCCAGCAGCAGCAAAGTGAATAAAGGAATAAGATATTTCATAATTGTGGGTTGGTTTATCGCAACAAATTACTATAAATGCCTTATAGTTAGGCCTTTTTGTTGGACAAAACCCAAAATTGCCTTAGATTTGCCCGCCAATTTATAAAAACCACTTAGGGGATGATAGCCCTAATCATTTAACTACTAAAAGTCTATTTAACATTATGGGTCAAACAATTACACTTGCCATTCCTTTCTTCGGGCTTCTGGCACTTGCGTATACCTTTTGGCGTTCGTCTTGGGTGAGCAAGCAGGAAGTAGGAACGGACCGCATGGCACGTATTGCCAAAAATATTGCCGATGGGGCAATGGCTTTCTTGAAGGCCGAATACCGAGTGCTCGCAGTTTTTGTGATCGCCGTAGCCATCTTGTTGGGCGTTAGCGCTGATGGAGTAACTTCCTCTCCGTTGGTAGCCGTCTCCTTTATTTTGGGTGCTATTTGTTCTGCTTTGGCAGGTTTTATCGGTATGCGTATTGCTACCAAGGCCAATGTAAGAACCACCAATGCTGCTCGTACCAGTTTGGGAAAAGCATTGGAAATTGCTTTTTCAGGCGGGGCTGTTATGGGCCTCGGTGTAGTGGGATTGGGTGTTCTCGGTTTGGGAAGCCTGTTTTTAGCTTATTCTAACATGGGTTGGGATATCAATAAAGTGATCACGGTCATCACCGGATTCTCTTTTGGTGCTTCTTCTATTGCATTGTTTGCTCGTGTAGGCGGTGGTATTTATACCAAAGCAGCCGACGTTGGAGCCGACCTTGTAGGTAAGGTGGAAGCGGGTATTCCTGAAGACCACCCACTAAACCCTGCAACTATTGCCGACAATGTTGGTGATAATGTAGGTGATGTAGCCGGAATGGGTGCCGACCTTTTTGAATCATTTGTTGGTTCCATCATTGGTACTATGGTATTGGGAGCAGCCTTCATTGGTGTAGCTGGCTTCGAAAACACCAACGAGTTTGGTGGTTTGAATGCCGTATTGCTGCCATTGGTGCTGGCTGGTGTTGGTATCGTAACGTCCATCATTGGTACTTTCTTTGTAAAAGTAAAAGAAGGTGGTGATCCACAAAAAGCATTAAATCGCGGAGAATTGTTCTCTTCTATTTTGATGCTGGTTGCTACTATTTTGATTGTTAGATACATGCTTCCTGAAGTCTGGGAATATAAAGGTGTCGCTTACGGCAGTACCGGTGTGATTGTAGCCGTCGTCTTGGGGTTGTTTGCCGGTTTGGGTATCGGTTATATTACCGAGTTTTATACCGGTACCGGTACGAAGCCTGTACAGAGTATTGTGAATCAGTCTTTGACCGGTTCAGCAACCAATATCATCGCCGGTTTGGGAGTAGGGATGCAGTCTACAGCTATTCCAATCCTTATTTTGGCGGTAGCTATTATCGGGGCACACGAATTTGCCGGACTATATGGTATCGCTATTGCCGCGGTAGGTATGCTTTCCAATACCGGCATCCAGTTGGCCGTCGATGCTTACGGACCTATTTCTGACAATGCCGGTGG
The DNA here is from genome assembly GCA_964015035.1 of uncultured Saprospiraceae bacterium. Taxonomy (GTDB): domain Bacteria; phylum Bacteroidota; class Bacteroidia; order Chitinophagales; family Saprospiraceae; genus BQJU01. The sequence goes on from CAXHCA010000061.1 coordinate 32,012, forward strand.
TATTGCCGAAATGGCTGATTTGCCCAAAGAAGTTCGTCAGCGTACTGATAAATTGGATGCGGTAGGAAACACCACGGCTGCGATTGGTAAAGGATTTGCGATTGGTTCTGCAGCTTTGACTGCTTTGGCGCTTTTTGCAGCGTTTATGACTACTGCTAACATTGACGCTATTGACATTTCCAAGCCTGTCGTGATGGCAGGACTGTTGATCGGTGGTATGTTACCATTCTTATTCTCTGCCCTTTCAATGGGTGCCGTTGGACGTGCTGCCATGGATATGATCCAGGAAGTAAGAAGACAATTCAAGGATATTCCTGAATTAACTGCTGCCTTGGCGGTAATGCGCAAGAATGACGGTAGCGAATATACTTCTTGGTCAGATGCAGATAAAAAGACCTTTGATGCCGCTGACGGAAAAGCAGAATACAGCAAGTGTGTAGAAATTTCTACTGCAGCGTCTATTCGCGAAATGGTATTGCCAGGTATGTTGGCCGTATTGACCCCTGTGGTGATCGGTTTCGGACCAAAACTATTTGGTAGCGACATGGGCCCCGAAATGTTGGGTGGATTGTTGGCTGGAGTAACCGTTTGTGGTGTACTAATGGCCATCTTCCAATCTAATGCCGGTGGTGCTTGGGACAACGCCAAGAAGATGTTTGAAGAAGGCGTAGAAATTCAAGGCGAGAAATATTATAAAGGTTCTGAGCCACACAAAGCAGCCGTAGTAGGTGATACCGTAGGTGATCCATTCAAGGATACCTCTGGTCCTTCACTCAACATCCTGCTGAAATTGATGTCTGTAGTTGCATTGGTCATTGCACCAATGTTGTAGGCATAAGTTTTTATCAATTCTCTATATCCCCATCGAAGTGCATTCGGTGGGGATATTTTTTTGGGCCCCCACTGCGCTACGCTGGTGGCCGGGCTGTCCGTCGGCTCCGCTCCTCCCATCCCTGGTCCTGCTCGTTTCACTGCGCCGCCCTCAGGCTTTTAGTGCATGTTTGGAGGTGGTGCTTTCGCAGCGAAAATTGCAGGTTTGGGGTGCTCGGGAGGCTCATTTTTGAGTGCATCTCGGCTGTGCCGAGACGGACGAAAAAATAGCCAAAAAGAGGTTCCTCCCGATTTTACCTGGACTGAATGACTGCCTCCAAACATGCACTTAGCCTTCGGCATCACTTTTTATTGCTTCCGTAAATGTGTATCTTTCGAGGATGTTTGTATTGGCTCTTAGAAATAGAACTCATCATATCTTACCTGCAAAGGCCATCTGAAATTGTTGACACTTTGGGAAGTGGTTAAAGCTTGCTTGATCGGCAGAGAGAGAAGGTACATGTCTTACCTTTCTGCCAGGTTTCCAATAAAATACACCTTATTCACACATATCTTATCAATGCCTATAATGAAACAACTAGTCGGATTATGTTTTTTGCTGCTGCTTTTGCTGGTTAGCTGCCAGAATTCAGAAGAAACTCCCCCCGCCAACACGGATGAAAACGTGGAAGCACCGGAGGCGTTACCTTTTACCAAGATTGAGCTGACGGATCTATCAGGCTTTCAACCAACCGCGGCCAATTGGTCGGTAGTTGGCAGTGTGCTGGCGGATCACACCAAGGAAGGAAATATTCAAACGACGGAAGGAACTGGGGTCTTGGTCAATCAAAATACCGAGACCGAAAAGGACCACCTGCTCACCACTTGGGAGCATGGTGATCTGGAGGTAGAACTGGAATTTATGATGCCCAAAAGTTCCAATTCAGGCATCTACTTTCAAGGAAGGTACGAAATACAACTCTTTGATAGTTGGCAGGTGGAAAAGCCACAATCTTCCGATTGTGGAGGTATTTACGAACGCTGGGATGTGTCGAAACCGGAAGGGCAGCAAGGTTATGAAGGCCATGCTCCACGGATCAATGCTGCAAAAGCCCCCGGTTTGTGGCAACACTATCACATTGTCTTTCGGGCACCTCGATTTGATGCTGACGGCAAAAAGACAGAAAATGCCCGCTTCGAAAAGGTCATACACAATGGTGTTGTGATCCACGAAGATGTGGAACTATCTGGTCCGACCCGGGCAGCCGCCTTTGAAGATGAAGTAGCGAAAGCTCCTCTGATGATCCAGGGAGATCATGGGGCGGTGGCTTTTCGCAACATCAAATACAAGCGCTACTTTGACGAACCGAAATTGGCGTTGACCAATCTAAAATACCAATATTTTGAAATTGAGGGCCCAATCAGTGAATTGCCCAACTTTGATACCTTGACCATAGTCAAGGAAGGCACGACCGATTCGCTGGTGACCGAAACATTGTCGGAAAGAGACGAGCAGGTGGCCTATATTTTTACCGGTTCCTTGCAAGTGCCTAAAGCAGGTGAATACCTGTTTGAATTGTATTCCGATGATGGCTCACAATTATTTTTAGATGGAAAAATGGTGGTAGACAACAATGGCAAACACGATTTTGAACGAAAGGGCGGTCAGGTAAATTTGAGTGAAGGGGTCCACGAATTTAAAATGACTTACTTTAATTATACTTGGGGCAAAGGCCTGATGCTACTTTATGAAGGCCCGGAAATGCGCGAGCAACCCCTGGTTAGTCGAGTACCTGCGTCTCATGCTTATACGCGGCCGCAACTCACGGTCAATCCACAAAATGCGCCCGAAATGGTCCGCAGTTTTGTCATGTTTGATGGCCAAAAAATCACCCATGCCATGTCGGTAGGTGATCCCCAAGGCATCCACTACTCGGTGGATTTGCGTAAAGGCTCCCTGCTGAAATTTTGGCGGGGTGAATTTGCCGATGTAACCGAAATGTGGTTTAGCCGGGGGGAACCGCAATTGCTGCAACCATTGGAGATGGCGGTGGAATCTACGGATGGAGCCATTGCCGCAGTATTGCCGGGTAATTCCAGTCAATATCCCAAAGTCAGCTCCGATTGGCTGAAGCTAAAGGGGTACGATATTAATGAAAAGGATGAACCGGTCTTCCGTTATCAAGTAGATGAAGCAGTTGTCCTCGATCACTACGAACCATCTGAAGATGGCCAGGAGTTGGTACGGACCATTCAGGCAGAAAAATCAGCCGAAAACTTATTCACGCGCATTGCCGCAGATGAATATATTTCGGAAGTCGGGAATGGGTATTATTCCATTGGCGGGACCTATTATTTACGTCTATTAACACCTGAAGTGGAGCCGGTGATCCGCCAGAGTCAAGGCGCTACTGAAATGTTGGTTTCTCTTTCTTCTAATCAAGCAGTAAAATATTCGATCTTATGGTAGTTGCTAAATTAAAAATAGGTCTGTTTATCTTGTTTGTATTTCACCTAGCCGGATTGACCGCCCAGCCCCTGATCTCGGATTATTTCAAGATCGAAAAGGTGAAGATTCCCGATGGTATCCAGCTAGAAGTGGGGGGCATGGCCTTTGACGACCAGGGGAATCTTGGTGTCTGTACCCGTCGAGGAGAAGTGTGGTTGATCAAGGATTATCAAACCGAAAACCCGAAATATTCTCGCTATGCGCATGGCCTTCATGAACCGCTAGGTTTAAATTTCAGAGACGGGTCCTTCTATTGCGCCCAGCGCGGAGAATTGACCAAACTGACCGATAAAAACAATGACGGTAAAGCCGATAGTTATGAGGCTTTATATACTTGGGATTTGGCGGGCAACTACCACGAATATTCGTACGGTCCGGTATTTACCCCCGAAGGCGATATGTTGGTCACCCTCAATCTGGGTTGGATTGGGCGTGGTGCAAGTCTTTCAGAATGGAGGGGATGGTTAGTCAAAATAACGAAGGACGGCAAATTGATTCCAATGGCAACAGGTTTGCGTTCCCCTGCCGGGTTCGGCTACAATAAAAATGGCGATATTTTTTATTCTGAAAACCAGGGCGATTGGGTGGGATCCGGCCGTATGACCCATCTAGAAGTCGGTGATTTTGCGGGTAACCCGGAAGGACTGAAATGGACTTTTCGCGAGGAATCTCCACTTAAATTGAAGCCAGAAGATATTGATGATACCAAGGGGCTAACCCTTTATGAATACGCCCAGGAGCTAGAAGCCATCAAACCGCCATCGGTTTGGCTGCCGCATACCTTGATGGGCATTTCTACATCGGGCTTTGTCAATCTGACAGCGGAATTTGGGCCGGCCTTTAGCGGTCAAATACTGGTCGGGGATCAAGGACACAGCAAGATCATGCGTGTGAGTCAGGAGAGAGTGAATGGGGTGTATCAAGGCGCCTGTTTTCCATTTGTGGATGGGTTTGCCTCGGGCATATTGCGTTTGAACTGGAGCCCCAAAGGAGATGGCTTATATGTAGGTATGACCAGTCGTGGATGGGCTGCAACGGGACCGGATAAATTTGGTTTGGAGCGGTTAGTCTGGTCGGGAAAAACACCCTTTGAAGTCAAAACCATCAAGGCGCATGAAGAAGGCTTTACCATTGAATTCACCAAACCTGCCGATAAAGCTACTTTAACCAATCCCGAATCCTATCAAGTCACGGATTTTACCTACAAATATCATCACTTTTACGGCAGTCCGGTGACGGATAAAGAAAGCCGTGTTATTCAAAAGGTCACTGTGGCTGAAGATGGCCGATCGGTGACTTTACATCTGGATCGATTACGGAAGGGGTATATTTATGAGGTAAAAACAAGCGGTATACGCTCGAAAGGGGTTGCTCCTATCTATGGCGTAGGATATTACACCCTCAATGAAATTCCCGGTGGTGGAGAATACGTCGCTGAAGGTGCGGAAAATGTTACGACAGAGACGGTAGCGATAAGTATGAGTAAAAACCAAAACGAAATGCCGGCTTCCTGGACGGAAGGCCCTGATCAGGAAATTGTCTTAGGCACGAAGCCCGGTATGAAGTACGACAAGGCATTTTTCAGCATTACCGCCGGACAAAAGATCAAGTTGACCCTAAACAACAACGACGATATGCTGCACAATTTGGTGATTACCCTTCCGGAAAAAGCAACGCCGGTGGGTGAAGCCGCTTTGAAGTTGGGACTGGATGGTGAGGCGATGTTTTATGTGCCCAAATCTGACGACGTCTTGTTTCACACCAAACTCCTGCAGCCGGAAACGTCAGAATCGATCTATTTTATCGCACCAAAGGAACCCGGAACCTATGAATTTGTCTGTACCTTCCCAGGGCATTATATGTCGATGAGGGGGAAGATGCAGGTGTATAAAGGGGAGATGTTTTAGAGCTATTTGGGGCTTGCGCCTACTGTTTATTCGGGCTCGTACCGGGCAAACCAGGGATTTAGGAACCTAGCGACGTCTTTTGATATTCATATGCGGCTCAGCTGAGACTCACATAAACATACTCTTAGCTAGAACCTTAAGTGCTTATTTGGAGGTAACCCCTGAAGTATATTCGGGCAAGCTATTCAGGCTGCAAATCACA
>CAXHCA010000062.1:0-36771 GCA_964015035.1 uncultured Saprospiraceae bacterium
TGAGGTTCCAAAACCTGTGATTTGCAGCCTGAATGATTACCTCCAAACAAGCACTCAATCATTACCAATACCATGATGATAAATATCATGATTATTTTTATAACGATTTACGTTTGTCAATTTTGAAAACCATCATAAGATTCTAATATGAATACCAATGACAAAACGGCCCTGGGAACCTATGCCGCTCATGAAGAACGTTACAATCGAATGAAATACCGCCGTTGTGGTAAAAGTGGCATTTTGCTGCCTGCCATTTCACTGGGCTTGTGGCACAACTTCGGGCATACCGATAATTTTGAAAATGGCCGCCACATCCTTCGGACCGCCTTTGATTATGGCATCACCCATTTTGATCTAGCCAATAATTATGGTCCACCCTACGGCGCTGCTGAGGAAAACTTTGGGCGTATCATGAAGAAGGACTTTTCCGGCTACCGCGATGAGCTCATCATCTCTTCCAAAGCCGGTTGGGATATGTGGCCAGGGCCTTACGGCAATTTGGGATCACGGAAATACCTGATTGCCAGCCTCGACCAAAGTTTGAAGCGCATGGGACTCGACTATGTCGATATCTTCTATCACCACCGCCCCGATCCGGAAACTCCTTTGGAAGAAACCATGGGGGCATTGGACCACATCGTGCGCCAAGGCAAAGCACTTTATGTGGGTATTTCCCAATATCCGGCAGAATTGACGGACCGGGCAACGGACATCCTTACCCGCCTAGGCACCCCTTGCCTGATTCACCAACCTCGCTATAGTATGTTTGATCGTTGGGTAGAAGATGGGCTACTCGACATCCTGGGCAAAGAAGGCGTTGGTGCGATTGCCTTTTCACCATTGGAGCAAGGTATTTTGACCGATAAATACCTGGATGGATTCCCCAAGGATTCACGAGCGGTAAAAGATGGACGCTACCTCACCAAAGAAAAGATCAGCCCGGAAGTACTCGAGAAAGTGCGTAAGCTCAACGAAATTGCGCAAAACCGGGAGCAAAGTCTGGCACAAATGGCCATCGCTTGGTTGTTGAAGGACGAACGGATCACCTCTGTACTCGTTGGCGTAAGCCGTACGGAGCAACTGTTGGACAACATCAAATCTCTCGATCATCTAGATTTTAGCAAAAGAGAATTGGAAGACATTCAGCATATTTTGCGGTATTGATTGAAACATACGAGCATGTTTGCAGCCCAAAGGTTGACCTCCAAACATGCACTAAGCTAAAAAAGTACAAAATGAAACCTTCTAGATTCGCTCTCTTTTTTTCTTTGATTGCTTTGTTCTATACCGACATCGCCAATGCAACCAACTACTATATATGTGATTGCGCATCAGGAGCAGATCCAAACTGCGTAGTTGGAGATGACAACAACAACGGCACCAGCATCAATTCGCCCTGGCGAAGCATCGAAAAAGTTAATTCAGTAATAAATTCATTACAAGCTGGCGATCAAATACTATTCGCCCAGGGAGGTGCTTGGACCAATGCCTCCATGTCCATTTATAACTTCAATGCAACCGCCGATAATCCGATCGTATTTGATAGTTACACCCCTAATTGGGGAGGAACAGCCAAACCTATCTTAACAGAATTTAGGCTTGCCACCAACCTCCTCAATTTTGTAGATGGTGGAAATGCAGATCATGATGAAGGTTATACCGTTAGAAACCTAGATTTAAGAGGTGGTAGTACCGGACAATGGGCCGTTTTTGCCTATAATGATGCAGACTATATTAAAATGGAAAATCTTGACATTTCAGATTTCTCCATTGGTATCCATTGTGCCGGCGCTAATCCGCCCAACCCAGGAGCTGATTATCAAAACCAACACATGAGTTTGCTGAACTCTACCATAAAAAATTGCTCGGGCCAAGGGTTTCTTGGAGGTGCAGACTATTTGCTAATAGAGAACTGCCTCTTTCAAAACAACGGATTTGGGCAAGCTATTTTCAATCACAACATCTATATAACCAATGGCGACCATGTCATTATTAGAAACAATGAGCTGTACCAGTCGGCGGTAATTAATGGTATGCCAGCGGGCACTTCACTAGTGGTGCATGGCCGTCTTGACGACCTACTCATTGAAGGAAATTATGTTCATGAAGACCCGGGAATGGCTACAGGATATACTTGGGGAATTGCAGTAGACCCAGGTAATAATAGCGCTGAAGGCTTTACAAACGTTGTTATTAGAGGAAATTTACTAGTAAATATGTTTAATAAATGCATAGGCGTAACCTCCGCGCCAGGAGCTATTATCGAAAACAATGTAATTATTAATGAATTTGCAGCCGACTTAATTGCCATCGCTGCACCAGACCGGGTGAGGGGCGCTGAAGATATGGAAACGACGGGCGTAATCATACGAAACAACTCTATTTATATGCGCAATGCAAACATTTTCACTACTGGTATTTTAGCAGGTGACGAAGGAAGTGATTATGAAATTGTAAGCAATATTATATCTCTAGATGATGGCAATGGCTTTGCGATGAATCTTGCCGATTCCAATTACACAAGTGTGGATTACAATATGATGGAACTTTTAAACAATGCAAAATGGGGAGCAGGGCAAAACCTTAGTTCATGGTCATCATCACGGGGATTTGATCTACACTCCTTCACAGGTGATCCATTGTTCACTTCTCCTGGATTTCCCAATTACAACCTCATCCCTTTGTCTACGTCACCGGTCGTTGATGCCGGCCACCCTACATTAAGCGCCCCTACCGATTATACCGGAGCCCCCCGAAATGCCCCTGCAGATATCGGAGCATTTGAGTTTTTTTTGCTTTCCACAGCAGATCGTGAACCCGGTAATAATAATAGCCATATCAACTGCTTTCCCAATCCAACCAGTGGCCAGGTCATGATTAAGTCAGATGCTTCAATGGTTGGCACAACATATACTATCTACAATTACTACGGTCAACCGATCCAAAAAGGACAAATAACTTCTACCGAAATGGTATTAGAACTAGGCAACCTCACTTCCGGAAATTACTTAATCATTTTTGGGGAGGATCTGAACCAGATAATTAAAGTAATAAGGAAATAAAGCCCGTCCACAAACTAGTTCATATAAAACACAGGAATCAGCAAAGTAGCCAACAACCAAAATAACAAATTTAAACAGGTGCCCACTTTAAGAAAGTCCAGAAATTTATACTGGCCTGCGCTGTACACCATGGTATTGGTTTGGTAGCCCACAGGAGTCATAAAGCTGGCAGAAGCAGCAAAAGTAATCGCCATCAGGAAAGGAATGGGATCTGCGCCAAGGCTATTGGCCGTTGCGATGGCAATGGGTGCTACCAGTGCGGCAGCGGCATTGTTGGACATGATCTCGGTAAGGAAAGAAGTGATCAAATACAAGCCGGAAATGACGGCTACCGGGCCCCAAGCTCCCAGGTTGCCAACGAGGCCTTTGGCGATCATTTGATCCAACCCGGTATTGCTCATAGCCGTTCCCAGACTTAATGCTCCGGCCAACAGAAAAACGATTTTCCAATTGATGGCTTCGTACGCCTCTTTCATGGAAAATGTGCCCAACAGCACCAGTAAAGTTACCCCAGCTATCGCCCCTTCCATGATGTGCACCACACCCAAAGTAGCCAGCAAAACTACACCGACGATTACGGAAGCGACGATTGTAAATTTCTTTTTATCAAAATCGGGAATGGCACTTTCCGATAGCAAAACAAAGGGAGCATCCTGCTCATTTTCCATGCGCTTCAGCTCTTTGATATAGTGTTTTTTTACTTCCGCCAACACCACATCCCCTGCCTTGAGTTTGACCTCGTAAAGATGTTCGTGTTGTACCTCTTCTCGGTGTTTGATCGCCAATGGAACGGCTCGGTAGCGCCTTCTAAAATCCAGTCTTTTCAAGGTCTGTCCCTCCATTTCTGAATTGGCGGTGATGACCATTTCCACCCAAACCGAGTTATTGCCCTTTAAATCATCATCGCCGATCTTAACAGGTGAGGTCAATAAAATCTTAGCCCGGTCTTTGAGTGATTTGATCTTGTCGACATTGCAGCGAATTTTTAAGACATCGTGCTCTTGAAGCACAAAATCACCCGGAGGTAAGGTAAATTTCACCCCATCCCGGCGCACTTCGATGATATCCATTTCCAACTCTCGAACCAACGCCGAATCCATGATTTTCTTGCCAATAGAATCGGCATTTTCCAGGAGTTCTATTTCCGAAAGGTAGTTGCGCATGCCAAACTTGGCCTTTAGATCTTTCTCCACCGGGCGTTCGGGCAATAAACGGATACCAATCAAGACCATGTATAGAATACCCGCCGTCAATAAAACCAAGCCCATTGGGGAGAAGTCAAACATGCCAAAAGGTGCAATGCCCGACTTTTCGGCAATGCCACTGACCAGAATATTGGTAGAGGTGCCAATCAAAGTACAGGTTCCACCAAAAATGGAAGCAAAAGAGAGCGGAATCAACATTTTTGCCGGATGTTGACCGGAAGAATGGGCGATTTGAATCACCACCGGTATAAAAACCGCAACCACGGGAGTGTTATTTACAAAAGCCGAAATGATGGCAATTAAAATCATCATCAAGATGATCCCCGTGTTAAAGCTATAGCGGAAAATATTGGATAACCGATGTGCCAAAAATTGTAATGCCCCGGTTTTTAACAGGGCGGCACTCAACACAAACATAAAAGCTACCGTAATGGTAGCACTATTGCTAAAGCCGGCCACCCCCTGTTCCGGACTAATCACCCCCGTTAGAATGAGCGTCACCATCATCAACAAAGCCACCAAATCAATGGAAATGATTTCGGTAGCAAACAGGATAATGGCTCCTACAATGACACAAAGGGTAATAATGGCGGCAATCGTCATAAACGAATTTTAGGCGCAAAAATACCAATATAAACTTGCTTTATGACATACCCGCAAAATGAAGAAACGTTATCATAAACTTTAGAAAAAACAGCACTTATAAAAAAGCCATTCCCGGTGCCAAAATCGACTGCCAGGAATGGCTCTTTACTTATAACAAAATAATAATCAGCTATTTACAACACCCCCATTACTTCTTCACGCCTTTACCGGTTGCGGCCCAGTAGATGCCGCCATAGATGTGTTCCAGGAATAAGGCGTCACGGTAAGTGCTCCCCATGTGCCCCATACCGGTGTAAAAGGCCCGACCACCATCGTACTCTTGATACCAAGACAGTGGGTGAAAATCGCCCATGCCCTTGCCTTCTTTTTTTCCCCATTTGGCGTAGGGTTCAAATGTATTTTCATCAACGGTAATCAGGTAATTCAGGTCTTTGCTTTTTTCCTCGCCATATTCGTACCATTCATCTGTCCACAGCCTGGATTTAGGCATCAGTTGCATACCGGGAAAGTTGGCATCTTCCACCGAAATAATGGCCGTTTGAATCTTTGGATGAATGTGAAACATGCGCCCCACCATTTTGGTATACCACTCCCATTCGTACTCGGTATCGGCAGCGCTGTGAATGCCCACGTAGCCTTTGCCAGACTGAATGAATTTTTCGAAGGCTTTTTGTTGCGCTTCATTTAGTACATCACCAGTGGTGTTCAAGAAGATTACCACATCGTAATTTTTGAGATTATTATCATTAAACTTCCCCGGATCTTCGTGCCAATCGACGTTAAACAGGTGGCGATCAGCCAATTGACGAATGGCATCAACCCCTTCATTGATAGACTCGTGGTGAAACCCTACGGTTCGGGTAAACAATAAAGCATTAAACTGTTTTTGGGCAACGCCCAGAACCGGTATCAGCAGAACAAAAAGCAGACATTTTAAAGCTGGAAAATTTTTCATACTCGTATATTAATAGTTAGTTTCTGAAAGATCACAAAATAATCATTTATCACGCAAAACGTTGGCATCATTACCTATTTGTGTGTAAAGTCGGCCTGCAGTTCACCCACCTGGACCTCAAATGCTCCCGGTTCTGTCAGCCATTTGTGGTCGATGCCTACAAACCCCAGATCAGAGGAGGAAATGCTAAAACTAAGGGTTTTGCTTTCCCCCGGCGCTAAGGCAATTTTGCGATAGGCCCTTAAGCGTTTTACAGAAGGGGTGATACTGGCCACCTTGTCGGCAATATATACTTGAACCACCTCCTTCCCCTCACGTTTACCTGTATTTTCAACCGTTACTTTCACCTCCAAGGGCGTTTTTTTATCCATTTCCCGACTGGACAATTCAAGGTCGCTGTAGCGAAATGAAGTATAGCTCAGGCCATGACCGAATTCGTACTGCGGATTGAAACCCACCGGCCCTACAATATCCGTTCCACGATGATCGTAGTTGATCAGGTCATTGGCCGCTCTGGGGTAAGTAAAAGGCAATTTACCGCATGGGTTGGCATCGCCAAACAGGATATCTGCAATCGCTCTTCCTCCTTCATTTCCAGGCAGGTAAGCATCGAGAATAGCATTGGCTTTGGCCTCAAAAGGGCTAATCAGCCTTGGTCGCCCCTCCACCAGAATGAGGATCACCGGTTTACCAGCTGTAGCGGCAGCCTCCACCAATTGACGCTGGGCTTCCGGCAAATGCAAATCAGCAATATCTCCCGGCGTTTCGGTATAAGGCATTTCGCCCAGACAAACGATAATGGCATCTGCCTTTGCAGCAGCGGTTGCTACTTCAGCCAGGTTTTCTACCTGATCAAAAGTAGCCCCGGCCAGATAAGTAACGCTACTTTCCCCAATCTCATCCTGAATGGCTTCCAGGATGGTCTTTTTGGCTGCTTCTTTGTCCCAATGGGGGTCATTCCCTTGCCAGGTACGGTTCCAGCCACCATTCATACACATCATGCTATTGGCGGTTGGGCCAGTGACCAGGACTTTGGCCGATTTGGTCAAAGGCAAGGTGTTTTTTTCATTTTTTAAAAGGGTGATGCTCTCCAGAGCTGCTTGGAGACTCACCTGGGCGTGCTCTTCCGAGCCAAATTTGGAATAATCATACTTTGGGTAATAAGGATTTTCAAAAAGTCCCAGTTGGTACTTCACCCACAAGATCCGCTTTACAGCCTCATCTATGCGTGTCATCGGCACCTTTCCCTCTTCCACCAGCTCTTTGAGCAACACCGGAAATCGGACATCCATCGGCACCATCGCCATATCCATTCCAGCATTGACCGCCAGTCGAATGGCATCTTTATAATCTTCAGCTACGCGATGACGGGTTTGCAAAAAGGCCACATCTTCCCAGTCGGATACTGCCAAGCCTTTGAATCCCAGTTCATGACGTAGCAAATCGGTTAAAATTGCCTTATTGCAATGGACAGGAATCCCATTGACCTCTCCTGAATTAATCATCAAGGTCAATGCACCAGTCTGAATGGCTCTTTGGAACGTGGGTAGGTAATATTCCCTCAATTGCCGCTCCGGAATTAAGGCTCGGGTACGATCCTTGCCGGTAGAGGGGGCACTGTAGCCCAGAAAGTGTTTGAGACATTCGGCCACTTTATCTGGCGCACTTGGATCATTGCCCTGGGCCCCTCGGATGTAAGCCTCGCCCATATCGGAGGCCAAAAGTACATCTTCACCAAAGGTCTCCCAAAATCGGGGCCAGCGAGGGTCACGCCCAAGATCCAGAACCGGAGCAAAATTCCAGGGAATCCAGGAAGCTCTGGTCTCATAGGCCGTTATCGCAGCGGCCTGCTCTGCCAACTCCGGATTCCAGCTGGCGGCCATCGCAATTTGTTGTGGAAACAAGGTAGAGCCTAAGGTATAATTATTTCCGTGAATGGCATCGATGCCGTAGAGCACCGGAATGCCGGTGGGCTTATCCTTGGTAGCCATATCCTGGATGGCTTTGATGATTTCGTGCCAGTGTTCCCGAGTATAGGCGTGGTTGCCCACATTCAAGATGGACCCTACCCGTAGATCAACCAAGACCTGTTTGAGTTTGGCAGCATCCAGTTGATGAGGTTCCTGAAGGTTGTATCCCTCTCCGACCGAAAGGGTATTAATGGCGAGCTGGGTCATTTCGCCCACTTTGTCTTCCAGGGTCATTTTGGCCAAGGTGGCTTTGATTTGATCATCGACGGAAGACTGCGCCTGAAGCCACGCGCTCGGAGCCAATAGCATACAGCCGATGGCAAAGCACACAGAAGTAATATTGCGTATCATAATAGATGGATTTATCGTTCGGTTGATTTACATTTTCAATTGACGCTAAGTGCTTGTTTGGAGGTCGGATCTGTCAAAGAACCAGATTTATGGGCGACTACTGATCAGCAGCGGCTTTGTGCTTGCCATACCCTCAAATTCAACCTTTAACCAATAAAAACCGGCCGACAAATTTCCCGTAAGGGGTATCTCAAATTGAGCCGCCGCAGTATATTGATATTGTTGAACCTCCCTACCCGCAGCATCCAACAGTGCAATTTTCACCAGATCCGTCAGTGGTGCCCCTGGTTGTATAGATACCTGACCATTTGGAGCTACGGGATTGGGGTACACCTCAAAATTGACAGCCTGCGCGACCTCTTTGGTAGCGACCTCCCCATCGCGAACAGCGTGGAAGGCCAAGTCCCAGAACAATTCCGGAACGGGAACCAGCAGTTGGTTGCTATCATCCGTATTGACGAATTGGCTATTGACAATATTTCCGGTCAAACAATCATACCAGTTAATCAAATAGTTACCACTGGCCACATTTTCCAGGACCACCTCAGCACCCTGAATTGGATCAGGAGCATCATTGCTAGCGAGGTACACGTGATTGTAACTGTGGTTGAAAACCCACCCGGCCAAGACTTCCTGATTTTCACTTTTCAGGACATAACTATCCATTCGGGAACCAAGTCCCTCGAATCCATAAGAAGCAATGGATATCCAATCTGTCCCAGTATTGTCAACCTTGATGCTATGACTGCCAGCCGGCACATTGATCGAATAATCTTGATTAGTGCCCGCATTTTCTTGCAACACCAGTGCTCCATCCACATAGATCGCAATTTGGGGGTCGGTCCCGGTTTCGGCATTGGTCCGTACGGTAAACTGCCCACTGGTCGGATAGTTGACCTCAAAAGTTGGTGGACTTCTAAATTGTGTATTCCATTCAGCTCCATATAGAAAAAGGCTCAATCCCGGATTGGCTGGTGTCAGCGTGCCATTTTCGTTGACCGTAATGGAGGTTTCACCAAGGCTGCCCCAACCCAAGGTGGGGGTAATCAATAAATTGCCAGGAGCACCGATAGCAAAAGAATGGGTAGGGGTCATATTTTCCGTAAGGAAAGGAACATCCTGAGCTACTTGGGAGACAGGGGCAAAGTGATAATACAAATTGCTGGGATGAATGTAATTGTCCCACCACCAGCTCATAGCACTGCCCATCCCACCGCCAAAGAGCGTCGCCCACAGGGAATTGTGGATGTGGATGCCATCTGGGTCCATATTGGCCAAACTAGCTGAGCCCCCCAACCCAAATTCACCAGTCAGCGTAGGTTTGCCAAAATCTTCCAGATAGGTCCGTACGCCGCCCACCAATGCTCTTTCCAAATTTGACGTATTGATATAGTAGTGTGTTTGGGTAAAATCGAAATCCGGGTTGGCCCAAACATCGTGCCCCTGATCCTCACCAGCATAGCTGGTGGTCACCAAATGGCGATAAGGGTCTATCTCCTTGAGATAAATGGCCATTTCAGCGTGCCAATCAGCGATTTCGGCCTGGTGAATCAAGAAGTCATCTGTCCATCCTACTTCATTAAAAAGCTCCCATGACATGATATTTCGGGAGTAGCCCCAACGCGCCACAATGTATCTTAATCTATTCTTAGTGTGGGCTTTGGCGGTTTCATTGGTGAAAAAATCCCAGGTATTTTCACAAGGTCCTCCGTTGGCTACATTATAGGGACTGTCGCTCCAATTGGGATTGACCTGCGTGGAAACTTGTCCGTGATATTGCAGACAGAGCATCACGTAGAGTCCGTTTTCGGCACAAAAATCGTACATCCAGTCCTGATAACGGGCGTTGGTCTCCTTGTAGCGACGTAGCCCTTCAAAACCATTGGAGCCACTTTTCCACTCAATGCCTAACCCCCAGGCGGCGTGCCAAAGTCGGAAGAAGTTGCCCCCGTTTTCGCTTAGTGCCGTGAGCCAGTCGTGATAATTAAGAAAGGCATTGCTGTTTTGCCAGGCGATATTCTCTCCTACCGGAATGTACTGTTCTGCATTGTCAAAATGCAGATAATTGGTCAAATTGGCACGCACAAAGCCTTTGTTTTTGGGATTAGAAGGCGCAACACAAACAAAATGGAGGGCTTCGTCCCACATCGCCATTCCATTTTGGTCGGTGACGGAAAGGGCGCACGTCCATTCGCCAAGAGCATTCGGTGAAAACCGCACCTTAAAAGTGCCATTGCCTACCGGCACCAGACTACCATTGGTTTCATTTAGTTCATAATCACGCATAAAAAAGCCATCAACCTGCACTTCCTGTCCTGAGGGGCCGGTGAAAACAGCTAAGACTTCAAGCTGGTCATAATCGTAAGGATTGGTATATGTTGCGGTCAGATCAACGACGACTTCCAGCTTACCGTATCGAGGGACTTCGGCAGAAGAGAGGGTAACTGTGTGGATGGCAGGTACTTGACTCAATGCAGTCTGAGTTGTGAAAAGAAATAACGAAGATAACAGGATAATGATTCTCATTGGATGTAGTAAAATAAGCTGGTGTAGGTGCATGCTTACATTTCATCTTTCGGAGGGAAACCAAAATGTAACCCTAAGTGCTTGTTTGGAGGTTGTCCCTGAAGTATATTCGGGCAAGCTATTCAGTCCCGGTAAAACCGGGATTTTGGAACCTCACTTCGGCTATTTGTTCATCCGTCCCGACTCAGCCGAGATGTACTCAAAAACGAGCCTTGCGAGAACCCCAAATATGCAATTTTCGCTGCTAAAGCACCACCTCCAAACAAGCACTAAACGAAACACCAGCTCGGAATGTATAAAACTTAAAAAACATGTTCTTTAACAAATTTTCCGATGTAAAACCAGGACAAGTTTGAGTCTGAATCACAGGATTTGTCAAAGAACCCAAAAACCAAAATAGGTTATCGGCGCTATCAGCTAAGGTATTGAATCCCCCCAAAGGCGCCAATCGGTCTAAAATACAAAACCAAGGGGTTTTTGTAACAGTTCTCTGGTTATTAAGGAGATTATGTAACAAATACCCCCACCTTTTGCAAATTAACCCGTCCGGGAAATTAGGCTTGATCTGGGAACTTTGAAGCATTCACCGTTTCTTCAATTCTATGCCTACTTATGAATAGCAAAAAGCTTGTCTTTCTCGTTTACCTGCTCGGCGGGTGTATCTTTTGGGTACCCCAAATTGCCTATGCGCAAACTGGCCCTATTGATGCACAAGCCACAAAAGCGACCAAGGCCTTGTTGGCCAATTTGAAAATGATCTCACAAGACCACATTCTTTTTGGCCAACAAGATGCACTGGCCTACGGCGTGATGTGGCGAGATTGGCACAAACAACGTTCGGATGTAGCGGATGTTTGTGGCAAACAACCGGCTGTGTACGGCTGGGATGTCAGCAAATTAGGCCAGTCGACATTCAACATTGACACCGTGGCCTTTGATCAAATGCAGCAGTGGATCAAGACCGCTTTCAAAATGGGCGGCATCAATACGATTAGCTGGCATTTCGACAATTTCGTCAATGGTAAGAGTGCTTGGGATGTCGAGGGGCAGGTAGTCCGTAACATCCTTCCCGGCGGGCCTTATCACGAGGCTTACAAAGCCAAATTGGACCTCTTCGCCAAGTTCGTTAAAGCCTTAAAAGTTGGGGTTCTCTTCAAAAAGCAAATTCCCATTATTTTCAGACCATTTCACGAACATACCGGTGCCTGGTTTTGGTGGGGACAACCTCACTGCACTCCGGAAGAATACAAAACCCTATGGCGTTTTACGGTGTCCTACTTGCGCGACCAAAAGGGGCTACACAACTTGTTGTATTGCTATTCCCCAGATGTTTTTGAAGACAAAAACCATTATCTGGAGTGTTATCCTGGAGATGAGTGGGTAGATATTCTCGGCCTTGACGACTACCACGATCTGGGAGAAGACGGGGATTCAGGCAAACTGGTAGAAAGACTGCGTATGTTGGTGGAATTGGCGCAGGAAAAAGGAAAAGTAGCCGCCCTTACGGAAACCGGCCAGAACGGGATCACAGAAAATGACTGGTGGACCCAACGGCTGCTTGAGCCAATCAAAGGCGATCCGCTCGCTTCACAAATCGCGTGGATTTTAGTGTGGCGAAATGCCCGGACCTCACACCACTACGGCCCATATCCAGGTCATTCCTCAGCTCCGGATTTTGTTAAATTCAGTAAAGACCCCACGATGTTTTTTGATAAGGAACTTCCCAAAATGTATCGCTATAAAAAGGTAAAACAATAATCGCAAACCGAAAATAATCAAAACAAATCATGAAACTATCATTACTGGACATTGGCATTATCGTTGCCTATCTGTTGGCAACCGTTGTGATTGGCCTGGTGCTGAGAAAACAGGCAGAACGCAGCAAAAAAGACTACTTACTGGGTGGTAACAATCTACCCTGGTACATGCTAGGGCTTTCCAATGCTTCCGGTATGTTTGACATTTCCGGCACGATGTGGCTGGTCACTTTACTTTTTGTCTATGGTTTAAAAAGTGCCTGGATCCCTTGGTTATGGCCCGTTTTCAACCAAATCTTCCTGATGATGTTCCTTTCTGTTTGGTTGCGGCGCTCCAATGTCACCACCGGTGCCGAATGGATCAACACCCGCTTTGGCATTAAAACCGGTGCCAAGTTATCCCATACCATCGTCATTGTTTTTGCTATCATTATGGGATTGGGGTATTTGGCTTACGGCTTCATCGGTATTGGAAAGTTTGCAGAAATTTTTGTGCCTTGGGAGTATGTATCGGCTTATGTACCTTTTAATGTTGCCCCAGAATATGTACCTCATTTCTACGGCATTATTTTCACCTGTTTTGCCGTCTTTTATTCCCTCTTGGGCGGTATGATGAGTATCGTTTGGGCCGATTTGATCCAGTACATTCTGATGGCCATATCCAGTATCATTATTGGCATCATTGCGATGAATGCAGTGGCCGCCAACACCCTACTCGTCCCAGATGGCTGGCTGACCCCCTTCTTTGGCATGCACCTCGATTTGGATTGGAGTAGGATCATCCCGGAAGTCAATCAAAAAATTCAAAGTGATGGCTTCAGCCTCTTTTCGGTCTTTTTTATGATGATGATTTTCAAGGGAGTACTAGTCAGTTTGGCCGGACCGGCCCCCAATTACGATATGCAAAAGATTTTGTCCACCAAATCGCCAAGAGAAGCCGCGTTAATGAGTGGTTCCGTGAGTTTTATCCTCATGCCCATCCGCTACTTCATGATCGCTGGATTTGGGGTCCTGGGCATTATTTACTACGACCAATTAGATCTTTTAGTCGCTGGCGCCATTGATTTTGAACAGATCTTGCCTTCAGCCATAAATGAGTTTATTCCCATTGGCTTTTTGGGCATTCTTTTGGCGGGATTGCTGGCGGCATTTATGTCTACTTTTGCCGGCACCCTCAATGCCACCCAAGCCTATATTGTCAACGACATCTACCTTAAATACATCAACCCCGATGCGCCCAACAAACGCATCACCCTGATGAACTATGCGGCCGGATTGATCATGGTGCTAATCAGTATTATTTTGGGTTTTTATGCCAAAGACGTCAATGACATCCTCCAGTGGATTGTATCGGGATTGTATGGTAGTTATGTGGCGGCCAATGTACTCAAATGGTATTGGTGGCGCTTCAACGGTCACGGCTTTTTCTGGGGTATGGTGGGTGGATTGGTCCCGGCCTTGTCATTCCGCTTCATTTTTGATGGCGTTTTGGATTTGTACACCTTTCCATTAATGCTTTTACTGGCCGTAGCTGGTTGTATCATCGGCACCTATTCGGCCCCTCCTGTTGAGGAAGAAGCCTTGAAAGCCTTTTACAAAAACGTGCGCCCCTGGGGGTTTTGGAAACCCATCCACGACAAGGTAGTGGCAGAAGATCCATCCTTTGTCGGAAACCGCAACTTCAAGCGAGATGCCTTCAATGTGTTCGTTGGTGTCATTTGGCAAACGGCGCTGGTCATCTTCCCCATTTATCTGGTCTTGCTCGAAGCCGTACCCGCTGTAATCACCTTGGCTATTGCAGGCGCATGTACTTACATTTTAAAGAAAACCTGGTTTGACAAATTACCTGTAGCATGAATAAATTCCAACAAAAAGTAGCACAGCTCCTTGAAGAGCAGGAAGCATTAATCACTAGAAAAAACGAACCAGAAACAACTGGAAATGGGGTGTACCAACGCTGGAAACACCCGATTTTAACCGCCGACCACTCCCCTGTTTTCTGGCGCTACGATCTCAATGAGCAAAGCAACCCTTTTCTCATGGAACGCCAGGGGATTAACGCCACTTTTAATGCCGGCGCAATGCTTTGGCGAGGTAAATACCTAATGGTTGTGCGAGTAGAAGGCAATGATCGAAAGTCCTTTTTTGGCATTGCGGAAAGTCCCAATGGTGTAGACAATTTCCGGTTTTGGGACTACCCTATCGCTATGCCCGAAACGGAAGAGCGGGATACCAATGTCTACGATATGCGTTTGACGCAACATGAGGACGGCTGGATTTATGGCCTGTTTTGTACCGAGCGGAAAGACTTCAACCGACCGGACGACACCTCAGCAGCTGTTGCTCAATGTGGTATTGCCCGCACCAAAGATCTGCGCTCTTGGGAACGCCTGCCCGATTTGGTGACCTACTCTGGTCAGCAACGGAATGTGGTCTTACATCCGGAATTTATCGACGGTAAATATGCGCTTTACACACGCCCACAAGATGGTTTTATTAGTGTAGGAAGTGGTGGTGGCATCGGCTGGGGATTGACCGAAAGCATGGAAAATGCCAAAGTAGAAAAGGAAACCATCGTTGACGGCAAGGTGTACCATACCATTAAAGAGTTAAAAAACGGCCAAGGACCTCCTCCCATTAAAACGAAAAAAGGATGGCTACACCTTGGACACGGCGTGCGCAATACAGCAGCCGGATTGCGCTATGTCCTGTACCTCTTCCTGACGGATTTGGAAAAACCATGGGTCGTCACCCATTTGCCGGCAGGCCATTTTATTGCGCCCCGGGGCAGCGAGCGAGTGGGTGATGTTTCCAACGTCGTTTTCAGCAATGGTTGGATTGCCAATGATAACGGTGACGTCTTTATCTATTATGCCTCCTCCGACACACGCATGCACGTGGCCACTTCAACCATTGATCACCTGCTTGATTATGTGATAAATACACCTCCAGATGGCCTTTTTAGCGCCGAGAGTGTCAAAACCCGCAGTGAATTGATTCGTGAAAACCTGAAAATACTAAGCTTATGAATCCCACCCAACCAGAATCGACTTTCCTGGAATCGCAGCTTCGAGGAGCTTTAATTAAGGAATTTGAAACCGAACTGGAAGACATTCTCAGCTGGTGGCAACTGCAGATGGTCGATATGGAGAATGGCGGATTTTATGGCCGTATTGATGGCCACAATCAACTACATGCCGAGGCAGAAAAAAGCATTATATTAAATAGCCGCATTCTATGGACTTTTTCCGCTGCAACCCTACAAAAGTCCAATTATGGCCACAAAAAGATGGCAGAACGGGCCTTTCAGTACCTGCTGAAACACTTTGTCGACCCTCTGGAAGGTGGCGTTTTCTGGACGTTGAATCATCAAGGCGAACCGGTCAGCACCAAAAAACAAATCTATGCACAGGCATTTACCATTTATGCCCTTTCGGAATACTATCTGCTTACGCAAAATGTGCAAGCTCTAGATACCGCCATGGAAATATTCTGGTTGATTGAAAAATATAGCTTCGACAAAAAAACCAACGGTTACCTCGAAGCCTTTTCCAGAGAATGGCAGCCCTTAGCCGACTTGCGCCTAAGTGACAAGGACACCAATGCCGCCAAAACGATGAACACCCACTTACACCTGCTGGAAGCCTATACCAATCTCTATCGGGCTGCTCCATCTGAAGCGGTCAGAATAGCGCTCCACAAACTGATCGAATGTTTTCTCGAAAAATTCATTCCTCCTGAAACCTACCATCTAAAGCTGTTTTTTGATGAAAATTGGGTACTGGTGCCCTCACAGGTGTCTTACGGCCACGATATCGAGTGCAGTTGGCTCCTATGGGAGGCGGCAGAGATACTAGGAGAACCGGTCGTCAAAAAGCGGGTTGACCAAGTGGCCATCAATATGGCCCGGGTGGCACTACAAGAAGGCCTGGACCATAATGACGGACTCAATTATGAATGTTCGCCCAATGGGCATATTGACCGCGACAAACATTGGTGGCCACAAGCGGAAGCCGTCGTTGGCTTTTACAATGCGTGGCAACTTTCAGGGGAAGGAGACTTCCAGAAAACAGCCATCAAAAGCTGGAGTTTTATCAAAAAACACCTCAAAGACCAGCAAGGTGGCGAATGGTTCTGGCGCGTAGACGAGCATGAAAACCCCGTCTTAACCGAAGATAAGGCCGGTCCTTGGAAAGCGCCTTACCACAACAGCAGAATGTGTCTGGAAATGATCAAAAGACTAGACAATAACTGATCTTTGCTGTCCGAATGACTTCTGCTAAAGTGACCTTCAAATAAAAATACCCGACACCTTTCAGTGCCGGGCATTACATGTAAATTAAGTAAGTGAAATTTCCAAAATTTGCTTTTACAAAGCTTCAAAACGTACATTATCAATACAGGCATTGACCATTGAGTCGCCATTGTTGAAGGCCACTCCAAAATCTTCAGTAATACTATTCATATCCATAATGGTGTTACCATTGTCCGTGAATTGATCCAATGGAACAGTGACGGTGATCCAACCATTGGTACTGAATGGTCCACCACTTTCCCAAGGCTTCCAATAGTACCAGAAATCACCTTCCGAGCCTTTCAAACGCCAGGCAAATTCACCTCCGGTAATGGGTTCCAACACATTAATGTCAAACTTCAAAACATAGCCACTGACATTGGTGCCAATGGATGATGCAGGGAAATTGTCCTGGCCATTGCGCCAGAAAAAACCGGTCCAACCACTACAATTTTGGTTCACGCGGTAGTAATTTGTCCCATCTAATGTCAAGTTTGGTTCATTTTCCGGCCCACCGGTATCTCCCCACCAGGACCCCAAATCGTCAAAATTGAAGAACACTAAATCGGGATCAGCAACGGGATCAACCCCCTGGATATTGATTTCCGGAGATTCGATCATTTGTCCATCACTGGTAATCAAAATCAAAGTGCCTATACCGGTCTGTACATTCATCGGAATAAAGACCTCAATCAGCGTAGACGTCTTTTCCCCATACATGGTAGCCGGTACATCTACTGGAAAAATGATTTCCGTCACTTCATTCAGGTTTTCACCTATAATGCTAATCTTATCGCCAGGACCAGCCATTTCGGGCATGCTGGTGATCACCGCGGAAGTGGACGCCAATACCGTGATCGATTCGGCGGAAGTCACCTCATCGCCGTTGAGCATCACTACGGTGATGGGGCCAGAAGCGGCACCTACGGGCACCGTCACCAACACTTCGGTCTCTGAAGCACTGGTAACATCAGCTTGTACGTCGCCCATAAATTTTACGCTAGCCACTACATCGAGATCCTCTCCGGAAATGGTCAGTTCATTGGTCACTTGAATATCCAATGGCGCAAGCCCCGAAATGGTTGGCTTCACCAACGTCAAAGCATCAGCAGAAGTTACCGTCTTATCAGCAGCCGTGGCAAAAGTGACCACCGCTTCGGTAGCGTCAATAGGAACAGTCACCTCCATTTCTGTAGCCGATTGAGTAACCACAGTTCCTTCTTTATCACCACCAAAAGACACCCTCGTCACCAGGTCCAAATCTGTACCGGTCACCGTAACATTTTGGCCATTTTTTACAGGATTTGGCGTCACGCCGCTGATGGTAGGCACCGCCATTACTAATTCATTGGCCGATTCTACTTCCACTAGGGAGGCAACCACCAATTTGATGTTTCCATCTTTGGCATCAGCGGGCACCGCTACTTCAATTTTATCCATCGCCTGACTTACAAAATCAGTTATCCGGTTGCCTCCACCAAAAACGATCTCTTTGGTCAAATCCAAATCCGTTCCTGTGATCGTGAGGTTGGTCCCCGCTTTTACCGGGTTGGGCGCTAATTCGGTAATCGTTGGCAGGGTAACCACCAATTCCACCTCAGAAGTCACCAAAATTGGATCAAGTTCACCGTTGGAAACCGTAACAAAACCTGTTTTGGCTGCTTCGGGCACCACAACTTCAATTTTTTCTTTTGACTGGCTGACAAAAGCAGTATCCCCTACCCCGACATTGGCCGTAAAAATCACTCCGCTAATCAAGTTGAGGTAATCCCCTTCGATGGTCACGACATCACCCGGGCGCACTTCTGCAGGGCTAATGCTTGTGATCGAAATAGGCTCAGAAATGGTGAGGATAGATCGAGAAGTAATATTGCCCTGAGGCGTCTTAAGGGTTACCGGTCCGTCCACGGTTGCTTCGGGCACCAACACCTCTATTAACTCGGCAGTTTTGGTTACAAAACTAGTTACTTCAACATTATCACTCAACACAATTGCCGTCACCTGGTCCAGGTTTTGCCCGATAAATTTCAGTTGCCCTCCTCTCAGCGCAGGCGAAGGCCCAAAACTCTCTAAGACGATGAGGTTCTTCCCCGCATCGTCATCATCCTTATTACAGGAAGTGAATAGCAATCCCGTAGAGAGGGCCCCCATCATGGCGATTGCTATAAAAAATTTCATATTTCTTATCATGATCTATTTTTTTGGTTCTGAGACAAATTCCGTGATCAAATGTTGATCAAAAATGTAAATCGATACTCCTTTAAGTCGCTTACGCGCTACATTTTAGTTCGACGGCGAAAGTTGTCTCAGAGGTATTTTTGCAAATGATCTTACTCTGTCAAATCTCGTGATGTAGCGGCCAATTTTCTAACCGCTACACCTTAAACGTTACATTCACTACCTAGGCACTACCCGTACATTGTCTACAGCAACAAATACCGGGTTGGTTCCTTCCGCCGGACCAAACATCATCATGGTTACATTGGTCAAGGAAGACAAATCTTCAATGGCAGCAGAGCCAATTTCATCATCCTCTGGATCATCCTTGTTATATTTAAATTCACTTAATGGAATGGCTACCGTAATCCAACCATCAGTCTTAAATGGGCCATTGACCCAAGGTCTCCAGCGCGCCATTGCAGTAGATGGAAGATCGCGGCCGTGGTCTTCTGCAAACGGAGCAAAAAAGATTTCCATCCGCACTTCTTTCCACTCAATGGGGACATTCGCCTCAAATTTCAACACCAGATCATTGATGTTGCCCGTTGCCACGGGAATATTTCCGCGGCCTCTCGGCGCCCAGTATTGCAAGGTCATTTCGTTGACCCATTGCCACGCTCCAAAGTCGTCATTTTTGAAATAGGCAAATTTTCCTGAAACTGGAGTGACCTCCGCAAAATCTCCTTCTCCGGCAATCTGAGCAGTCCAGGTTTCGTGGATTTTCTCATCAAAATCCAACAGAATATTGCGGTCATCGCGAAACATAAAAGAAGAGGTGGCCTTGCCAAAAGTGGTCTGTACTACAACCGGGCCAGTGGTGCTTCCTGCGGGCACCTCCACTTCCAGCCAGGTTTTATCAAAGGCAGTCACCGTCCCTTCCAAATCTCCAGGAAAAATCACTTTCGGTTCAAAAAAGAAATCCCCTTCCAATCGCATCGTTCCGCCATCGGGTACGTATTCACTCTTGACCGTAGCAATCTCTGGACCGGGAACATTGACGGAAAAGTCATATAACAATTCTGTGTCGTCGGAAAAGACAAATCGGATTTTGTTATTTACCTCGCTCGGTACGGTGCTGGGCACATTCACAATAATTGATTGATCCGTCACATAAGCTGGATTCAACGTTGCTTTTTGATCATTAAACCACATTTCTCTAGTGTGCCCCAAATGCTCTCCAACCACCGCAATTAGGCTGCCCATAAACGCTCCTACAATCAAGGAATCTGCCTGCTCTGGATTGGTAGAACGAATGTATTTCACCACCGGCGTGCCGGTAATTTTAATCCCCTCGTCATCCTTTTCACAGGATGTGGTTAAGCCCCCAATCATCAGTGCTGGTATGATCAGAAGCAGAATATATCTCGTTATTGATTTCATTTTATTAATTTTTTGAATCATTCAATCATCCCCTTCTTATTGAAACTCATAATCCACCGCCGGCTCCGATGGTGCCAGCATTGGATTGGCCACCACCTCAGCAGCTGGAATCGGCAAAAACATTTGAGCCTCAGTAATCACTACCGGGTTATCAGGAACAAATAACTCATAGCCTTCAATGGTGTTTTCATCGGGTGCATCATCTCCTTGAATGCGCTGGTAATTGTGCAGTCGCTCCTGAGAATTCAGGTAAGTCATGGCCGCATTGCGATCACGATAAAAATAGCGCTTCACGTCAAACCAGTTGATGCTTTCCAATCCAAACTCCACCCTTCTTTCCTTTAAGATATCTTCAAAGGTCAAACTGGATAGGTCTGACAACCCGGCACGTGAGCGGATGGCATTGACATACCCTAAGGCGGTCGCGTCAGAAGTCAATGATTTAGTTCCGAGTTCAGCCTCTGCATAAAGCAAATAGACATCCGCCAAACGAAGAATGTACTGATTGATCGCCGTGGCTTGCCCTGTCGAAACCTTACCTCCGGTATCGTCGGCACTACCCACTACATATTTCTTCAGGCTGTTCAAAATGGGAGTTGAACCTTCAACGGTAATGTTCGGATCAGTGGGATCCCTGGTCACAATGTTGTAGGTATAGCCGCCATTCGCTTTATTGATCTCATCATAATGGTCACCTGGCAACATGAAGATGGCCTTTTGGCGCTTGTCATTAGGATCTACATCTAGCAGATAGTCGTAAGTCACACATTTACCGCCGCCCCAAGCTTCACTGTTTCCTGTAATCAGGCTACTACGTGCCCAGTTGGCCTGGCGGCTGTTGCCCAAAGCGTAGGAACCTTCCATCCATTGCAAGGCAAAAAGAGACTCGGAATTGTTGTTGTTTTCAATTTTGAATAGATCCGCATAATTGGCCATCAAACTCAACCCACTATTGTTGATCACCTGACTGGCGTAGTCCTTTGCCGTGGCAAATTCTGCATCCGAACCAGTCTCTTGACCAATTGTAACATGGAGCTTCGCCAACATCCCCATGGCAGACCATTTGGTCACCCGTCCGGGTTCATCGGCTCCGGGTAGGTGCTCCGCCGCAAAAACCAAATCCCGGCGAATGAACTCGTAGACACTGGAGCGGGTGTTTTTAGGTAAAAACAGGTTATTGCTGGTTACCAATTCCGTAGAATTCTCCACAATGGGAACTTCGCCCCAAAATTCTGCCAGCATGTAATAAGCCGTTCCGCGAATGAAACGTGCCTCGCCCAGGGCCGCATTGATGACCTCATCAGAGACATTACCCGCGGCTGCTCTTGGCATGTCATTGATGATAGAATTGGCATAGGAAATGACGCGGAATAACCCCACCCATCCAGAATTGATGTGGGCGTTACCTTCTGTGAAAGTGAAATAGAAAAACTGGCCTTCCTGATCATACGTTTGATACATATCACCAGCCAATCCGTCACCAGCCACCCAAAAGAATTTATCATTAAAATCAAACCAAGGAAAGCCATACAAAGAAGCCGTAGCAGCCTTGATTTCTGTCTCGTTACGATAAAAGTTGTCGCCCGTCAAGCGATCGACCGGTTCGATCTCCAGAAACTCCTTCTGACAGGAGCTCAACGCCAACAGAATAGCGACGGACAAAATATGCTTGAATATATTTTTCATATTGCAATTATTTTTAACATTAAAAGTCTACATCTACACCAAAAGTAATCACCCGAGGAGTTGGATAGCGCCCCATATCAATATTTTGTCTGAGGGGGTCTTGGTTGAAAGATCCAATTTCAGGATCATAACCAGAGTAATTGGTGAAGGTATACAGGTTTTGTGCATTGACATACAATCTCAAACGTTGAATCTTCACGCGCTCGGTCCAGCGATTTGGCACGGTATACGCCAGTCGAACGTTCTGGATACGCAAGTAGGAGCCATCTTCAATGAAGCGGTCAGACATGCGGTTGTTTCGGTTATTGTCGTTGGTTGCTGGACGCGGGATATCCGTTTCAGGATTGGCAAGATAGACATTTGCGGGGTCCAAATCTGAGCCATTGGGGTCATACAAACCGTATCGTGCCCGGTCGTTTACCGTGGCTGCCTGGTTGTTATAGATACTCGTTTGTCCTTCAATCTGTACCCGGGAATAATTGAGAATATCTGCCCCGGAGGAGCCCGTTAGATATACCGTCATTTCGAGTGGTCCATAACTAAAGGTGTTGTTCAGCCCGAAGGTAAAATCAGGGTTTGGGTCACCGATAATGGTTTGGTCATTGGTATTGATCACACCATCACCGTTGATATCTCTAAATTTCACATCGCCAATCCACACTCCCGATCTTTTATCCACTAAGTTGACCCCATTCGGATTTTCAGAGGTCACGCTGTTTTGATCAACGATTTGTACCGCGTGATCTAAGATATCTTGTTCATTTTGGAACAAGCCTTCCATCTGGTAACCATAAAACATACCCACCGGTTGTCCAACTGAGGTCCGGGTTGCGGTCTGGAATTCACTGTACCAATAAAGATTTCTCCAATAGACTTTATTTTCGTCATCGAGTTCTACCACCTTATTGCGGTTGGCAGAGAACGTAAAATCGGTATTCCAGGTAAAGTTTTTGGTTCTGATATTGCGTGTGGTCAAAGCCAGATCCACTCCTTTGTTCTCCATTTTACCTACGTTGGCATAAGGCGCACTGATGTCATTATACCCAGCTCCTCCCAGGTAGCTAGGAATGGAGAGTTGCAGCAGCATGTCATCAATTTCCTTTTTATAGACATCTACGGTAAGGTCAACCCTACCTTTGAATAGAGAAATGTCCATCCCTACGTTTAGCTGAGCGGTAGACTCCCACTTCAAATTTGGATTAGATATCTTCTCCAGGCGGTAAGCCGTTCCAAAAGGAGTGTTAATGGTCAATAATGAAGAGCCATATAGGTAGTTATCGATAGCCTGGTTACCCACTACCCCGTAGCCAACCCGAAACTTCAAGTCATTGATCAAATCTACCGATTCCATAAATCCTTCCTGTGCCACCCGCCAAGCAAAAGAACCTGAAGGGAAATATCCCCATTTATTGGCTGGTCCAAACTTGGAAGAGCCATCGGCCCGCAGGGTAAAGGTGAGCAGATAACGATCGTCATAGCTATAATTGAGGCGCCCGAAGTAGGAAGCCAGTGAAGCCGCATCCTTCCAGCCATCCGTTCTGGAGGTAACATCGTCTCCTTCGCTCAACACATTAATGTCATTCGAAGAAAAGTTCTTTTTGGTCACTAATGAACCTTCCCAATTAGATTTTTGTGCTTCTTGCCCTAATAGCGTTGTCAGCTTGTGATTGCCTCCCAAAGTGACGTTATAGGTCAAATAGTTTTTCCAGATCCAAAAGAAATTGCTTTCTTCTCGCTGTCTCAACTGGTTCTCATTATTTTCCAGAATGCCCCATTTATAAGTGGGGTGAAAAGCTTTATTCAAAGAGTGATTGTTGTCAAAACCAATTTCTGAGCGGAAAGTCAGGCCCTTCAGCAGGGTGAGGTCTCCATAAACATTTCCCATGAGACGCTCGCGAGTCAGGGTATTATTGCGTTGTAGCGCAGCCGCCACAGGGTTGTAGCTAGTCCCTCCGGCCGACACATCCGGACCGGCATATTCACCATTGATGTCTTTAACGGGTACATCCGGTTGCATCAATAGAGACTGCATGATCACCCCATCTCCACCGTCATTCAAGGTGATTTTTTCACTGGTTTTGGCGTACGCCAAGCTACTGCCTATTTTGAACCATTCCTTCACCTCTGTGTCCAAATTAAGACGAGTGGTAAATCGATCAAAATTAGAACCGATCACAATTCCGTCTTGCTCAAAATAGCCGCCAGATACAGCATACGTAGTACTCTTGTTACCACCAGATACAGACAATTGATGGCTCTGCATGCCCGCATCTCTAAAAATGGCATCCTGCCAGTCAGTACCAGTACCCAATAAAGTAGGGTCGAGGTAACGGCGGTTGACTTGTAGCCCCAAATCCTGATTAATTTGTACCTGATAATCAGCAAATTGGCGCAAATCCATCATATCCAACATATTGGGTATGGATTGCACGGCGTAGTACCCATTGTAGGAAATCTTAGAAGCGCCTTCCTGTCCACGTTTAGTCGTAATCAGAATGACACCATTCGCGGCCCGTGCACCATAGATTGCCGAGGCGGAAGCATCCTTAAGGACCTCTACACGCACTATATCATTAGGGTTGATGGTAGAAAGTGGGTTTACCCGATTTTGGCCATTGGCACCACCAGCCCAGTCAAAGCCAGCCACCGTGGCGCCATCCCCTTGGAAGGGAATGCCATCGACCACATACAATGGTTCACTGGAACCCGTGATAGAGTTGGCACCCCGGATGCGAATAGAGGCTGCACCTCCCGGTTGCCCTGAGTTTTGAGTAACCTGTACCCCGGCAACTCTACCCTGAAGTGCCTGGTCAATATTGGTAGTAACCGTGCTCCGAAGTTGATCGCCAGAAACCGAAGATACCGATCCCGTCAAATCGCTCTTTCTGCTCGTACCGTAACCAACCACCACCAACTCATCAAGAACCACAGAAGCAGATTCCAAAGTTAGTTTTAGATTGACCTCTGCCCCCAGGTCAATGGTTTGCGTTTCATAGCCAGTGTAAGAAATTTGCAGGCGTTCCCCCGAGGCAGCTTCAATAGAAAAATTTCCATCAAAATCCGTGATGGTTCCCCTTGCATCCGGCGAATCTACCACCAGGATCGTTGCCCCGATCAATGGTTCTCCCTCAGGAGAGGTCAGGTTGCCGGTGTAGGTTTTCATCTGTGCACTTAAACAAGTGACCGCCAAAAACCAGAGCGGGATGACCAACCAGCTCCTGATCTTACATTTAGAAGTAAAGCTGTTCATAAGTTAACATAATTTTAGTGAGATTATTTAAGCTGTCATCTTTCATTTTCAAATGTAATGCATGAGCTAAAAATGCTTAGGGGGCTCTGATACAATACGGGGGGGTATTTGTCACATTGACAAATTACCCCTATATTTTGGAAAGAGAAACAATAGAAAAATTCAGAAATTCAGGGGTAAACCATAAATCCTTTTGCGGGAGATACAAAAGGCCAGGCGGAGGCTTTTATCATTCGCACTTCACAGGCGGAAACAAAAGCACTAATAAAGCAATCAGGATGGCAGCAATACTCCGTATTCAATCTGTTGTCATAAGTGCATGTTTGGAGGTAGTCCCTGAAGTATATTCGGGCAAGCTATTCAGTCCTGGTAAAACCGGGATTTAGGAACCTCTTTTCGGCTTTTTTTTTCGTCCGCCTCGACTGAGCCGAGATACACTCAAAAATGAGCCTGCCGAGAACCCCAAACATGCCCTAAAACTTATCAGCCATTTTCCTAAAGATAGAAAAATAGCTATCGAATGGAAAACTCTGCCCAAAGCGGATAGTGATCGGAGATCATCCAAGACATCTGTTGGGTAGTAAGGTCTCGATTTTTAAAGATAAACGGCACAAAATCGAAATTCCCTCCTTTAGTATACTTCATAGATAGCTCTGGCCCCCTCTTTCGGCCGAGGAACCAGGCAATATGGTCATAAAACTTGCTGGTATCGAAAATACTGCGCGTCACTTTACTGAGGTCATCCGGGATATGAAGCCCGCTGGAGATAAAGGTTTGATGCAAGACATCCCCCCTCTCGTCTACATTGAAATCACCGAGCGCAATCAAGTTTTGATGATACGCATTAATATCCGACGCCCAGTCGGCCATCCAGTCGGCAATAGCTTTGAGTTCTGGAATCCGGTCTTTGGCATTTTTTCCGTAAAGGATATGGAGGGTAACGAGGATAAAGGTCGTACTTTCAGAACGGAAGCTCACGGCGTAAGGTGTTCTGGCAAATTGTTTTCTCAAGGCCTCTTGTTCAATGCTATTTAAGCGCTCCTCCGGCACTACCAATTCGCCGGCTAATCCGGAGAGCTTCACCCGGCGGGTATCAAAAACAAAGGCCATGCGTTCACCATTTCCCGCACTGCCTTCGGTGACATCTGTCAGCGTAAAACTCCAATTGTCGCCAAGCAATTTCAGCATATCCCGCAGCGCTCGGATATTTGACTTCACCTCTTGTAAAGCAATGACATCAAACCTTCTGATAATACGCGCAATGATTTGCAAGGAATGTAAATCTCGCCTGGGACTATCGTCCTGGCTGGAAACCCATTTCCGGGTTAGATCGCCAAAGGCGCGGATATTCCAGGTTGCAATGAGAATATTTCTATCGAGTTCTTTTGAAGGAATGGCCAAGTCCAGTTGGTCTTCCAGTTCTTGAAGTTCCTGTTGAATATTGGCGGGAATGTTCAGAATATTAGGAGGCGTCGATTCCATGAGGATCAGGTTAGGGATTTGGCTATGAATATACGATCAAGCGAATGTAAACATAAGGTAAATTTACCGAAAACCCTAGATCAACAAATGGCCAATACATTAAAAATTGGAGATACAGGAACTATTCCCGAGCTAATTTGGTAATGTTTCTTAAATCTTTACCCGATGTTACACCGCACTCTGGCTATGTACGCCAATGCCTTTAGTGGGCTCAACCGAGATGTTTGGCTATTGTCACTGGTATTATTCATCAACCGGGCGGGCACTATGGTGATCCCCTTCCTGACCATCTATTTGACCGGACAGAAGGGATTCACGCTGGAAGAAGCCGGTTTCATTCTCAGCCTTTTCGGGGTAGGCTCGGTATTGGGTTCCTTTGTCGGGGGGTGGCTGACCGATCGCATCGGGCATTATCCCGTGCAATTCTGGACCCTGATTTTTTCCGGGATGGGGTTTATCGCTCTAGGTTATGCCGAAACTTTTGAGGAATTTGGCGTCATCATTTTTCTGACCAGTACCATTGGAGATGCCTTTCGTCCGGCCAATCAGGCCTCGGTTGCTTCCTACAGCCATCCGGAGCGACGCACCCGTTCTTTCGCCTTGATGCGCCTTGCTATCAATTTGGGAATGGGTACAGGGCCGGCCCTCGGAGGTTTGTTATCACAAACCTTGGGCTACGAATGGCTATTCATTATGGACGGCCTTACCTGTCTATTGTCCGCTTTATGTTTGCGGCTATTCCTTAAGCCCAAACCGGTGAAAGCGCTGGAAGTGACCATTGAAGCCTCTCCGGCTCCACCACCTGCGGAGCGTTCGCCTTACCGAGATGGTGTTTATCTTGCTTTTGTAAGCTTTACGCTGATCTTCGCTATTGGGTTTATGCAGCTATTCAATACCCTGCCTGTATACCTAAAGACCTTTTTCGAATACTCGGAATTTCAGGTGGGCTTGCTCATCACCCTCAACGCCATTGTGATTGTGGCCCTTGAAATGCCATTGGTAGCCGAGTTGGAATCTAAGTTTTCCAAATTGGGCATTATTGCCATCGGAAATATCCTAATCGCCTTGGGCTATGGCTGTTTTTCTCTTGGCCTGACCTGGGTAGCCATTCCTTTTCTATACATTTTATTCCTGACCATGGGAGAAATGTTAAGCCTTCCCTTTGCCAGTGCCTTTGCATTGGAGCGCTCAGGGGAGCGCAACCGGGGGCAGTATATGGGGCTCTATTCCATGGGGTTTTCGATTGGCCTGATCATCGCGCCGACTTTTGGCATGTATATTGCGGGTCATTGGGGGTTCAATGCCTTGTGGGCCATTTTGGCCTTAATGGGTACCTTGGCAGGCATTGGCTTTTGGTTACTTGGGCATATCGTCCATTCCCGGAGCCAAAAGCTAGCCCGGACACCTAGCTAATTGGATAGTTTTTTATTTTCGCAGAAAAAAAATGCTTAAACGATATCAGCTGAGGATATATGGCAAGGTGCAGGGCGTCTATTATCGAGCCAGTACCAAACAAAAAGCAGAGGAACTGGAAGTCGTTGGGTTTGTAAAAAACGAATCGGATGGAAGTGTTTATGCCGAAATAGAAGGTGCTCAGTCCTCCTTGGACGTAATGGTGGAATGGTGTAAGCAAGGCCCTATATTGGCCCATGTGACTGAGATCATCGCGACCCCTATGGCCCCCAAAGGAGACACCGATTTTTTGATCATTAGAAGATAATAATATGACACCCATTAGCATCCGATTGGCCAAAAAACAAGATCTTCCCGACATCCACAACCTGGTGCGGGAACTAGCAGTCTACGAAAAGGCCGAACCCGAATTTGTAGCTACGCTGGAAGACTATTTACGAGATTTTTCCGAAGGGATATTTGAAGCCCTCGTTGCTGAAAAAGAGGGCATTGTTTGTGGCATGGCCTTGTACTACATGACCTACTCCACCTGGAAGGGTAAAATGTTGTATTTAGAGGATTTTGTGGTCAAACAAACACACCGCAGACAGGGAATCGGACAGTTATTATTTGACGGTTTTTTGGCAAAAGCCCAAGAGAAAAACTGCCGTATGGTCAAGTGGCAGGTGCTCGATTGGAACGAGCCCGCCATCCGTTTTTACGAAAAAAACAAGGCCACCATCGAACGGGGCTGGTGGAACGGGAAAATCTTTTTCTAACAAGTCGAACCCCAATCACAAAATGTAGAGATTTACAAAAGATTAATTTGTATATACCGAAATTACTTAATACCTTTACCACAAAGCAGTAAATAATTCCTACAAATTAGCTCCGCAATTCTTGAGTTGAACAAATACATAGGCCAGTATATAGATTGAAAAATCAAGTGGTTTTATGGTATTGATTTCGCACCATTTCCTGACAGGCCAAAAAGAATCATCATCAATCTATTGATAAAGATATAGTGTTTCATAGTGTGAGGGGTAACCGCTTCGGTGGTTGCTCCTTTTCTTTGGAATTAGGTTTTAGGTTTTGGGATCGCAACATAAACCTCCTCAACCGCTAGAGCCAGAGCTATTACATCCCTACAGGACATAGCATTCCTCAACCGCCATCTCAACCGCCTAAACCGTCTCAATCAAACTTCCCGTTGAATCAATTTTTCCGACATATCATGCAGGATTTGTTTGGCCTCCTCCGGCACCTGAACAGCCATCAAATGTTGATAAGCTTTTTCGCGAAAAGCATCTCGTTTTTTGCGAATAAGGGTCGGCAAATTGAGTCGGTCCAATAACTCCGTTATCTTTTGAATTTTCACCGCCTCTTCCGATTCTGGTAAGGCCATGTAGTGCTGCAATTGCACGCGCTGTTCATTCGACGCAATTTCCAGCGCCTTAAGAATCAGATAAGTCTTTTTGTTCTGTGCAATATCCCCGCCCACTTTTTTACCAAACTTGGCGGGGTCGCCAAAGGTATCCAGATAGTCATCCTGCAATTGGAATGCAATGCCAATATGCCGACCAAATTCCCAAAGGTGTTGCGCATCGTCAGCACTAGCACCTCCAATCAGCGCTCCAATTTGTAAGCTCCCCGCAATGAGTACAGCCGTTTTCAACTCTATCATTTTCAGGTACTCGGGAATGGTCACCTCCTGCCGGTTTTCAAAGTTCATATCATACTGCTGCCCTTCACACACTTTTATTGCAACCTGGTTGAAAATATTGATCACTTGGCCTACTATTTGCTGGTCTTCTAACTGAGCAAGAAAGTTGTAGGTATAAATTAACATCACATCTCCGGAAAGGATAGCGGTATTGGTATCGTAACGAGTATGCACAGTTGGTTTTCCCCTTCGCAAAGGAGCGGCATCCATGATGTCATCGTGCACCAAGCTGAAGTTGTGAAAGACCTCAATGGCCATGGCGGCAGGCAAAGCAGGAATTACATTTTCACGGAAGAGATGACACCCGATGAGCACCAAAGCCGGACGCAATCGTTTGCCCCCCAAGCTGAGGATATAATCTACAGGTTCGTAGAGTTCTTCAGGAGATTGAGTAAATGTGTTTTCAGAAAGATATTTCTCAAAAATTGTCTGAAATTCTTTAATTTTTTGCATATTTAGCTTGCTTATAGAATTTGTATTGAGCACAAATTAAACTTTAAACTTTTGTTTAGGTTTATAATTTTGTAATAAGTGTATGTTTGGAGGTAGTCCCTGAAGTATATTCGGGCAAGCTATTCAGGCTGCAAATTTCAGTTTTTGGGTTCTAAAGTACCCCCTCCAAACATGCACTAAACGTTTTTTTTAGATCAATCTGATGTTCCCTTAAAACCTGTTAACACAACAACATTGAGCATGGATACACTACAAACTCGAATACACAATATTTTGTTAGTCGAGGATAATCCTGGGGATGTTCGCCTTACCCAGGAAGCCTTCAAAGAAGGCAGCAAGAAGGTGAATTTGGAGGTTGTCATGGATGGCATTGAAGCTTTGCGTTATTTGAGAAAAGAAGATGAATATTCGGAATGCCCGACACCTGATCTGATTTTGCTGGACCTTAACCTTCCCAAATGGGATGGCCGCCAGGTGCTAAAAGCCATCAAATCGGATGAAAAACTGAGAAGTATTCCCGTATTGATTCTCACCACTTCTAATGCCGAACAAGACATTATTAACAGCTATGATCTACATGCTAATTGTTTTATCAACAAGCCCGTGGATTTTGATAGCTTTTTCACAATTATTCAACAGATTGAATCATTTTGGCTAAAAACAACCATTTTACCGACAACGATTAACTAGTGCGATTTGTCCGATATGATTGATTGTTTTTTCAGGCTGAAAGCATTGATTATGCTGAACATTAAAAGTCAATTATTTCTGCGTCAATCCACTAGGCAACACCCCCTGCATCAATTAGAGCATGTTTGGAGGTCAACCATTGGCCTCCAAACAAGAATTAGGCCGCAATTGGCGGAACAACTTTACATGGAAACAAATTACGCAAAGCACTAGAACACATGAACAACATTCTGGTTATTGAAGACAATAACGGTGATGCAGAGAAAATCAAGACCTTATTAGAAGATGCGGCTTTCCGGCACCGTTTTTATCATTCCACTTCTTTGACTGGAGGAATGAACATCCTTCATGACCAAACCATTGATTTGGTTTTACTAGACTTATCACTAAATGACAGTGTTGGATTCGGCACCTTAAAGTCTTACATGAATGAAGCTGCCGACGTTCCGGTAATCGTCCTGACCGGCAATAAAAGCGAAATTATGGGCATGCAATCAGTACGTGCCGGAGCCCAGGATTTTTTAATAAAGGGAGAATTTGATGGCCGCCGATTGGTCAATACCATTAAGTATTCATTACAGCGCTTTAAGACTCAAGCCAAGCTTCAGGAGACCGCTGAAAAGATGACCATCAGTGCCCAACGATATC
This sequence comes from uncultured Saprospiraceae bacterium, assembly GCA_964015035.1. Taxonomy (GTDB): domain Bacteria; phylum Bacteroidota; class Bacteroidia; order Chitinophagales; family Saprospiraceae; genus BQJU01. Next base: position 31,654 of record CAXHCA010000062.1, read on the forward strand.
AAGAAACCCAAAAGATGGCCAACTTTGCCAATTGGGAGATGGATATCGTCAATAATGTGATGAAATGGTCGGAGGGAATGTATATGATTTTTGGCTTTAAGCCACAGAGTTTTTCTCCTTCTCTTTCCGATTACATCGGCTATGTGCATGTAGAGGATAAGGAAAAAGTAGAAAATTTCTTTGATACAGCCGTAAAAACGGGTAAACTTACCAAGGTAGAACATCGCATCCTCATTGACAATCGCATTATCAGGCACCTTTCTGTTAGGGCTCAGGTTAAATACGATGAATACGCCAATAAAATCATCCTGCTAGGCAACCTACAAGACATCACTGATTCCAAGGAGAGTAGCAAAGAAGAGGAAGGTCAGGAGGAAAGCAATCCCATTTCGCGGATCAACCATGAGGCCATTACCAAACTTGGCTTTAATATTCGTACGCCCCTGAGCTCCATTGTCAATCTTCTCTACCTCCTAGAAAACACCCAACCCAATGGCCACCAGGTAGAATTGTTGGATGGATTAAAGACCTCCATCGATGATCTATCTATCGTGCTAAACAATTTATTCAATTTATCTTTACTCGATTCCCGGGCCAGCTATACGAAGGACGAGGATGTCAAATTGCCGGAGTTACTAGAAAGCTTAGAAAGAATTTTCTCGCTTAGAGCTGAACAATCGGCGATCCGCATCCAATTCAAGACCATTGGTCATTTGCCTGAAAAGGTTTCCTGTGATGCCCAAAAGCTCATCCAGGTATTGTACAACCTGATTGAACAGGCCATCCAGCATCGCGATGGCAAAAATAAAGTTGAGTTTAAATCCTCCCGAATCGTAGGCCATGGTCACATTACCCTAAAATTTGCCATTTCCTATATCGGCCGTCCTTTTACGTTTCAATATTTTGATGATGAGAAAAGATTGCACCAGCTGTTGGAAAAGATCACCAATGGCAAGAATGAGGGTATGCTAAGTTTGGCAATTGCCGCTAAGTTGATTCACCTCCTGCGTGGCACACTCACCATCCAACAAAAAGGGGGCAATCAGCAAATTATCAACTTTGAAGTCCCGGTTCGCACCCCCACTGATGACGAAGGGGAAAACATTCCCGGGCCTCTGCGCATCTTGTTGGTAGAAGACCACGTGTTAAATCAAATCGCAACAAAACAAGTATTGACTTCCTGGTCTGACCTGATTGAAGTAGATATCGCCAGCAACGGCCTAGAGGGCATTCGGCAGTTTAAGGAAAAGAAATACGATCTGATTCTAATGGATATTCAAATGCCGGAAATCAATGGTATCGATGCCGCCCACCAAATTCGGGATTTTAGCAATGTCCCCATTATTGCGCTCAGCGCCAATACCTCTAAACAAGAAGAAACCCGCTGCAAAAATGCGGGCATGCAAGATTATCTTTCAAAACCGATCAAACCGGAGGAATTGCAGTCCTGCATCATGCGGGTGTTAAAGAATCGGAGGTAGATTTGAGCTGAGTAAACCTTAAATAGCTTAATTTTGTTGGAAAGACAGAACAATAGCTAGATATGGAAATACTGGATTTAATCATCATAGGCGCCGGACCAACCGGCATCAACTGCGCCATTTCTGCGGAAAAAGCCGGATTGAACTATTTGATTTTGGAAAAAGGCGTCTTGGCCAATTCAATTTACAACTTCCCCATTAACATGACTTTTTTCTCCACTTCCAAACTTTTGGAAATCGGAGGAACGCCCTTTATCTCTCACGGAGATAAACCAACCAGGCGGGAAGCACTAGAATATTACCGACGGTTGCAGCAATCTTGGCAATTGAAAACCAAGCTCTACGAGCCGGTGCTCAAAATGGAACGCCAAGCGCAGGATCACTACCTGATTACCACCACTAAAGGACAATACCGTAGCCATTCTGCCATCGTTTCTACCGGATTTTATGACACGCCTCGCTTGCTCAATATACCGGGTGAGGACTTACCCAAAGTCAAGCACTATTACGATGATGCACACCCCTATGTCGGGCAAAAAGTGCTGGTGATCGGTGCCGCTAATTCAGCCTGTGATGTGGCATTGGAGACCTATTATAAAGGAGCGGAAGTGACTATGGCTATTCGGGAAGACGAGATTTATCCCAAGGTCAAATACTGGATTCGGCCCAATATTGAAAACCGGATCAAGGAGGGCAGCATCAAGGCTTACTTCAAAACGATCGTGAAGGAAATTCGTGCAGATGAGGTGGTGCTGGAAGGCCCAGAAGGGGAATTTACCCTCGAAAACGACTTCGTTTTGGCCATGACCGGCTACCAGCCCAATTATGAGCTTCTGGCCAATCTGGGCCTGGAGATTCCCAAGGATGATGACGACTGCATTCCGGTGCATGATCCAGAGACCTTGGAAACGAACTTGCCCAATGTCTACCTAGCCGGTGTTGTTTGTGCCGGTAAAAAAACGAGTACCCTCTTCATTGAAAATACCCGCGATCACGGCGAAATCATTATTCAGCAGGTCCAAAAAAGGCTAGAACCTGCCACCGCATAAGATGCGCTAACAAAATCGGGGTTGTACAACGTTTGTGTACAACCCCGATTCCATTTTAAGCCACTCCCCTATTTGTCTTCTCCATCCTGCTGCATACGGCCGTCTTTCTTACTCATTTCCTCAATGCGTTTGGCTTTTTGCATTGGATTTTCTCCACCTCCCCAGCTACGGCGTTTGAACAACTCAAACCGTGATGGTTCGCGGCGTGGAGGCCAATAATTGTTATTGCGATCGGTATCTGCCGTTTCCAGATAGGGGTCTAATACGACTTCACTAACTTCTTTTTCGAAGTAGAACACCTTACTGACCTCATCATTGTTTTTACGCCAGATTTCGGCAGGAATACGCACCACTTCCGACGTGCCATCGGTGAATTTAAACTCCAAAATGATCGGCATGACCAGACCGCCAACATTCGCAAAGTCGATAGAGTAATATTGGTAGTTGCCTTCCAGAATGGCCTTCTCATCTTCATCCAGTGAAGCCATATATTTTTCGTATTGCTTCTTATCTAGTACCGTCACTTCCAATGGATCATAGTCGTTGTAAAAGTCGCGCATGCGTTCATCGCGCTTGATCACCGTACTCGCCGTTTCATTGCGGATATCACCAATGTACCTGGGTGACTCTTTTTCTTTGGCTTTCGCCAATGCGTTCTCTACTTCCGGATTTTTGGTGTTGATCTGCAACCACTTGACATCCTTCAAAGCAATATCTACATGATCCGTGGTGAAGAACCATCCACGCCAGAACCAATCCAGGTCAACGCCTGAAGCATCTTCCATCGTGCGGAAAAAATCAGCAGGAGAAGGGTGCTTAAATTTCCAGCGTTGTGCATATTCTTTAAAGGCCATATCAAATAGTTCACGCCCCATCACCGTTTCGCGAAGGATGTATAAGGCCGTAGCCGGCTTGCTATAAGCATTAGGACCAAAGTTGAGGATCGACTCAGAGTTGGTCATAATGGGCGACAACTTATCCTTATCCATCTTCATATAATTAACAATCTTTTCCGGCTGTCCGCCCCGAGTAGGAAAATCGGCATCCCAAGCCTGTTCCGTGATATATTCCAAGAAACTATTCAGTCCCTCATCCATCCAGGTCCACTGACGCTCATCAGAATTGACAATCATGGGAAAGTAGTTGTGCCCCACCTCGTGGATGATCACACCGATCATGCCGTACTTGGTGCGCTCCGAATAAGTACCATCAGCTTCCGGCCGACCGCCGTTAAAACAAATCATGGGGTATTCCATACCAATGCGGTTGGTATGCACAGAATAGGCCACCGGATATGGGTATTCAAAGGTATATTCCGAATAGACATTCAAGGTATGAGCCACCACTCGCGTAGAATACTTTTCCCACAACGGATTGCCTTCTTTTGGATACAAAGACATCGCCAGAATCGTGCGGCCATTTTGCACTACGCCCATTGCATCCCAAATAAACTTCCGGGAACTGGCAAAACCAAAATCCCGCACATTTTCCGCTTTAAAAACCCAAGTTTTTTTCTTGTCAGTGCGGCTGGTTTCATTGGCTTTCGCCTCTTCCGGTGTGACAATAAACACAGGATCTTTAGTATTTTTTTTAGCTTCTTCCAACCGAGCACGTTGCGTGGCCGTCAGTACAGCCTTCGGATTTTGAATTTCGCCCGTAGCGCCCACAATATGGTCGGCTGGCACGGTAATCCGCACCTCGTAATTGCCAAAAGAAACGGTGAACTCTCCGGAGCCCAAAAACTGCTTGTGCTGCCAACCTTCTACATCATTATAGACCGCCATACGAGGATAAAACTGCGCAATAGTATACAGATAATTGTCTTCGTCTTCAAAGTACTCCAGGCCAGAACGCCCCCCCCACTTCATGCGATCGTTGATGTTATACCACCACTTCACGCTGAAGGACGCCTTTTGGCCCGGTTGTAGCGTAGTTGGCAGGTCTACCCGCATCATGGTTTTGTTGATCACGTATTTTAACGGCTTACCGTCCGTGCCGGTCACTGCTTCTATATTAAAGCCACCATCAAAGCGATTGTGCAACCGCTTGAGGCCTCTGAAACTCATTTCTTCGTCAATTTCACTGGTAGAAATCTTATAAGTATCCGAGTCTTTTGCCCTCATATTCTGATCGAGTTGCAACCAGACATAGCTCAATGGATCGGGAGAATTGTTGTGGTAGGTAATGGTTTCAAATCCGTGGATCTGCTGTTTGTCGTCATCCAGTTCAATATCCATTACATAATCTGCACGTTGCTGGTAATACTCGTGCCCAGGTGCCCCGGAAGCCGTACGATAGCTGTTTGGGGTCGGCAATTCGTCGTACAATTGCTTGAACTTATTGTAATTTAAGTTCGGGTTTTGCGCCTGCGGTGAGATGGTAAATCCCACAATGAAGGCTAAGATAAGGGTGATCAGCTGCTTCATTTTCATACTAATTTTTGTGAAAAATAATTTACAAAGGTAAAGTATTTTTCCTTGGACTTAGGGGCCATTCTTGCGGAGGTGCTTGGAGCTGACAAAGAAGAGCTTTGACGGGCGCAGTTGCGCTCTGTCTCAAAGTTGGTAGTTAAAAGATCATTCTCATTA
>CAXHCA010000063.1:0-36573 GCA_964015035.1 uncultured Saprospiraceae bacterium
AACCGGGATTTTGGAACCTCTTTTCGGCTATTTTTTCGTCCGTCTCGGCTGAGCCGAGATGTACTCAAAAATGAGCCTCGCGAGAACCCAAAACCTGTAATTTTCACTGCTAAAGCACCCCCTCCAAACATGCACTAATGGCCAAACTCTTTTCTCTAACTCAACAATTCCACTCTCGACTCCTCCAGCAACGCCTTGCGCTTTGACAAATCGATCTCCAAGGGCAGTTGCGCCAATCCCAAAATCCGGCGTAGTATTTCAATCGCGGTGAATTTCTTCTGTAGGCTCTCGTCCAATGGCGCTTGTGAGGCATATCGTTCCAGTGCCTTTTTAATCATTACAGAGGGTTGATCCGCCATTTTCAGATGTGCAATCGTTACACCAATCTCAAATTCAGCTGGGCCAAAAAAGCAAAATTCCGGATCAATAATGCGTACACCGTTTTCGGTTTTCAGCCAACTCCCCGGAAAATAATCACCGTGCAGCAAATGTTCGCCATCAGCAAGGTATTGATTACCAAGCTCCTGCACCACCTCTTCCAAGGCTTTGTCTTTTTTGTACGGCGCGGCCACCTCTTGTAATCCCGGCAGAATATCATCAAGATTTAACCCATTTTCCTCGAGGTAGGGATAGCGAAAAATATGCTCGTGGTTCAGCTTGCGCATTTCCCGATTGGTGATCACCCTGGATGAAGTGCTCGCAGAAAAGCTATTGTGCAATTTCGCCGCAAAATCCATGATGGTCATCAATTCCATTTCGGGCATAGTTTGACCGGTTTTATACACATACGTAAAATCAGTACCCGCTCCGAGATCATCCATGACAATGACACTATTTTCCCGGTCCAAACCAGTCAAATTAGGCATCAGGCCTTTCAATTCAGGTTTTTCGCCAATCAGTTCGTAAAATTCAGCTTCTCTCAAAGCCCGGTCTGCCGGAGCAGCCACCTGGGGGTATTTCTCTACGTACTCTCGACTTTGTTTTACAACGAATGTCCGGTCACCAGTATCAATTCGCAAGGTAAAGTTCATATTGCCTTCTCCCGGCTTTTCAACGGATTGAATCGTCTCATTGGCTTCAAGCCACCCTTTTTCCTGAAGGTAAGCTTGTAATGCTGCGATGTTAGTATTGAGTTTTAGCATTGTTGTTCCTATTTCTACATGCAAGTGTCGATAATTATATGATCGTATTACGTCCTAAAGCAGACTTTTTAATAACTTTTCGTGATAATCTTCCACTACATCATAACAGTAGCGAACGGGATGGCCTGGGGTTTGATCACACAGTAAGTATTGCTTAAATACCTCCCGATTTGTCTCATCCATTAGGGTGTCATCCGGGTGAATCTCCAGGTGAGCATTCAACGGTTCAAAGATGATATCGTCCGGACTGATGATGTAATGACTGGCTAGAACATCAAATGGATTAAATCCTTCGGCTTCCATGTCCAACCATTGTTGTAGCCACACGCGCGACTTTTCCGCCAGCCATTTGGTTCCCGCATCCCCTTCCGCAAGTCGGTCCAAATCGGCTTCTTTTAACCATACCTTATTCGAAATTTCGAACGGGCAAAGTGTCACTGAAATCCCGTGCTGAAACATTAGCCGAAAGGCGATATTATCCAAATCAAAATTCAAATCGCGGGCATGGCGTCCATTTTCTTTGGAGCCAATCACAAAATAATCCTTTGATGTACGACGACCGGCCACCAATACTACTTCTTCAATTTGAGTAGCCAATTCCGGATATTTTAAGAGCAACATCCCCACATTGGTCGCAGGGCCAATGGCCATGATGATCAGCTTTTGAGATTGTAAGGCTTTGGCCAATCCTTCCACCGCATCATTTGTTTCTGCTTTGGGTAAGGAAATGGCCTCACCGGCCCCTCTGAAAACAGGAATCTCATAGCGGGCAAACTCTTTGCTCATATATTGACACAGTGGGTAGGAATTTTCAATGAGTGTATTTCCAAAAACCGCACTGATGCCGTTAATCTGCACGTTATCTGCTTTCATCAATTGTAAAACGGCATATCCATCATCCACGTCGCAAAAACCGGGGCGTGTATGCCTTTTCATACCTACAGATAGGTCGGTATCGATCCAAACTTGCTTTTTCAAGGTGATTTATTTTTTGGTTAGAAAATTATTCAGTTACCCGACTTTGTGGTTCCACCAATAGGTTTTGCCAAAAGCCAATTTCATTTTGTACGCCAGTGTCCGGGTCGCTAATGAATTCCGTTTTGTCGGTGTACACTTTCAAGCGGCCGCTGCGCATGAAAGCAATTTCATCTCCCATCAAGATGGCCTCTTTCAGATCGTGGGTCACAAAGAGAGAAGTGATTCTGAACTCAAGAGCAATGCGCTTAAACAAATGCTGCATGCGTTGTCGCGTACCGGCATCCAAACTGCCAAAAGGTTCGTCTAAAAGCAGTAAAGAAGGGTTGGTAATGATGGCTCGGCCAAAGGATACCCGTTGGCGCTGCCCCCCCGATAATTGGTGCGGCATCTTTCTGGCTTGATCTCCTAATTCAAGGCTTTGGAGCATCTGGCCTACCTTTTCCCGGATCTCATCCTTGGGCAACTTCTTGATGCGTAATCCAAAAGCGATATTCTCAAAGACATTCAGGTGTGGAAACAGCAAATCTTCCTGGTACAAATAGACGATACTGCGTTTCTCCGGAATTTCACCGTCTATGCATTTGCCTCCGAGCATGATATGCCCCGCATCCGGTTTCACCAACCCGCCGATGATCTTCAACATCGTGGTTTTTCCACAACCGGATTTACCCAAAATGCTCAAGGTTTTATGGGCTTCCAGTGAAAAACTCAGGTCTTTGACCACCTGTTCCTGCTGAAAGCTCTTGACAATATTTTGTACTTCTAAAAACATTAAATCAATTTATTAAAGACGTATCTTTTATTGATATATAACAAAAACACCGGTGGAAAAATGAGCAAACAGCAGCTCAATGCACCGTAGTAAAAATTTGACTCTTTGATGAATAGAAAAACCTTGATGGTTAAAGTCTGTACTTTCCCCACCCCGATAATCGAGGTCAGGCCATACTCAAACCATGAAATGAGAAAGGTTTGAAAAAAACAGATTAGCAACATGCCTTTCGCAATTGGCAACAACACCTTGAAAAAGGATTGCCGGCGATTGCCTCCCAAGGTCGCCACGAGATCTTCATAACTTTTGGTTTTTTCTCCCCAAAAGCTGCTAAAGAAGATCAATGCATAGGGGAAAGCCACCAAAAACTGGGCTAGAATAACGCCAACCGGTCTGCCAAAAAGCCCCAACTTGAGAAAAAAGAAACTCAGGCAGGCCCCAAAAACCACCGGTGCTAAGATGTACGGAAAATAAGTCAGCAAGGTCAATTGGTGCTTACGTGGATGGTAAGCTACGGTACGACTGATAAAAAAACCCGTCAGGGTAGAGACTATGGCTACTGATAAGGAGATGACTACCGAAATGGTAAAACTTTCGAGCAATCCCGTTTCGGAATTGAGGACTTGTGTCCAATTGCGTAAGCCAAAATAACTCGGCACCAATTGTGGAAAGCGCCACTCTGAGGCCAGCGATAGCAAGACCAAATACACAAAGGGAAACAAGATCAGTAATACCAGCAGGGTCAATAGGTAAGGTTTCCAATTAAATTTCATTTGCCTTCCGTTTTTTGCGTGAGAAAAGCAGGATGGCACCAATGGACACCAGTACAGTATAGATTACCGCTACGACATAGCCTTCCGAAATCTTGGTCAGGTCGTATTGCTTGATTTCCCGAATGATCAAAACCGATAGCATCTGCGGGGATTCTTGCCCCAAAATAAGGGGCACCTCGTAGGCACCAAGCAGAAAGATAAAATACAACCCAATTAGGGTCCAGGTTTTGTGTAAGATCACCGGTATGCTTACTTTCCAAGCCACCTGCCAAGGCGTTGCACCAAGCGAAGTAGCCAATTCGGAGAGATCTTGCACTCGTTCGTTTTTATAGACATTCAAAAAGAGCAATAAAAAAAACGGTGTGACAATCGTGATGAAGGTCAAAATGATCCCGATAGCATACTGATCATTCACTAGATCAGGAAATTCCTGTAAACGTGAAATCCACCCCAGATGATACGCCACCCGAGAGAAAAAACCAGCTTTGGCAAAAAGCTGAAAGGTAAAAAAACCAGCTACAACCCCCGGAATAGCCAACGGCAAATAAATCAGGAAAGATAGCGTCTTTCGACTAAGTTCCTCCCGAAATTGGAGTGCAAACCAAAGTGCCAAACTAACGGATATAAATACCGAAATGGCAGCAATTGCTGCGCTGTAAAAGAACGACTTAAAAAACGCTCCAGAAACTAACACTTCCTGCCAAAATCGGGTGGTAAATCCTTCATTGATGACGCCAACCAATCCCAGGCTATAGCCTAAAGCATAACACAACGCCGCTGCAAAGGGGACCACCCCGATCAGCACAAAAAAGACCAAGCCAATATTTGATAATCTACTGTTCAATTACTTTTGTTCTAAAGTCTTCGTAAAGGTGTAGCATATATTCCGGTGCCGGCTCCTGGATAGATTTATCAGAAATTTCCTCCATTTCAGGGGCGTATTGCCGCTTTGGGGCGTTTTCAAATTTTTCCCGCCACTCCTCTGGCAATTTTTCCATACTCAAAACAGTATTGGCATCCATTTCATCCGGATCGGCTTTCTTAAATTGTGCTTCAGGAGAAATCAGAAAATTGATGACCTGCAAGGCGCCGGCTTTATTCGCTGAATTATAGGGAATGCCTAAGTAATTGGCATTCAAAATCGTACCATTATCCCAGGCATAGCCTCGGGTAGTTTTGGGAAATAATCCCCGACGTACTTTATCTTCAAAGCCCCCTTCACCAAAACCAAAGGTAATCTTGAGTTCACCGGTCGCAAACATTTGATCCATCTTGGTGTGCTCCTTGGGAAAGGTAGTTCCTTGTTTCCAGAAATACGGTTTATTTCGATTGAGGAAATCCCACAATTGGCTGGAAAGCCGATCATATTTCTCTTCATCAAAAGGACCGTTCAATCCGGTTGGCGAACCACTTAATTCGGCCAAAAAACTTTTCAATAAGGTCATACCTGAAAAGTCATTGGAGATGGTGAAAGTCCCAGGATTTTCCCGAACATAGGTTTCCAACTCCTGTAAGTTGGCAGGCGGATTGGAAACACTGGCCGAGTCGTAAACCAAGGCAAATTGCCCGATGCTCCACGGACATTCCATCCCATTTACCGGCTGCTGAAAATCCGTATTGATGTAAGGGTCGTCAAAATCAATATAGGCCGCATTGGGTAGTTTTTTGACAAATGGCCCCCAAAGCCCATCAATCTTACGCAATTGGAAAAACGTTTCGCCATTGATCCAAACGATATCGACCTGGCCGTTTGTTACGCCAGCTTCTTTCTCGCCCATGACCAACTGAACAATTTCGCCCCCCTGACCACCGGTGATCCTTAGATCGATATTGTACCTCTCCTTCAAAGTAGGCACGACAAAATTATTGATATAATTATTGACAGATGGACTGCCCTGCCACATCATAAAATTAACGGTGGTGCCTTTTGATTGCCGGGTGATCTCCTCCCAGGAGGCATTCAGGATATCCGTTTGGGTATCAGTAGAATTTTCGCTACAGCTCATCATCAAAAACAAGATGACGAACAGTAGACTAGATTGGCTACTTTTCATAGATAGAATTAGATGTACAAATGATCGCGAATTAGCTTACTTCAGGGAAATTGAAGTGGCAGGTGGTGCCCGAAGAGGCATATTAATCATTAACGCTCTATTTAGGATCAGCGTGCGATATCCTGTAAAAACGTTAGGGATACCGTATACCAGTTGATGCAATACCCGCCTTAAGATGCGGTCAATGGATGCACTTTTCACCAACTTAATTAAATCGTGGTAGGTATTGATGTCTCGCAAAGCTTCCAGTACAACCGGGGCCATGCCTGCGAGTGCACAATATTGCCGCAGCAGTTGAAATAATCGTCCCGACTGCCAAGGCAAATTTTGGAAAGCGGTCTTGCAAAAAGCGGCAGCGGTCAAACCAATCAGATAAGTACCTCCACGTAAGGACGGGCCCAGCACACATTTACCAGCTGATAGTTGTGTGGCAACGGTTTGCCAGTCGATATTGGCCATTTCCGGGGTATCATTTCCCGTGGCGATCACGGCATCGTAGCCCTGGTCAAAAATTTCCTGGTAGGCATTGGCCAACCGCTCTCCGAAGGTACGGCCCGTTTGATTGCCTTCGTGATAATGAAAAACCGGAAAACCAGATTGCTGTACGATTTGAGAAGTTTGGAGGATTAAAGAAGACGCCAATGCTTCATTTCTCCGGTTGGCGCCAAGGGAAAACCAGTTCTTCCTCCGGCTTTCCACGGTGGGCTTGCAGCTAAAATACAATAAGGCAATCTTCTTTCCATCCATAATCATAGAAGCAAAGTTACAGTAAAGTGTTCAGAAAATGCGTCATTTTTTTGACGTTATGGTCTAACAGGGCCCTCCCACTGTCGCCCTTTCATTTTTCATTTTACGTTCCATTGTTGATGTATTTTGATTAAAAATTAAGTGATTTTTTCATTTCGAGTGATTGTTGAGACTACTCTTAATTAATGCTACGATTCGATCATTGTCCGCTCTACCAGGTACATGCTTCGATTTTTTTAGCAGCAGGGTCTTTTCCAAGGAGGGAAATATTTTTTCTGCCCTTTTCAGTAATTTTCCTCCGGGAAACAACAAATCTTTTTCCGCACCAATGATTGTAACAGGTGTTTTCACTCGTTTGGCTTCCTCTTTTTTGATCAGAGGAATGGGCGAAAAATCCATTGTAAAATGCAGAAACACCTGTGATAAAAAAGTAAAAGCAAAGCGATCAGGTTCTGTGAATAACTGGTCAAGAAACTGCTGGACATATTTCGTTTTTTTACTTGCCATGTACAATTTCATAGGACGAAACACTTTCCATAAGGCTTTCAACGGATTGCCATTCACAATACCGGCAGGAACTATGAAAAAGGCCTTTGCAAAGCGCTTTTCATCAAAAATCAGCGATTTCCAAGCTATAAAACCACCAAAGGAAATCCCCACCAAAAAAGCATCTCTGATATTCATCCGGGAAAGGATTTCGTACATCCATTTGCCGTAGGTATCATCCTGCATAGAAGGGCGACATCCGGCGCTTAGATTCGGCTGCCCCACTACATCAATGGCATAAATTCGAAAATAATCTGCCAATCCAATCAAAGCCTCTATGGCTACCGGCGCACAACCATTGGAGCCATGTAAAAGCACTAAAGGTGGTCCCTCTTTCCGACCGGTTAGTACGATATTGGTGTCACAAAAACTCGTTTCAATCTTTAGAAATTCATAGCTAATCAATAGGGCATCCAATTTCTGCAGATACAGGTTTTCAATCTCCTTTTGAGCCTGTAGACTACTAAAAAATGTCTTTTCTTTCATGGTCATCAATTAGGTTTTATGATGACACAAATTTGAAGACAATAACCAGAGGAATCGTTCGGATGTAGAATTCCGAACCTTTTTGCTGATAATAGAGCGGATTTACCTGGCACTTGCAGTACTACTCTCTTCAGCAATGACATCCGACTCAATTTTTAACAAATTTTCTTTCGATGAGCCTATTCTCCCCAACGATCAGCAGTAAATATGTCCCCCCTGCCAAGCTGCTGATGCCGACCTCGCTATTTTCACCAACGATCTGTTGTTGCAGTACAAGATTTCCCAACAGATTATAAATAAACAGCTTCGAGTTGTTCCAATTATTGACCGATACAGTAATACTTTGACTGGCGGGGTTTGGAAAAATTCGCACATTAGGCACTACGGTCGGGTTGGCAATAGCTACTGATTGATTTTTGATACACCGAATAGATAAGCCACAGTTAGCGACAGCTACTGATTCTACTAACTGGCCATCATTTGCATTTAGCCGATAATTAATCCCTCTTTGAAATGTAGCCGAACCAAATGGAGTGGCACTCCAAAAACTACCACTTAAGCCAAAATTATTAAACCCCGAGGGATTTCCTCTGAAACCACCCGGTAAGCCGGTAAACATACTGGAATTGTCAACGGTACTATCGGTAGCACTCCAATGGGTAAGTCCAATTTCTTTCATTTTACTTCCCGCAACTTCAGCACCTCCAAGAAAATCTGCCAAAGTCGCCCAATCTGAATGATCGGGAACGTGCCACCCTGAGGGGCAAACATTCTTAGTATTGGTCGCAGTAAACCAGGTATAAAGTCTGCCATAAATATCGACATTATTACTATCATCATTGTAGGGCCATTGGTACAATGATGAAGTATCCACAGAAACAGGACCAAGATAAGTTGGAATTGGGTCTCCATTATTAAAATGGGTGGTTTGTAAATTTTCCTTCATCCAAACCTGAGTGCCAATCGCGATTGTATGGTAGCTATTTCCATCAATATCAATTACAGTTTGGGCAGACCCCGAAAATGTGAATAATAGAAATCCTACGAGCATGTTTGGAAGTCGGATTTGCTGGCGAAAAGCATCATTTTTTTGATAAAACAAGGCGTTTTTTGAAATGCATCTGGGCTGAGCCGAGACGGATAAAAAAAAAGAACGATGTGTCATCGAAAAAGTACGGTTTTGTAGCCCAAAGTTTGACCTCCAAACATGCTCTAAGAACGCGAATAGTTGTTTTATCATCCGTTTATAATTTTCGCACCTAGTTGTCGAAGCAAATGCAACTCATCCATAAAATTGGGAGGTACTTAACGAGTCTTGCTCCAACGGCTTCAATATCGCCATAAAAGGACAGATTATCAAGTTCGCCCCCACACCTCTAATGGTTGGTTGAGTCAGCCTTGAATCACATTGAAAGAAAATTTTAACTGAGTAAAATAATTTTACAAAATAGTCCACTTTTAAACATGAAGGAGAAGAAAATGAGCCTCCCGAGAACCCAAAACCTGCAATTTTCGCTGCTAAAGCACCACCTCCAAACATGCAGCACTTAACCTTCGAATAAGTATTACCCCAGGGCTGCTTCTATCTCTTCAATGACATAACCTTGAGGTAAAAACAATGGGCAGGAATTGTATCTTTAGGGGAACAAAAAACATTTGCCTTATGACACACAACAAAACGACCAACTTGCTTTTCCTGCTGGCACTATTGCTGACCGTTCAGGCTTGCACCACTCCTGCCGAAGAGGAACCAAAAGAGGAATGGATTTCCTTGTTTAACGGGGTGGATCTTAATGACTGGAACATAAAATTTTCGGGCTATGAGTTAAACAACAATTACAAAAACACCTTCTTGGTGGAGGACAGCCTGCTAAAGGTCTCCTACGCACAATACGATACCTTCGCCGGAGAGTTTGGCCACATCTTTTACAACAAGCCTTTTTCACATTATATCCTGCGGGTAGAATATCGTTTTGTAGGAGATCAGGTAAGTGGGGGGCCTGCCTGGGCATACCGCAATAACGGTGCCATGCTGCATTGTCAGTCGGCAGCAAGTATGAAACTTGACCAGGATTTTCCGGTATCGATTGAGGCGCAGTTTCTCGGTGGAAATGGAACAGACGAACGCTCCACGGGTAATCTCTGTACCCCAAGTACACATGTGGAAATAGATGGCAAGTTGGTTACCGATCATTGCATTAACTCAACCTCCAAAACCTACCACGGTGATCAATGGGTGACCATGGATATGATTGTACTTGGCGATAGTCTAATACAACATGTAGTGAATGGAGATACCGTGCTGACCTACTCCCACCCTGTTATCGGTGGCGGTGGTGCAGATGATGATTATCCGGTTGCGGAAGGCACCCCCGTAACCGAAGGCTATATTGCCCTTCAGGCAGAAACTGCGCCAATTGAATTCAGAAAGGTAGAATTGTTGGATTTATCGAAAAAATAGGCGCAGGAAGCCTGGAAGATGAGGAAAACTTTATGCTCCCTCCACCAATAATCGTTATAAATATAATCATGCTTTTTATCATCATTATATTTATAACGATTACCTCTACTTAGTCTTTGAGATAGAACGTCAGTTCTCCCCCCTCCGTCAATTCCTGGTGGGAGATAAAATAGTCTTTCCAGCGCTGCCCATTTCTGGTCATTTTTTTGATGTAAACACTGGAAGGGCTTTCCTTTATCGTACTGATCACCAACTTTTTATTGCGAGCGCCACCTTTGGATAAGTGTAGCGTTATTTTGTCAAAAATGGGGGAGGTGATGGCATAATCCATATCGCCAGGGCAAACGGGATAGAAACCCATCATGCTAAAGACCAGCCAAGCAGAAAGCGTACCACAATCGTCATTGCCCGGAATCCCACCAGGGGTGGCCTTGTAATGTGTGTTGATCAAGCGGTTAACCTCCTTTTGAGTGCGCCATTCTTCCCCTTTGGCATAGTTGAAGAGGTATGGATAATTGATATCCGGTTCATTAGCCATATCAAAAAGGCCTTCGTCAAAAACCTTTTGCAAGGTATTGACAAATACTTTTTTACCCCCCATGAGTTCCATCAACCCGGGGATATCATGTGGCACATAGAAGGTATACTGCCAGGCCGTGCCTTCGTGAAAACCGGGACAAGGCTCAAAGTTTTCTCCCTGGTGCGGATCGAAAGGCGTCAGAAACTCGCCATTCGCCAGCTTGGGGCGGATCATATTGAACTCAGGATCAAAGTATTCGCCATAGCGAAGGGACTGCTGATAAAACCGCTGATAATCTGCTTCCTTATTCAAGACTTTCGCTATTTGCGCCAGATTCCAATCGGCAATATAATATTCCAGGGCATGGGAAACGGAATTGTCAAACTCCTCCTCCAAAGGCACGTATCCCTTTTCTAAATAGGGGTCGATATCAGGGCGTAATTTGTTGTCAACACCTCTGGTAGTTGCTGATTTGTACATCCCTTCATAAGCCGTTTCCATATCAAAAAACCTGATACCACGCAAATAACTATCCACCAGCATGGGAATGGCAGGATCCCCCTCCATCACGTGGGTTTCCCGGCTGTTCAATTCCCATTTGGGCATCCAGCCACTTTCCCGATACATATCCAATACGGAGCGCATCATATCCAATTGTAAATCCGGATAAACCAGGCTTAGGAATGGGTGTACATTGCGGTAGGTATCCCATAAGGAAAATACCGTATATCGATTCTGATTTTTGAGTTGCCCAACGCCATAACTCTCCATCATAGGATATTGACCATTGATATCATTCAATACATTGGGGTGAAGATTAATGTGGTACAAGCTCGTATAAAAAATGGTCTTCTGTTCCTTCGTTCCACCTTCCACTTCAATACAAGAAAGCACCTCCTCCCAACGCTCGCGGGCAGTCTGGTGCGTCTTTTCAAAATTAAAATCGGGAATTTCTGCGTCCAGGTTTTCGCGCGCATTAGCAGTACTTACATAGGAAATGCCCACTTTGACCATAATCGATTCATCGGCTTTAGTGGAAAAGGAAAACCACGCGCCAATATCATCGCCGGAGAGGGGATATTGGTAATCTGAGTAGTATTTATACTTCCCACTGGTGGATGACCAGCTATCTTCCGCCTGCATCTTTGGCATTTTTTTCCAAGCACCGAAACCATCTGCCTTTTGACTAAAACGCAGGACAAAATAGACCGGTCGCTCTGAGCCGTCATTGTAGCAAAAACTACCCGTCATGCGAGAGCCTTCAATTTCCCGGTCATTGACAATTCGCAGGCTAGCACCGGTTTCGTTGGTCAGGCCGGTTCCTAAATTGAGTAGAATATTGGATTGCCCTTTCGGAAAGGTAAAACGGCTCAATCCGCCGCGCTGTGAGGCGGTAACCTCCGTTTTTATGCCGTATTTGTTGAGATAATTGCTATAATAACCCGGCGAAGCTAGTTGATTGCTATAGGTAGAGCCATAGTTTTCCACTGCTGCCACCACCGGACCAGTGGTGGGCATGAGCAGGATAACGCCTAAATCCGGGCATCCCACTCCACTTAAATTGACATGACTATACCCCGTAAACCAGGTGTTTTCATAAGCAAAAGGCATCGACCACCAACGCTTGTCTTTGTCAAACATATTGGCCTCCGAGCCGGTCACATTAAAGGGCGTGACCGATACCATTCCCTGTGGCACGACTGCCCCGGGATTGGTGGCTCCAAAATTAGACGTACCGATAAATGGATCGACATATTCCAAATTCGACTGGCTGAAGATAGTCAGGGGAAATCCCATTGACAAACTCAGCACTAAAAAATAAATAAGCTTAATTTTGATCATCATGGGATAAATTTAGTTATTTTTTCTACTTCAAAAAATCACAGCTAATTTTGACAATCCGCCATGAAAAACCTCATCCTAAAACTCATTCCGGGTTTAATGGTCCTTTCTATACTAGCCATTGGGTTGTATGCCTCGGGCGTATTTGCCGATAACCCTGAAAATCTGCTTTGGGAAAGCCTGCTATCGATATTGCTGGTTGGTTATGGGTTTACCATCTTCTTTTCCATCGGTATTTTATTGTTGGAAAAAGGAGATCCAGTCAAAACCCTTTCCTGGATTGTGATCATGTTGGCCCTACCCGGTCTGGGCATTATTTTGTATAGCTTTCTCGGTGCCAGCTTCAAAGAAGAACGCATTATGTCGGACAACGAATACGTTGAAAAACAGCTAATTAGCAACAAAAAAGAGGTGCTAGAAAAATGTAATCTTTCCGAAAAAGTCGTGGCGAATGACCTCTTGAAAAATCAGCATCGACTGATTGTACACAAGAATATCAAAACCGCATTAAACAATCCACGAGCTTTGCTTTCGCAAAATAATGAGGTCCAGGTATTGGTCGACGGGCCAGCTACTTTCGAGGCCATTTTCAGGGATTTGGCGACCGCCAAACACCACATCCATCTGGAATATTTCATCTGGACAGACGATGAATTGGGGCAAAAACTGAAAGATTTATTGATAAAAAAGGTACAGGAAAAGGTAGTCGTCCGGTTGCTCATTGACGGACTCGGGTCCAGTGCTTTGAGCAATCGATACATCCATGAGCTGTTGGCTGCCGGCATTGATGTGCTCGAGTTCCGGCCGGTCCGCCTGGCCATTTTAAATAGTCATTCCAACTTCCGAAACCACCGTAAGATCATCATCATTGATGGACATATCGGCTTCACAGGAGGCATTAATGTCGATGGCAAATATCTGGCTGGCGACCCTCACTTGGGCCATTGGCACGACATGCACCTCAGGTTGGAAGGAGATGCCGTAAAGGGGCTACAAATGAATTTCCTGCAAGACTGGGCCTTTCTCAAGGGGCAACAAATTAGCGATTCACAATTCTTCCCTAAAACAAAAATCAACAACCAAAATACGGTTCAAATCATCGGCTCCGGCCCGGATACGGAATGGGACGGGATTAAACAAGTCTACCTCAATACTTTATACACAGCCCGTGATTATGTGTATATGGTTACCCCTTATTTCATCCCCAACAACTCCATTCTCAATGCAATGAGAACAGCAGCGCAAAGTGGCGTGGATATCCGCTTGATCATTCCCGCTAAGGGCGATTCCAAAATAGTGCAAGCCGCTACACTCTCCTTTGCGGAGGAAATGTTGCACTGTTCCGTCAAGGTCTATCAATACCAAAAAGGCTTTATCCACAGCAAATTGATGATTGCCGACGACATGATCGCCACCATCGGCACCGCCAATATGGATATCCGTAGCTTTGATCAAAACCTGGAAATTAACGCTGTGCTTTATGATGCCGATACGCTAAAAGAACTCAAGGCTCAATTCGAACAAGATTTCAAAAATAGTCGAGAATTGACGCTCAAAGATATCAAGAAACGCTCATTTGCCTTCGAAGTGATGCAAGCCGGTTGCAGGTTATTGGCGCCATTGCTCTAAGATTTAAACTGGCTACTGCATTTCGGCCACTTTCGGAAACGTTCCTTCTATTTTTAAGATCCATGCATATTGACAAGGCCGCTTACTCGGATCCTGCAACTTTTCCCCCAACTCAACCGTCGTTCCAGTAGCTTCATCAAAAGACCACTCCAAGGGCTCATCTACGCCCAACATCCGAATCTCCGCCTTGGCTTTGGGTTTGATGTACCTCAACTGCACGGTCGCGCCCGGCCAATCCAATAAGGCCACATATACCGCACCATCATTTCCCAAAATATAGCGTATTTGTTCACCTTCCTTGTACTGCGGCCACATGCGAGTGTTGTATATGGCCGCGCTGTTCACCTGCATCCACGCACCCATCGCCTTCAATCGTTCCTGACTGGGTTTCGGAATCACACCGGTGGCATCAGGGCCAACATTTAATAAATAATTTCCCCCTTTGGCTGCAATATCCACCAGATTATGAATTAACATCTCGGCAGATTTCCAATTGTGATCGTTCTTTTTAAATCCCCAGGTATCATTCATCGTCATACACGATTCCCAGTCAATTTCGGTCGAACCGTGTTCCAGAATCTCCTGCTCCGGTGTTCCAAAATCACCGACAAATTCATCGCCCGTATTCATGCCTTGCATACCATTGCGTCCCTTCCCCACTCTATTGTTGATGATAATATCCGGTTTCAGGCTCCGCACATATTGATACAGATCCTTACCCTGTGCCTCGGTCCATTCTTTGATCCATTCCCCATCAAACCACAATACCGCCGGATCATAATTTTCTACCAATTCCTTCAGTTGTGGCTTGAGATACGCCTCCCGATATTCCGTAAAAGTCGCGCCGGAAGCCTTTTTGTGGTGCCAATCCATAATCGAATGGTAAAAACACAATTTGACCCCCTCCTTTTGGCAAGCCTCCGATAACTCTTTGAGAATATCTCTTTTGAAGGCCGTAGCATCCATGATATCATATTCTGTAACCTTCGAATCCCACAGGCAGAAACCATCGTGGTGCTTGGAGGTAATCACCAGGTATTTCATACCGGCCTCCTTAGCCAGGCGAGCCCAGGCATCGGCATCAAATTGTTGAGGATTGAATTGACGCACAATTTTTTCATACTCCGGCACCGGAATCTTGGCAGACGACATGATCCATTCACCAATACCACTAACTTCTTTACCCTTATAAATCCCCGCCGGTACGGCATAGGCCCCCCAGTGAACAAACATGCCAAATCCGGCATCTCGCCACCATTGCATCCGGTCAGAAAAATCACGTTTTGACTCCAATAAATAGTTCTCGTGCGGTCGATGATATAGCGCTATTTCCGACAAAACAGGGGGTGCCATGGCCTGTTTGATACGCACCCGAATCTTACGGGTGGTCACGGTCGGCAATTTGATCCACCGTCGATTACCAATCGTCGTTCCCTTACCAATAGATTGCCATTGATCTTCCAACCAGGCTTTTACTTCAAACGATTCGACCCGTTGTCCTAACGGAATGAATTCCCGAAGTTCGACCACATTAAAAGTCTGAGCACTGGCTAATTCCAGTTCAATTCCCACCGTAGTAATATCGTCAGGTGAAGCCCAGGAGGTACTTGGGTCTTCATCGGTTAAATGCTGTGGTGCAAACGCCTTCAGCCCGGATATCTCATCGGTGGCCGTAACCTTCGCTCCGGCGGCCAGATTTTGCTCAAAGGTAGCATCCAGGCGCTCGCGAAGTTGCAACAAAGCCGCAGAATCATTGGGGTGTACCAAGCCGGTCCGATCCACGGGCAGATTGAGCAATAAATTAGCATTTCGACCCACCGAATTGTAATAAATCCATTCCAGGTGATCAGCTGATTTGACCTTGTCATCCTCACTAGCGTGATAATACCAACCGGGACGAATGGACACATCTACCTCAGCGGGCAGCCAGTGTGTACCTCGCTGATTACCTGATCGCAATTCGAGATAACGGGGTGTCCCCGGGAAATAATCGGCTCGATTTAGAGTACTCCAATTCGTTGGGTTGGCAAACCCCTGCTCTGTTCCTACCCAACGAATATCCGGGCCGGCATCACTAAAAATGACTGCATTGGGCTGGTGTTCCCGCACCGTGGCAATAAAACCATCCCAATCGTAAATTTGCTGGCCGCGGAAAGCTTCCCCTACCGCACCATCAAACCATACTTCAAAGATATCCCCGTAATTGGTCAATACCTCAGTCAGTTGTTTCTTAAAGTATTCATTGTACTCCGGTGTACCGTAGATGGCACTGTTTTGATCCCACGGGGAAAGGTAAACACCCATTTTTAAGTCGTATTCCCGGCAAGCCGCCGCCAATTCCCGCAACACATCCCCTTTTCCATCACGCCACGGACTGCTGGCCACATCGTGTTCCGTATATTCTGAATCCCACAGACAGAAGCCATCGTGATGCTTGGCCGTAATGATGATTCCCTTCATGCCTGCGGCTTTACAGATCCTTGCCCACTGCCGACAATCCAGCTGAGACGGGTTAAATATCTCGGGATGCTCCGAGCCTTTGCCCCATTCCAAATCGGAAAAAGTATTGATATTAAAATGCACAAAGGCATAGTATTGCATCTCGTGCCACGATAGTTGTTGAGGTGAAGGTGTAGCACCAAAGGATTCGGGAGCCTTTCCCTGCTGACAGGAACTCCAGAGGCCGACTCCAAGCAAAAGGGCAAGGGCGGCAATAATTTGGTTGATATTCGAAAGCATGGCAATGTTTTTGTTAAGATAGCAACAAAAAAGCGGCTTCGAGTTGATTCAAAGCCGCTTTTTTGTTTTTTTGGGCGTGCCCCCCTTTGGGGGTCGCTCCCTTCCCCGCTCTCTCGGCTCAACCGAGATCGGTACCCTGGCAAAGCCAAGGGTACTGCCTCCACTTTGTTTCGGCACGGTCCAGGCAGCTCACGCAACGCAATTACCGCTTCGACCAGCGATTATCGCATCAGGGTCACGTCGCCCTTGTATAGAATCACTTCACCATCGATAAATTCAATTTCAGCAAAGTAGGCAAATACTGCGGTGTTGTACAATCGCGACCGGTAATGGCCATCCCAACCATATAACGGATCGTTGGGAGGGAAATCGTAGACCTCAAAAATCGCTTCTCCCCAACGATTGAAGACCAGGAAAGAATGGACTTTGGCCACATCCCGTCCACCAAATATCATAAAGACATCGTTGGTACCATCACCATTTGGCGAAAAGACATTCGGAATGTAAACATCGCGAGGCTTATTCACAAAGACCGTAATGTCATCTGAAGTCACACAACCATTTTCATCCGTAATCGTGACGGTATAAGTCGTAGTTTGTTGGGGTTGTACCCCGAAGGATAAACAATCCGTGTCAATACAACCAATACTGTCTACCGACTGCCACACCACACTGGCAATTTCTTCCGCTACAACAGATACTTGAGCCTCTACCTTATCCGATTCGCCAAGATCTATGAAGATATCGTCGCCCAATTCTACATTGAGGTCATTGCCATCATTGATCTGTACAATAGTGTCGTACTCACATCCAATCGCATCCTGCATGGTCAGATGATATTCTCCGGCAGGCAAAGTGATAAAGCTTGGCGACGAAGTAAATGGTGCGCCATTCAAACTGTATAAATAAGGTGGTGTACCTCCTTCCACTCCCTGAACCAAGACACTACCATCAGTGTCACCAAAACAGGTGGGGTCATCCACGGCAACGGCCATCCCGGTGGGCATCGCCTCATTGAGCGTAACTTCCACTCCATCTGTTGCCGTACAACCATTTATCGTATTGGTCACCAAGAGGCTGTAGGTCCCCGGCTGTTCCACCGTCACTTCTGTGCTCGTCAAATCGGACAGTGGCGAGCCGTTCAAACTCCACTGATAAGTAAAATTATTGCCTACGGAGGAACCTGTACCATCCAGGCTAACCGTTGGATTCAAACAATCCAATTCCTGTGTCTGTCCGGCCTCCGCCATTGGTGGGGTAATATCTTGAGTGACGGTAACGGTGTCGCTATTCATACATCCATTCAGTTCATCGATGACCGTCAATTCGTATACCCCAGGTTGATTCACTGTGGGGGTATTGGTATTGGCCCCGGAGGCAATCGCCCCTTCCAAAGCAACCCATTGGTAAACAATGGTAGGCCCTTCTTGAGAGAAGGTACCATCCAGGGTAACACTTGGCTCATAACAATCCAAATGCTGTGGCTCTCCAGCCAGGGCAATTGGGTATTGCTCATTTTCAAGAACCTCAATACTATCCAATGCATTACACCCTGTTACCAAATCGTACACCTCCAAAATATAGAGTTGAGCCGTACTTACAGTCAAGGTATTACCGGTAGCATCCGAAATGGGGACGCCATTTTGATCATACCAAGAGTACACAATATCTGGCCCAGAGGTAGAACCTGTACCATCAATCAATACGGTATTGGTCAGACAATCCAACTCCTCAGAAACCTCCAGAACCACCACCGGCACATAGGCCAGATCTTCTACCTCCGTTGTTGAGTTTTCTGAAACACAGCCATACTGCTCATCGGTGACGACAAGCGTATAAGTTCCGCTTTCTGTCACCACAGGTGAAAGATCATGCTCATTTTGCGCATCAATCCCGGGGCCTTGCCATTGGTAAGTATAACCAGGACCTTCACTGGTGCCATTTCCGCCAAGGGTGACCTCCCGGTCATCACAGTCCATATATTGATCCCCTCCTGCGTCCGCATCAGGCAAGGCAATTTCTTCAATCGTAATGGCATCTTCAGTGGTACAACCAAAATCATTGGTCACCGTTACACCAACGGTACTGGGTTCATCAATGGTAATGGTATTTGATTGTGTACCATCCGTCCAAACATAACCAGCATAACCAGCGTCCACTGTCAATTCAGTATTGTCCCCAAAGCAGTAGTAAGGTATGCCACTGATAGAAAATTGCGGTAGCGGATATTCTTCCACCACTACAGTAGTCGACTCACTACAGCCATTATCATCGGTCACGGTTACGGTATAAGTTCCTGCCGTGTCAACATCAATGATTTGATCATTGGCACTATTCGACCAAATGTAATCATCAAAGCCAGCTCCGGCATCCAGCGTAGTGCTGGTTTCAGGACAGAAGCCAAGCTCACCCTGAATTACCGGTTCAGGAAGTGGGTTTTCAACCACCACGACAGTTGTATCGCCAAAACAGCCGTCACCATCAGAAACAGTGACACTATAGGTTCCTGGTTGAGTCACTTCCAAGGTCTGTCCAGCAGTATTATTCGACCATTGGTAATTGACAAAACCAGCTCCGGCATCCAAAATGGTAGTACTATTTTCACAATAAGCCAACGCTCCGGAAATCACAGGATTCAATTCAATATCTTCTGTGACATCAATCGTTCCCTCTCCTTCACAGCCATTATTATCGGTCACTGTCAAACCATAGTTCCCCGGGGCATTGACCTGCAAGGTGGGCAGCATTGTACCATCTGACCAACTGTACTCGGCATAAGTCCCCCCGGCATTTAAGGTAGTTGAACCGCCAATGCAAAAGCTGGAAGAACCACCAATTGTTACTTCAGGTAAGTCGTATTCTTCAAGGGTGACTTCTGCCATAGAGACACAGCCGTTGGTGTCCGTCACCGTAAGGCTGTAGTCTCCTCCGCTATTGACCGTAATGGAAGGTTGCGTAGCATCGGTCGACCACAGATAGGAATCATATCCTGGTGTTGCAGTCAAGGTGGTATCTGATCCCGTACAAAATCCTGCGGAGGCATCAATGGTGGGTGGCGTGACAACAAATTCGCTCACCGTGACCGCATCTGTTGTCAAACAACCATTTGCATCAGTAACTGTCAGCGTATAATTCCCCGGAGTGGTTACCGTTAGTTGCTGCCCAGTTTCTGAATTAGACCATTCATAATCGACAAAACCAGCACCTCCATCTAATTGAGTACTCGTACCTGGGCAATATTCCAGTGGTCCCGTAATGACCGGATCATTGATTACAAATTCTGTGATTTCAATTGAGGTGGAACCAATACAACCATTACTATCCACCACCTCCAAATCGAAGGTGCCGGGGTTGGTCACCGTAATTTCAGGCTGCCCAGAACCGGTTGACCAGGTATAGGTATCAAATCCGTCACTTCCGCTAATCGTAGTCGAAGTTCCCGGGCAGAATTGATCTGGACCAATAATTTGAGGCTGTGGCTCTGGGAAATTGGTCACTTCAAACTGACCAGTTCCCACACACCCATTATTATCCGTCACTTCCACACCATATATTCCCGGAGTATTGGTGGCAAGTGTTTGTGTAGTGGTGCTATCCGACCACAAATAATCCACATAGCCCGCGCCAGCATCCAAGGTAGTGCTGCCTTCCAGACAAATCTCCTCATCACCCACAATATTGACTACCGGATTCGGATTTTCCAACACACTTACGGTAGCCTCTCCGGCACATCCAAAATTATCTGTCACGGAAACCGTATAATCACCGGGGGTATTGACAACAAGGCTCTGCATATCGCCTCCACCGGTCCAGCTATAAGTAGTGTAGCTATCTTCAACATTTAAGGTTGTTGTTGTACCCTCACAATATTCAAGCTCACCAAGTATAACGGGTTGTAACTCATCTTGTAAGGCAACCGTTACTTGATCCGTCGCTTGGCAACCGTTCGTATCCGTCACTGTCACGCCAACATTCCCCTCTTCCGAAACCAATATTTCTGAACCTCCTTCGCCAGTAGACCATTCATAGAGATCAAATGGCTCATTCACCATCAATTCCGCAGCTCCCCCAGGACAATACACAAATGTGCCCGAAATATCCACTGTTGGCAAATCATACATTAGAATAGTTACAGAATCTTCCGCCGTACACCCATTTGCATTCGTCACTGTAACAGAATAAGATCCAGGTTGATCAACCGTAAGGGTTTGTCCAGTTGAGGCATCATCCCACAGATATTCCGCATAACCATTTCCAGCATCCAACACCGTTGAACTACCTGTACAAAAGCCTTCGTCTGCCAATATCGCAACAGCAAATTCCGGGTCCATGACTACTTCCACTTGAGCAACCCCGCTACAACCGTTGGCATCAGTAACGGTGACACTTACCGTGCCTCCCGCTGATACCTCCTGCGAATCTGTTGTACTGCCTTCACTCCAACTGTAGGAGGCATAATTTCCAACAGTTAAGGTAGTGACCTCTCCGGGACACAAAAACAAATCACCGACTATCTGTGGTGTAGGTGCCGTAAAATTGGTCACCTCAAAAGAAGATTCCGCGGTACATCCATTGCTATCCGTAATAGAAACGGTATAAACACCCGGCGCATCCACGGTTATGGCTTGAGTAGTATCCAGGTTTGACCATTCATAAGAACTGTAGCCACCGGTGGCTGTCAATATAGTTTCTCCTCCATCCGGACAAATTTGATTATCGCCGGTAATACTTGGCGTGGGAACCGGATAATTACCGACAGTAAAGGAAGCTGTTTCCTCGCATCCCGGACCATTAGTCACTGTCACGGTATATATTCCCGGACTGCTGACTTCAATGGTTTGGGTTTCTTGAGCAGTAGACCATAAATAGGAAGCAAAACCCTCCCCTGCGTCCAGAACCGTACTGCCATCCACACAGATTAGAGCATCTCCTGTGATTATTGGATTTGGCACCGGATTCTCCGTGACCGTTACTGAAGCCGATCCACTACAATCATTGCCACCAGCTACGGTAACTGAATAAGTGCCGGCCCCGGATACCGTCAGCGTTTGTCCGGTACTCATATCGGACCATAGGTATGACTGATATCCAGGCCCGGCATCTAATACAGTGGATTCACCTGGACAAATGGTTAAAGAACCGGTGATGGTCGGTTCAGGCGCCATGGTTTCTACAATGGTAATGGTTGCAACGCCTTCACAATTATCAAAATTAGTCACCGAAACCGAATAGGTTCCCGGCGAACTGATACTTAAGGTCGATCCGGTTGAAAAATCAGACCACAGATAACTATCGTAGTTGGCATCAAGGGTTAAGATCGCCGTCGATCCGGCGCAGATACCACTTGGTCCGATAATCTCCGGTTCGGGGGTTGACGCAGGAAATACATCAATATCACCACTGCCGATACATCCATCCAGGTCTGTTACACTTACGGAGTAATAGCCCGGTTCAGTTACAGAAATGGTTTGTGTAGATTCACTGGACGACCATTGGTAATGGGTATATCCTCCGCCAGCATCTAATGTTGTTGATTGGCCATCACAAATGACCTGATCACCGGTAATGATTACCGTTGGGCCAGCCGAAGGAAATACATCAAACTGAGCCACTCCTTCACAACCATTATCATCCGTGACGGTCACAAAATAAGTTCCTGGAAAAAAGACCTCCGTTTGAGATGTATACGAAGCATTTGACCACTGGTAAGAAGCATACCCCGCATCGGTTTGTAAAATCGCGCTTCCTCCCTGACATACGGTTGCATCTCCCACAATGACAGGCGTAGGGGCTGGATCTTGCGTCACGATAACACTTGCTGAGGCAGGGCAGCCAGCAGAATTGGTAACCGTGACGGAATAGACACCGGGCGAAGTAACCGTTATCGATTGACCTGATCCTGATGGAGACCAAGTATAAGAAGAATAGCCGGGGCCGGCACTTAATGTAGTAAAATTGCCAATACAGAAACTCAGATCCCCCATAATACTCACCGTTGGGGGGGCTACTGAGGTAATCGTCACCGAAGTCATATCATCACAAACATCATCGGTCACCATCAGCGTATAAGTAATCGATCCGGTGAATCCCGGAGGTAATGTTACTGTTGGAGAAGGCGAACTCGGGTTACTTAGATAAGACATACCCGGTCCAGTTGCCGACCAAGAATAGTTGGTCGCTCCTACGTTACCGGTTACTATTGAATTAAGCAAAACCGGAGCGCTTCCCGCACAAACAGTGATGTCACTAGGCAAGGTCACCGATAGTTCACAAGTTGGATTTGCGGTACAATCCAGAAATGGTGCCGCAGAACCTCCAAAGTTCAAGTTGAAGCCAATACTGGAGGAGGAGAAATTATCCACGAGAAGAAAGAACCCTTGTCCGGGTTGTACAGTCAATGAAGACACAAATCCATCTCCACCGGCTCCTTCTGAAACATCACCTGCCCCCATTCCCAATCCGGTTTGTGGACAAAATCCACAGCCTGGTCCGGCATAAGAACAACGAATAGGTGCTCCCAGGTTATCACATTCAACATCCGGGCCAAATAAGGCAAAATCATAATCTTCTCCACCACCTCCAGTGGGATCAATCAAAAAATCAAAAATACTATTGGGTGGCATGCCGTCCTGAAATTCAAAATAAAACCACGCACTTTGGTGTTCTCCAGAAACCAGACATCCACTATTGCTCCCGCCGCTGGCAAAGTCATTAATTCCAGAACCACTCGGATTGAAACTAATTGCGCTATTCGAACAAACCACCAAGGCCGAGGAACAATCTGGGCCTGGGTCCTGGGCTGAAACAAATTTAGGGAATAAAACAGAGGTGACCACTAGGCCAAACATCAGTGTAAGTGCTCTCATATCCTTTTTTTTATTGACTGCTTTCTAGCCCCTGTAAAATAAATATTTGAGTTTGACTGATTCCTTGGGATGGGAAATTCAATTTTTTTAAGAGAGCACCGTTGACAGAGGCTTGAAAAATTAATAATTAATAATCAGTCAACAGCTAATTACCTATGCGTAAAACTCCTGCAAATATAGATTTTTATTTTAGAAATGGCCTAGTGTACCAAACGAAAAATAATAGAATCCGTCAGCCAGTTTGCACCAGTACAATATTAGAACCGTGCTGCACTCCCCATGGTCCAATCTGCCACCCAATTTTTAGGTATATCACTCTTATTCAGCAACATACCAACCGGCAGATACGGAAAAATCTCATCATATCTTCTCGTTTCAGCCATACTGATGCGCCTAAAGATATGGCTGCGGTTAATCTCCTCGGGGTTTTGAATACCAGCAGCTGCCATCAATTCTACAAAACTTTTTACGGTTTCGGAATGATAATTGGCTACCCTTATTCTTTTATCGTTTACGACCAGGCCACTCACCAGTTCGGGGTCTTGCGTGGCCACACCAGTTGGGCAAGTATTTTTATTGCACTCAAGTGCTTGAATACAACCTAGCGCCAACATCATAGCTCGTGCACTATTGCACCCATCGGCCCCCAGGGCCAGGGCCCGGAAGATGTGAAACCCACTGACTATTTTACCCGAAGAAAAAAGCTTGATATTGTCTTTCAAACCAAATCCATTCAAAGCATCATAAGCAAAGACCAATCCTTCCTTGAATGGCATGCCCACTGAATCTGAAAACTCTGGAGGGGCTGCTCCGGTTCCGCCTTCACCGCCATCCACAGTGATAAAATCAGGCCTTATTCCCGTTTCAATCATCGCTTTGCAAATGCCAATAAATTCACTACGCCGACCGATACAAAGTTTGAATCCAACCGGTTTTCCGCCGGAAAGTTCCCGCATTTTCGCCAGCAATTCTAATAGTCCAATTGGCGATGAAAAGGCGGTGTGAAAAGGCGGGGAAAGCACATCGGTCCCTACTTCAACACCCCGGATTCCAGCAATCTCTGGGGTGTTCTTCTTGGCAGGTAAGATTCCCCCATGCCCTGGTTTAGCTCCTTGCGAAAGTTTTAATTCGATCATTTTAACCTGATCCTGTTGGGTCACATCACGGAATTTTTCGGGAGAAAAATCCCCCTCTTTGCTTCGACAACCAAAGTAACCCGTTCCCACCTGATAGATCAAATCTCCTCCAGGCTCTAAGTGGTAGCTGCTGATCCCTCCTTCTCCTGTATTATGCGCAAAGCCCCCGATTTTGGCACCGCCATTGAGCGCTTCAATTGCATTCTTACTCAAAGACCCAAAACTCATGGCTGATACATTCAGAATACTAGATTGGTACGGCTTGGCGCAGGTTTCGCCTCCTACAGCAATGCGTGGATCTGCAGTCAGTTTATGAGCATCAAGTGCACCAATAGAATGATTCATCCATTCATAACCTTCATCGTAAACATCGAGTTGGGTACCAAAGGGCGAGGTATCCAATGTCTTTTTAGCACGTTGATAGACCACAGAGCGGGAAATGCGATTTAAGGGCCGCCCATTAGTATCCGATTCGATAAAATACTGATACAGCTTGGGGCGAAGCTCTTCCATAATATATCGACCGCGCCCTAAGATGGGGAAGTTGCGCATAATGGCATGTTTGGCCTGAAACATATCATAATAGCCCACTAAAATCAATGGGGCCAGAATAATCATCGCCCACCACCATCCCGGGGACAAGAATGAAGCCAGTAATGCAATAACTAAAGTGCTAACAAT
Organism: uncultured Saprospiraceae bacterium; assembly: GCA_964015035.1. GTDB lineage: Bacteria > Bacteroidota > Bacteroidia > Chitinophagales > Saprospiraceae > BQJU01. The sequence continues at coordinate 25,373 of CAXHCA010000063.1, forward strand.
AGAAAAGACTATAAACTCGTTTCTCATGAGTCATTGAATATATTTGGGGATGAATGTATCACTTTTTTATGATTCTTTTGAATGCCGGTCCTGATTCAATAATAAACTCAATTTGTACAGATCAAAATAAAGCAACCGAGGCCTGGGTGGTTGTAACCCTCGCAACAAAAAGGGCTGTAACTGATTTAGAAACCAGCAGATGAAAGGTGCACCACCCCATTTTTTGAGTTTTTTAAAAGCATCCAATAAGCGTGTGGATAATTGAAGATGCCGTTGCGAAATCTGATACAGATTGACAATAGCCTGGCTAGTCTTTCTCAAAAACACTGCCTGATCTTCCAAACCCAGATGTTCCAGCGGATTGTCCAAATGTCGGATAGGCACCTGCCTATTAGCCAATTCCATTCCAAACAAGGTATCTTCATGCCCATACTCACGTAGACTTTCGTCAAATCCGATTTCTAGGAATACTTTCCGTGGAATTAAAAAATTATTCGTCATAAAACTGTGATAAGGCTGCTGCTGCCGCTGGTCCGGCCCTATCTGCTCTCGCTGTCGACCATAATACCAGTGAAAATACAATTGCTGATTTTCCGGAGGAAACGCTGCGTATACTCTGCCGCCGTATAACAAGGTATTTGGTTCCAGATAGTCCAGATAATTTTGAATGTATCGATCAGAAACCACCCCCGAGTCGCAATCCATAAATAATAGGTAATCAAAACGGGCTGCCACTGCCAGTTGATTCCGGATGCGAGATCGTCCTACATTTTCCGGAAGTTGACGGTACGTCACTTGAGACATAGAAGCAAAAGCGCTCTGATGTGTCAGATGGAACCTCGCTTCAGAGCGATCATCAAAACACAGAATCTCGTAGGAGATTTCCGCCTGTTCGCACTGTTGATCCAGCTCCTTGACCAATGCGACTACATCAAAGTTATACACCGGTATGAGTACCGATAGCATAGTATTAATTTTCAATATTGTGTGGAGGAAAAGCATTTGGCAGGGTGAAATAGATAGTTACCCCTTGATGAAGTTGGGATTCTGCCCAGATTTCACCGCCATATTTCTTAACAATTTTTTTGGCCACCGCCAAACCTAGGCCAGCACCGTGTTTTGTTCGGTTATCCAAACGCCGGAATGGTTCAAATATGTAGGTAAGATAAGCAGGCTCAATCCCAACTCCATTGTCCTTGCAGTAGAAAACATTCGTTTTTTCTTTGTTGGGCGCCATGCCAAAGCTTATATTTAAAATTCGGTCTTCATGGCGATACTTCCCTGCATTGTCTAATAAATTAAAAATCAATTGTTTTACCAGCTTCTTTTCAGCGAAGATTGGAGGAAACGCTGTCAACTTCAGATAATGATCCTGCGGCAGCTGGCCATTGTTCACCATTTGGAGTTCCAAAGACCGAATCAATTGTGACAAATTGAGGATTTCAGCAGCAGTATTTTCAGCTGGAATATCTGAATATTGCAACAAATCATCCAGTGTTTTCCGCATTCTCCGGCTACCGTCGACGATATAATCCACATACTTATCCAGCTGATTATCAGCCGTTCCTGCCTCCACATTTTGGCGTAACAATTGACTAAAACTGGTCACCGATCGCAGGGATTCTTTCAAATCATGCGAGGCCGCAAAAGCGAATTGTTGTAGGCTGTTATTGGCCATTTCCAAGTCTTGATTGACTTTTCCGAATTGGATATTAGCACGTTCTAGCTGGTATTTGCTTTGGCTTAACTTCTCATTGTTAATTGCCAATTGTTGGTGGGTTTGTCTCCGCTTTTGACTGCTGCGAAATAGCGCAATGGCCAAGCCACTAACGATTAATAGCGCCAAAATTAGACCAACGATTGAGATATATTGGTTTTTGGTTTTAAGCGCAGCAATGGCTCGGTCTTTCGTCATCAGTTCCACCTGCTGGCTCTTTTGATTAATTTCACTATCAAACTCTATTTTCAGTCGCTCCAATTCCCCCTCTTTTTCAATATTGCTCAAACTGTCGCCCAAGGAATTGGCCATTTTGAAAAACTCAATGGACTCCTTATAATTCCCTTTCTTCTGTTTCAATTTCGATTGTAAAAGTGCACAAGCTTTTTGATCTTCTAAATTCGCATATTTCTGTAAAGAGAAAAACTCATCCAAATAGGCAGATAGCTTTCTATCCTCATTCAACAAAGCAGCCAATTCAGCCGAACTGGCCAAAGATTCTGTCAAAGCATTTTTATCCGCCAGTTTTCTACGAATATTTAAGGCCTCGATCAAAAGCTTTGCTGCTTTTTCATATTCCCCAACCTCCATACTGATTTCCCCCAATGAGTTGTAACAATAAGCCACATAAGTTGGATTGCCATAAGATTGAGCCTCCTCCAATGCCTTGTAAATCAAAGACTTTGCACTCTCAAAATTTTCTTCTTTTTGGTGGTTTACTCCCAGATTATAGGTAAAGACAATCACTCCAATTTTATTATCAAGCTCTCTGGAAATATCCAATGCCTTCAAATAGTATTCCCTGGCACGATGATAATCTTTCATAAATTGATAGATTCCTCCAATGGCCCCAAGGGTAGAAACTTGATAGGCTCTTGCCTGCTCATCAGCAGATTGCTGCTTCAAACTTAAGCTTTCCCGGTAGTGCTCCAAGGCCTGCACATGTCGTCCTCGTTGTTGATAAACCAGGCCCACATTATGTAGAATACCTGCATACATCAAGGTATCCTTTTCCAAATTCACTAGTTCTTTCGCAGCTAGGTAGTGAGAAAGCGCCTTATCAAATTCACCGATGGAATAATTAGAGTATCCCAAATTGATCAAGGCTTTGATTTGAGAGTTGGTATCTCCGGTATTTTCAAATCCCTTGACGGCCAGGTTATAGAAATCTAAGGAGGCGTTGTAGTCTCCCTTTGCCCAATATACGATGCCCAAATTAAGACAACACTGGGCCTCAGCCTTCTTGTAATGCGTTGCCTCAGCTAGTGCCAATCCCTTCGTGAGATAAACTAATGCAGAATCCGTATTTGTTTTATAAAAAGCATTACCCAGTTCGCATAAATGCATAGCTCTAGTGCTATCTACTCGAGCAGCAGATAGAACCAGTTTCAAACTATCAATCAATTTTTGCGAAGACTGAGCACCTGAATTTACAGTACTCAGAAAAAGAAGAAAGAAGAGAAAAGCTTTTAAGTGCATGTTTGGAAAATATGTATCATATATCTTTCTCAAAAATTGCTATCACCTACAGACACCTAGTACGGCTAGTCCGAAATAGTTGATACTTTTTTCAGGCTTTAAGCATTGATTATGCTAAACATTGAATGCCAATTATTTCTGTATCAATCCACTAGCTCACTGAAATTGCCGGACTAGTTTGTTTTTTAAAATCAAAGGAGGCTTCACAATCAGGTAAGGTAAAATAAACACTTGTACCAAAGCCTCGCTTTGATTCAATCCAAATTTTACCCCGATAAAGCTCCACAATCTTTTTACAAAGGGCAAGCCCTAAGCCAGAGCCTACTCTCTCCTCCGCAGCCACTCTACTAAATGGTTCGAAGATCGTTTCATGAAATTCTTCGGGGATTCCTATACCATTATCTTTTACATAGAAAACCAGGCCTTCCTCGGATTCTTTAACTCCCGTTTCGATCAGCATAATTTCTTCGTGGCTACGAAACTGAACGGCATTTTTAATCACTTGATAGAACAACTGCCTGATCAGATGTGGTTGTGCCTGCAAATGCGGCAAATCCCGGTAAATAATTTGGCCGCCGGAAGGTTCTATCTCCTGTTCCATACTGCGTTCAATCAACTGCACCGTCTCCAGCAAGTCCACCTCCAATTTGGCAGATGGATTGACCCGTAAATTAACATAGTTCAGAAGGTCATCCAATGTCTTGTACATCTGACGGCCATTACGAGCAATGATCTCTAAATAATAATTGATCATTTCATCGGGTTGATCCGTTTCCATGCCCGTTCTCAACAACTGGCTATATTTCGTTACAGCCCCTAGTGAATCCATTAGGTCATTAGAGGCCGCATAGGCAAATTGCTGTAAACTAACATTGGCCACATTGAGCTGGTGATTGGCTTTTAAGAGTTCCAAATTAGTATCCTCTAAACTTTGGGTGGCCTTATCCAACGCCTTGTTGTTTTCTTCCAAAGCAATATTGGCTTTCTTGCGACCCTGATTCAGGTACCACAATGCCAACGATAAGCTGATGATAATAAATAAAGCAATAATGACCGCTTTGAGTGTGCGCTGTTGGTTTTTGTACTTCAACTCTTGGAAAACTTTTTCCTTTTCAATTAACGACAATTGAAAGTCTTTTTCCTGTATTTCAGAATTATACTTGAGTTGAATCCTGGCAATTTCTGAGCTGGCTTTAGTGCCAAAAATGCTATCGCGCAATTCCTGGCTCTCTATGTAATAATCCAGGGCCTTATCCAACCGATTATTTTCTTCGTACACCGAAGCCAAACTTTCGATAGCCAATAAAAGGCCTTCTTGGTTGCCATATTTCTTCGCAATATCAATAGCCTCCTTAATCAACTTAATACCCTGCCATTCCTTCCCCATTTTGGTGTACAGCTCGCCAAAAAGAAGCTTTGTTTCACTCATTCCGGGTTCATCTGCCATCGCTTCCTGCATCTCTAATGCCTGAATGAAGAAGTCTTCAGATTCTGGAAAGCGTTCCAATTCTTTATAGGTATTACCAATGGCCCGCAAGCAAATGGCAGCATACTGTTCATTGCTAATCTCACGGGCAATACTTAAACTGCGCTGGTAATAATCTAATGCAGTGTAAAATTCTTTGTGGGTCTCGTTATAGGTTCCGATATTAAACAAGCAGGTGATAATCGCAATCTTGTCTTTAATCTCTTCCGACAGCTTCAGTCCCCGTTCGTAATAAGCAATGGCTTGTTCATAATCCTCAATGGTTTGAAAAAGCCCTCCAAGTGCAATACAGGAATAAGCAATACCTTGCTTAGAACCAAGCTCTTCTACGATTTTTAAACTCTTTAAATAGGATTCAAGAGCTTTGGGGTATGCCCCTTGTGCGGCAGCAATCATGGCGATATTGTGCAAACTGGCCGCCATCTGGTTTTGATCGCGCAGTTCGTCATAATATTCCAGGCTTTGCTCAAAAAAACCATTGGCCTTACTATAATTGCCTCGTTGGTAATAAATCAAACCAAGGTTATTCATACTCTTAGCTACCCCCCTCAAGCTATCAATAGACTCATAAAGTCCAAGTGCCCGTTGATAGGATTCCTGGGCCTGATCAAAATCACTTTTGACAAGGTATACTGAACCTGTGTTCAAGATACTTTCTGCTTCTCCAAAAATGAAACCTGTTTCTTTAGACAAGGTCAGCGCCTTGTCCAATACAGCAAAGGCGGAATCCGTATTTATTGTTCGTAGAGCAAAACCGATCTTAGCCAAAACCAGTGTTTGCTGGTTGACCCCTTCGCTTTTGTGATACTCTTGCCAAAGACTGTCGACAGTATTGGTTTGTGCAGAAGAGAGAATAGGAATCCACATCACCAGTAAAGTTGCAAAAAGGGTAGGTTTTGCAAAATTTAGCAATGGAGTAAATAACGTATGAATAAGGCTACATTGTTCCTTAATCATAGGAATTGTTTGCTGGTGTGTGTTTAAATAATTGCCTTTTGTGGGAGGTTCCGGTCGTCCTAGTCGTATCTTTCCTCCTTATTTTCGCCAAGGTAAAGTTTTCTCGATAATACAAATGTAAATCTGTTCTCCTTGCAAAGTATGGTCGAATAAATTCGCCAGCATTCTATTGCTAATGTAAAAATATGACTTTTTTCATCACCAATAAAGGGACAAAATACTTAAAATGTATTAATAATTTTAATAATAAGGCTATTTTTTTATTACCTCCGATTACTTTTTACAAAATCGTAGCCTAGGTACAAAAGGCAGAAACAGCTAACAAAAGCAGCCGATCAAAAGCAGCCATATTCCCCTTTCGATCATCAGCCATTGAACTTGTCTTGGCCGCCATTGTTACCTCCAAACAGGCACTCAAAACCCAAATAGGAAAAGTTTTTTCGGAATTATTGCAAAAATAACTTTCACCAAAAACTGAAAGTTCCGAAAGTTTATTCTAACTTTGGGAAGAAAATAAATGTGCTTTGACATATTGGTCAAAGAATCAAAATAGAACATGCTTATGCAATCTACTCAAAAATTGGAAACCTTGATTAGCAATCCAAAATTGGGCGCTGATCTAAAGGCCATCGCAGAAAAAGTTCGTCTTGCTCAACGAATCTCCTCAGAAGAGGGGCTATTTCTTTTTGAGTCCGGAGAACTCGGATACCTGGGAGTGTTGGCCAATTTCATGCGGGAGCAAAAACATGGCCTGGCCACCTATTTTAATCGAAATTTCCATATTGAGCCAACCAATGTTTGTTTGTATACTTGTACGTTTTGCTCTTACTCTAGATTGATCAAGAAACGGGGAGAAGGTTGGGAATATTCCATGGAGGAGATTATGGATATTGTTAAAAAGTATGATGACCAGCCGGTAACAGAAGTACACATTGTCGGTGGGGTATTGCCTCAATACGACGTGCCTTTTTACGCTGAATTATTTCAACGCATCAAAGCCCATCGGCCGGAATTGCATATCAAAGCACTGACGCCCGTTGAATACCACTACATCTTTAAGAAAGCTAAAATCAGCTACGAAGATGGCATGCGCCAGATGATGGAGGCGGGCCTTGACTCTATGCCCGGTGGAGGGGCGGAGATATTCCACCCTGAAATTCGCGATCAGATTGCCGGTGGGAAGTGTACAGGGGAACAATGGTTGCGCATTCATGAAATTTGGCATGAATTGGGTAAAAGATCAAATGCGACCATGCTCTATGGCCATATTGAAGGCTATAACCACCGAATTCACCACCTGGAAGAATTGCGAAAGCTCCAAGACAAAACCGGTGGCTTTCAGACCTTCATTCCGCTTAAATTCCGGAATAAAGACAACCAGATGTCTCATCTTGCGGAATCTACAGTTATTGAAGATTTGCGCAATTATGCAATCAGTCGCATTTATCTGGATAATTTTGACCATATCAAAGCTTATTGGCCAATGATTGGCAGGGATACTGCACAGCTTTCTCTGGCTTTCGGGGTAGACGATATTGATGGAACGATTGATGATACAACCAAAATTTATTCGATGGCAGGCTCAGAGGAACAAAACCCGGCCATGAGCACGCAGGACCTGGTCAATTTGATTCGTCGGGTTGGGCGCCAGCCAATCGAAAGGGATACCCTTTACGGAATCGTACAGGATTACAGCGAGGTCACTTTTGAGGAAGATAAATCATTTCGAGGGTACTTTGATCTTCCCGTTGTCAACGCTCCCCGGTAAAAGCCTTCTGCTCAACTGAACCAGGTAAATCATTGATGATGAAAAAAACAATCTATATCGTCAGGCATGGAGAAACAGACTTTAACAAGCAGGGTATAGTCCAAGGGGGTGGCGTTGATTCAGATCTGAATGATAAGGGATGGCAACAAGCCCAATCGCTATTTCGGTATTACCGACACATTCCTTTTCAAGCAGTGCTCACTTCGAAACTGAAGCGTACTCACCAAACCATGCATCCTTTCATCGAAGAAGGCATCCCTTGGGAACAACATGCAGATATCAATGAAATGAGTTGGGGCATCCACGAGGGTAAAAAAGGTACCGAAGCCATGCATCAGGAATACCGGGAGGTTGTCAGCGCATGGAATCAAGGCCGCTATGAAGCCAAAGTACAGGATGGAGAAAGTGCCAATGATCTAGGTTTTCGTATTAGTAGATTTGTACGTCACCTATACCATCGACCAGAAGAGACCATCTTGGTTTGCTCTCACGGAAGAGCCATGTGTGGACTGATTTGCGCCTTGAGGGATCAACCTTGGAGCGACATCCAACAATACAAACATCACAATACAGGTTTATGGTTGGCGCACCGTCATGGTGAAACCTTGCGCTTTACGCTGGAAAATGATGTGCGCCACTTAGAAATATTGAAATCATTGAATACGGCCAATCAATAGAGAAAACTCCGTCTGCTTAAACTGATAAACCAAATTATTAATGTCAAAAATACGGATCACCGCAGTCAGCTACCTGAATACCAAGCCATTACTATATGGCTTACTAAAGAGTGAACTTGCCGATCAAATTGATCTACAACTAGATATCCCTTCAGAATGTGCCCGTCGGCTAAAAGATGAGGAAGTGGATCTCGGCTTGGTTCCAGTAGCTATTATCCCAGAACTAACGAATGCCAGAATCATTTCAGATTATTGCATTGGTACTGTAGGAACTGTCAAAACAGTAGCTATTTATGGAGATTGCCCACTAGAGGAAATGACCAGTATCTATCTGGATTACCACTCCAAAACCTCAGTGGCCCTAACCCGCTTATTATTAAAGGATTTTTGGAAATTGAGTCCAACGCTAATCCCTGCCCCGGTAGATTATGAACAGGCAATTGGTGGAAAAACCGGTGGTTTAGTTATTGGTGATCGGACCATTGGTCTGGAGGAAAAATATGCCTATGCCTACGATTTGGGAGAAGCTTGGATGAACCATACCGGATTGCCATTTGTTTTTGCCGCCTGGGTCGCGATCAAACAGCTTGATCCCGAGTTTTTAGCCGCCTTTAATCAGGCATTACAACGAGGCGTGGCCGAAATTCCACAACTGATGTACTTACTCCCCTCTCCTGATCCTAAATTTGATTTAAAAGAATATTTCACTCACTTTATCAGTTATGAATTGGACCTTCCCAAACGCAAAGCCTTGTCAATATTCTTGCAATCACTAGGTAGTCAACTAAGTCCGACCCTCGAAAAAAGTCTCGTTTCAACCGCATGATTGTTCACTTTATTGGAGTGATCAACACCCCCCGCATTTATTGTACTTTTAATTTTAACAATTTATTTTAGGTCAGTTTCGGGAACTGCCCTATATTTGCCCCAGCAACAACATTCCTACGCATCCCATTGAATCACAAATAGTTTCCCAGAATTTATCCATTAAACCAATTTTCGATTTAAAGTATTCTCATAACCCAATATTGAAATGGTGGATTTATCAGAGTGGTCCAATCGACTTTTAAAAAGAATTAATAAGCGCAAAGTTTTGGTTTTTTCAGGAGTTCCTGGTCTCATTTTACTCTCCAGTGTTTTCCTGAGTTTTGTCCCGCTAGATCTTGATTCCTGGTTTAATAATACTAAAAAAGAAAACCTTTCGGTAGAGCTTAGTTCTTTCCCGTTGGTTGTTCCTACCATTAAATACGGTTTTGCCATTGATACCTTTCTGGTGCAAACTGGTGAAATCAAGAATGGTGAAGTGCTGGGTGATTTATTGAGTGGTTATCACGTGGATTACCCTGCAATCGATCAAGTCGTGAAAAATGCCAAGAACGTTTTTGATGTACGCAAAATCCGTCCGGGCAAAACCTATACGATTCTCAGCAAAGACTCTACCCAAACGGCTGACTATTTCATTTACGAACCCAGTGTTTTTGAGTACATCGTTTTTCAGTTGAAGGACGAGTACAAAGTGGAACGAGTAGAACACCCAATGACCACAGAAGTAGCAACTGCAGAAGGTGTCATACAATCTTCCCTTTGGAAGGCCATGACTGACAATGGGCTAAGCTACGAGCTGACGGATAAGATGGAAGATGCCCTTCAATGGTCCGTTGATTTTCATCATTTGCAAAAAGGGGATGAGTTTAAATTGGTCTATACCAAAAAAATCATTGACGGAGAAATGGTCGGTGTAGGGATGGTTGAAGCCGCTTACTACAAGACTGGTGACACTGAGTTTCATGCCATCTATTTTGACAATGAGGAAGAGTCAGGGTATTATGATCTGACCGGACACCCTATGAACTCAGGCTTCCTCAAGGCTCCGGTAAAGTATTCCCGAATCTCCTCGCATTACAATCCAAATCGCTTACACCCTATCTTGAAATACCGCCGTCCTCACTATGGTACGGATTATGCGGCACCTTATGGAACGCCAATTTTAGCGGTCGGTAATGGAGTGGTTACAAAAGCTTCTTATACCAGTGGCAACGGAAATTTCGTAAAGATCAGACACGATGAAACCTTTGAGACACAGTATCTGCACATGCAAAAATTTGCGGCAGGAATCCGACCAGGCGTACAAGTTAAGCAGGGACAGGTGATTGGCTACGTTGGTTCAACTGGGTTGGCTACCGGCCCACACGTGTGCTTCCGCTTCTGGAAAAATGGCAAACAGGTCAACCACCTGGCACTCAAATTTCCACCCGCCAAACCACTAGATGCCAAAGACATGCCCGCTTTCGAGCAATTGCGCGACCAGTACTTGGCTCAATTAAATCAAATGGAGTCCATAACAGTGGTAGAAGGTGATGATTGTCCTGAAGAAGAATTGGGAAACCCCTAATTAAATAATTAATTATTAGTTAGTTCCAGTTAACACCATCCGGCATTTGGGCTATTACCGTATAGGTATTGCCCTTGTTGTACATCACTTTTTGCCATAAATCTGATGGCGTAATCTTGAACAGGTAATTGGCATCCATTTCTGCTGTCACCCAGGAACCGTAGACCATTTCGTCTTTTAATTGCCCTTCCGACCAGCCGGCATAACCGACAAAAAAACGGATGTTTTCAGGTTGGACCAGTTGAGAATCAATTAGAAACTTAAGTTTTTCAAAGTCACCACCCCAGAAAACACCATCCACTACTTTAATGCTTCCCTCCAAGAGTTCGCCCATATTGTGAATATAGTGGATGGTATCGGTTTGTACGGGTCCTCCAAAAAGTACCTCTGAATCAAATTCAGGGAAATCCTCAATCAATTCATCAATCCTCATGTTCAACGGTTTGTTCATGATAAACCCAACGCTGCCCTCTTCCCCGTGTTCACAGAGTAGCACAGCCGCGCGTTTGAAGTTAGGATCTGCCATAAAAGGCTCCGCCAATAGTATCTCCCCGTTCTTAATATCTTTTTTTACCATTTATTCGTTAGTGCATCTCTGTAAATATCAAAGCTTAAAAGCAAAGTTGCAATGATTTAAGAAAATTTTAATGATCAGATTTGCAAAAATACCTACAAACGGCTTTGTTGCATGAAAAAATTGGACACAAATTTTCTATAGATGTTAG
>CAXHCA010000064.1:0-36535 GCA_964015035.1 uncultured Saprospiraceae bacterium
GGCTAAAATACAACTTTTGAGTATCAGCTAGTTATCGCGAAACAACTCTATTAAAAAAAAACAAATTTTTGGGCATCAAAAATGCGTTTTGCTCCCTTAAATGCGTTATAGCCAGTACATTAAATCAGAGACCCATGAAAACTATCCGAAAGTTTTTATTGCTCTTCCTGAGCGTTTGCTTGTGGGAAGGCGCTATTGCACAATCATTTTTTGCTCGCTTTTCACCACATTCCGGGCAGTTAGAAGAAGTGGTGGTCTGGCAACCGGGCATGGTCTTTGGCCTTTCCGGACAAGGACAGCTCGAGTACATTGTTCTCGATCAGGAGGTCGATCAGCCGGAGGAGGTTAGGAATATGATTACCACCTGTACTTACCTCAATAAATCGGTAACTTACGAAGGTGATCTTCGCATTTATCATCCCTTTTCAGGCTATCTGGAATATCACAATCGAGGTGAAGAAAGCCACCAATCGGGAAAGTTGTCAATTTTGGGCGGCACCCAACTGACGTACTTTGATTTTCTCAAAGACAGTCCCCGTAATGGTTTGCTGGCCAGTATTGGCAAGTGTAAAATCAATTACTTTGATCTAGATGCTCCCAGCCACAAGACCGGGAAGGTGTCCAGCATCGGTGCTTTTACTTTCGATTATTATGACCAATCGGTGGAGAACCATAAAAATGGCACTTTTTCTCGCATTGGTTCAGTAGAGGTTGAAACCTATGACTTTGACTATTCCAGCCCAAAGAATGGGAAACTGGCCCGTATGGGGCAATGTGAATTTGACTACTTCGACTTTGATTTTGATAGCACCCAAAATGGTAAATTTTTCGAAATGAAAGGAGAAGATAAGCGTTTTATGTTGTTGTAAAGCACTACCTTCAAACAAGCACTTACCCGATGTCTATTTTAATGTCCTCCATGGCGGAATCTGCCTGGCAAACCGCCGTTTTTACACCCTTTTTTCTTTTATAAAGTTCTGCATCTTTGCATTATCATAATAATCAATGCAGGATGACTTGCAAGCATACGGCCATTCCGGAAGCACCTTGCGATTTTCTCCTGGTGAGCGTTTGCCGGTAGCTCTGATCAAGAAAATTGTTAAGGCACGGGTAAAAGAGAATGAAGAAAGAGCGATTTCAAAAAAGAAAAAATGAGTCAAAATGAGACAATTAAAATTGCAGGTACAGATTTCAGTTGATGGCTATATCGCCGGGCCAAACGGTGAAATGGATTGGATGATCATGGACTGGTCGGAAGATCTCGTTGAACATGTGACCCAACTCACTGATCCCGTTGGCACCATTTTGCTGGGAAGAAACCTTGCAGCGGGCTTTATCCCGCACTGGACGGCGGCTTATAATAGTGCTGAACCCCAGCCGGGTGCAGAGAAATTTGTAAAAACACCGAAAGTGGTCTTTTCCAGAAAGCTAAAAACATCGGAGTGGGACAATACGGTCTTAGCAAAGGGAGGTCTGGTAGAAGAAGTGAATAAACTAAAGCAGGAAGACGGGGGGGATATCATTGCTTATGGCGGCGGCGAATTTGTTTCCAGCCTGGTGAAGGAAGGATTAATTGACGAATACCATTTATTGGTTAACCCCACAGTTTTGGGTAGTGGGATGCCCATCTTTGAGGAACTGGAAGCGCGGCAAGAACTCAAAGTCAAAGCGGTAAAAGCATTTGATTGTGGCATTACGCTGCTTTGTTACCAGCCGGGTTAATGCTTAAACTGTTAAAAAACAGATAGTTTTGAAGGCGTAATGATCGAAGTATTTCCGATAGCCCATTTTGCAGAGAAGATTGCCCCGAGACGTGTTTTTATGGTGAGGGAGGAGGTGGAAATTACAAAGGATGTTTTATAAAACCAACCATTTTTTTGATCAATATAAAGCTTATGGAGCCATTTTTATTCGCTTGCTTCTGGGTTTTCATTTGATCTATGGCGTACAGGACAATGTACTGAGTTGGGAACGGATGCTGGAATTCAAAACAAATATGTTTCCTGCGCTAGTCATGTTGCTGGGATCGGGCTTTCTTTTTTTTCACGGATCGGGAAAACTTTCTTTTGACAACTACAAAAAAGCAAATTGATATGCCAATGGTCTTCTTAAGAGCGGAATGGCGTCGTCTGGTTATGGCCAATTATCTCATTGATCCCGATGAATTGAAGTCCCATTTGCCCGCAGGCACCGAACTTGATTTATGGAATGACCGTTGCTACATCAGCCTTGTTGGCTTTATGTTTTGTAATACCCGGGTACTAGGGCTTCCCATTCCCGGACACCGCAATTTTGAGGAAGTCAATTTGCGTTTTTACGTGCGATTTAAGGAAAACGGAGAATGGAAACGAGGGGTCGTTTTTATTAAGGAAATCGTGCCACGTGCGGCCATTACCTTTGTGGCCAACACCCTATACGGCGAGCATTATATGACCCTACCGATGCGCCACGTGTGGCAGGATCAAGGAGATCATTTAAAGGTATCTTATGATTGGAAATGGCAAGGTCGCTGGAATCAATTGCAGGTAGAAACGGAGTCTAAGCCGCAGGATATCCCAGAGGGAAGTGAAGCGGAATTTATTACAGAACATTATTGGGGGTACACCCAATTATCAGCTGAGCAAACCTCTGAATATCAGGTTGAGCATCCGCGCTGGCAGGCTTATCGGGTGAAAGAATACCATATTGATTGTGACGCCCATAGTTTGTACGGTCCGGCATTTGGTATGGCCATGGAGCAGCCACCATTATCGGTATTTATGGCTGAGGGATCGGAAATATTGGTACGTAAAGGGAAGGGCATACGTTGTTGAAAAATACGAAAAGTTTCTTTTGAGGAAGACAGGCTTTGCCGAAAAAAGAGGGGGGTGAGGCGCTTCAGGCTCCTAGCATCTTATTCAATTATGCCATTTTTCCGGACTCTAAGCTTGATCAGCCAATTCCATCCACTGCATTTCCTTCTCTTCAATTTTTTCTTTGACATTGGCTAACTCCTTAGCCAATTCGGTGATCTGTTCAGCCGTAATATCTGGGCTAGCGAACTTCCCTTCCAGCTCGGTTTTTTTCTCTTCCAGTCGGCCGAGGTCTTTTTCCAGTCTTTTGAGTTCTTTGCGTTGTTCAAAAGTAAGGCCCGGCTTTTGATCTTCTTCCTCCTTGCGTGCCGCTTTGACCTCTTGCTGCTGCGCACGTTCTTGGCGGCGTTGTTCCCGATCTTGTTCTTTTTGCATGACGCGATACTCGGAATAATCGCCGTTGAAGTCCTTTATTTTTCCGTCGCCCTGGAAAATGAAGAGGTGGTCTACCAGTTTATCTAAAAAGTAACGATCGTGCGAAACCATAAGGATACAGCCTGGAAAATCCAGCAGAAATTCTTCCAGTACATTCAAGGTAATAATATCCAGGTCATTTGTGGGCTCATCCAGAATCAGGAAATTAGGGTTTTCCATGAGGATGGTCAGTAGGTAGAGGCGTCTTTTTTCGCCGCCACTCAATTGAGAGACGTATACCTGTTGCTGCTTTCTACTAAAGAGGAATCGTTCCAGCACCTGTTCGGCTGTCAATTTCTGGCCTTTTTCCATTGGAATATATTCTGCAATATTCCGGATCACATCGATTACTCGTTGGTCGTCTTTGAGCTGTATGCCATCCTGGGTGTAATAGCCAAAAACCGTATTGTCTCCAACCACCACCTTGCCGCCATCTGGTCTTATTTCTTTGGTGAGTAGGTGCAAAAAGGTGGATTTTCCTACCCCGTTTGGACCAACGATGCCCACGCGTTCTTTTTTCTTGAATTTATAGGAAAACCCGTCCACAATTTTTAGGTCTCCATAACTCTTTTGCACATTGTGTGCCTCCAGAATCTTCTTGCCCAGTCGCTGGCCTTTGATGTCGATTTGCATTTCCTGCTCAATGCGGACATTTTTAAGCTTGTCGTCGAGGTCATAGAAAGCATCTACGCGCGATTTGGCCTTGGTGCCCCGTGCTTGTGGCATTCGGTTGACCCAGTCCAGTTCTTTTTTGAAAAGCTTGCGATTTTTATCCAATTCAATGGATTCGTTTTCGTGACGAAGGGCTTTTTTTGTCAAAAACTCCGAATAATTTCCGCTATAGCGGTACAAATTTCCGCCCTCCAATTCCACGATGGTATTACACACCCTTTCCAGGAAATACCGATCGTGTGTGACCATAAAGATGGTAAGGTTGGGTTGGCCCAGATATTCCTCCAGCCACTCGATCATGTCTAGGTCGAGGTGGTTGGTGGGCTCATCGAGGATGAGAAACTCTGGTTCTTCGATCACCAATTTTGCCAGCGCCAGACGCTTTCTTTGTCCACCAGACAGGTTGCTTACCAATTGATCAAAGTTGGATACATTTAGCTTGGTCAGGATCTCCTTAATTCTTGCCTCAAAATCCCAGGCTTTTAGATCATCCATCTGGGCCAGGGCAGCTTGCATTTCTTTGGCATCATCCGGAAAAAGTAAGGCCCTTTCGTACCGCTTGATGGCTTGAATCAGCTTATTGTCGCTCTCAAAGACCGCTTCGAGTACCGTATGACCATCGTAAAGATCGGGGTCTTGTTCCAGGTAGCCGATACGGACATCCCGGTGGAGAAAGATATTAGCGGTCTCTCCTTCGGGGGATTCCCGCCCGGCAATGACACGCATCAAAGTGGTTTTTCCGGTGCCGTTTTTGGCCACGAGAGCCACCTTTTGTCCTTTGCTAATTTGCAGGGAAATTTTATTGAATAAAACTTTCTCGCCGTAAGTCTTGGTAACGTCTTCTAAGGATAAATAATTCACGCATCATGATTTTGAGAGGGTAAAATTACGGTTATTTTGGGAATGAAGGAGAGGAGATTTTTTGGGAGAAGATTTGGAGGAGATGGTTTATGAGAGTTTATGGAGGTTTAGGCGGGGGAGGAACGCTAAATCCCCGACTCGTGAGGGCATTGTACCTTGATGTATTTGGTATGGACATAAAAAAAGCCGGAAGGTAGTGTTACCATCCGGCTTTTTTTTCTAAAGATCGTAGTCTTAATTGCCTTTCAGGCCACCCAGATCTGGGTTAGGTACTACTACAGTTCTTCTGTTCTGTGCTCTTCCGTCAGCGGTTCCGTTGTCGGCAGCTGGCATAGCATCACCTCTACCGGCAATTGCCAATTGCTCTGGGTTAACCCCTTTTCTGATCAGGCGAGTAGCCACAGCTTTAGCGCGGGCATAGCTCAAATCCCAGTTGTCCATACCGGCATCAGCAGGGAACTTCTGGCTGTCAGCATGACCTTCGATCGTCAATTTGATCTTAGGGTTAGACTTCAGTTTCTCAGCCATAGCATCGATTGCATCACGCTCAGCTTTGGTCAAGCGAGAAGAACCACTTCTGAAGGTAACCGGATCGCCAGTCACTACATAAAGTCTTCCGTCTTTGTCTTCCAATGACAAGCCACTTTCGCTGTAAGCAGAAAAGATACCATTGATCTCATCCTTGATTTTCTTCAGCTCAGCTTCGGTCATATTCAATTTTTCAGATACCTGAGCCATTTGGCTCTTAGTGGCATCCAAATCAGATTTGATGCTGCTAATCTCTCCGTTAAGTCTGGTTTTTTCAGACTCCATTTCGGTAGCTAGCGCATCTTTTTCTTCTTGCAGTGTTTTTACCTGTGATTGGGTTTCGGCAAGAGCAGAATCAGTAGCTTCTTTGGCAGCTACCAGTTCGTCATACTTTTTTTTAGATACACAAGACTGGAACGAACCTAGGAAAAGTGCAAGAACCAACATTTTAAGTATCAGACGCATGTTCAACTAATTTAATTAAAAAATACTAACAAAATTGGGCAGATTGACTCCATAAATTAATGCCCTAAAGGTAAAAATAAACATTGGCAAAGCAATGGATATTTTTTGAATAAAGCAAAGATAACGCCAAAATTGTGAAACTATTACAGATGCGGCGTTTTTTAAACCCTGGAAATATCTGCACAAAGTAGTCTTCATTATCGGACTTATCCTTTTTTGGGAAACTGTTTTTGCCTAAATATGTTCGCGGGGCAATAGTTTTTTTTAAATTGCAGGAAATAATATTTCGAAAAACCTCGACAAAACCAATATGCTGGTCAAGAGGTTTGAGGGAGTGGAGCCTCTATTTACAAGGGGATCTGCCGTTGGTGGCCTTGATTATTGGCCGATAGCAATAAAAAAGCTATTTTTGCAATCTAAATTAAACAGGTGATTTTCAAACAGATAAAAACTTAGATGAAGCAAGGCATTAAAGAAGAGGATCATTTCAAATACATTGAGTCAGGAGAGCATGAGGAGCCACTGGTCCTTTTACACGGTTTATTTGGTGCATTGAGCAATTTTGAAGGCATCATCAATCATTTTTCCAAAACCCACAATGTAGTTGTTCCTATCTTACCGATTATGGATCTACCAATCCGTAAGGTATCGGTCGCTGGGTTATTGGGGTATCTGGAGGATTTCATTGAGTACAAGAATTTTGAAAAAATCCATGTCATGGGAAATTCTCTAGGTGGGCACATTGCGTTGTTGTATGCTTTGGCCAATCCGGAGAAAATTAGTTCCATTACCCTCACGGGTAGTTCCGGGCTGTTTGAAAGCGCGATGGGAAGCAGTTTTCCCAAGCGAGGTAGCTACGAGTTTATTAAGAAGAAAACGGAAGATACCTTTTTCGATCCAAAGACTGCGACTGACGAATTGATTAATGAAGTGTTCGATATCGTAAATGATCGCAACAAGGCTATCCGGGTGATTGCTACCGCCAAATCGGCCGTGCGGCACAATCTGGCCGATAAGCTCCACCAGATTACGGCACCAACGTTGTTGGTTTGGGGAAAGCAAGACCAGGTAACGCCAGCTTTTGTGGGCGAAAAATTTCACGAATTGATTGAAAATTCCCGTTTGATCTTCATCGATAAGTGTGGACATGCTCCAATGATGGAACACCCGGAACTATTCAACCAATACCTGGAAGCCTTTCTCCAGGAAGTATCTGCAAGAAAAGAAGTAAGCTGATCGCCACATCAATTTTATGTGTAGTTTCGTTACTAGTGATAATGCTTAGCGGTGATTTGACACCCTAGTGTGGTTACACCATATATTATTGGAGCAATGTATAGCATTGCCTTCAGGTTCAGTTCCAATTTTTAAATTCTGAAAAAATAATGCGCTATGCGATATTTTGCTTTGGTGCTCTCTTTGTGCACGCTGCTATTGAGTGCCTGTAAAACCAAACAGGTCGTCATTCCTACCGACAATTCCTTGTTTACCGAACAAAGGGATCTGGACACCATGGTGGTCAGTGCGCCACGGGTACAAAATCCCGGTGATCTTGAATCGACGAGGGAAAAAAACTACCGTTTGGATCCCTACAATCCGAGTCATACGCGCACCAATGATTTGCTGCATACCCGGCTTGAGATAAAGTTTGACTGGGAAAATGAAAAAGTGATTGGCAAGGCGACCTTGCAATTAAAGCCTTATTTTTATCAGACTGACCAGGTAGTACTTGACGCAAAGGGATTTGAATTTGGGAGAGTAGCGCTCAAAGGAGCTGAAGAGCAATTGAAGTATGATTACGATGGCAAGCAGATTACGATCCAGCTCGATAAAAAATATTCGAAGGAAGAAAGTTATACTTTGGAAATCGATTATGTGGCTACCCCTTCAGCGGATGGCGGTAGTGCGGCCATTACTTCTGATAAAGGACTGTTTTTTATCAATCCAAGAGGAGAAGACCCCGACAAGCCACAGCAAATCTGGACACAGGGGGAAACGGAAAACAACTCTCGCTGGTTTCCTACAGTCGACAAACCCAATGAAAGGTGTACCCAGGAAATTTATGTGACGGTGCAAGATCGGTTTACTACCCTTTCTAATGGATTGCTAGTAGAAAGTACCGCTAACGGCGATGGTACCCGTACCGATTATTGGAAAATGGACCAGCCGCATGCACCTTATCTATTTATGCTCGCCGTTGGCGAATTTGCTGTGGTCAAAGATGAATGGGAAGATATTCCGCTAGCGTATTATGTAGAACCTGAATACGAAGCTGACGCTAAAGCGATCTTTGGTAATACACCGGAGATGTTGTCTTTCTTTTCAGAAAAATTGGGCATTAAATACCCTTGGCCAAAATTTGCTCAGATAGTGGTGCGCGACTATGTTTCAGGAGCTATGGAAAATACAACGGCGGTGGTTTTTGGAGAATTTGTGCAACAAAAAGAGCGAGAGCTCATTGATAACAATAATGACCGTATTGTGGCCCACGAAATGTTTCACCACTGGTTTGGTGATTATGTGACTTGTGAAAGCTGGGCCAACCTGACTTTGAATGAAGGTTTTGCAAATTACAGTGAATATTTGTGGTTTGAACACAAATACGGTGCAGATGCAGCCGATTACCACTTACTGGAAGAGTGGAGCGGGTACCTGAGTTCTGCCCGTGGGAATATGCATCCATTGATTGACTTTGGCTATGATGATAAGGAGGACATGTTTGATGCACACAGCTACAATAAAGGTGGTGCTGTATTGCACATGTTGCGCAACTACCTCGGTGACGAGGCTTTTTGGGCGGGGCTAAACCGCTACCTTACTACAAATGCCCACACCGCAGTAGAAGTACATGATTTGCGGCTAGCATTTGAAGCGGTTAGTGGCGAGGACCTGAATTGGTTCTTTAATCAGTGGTACTTAGCAGAAGGACATCCTGAGCTGGATATTTCTTATGATTATAGCGCTGAAACGCAGACCGCCTCAGTGACGGTGGAACAATCACAGGATGGTGAAGGAGTACCGGCCATTTTTCAATTGCCCGCGACGATTGATATTTATCTGGGCCCTGATCAAAAAATGAGTGAAAGAGTGATGGTTAATCAGAGAATTCAAACCTTTACCTTTGAAGTACCATCAGCGCCTAAGCTGATTAATTTTGATGCCGACAAAGTTATTTTAGCCGAAAGGCAAGATAACAAATCACCTGAAGCATTGGTCTTCCAATATTATCATGCACCAAAGTTCCTTGACCGTTTTGAAGCCATTCAAAAACTACGAGGAGGAGAGGATGCTGAAATTCGGGCCATGTTTCATGATGCGTTAAAAGATCCTTTTTGGGCGATTCGGGCAAGTGCTATCTCTTTGTTGGAAGGTCAGGTAGACGATAAAGACCTGGCCGTTTTGAGAAATATGGCTCAAAATGATAGCCATTCTGAAGTTCGGGGGGCAGCATTTCAATTGTTGACTTCGGTAGAAGATAAGGCCGCATTGCCGATGGCGCAAGAAGCCATCGAATCGGAAAGAGCATATCCAGTGATTGGTGCAGCTTTGAGTCTGATTCAGGTCGTCGCGCCGGAAAAAGCAGTAGTCTATGCCAAACAGCTGGAAGGAGAGGAGAACGAGTATATAAAAGAAGCTGTAGCCGGTATTTATGCCGAAAGCGGAGATCCTGAGTACTTGCCATTTTTTGAGAAAAACCTACAATTAGTAGATGGCTTTAATGCCATTACGTTCTATCAAAATTATCAGGCTTTAGCAATAGTCGGCGGATTGGAATCCGCACAAAGAGCTGCTGAAAAGCTCAAGGAAATTTCATTGGATATGGCTGGGTCGCCCTGGAAGAGAGCCGCTGCGACAAAGGCGATTCACGAGATAAAATCCGAACTGGAAGTACAGGGGACTGCCGCCGATGCTGCCGAAAAGGCCAAGTTGGACGCTGCTGTAGAAAACCTGGATAGCACACTAAAGTTGATTATCAAAACCGAGACCAACGATCAGTTGAAGTTGTTTTACCAGCAAATGTAATCTCATTTTTCCGGTTCGCCGGAAAGGAAAGCAATGCTTTTTTCTCGCATAGAAGAAGTGCTGTTGTCATCCTGAAAAAATAATTTTCTTTTTTGGGGATATGGACAACATTATATCTAAATGAATGTTTTACTATCAAAAAAAATAGTAATGGAAATATACAACAAGGTATTCGAAAACAACAAACGTTGGGTGGAGCAGCGCCTGGCCCAGGATAAAGACTTCTTTAAGAAGCTTTCAAAAGACCAAAACCCTGACTTTTTATTCATTGGCTGTGCAGACAGTCGCGTGCCTGCCAATGAGATTATGGGCTTAGAACCTGGCGATGTATTTGTACATCGCAATATTGCCAATATTGTAGAAAATACGGATCTCAATGCGCAATCAGTGATCGAATACGCAGTTCGCCACCTAAGGGTGAAACACATTGTGGTTTGTGGCCATTATGGATGTGGAGGCGTGAAGGCAGCTATGCAGCCCCAGGATTTAGGGGTGCTGAACGGCTGGTTGAGAAACATACGTGATGTTTATCGGTTACACAAAGATGAGCTGAATGGCATTACAGATGAAGCAGTGCGCTATAATCGCCTGGTAGAGCTGAATGTGAAAGAGCAATGTATTAATGTATTAAAAACTGCGGTTGTTCAGCAGCTGTATAACGAGACCAACTACCCTACTGTACACGGCTGGGTATACGATCTGAGCAACGGCATTTTGAAAGATTTGCAATTAGATTTTGTAGAGCTCCTGCATGATATCCAGGAAATCTACGACCTTACCAAATAAAACCAACTAACCTGATGGCGTCCGGAATATCGTATATTCATCCGGGCGCTCACAGGTAGATTTACCCGTTTTATTCATATTTATATTTGAGGGATATTCTGGAAAACCAGAACTATTTTCGCTGGCCCCTTATTGTGGCCTTGCTCAATAATGTGTTGATGCCGGCAGAAAGTAGATACCAGGAAAATTGAAAAAGTAAAAGCCGCTTTGGGTAAAAACTGACTACATGCCCAAAACCGGGACCATCGGTGAGATGATCAATTTCTATTATATTTTTTCTTTTTCTGCACCTTATGAGCCATTTGTACCGGTAGCAGGCGCCAATCAGGAACTCTTCTTCACTGGACAAGGAAGTAATGAGCTGAATCAAGGGTTGATCGATTTTCGCTATGAAATGACCCGTATCCCTGATCAATTTATGGCTTTCGCCAAATTACCCAGCTTCCCTGTAGATGAGACGCAGGTGTACCCAGTGGCCATTGTGCATTGAGACGTAGATAGTTTGGAAGGGTTTATGAAGGTTTATAGAGAGAAGGATTTAGAGTAAATATATGGTAATATTATTTGTGTTTTATTTTGTTTTTTAAAACTTTTCAACTAAATTGTCATTGGATTCAATTTTTGCCGGCAGATTCGTACGTACATCACCTATCTGACCCGAGAGGGGTTTTCTATGAACTTACCTGAACTTGACAACAAGGCGGAGGCGGTAATGCGGGCGGGTTTTACCCACCCTCTTTAATTCTAACCGGTATTACAGAAGATAACCAGGGGCAACCAAAACAAAAAAAGGTTTTGTTGGTCCTTTTCCATGTATAGTCAATGTTGCCGAAATGACCACTATTTAATGATTCTCAATGCAACGCTACTTTAAAGCTTCTTCTCTTTTCCTTGCTTATTGCACCACCAACTTCCCCAGACCAAGTTGCAGTCCCATTTGATTCATCACCTTAAAATGATACATCCCGGCCGGTAGCCCCTCTCTGGAAAAAGGTATGATGCCGTTAGCGAAGGGTTGTTGATACAGCAGTTTCCCATTCAGGTCATAGAGGAGGAAAGCGCCGTGAGTCTGTTGCTGGTCTTCCAGCTGGATCAGTGCGGTGTGCATCACCGGATTGGGTGCTACCGCGATCAGCATTTGCTGGTCTGAGGTTGGTTCGTCTAAACTCACTACAATATACTGCTCTCCAATGGTATGCCAAACCGTATTGGTTATCACCGGGGCATTAATGTCGAAGTGGATACCGACTCGATTTTCAATTACCGTGCCAATGGGAAGGTCGGTTTTTTGGTCCACCTTAAATTTTACAAACCCGTGTGATGCTCTTTCATTGGTCGTACTATCGGGCAGCAGAATGGGATCGAGCGTAAATTCCAAAACCGTCTGCCCATTTTCGGTGGTAGCAAAATCAAAAGAATAAGGATGGCTACTGTTTATTGGCCTGACGGAAAGGGGATCGAGGTATTGCGAAAGCGTATCTCTTAGCACAACCACAAAGGCCGTATCATTCCCGGTGTTCTGGAAGTGAATCAGGTAGTCTAAAGGAGTATTTGGAGGCAGTAAGTGTTGAGGACCATAACCGCCAGGAAAGGCCAGTTTTTCGTTGGGATCGTAGGAGGAAACCACATTGCGGCAATCAATATCAAAGGCTGGCTCGTAATCCGTATTCGGAAATTGGTTGAGGAAATGGAGGCTAATTTCTCCATCTTCATTTTGTCCACAACCTTCAATGCCCGCACCAATTTGGGTGTTCCCGATGACACCGGGTTCTTGTTCCGCAAACAGGTGGTAGGTGGCGCCATTTGCAGGAACGGGAATGCTTAGAGCTTCTCCTTCATCCAGATCAAAAGGTTCACTCATATAGAGCACCGCATCTTCGATAACCACATAGTACAAATCTCCGGTAGTGGCCGCCGTGCCTGTGTTTTGCAGTTGGAAATAGACGAAGCTATCCTGGCATTCAGCAGTGACTTCAATGAAAGCCCCAGAATAGGCCGGTTCAGGTGTCAGGCAGAGCGAGTCGGGATAAATATTGGCTTCGGTGCAGAGGGTTTGTCCAATTAATGTAGTATCACAAGGTACAGAAATGTCAATTACCAGTTGAGCACATTCCATCACGCTTACTTCCCCAAGTGAAAAGGTAAAGGTATTATCTGTTTGACTATCCCAGGGTATTGATGCAGTTTCAACATGGATATTTTCATCAAAACTAATCTCTACCCAGGCGCTATCCTCTGCTACAGTGCCCCAGTTGCAATAGTTGATGTAATAGCTCGTTTCTTGGCAAGGACGTAATAATGGAGTAGACACATCTACCACCATGTAGGGGCAGTCAATGGTCGCTTCCATGGGCACATCAACGGTCAGGCTGTAAATGCCGTCCGGAAAGGAAATTGGCGAAATATCGGGGCACAATTCCCAATAGGGGCTGATGGGCTCCGCCGTTACCGTAAGGGTGTCATTGTCTACTGTGGTGTCATAAACCCCGGCAGTATCGGTGACCGCATACTTATCTGGCGTTCCGGTAATATTGACAATCCAGTTAGGTAGCCGAATGTCTACAGTATCATATTGGCAATTTTCCTCAATGTCAAAAAAGACGGTACCGTGGAGGTGGTGGATATTGATCTGCCCGAGGCTGTCCAGTTTCAGGACTAAGGCATCATTGTTAGATTGTCCTTCTGGCATAAAGGAGCCATACAGTAAAAAGCTTTCATCAAGCGTTTGGCGGAGACCATAGGAGTCTTCCTGTCCAAGCAAATTAGTTTCTATCTCCCACAGTAGGTTTTGACTTTCGTCAAAATAGTAAAACTGTAGATTCTGGTCATAATTTTTAAATGCTAAAAGTCTCCGGCCATCGCCTGAAACAATGGCTTTTGGAGCAAAAGGTGTCATGTTAGCTTCTGGATGGAAGGCAAGAGTTTCTTCAAGCAGTTCACCATCGGCAGCAAACCGATAAGTCTTATATCTAGAATTATATTGAGTGGCCATAAAGATTTCTCCATTGGGTAAGACTATTGGATCACCAAAGGCTTCTGTTGTATTACCCACTGAGTCAAGGGGGTATTCCCAAATTATTGAGCCATCAGGACTGATTTTAGTCAGGTAATCTTTGGTGACACTTTGGTATTGGTTTGGGGTGATTGTATCAATGTAAAAATGGCGCTCATTCAAGATTAAGGTCCCTTGGTCAGGAGTAGGAACCATTACTTTTGGCTTTACGCGATGGGCGTAACCGAAATCTACATTCCAGACAACACCCTGTCCTTCAACAATTTTGGCCAACTGAAAATTTTCATTTTGATCTTCATCGGCAACTTCTAGTAGGAACACTAAGCCTTCATCCGAAGTGGGAATTGCCGGGTGAAAAAATCGGGTAAAATTAGCGTTGTATAACTCCGTGTTGGTGTTTTCCCACAATAACTCTCCTTGCAGTCCATATTTCCGAAACAACAATCGATCTCCCAATTGTTTGCCAATCACCCACACTTCATCATTGTCATCCTTTTTGATGCCACGAACAAAAGAGGAATTTCCCATGGGTTCTTCAAAGGAAGAAAAGTTGTTGTCCACAATATCCCCCATCTCATCTAAGATGAGTGTTCGATGGCCTCGTTGGCCGTTGAGGAGTTCCGAACCGGCAAGATAGAATTGGCCATTGGAAAGCGTGTCAAAGTCCAGGAACTCATCTCGGTAAAAAACATCGCCATAATTTTGGTGCCACACCAGGTTACCGTGCTGATCTACTTTGCTGAGGAAAAAAGTAAAATCGGCAGTACCCCACACTCGAGTATAGCCAAAAAATGCGACACTACTATCTGATAGCTCTTTTGCAGAATAGATATATTCTGAGATACCCGGATCCCCAAAGGTCATGTCCCAGCCCTGGGCGTGAGTAGGGTATGGTGCAAAAATGAAGAGCAAAAAGCAGTAAGCAAAAAATATAAAGCTGTGGATTTTCATGGTAGTTATTTTAGTGGCTCTATTTTTCAACTAAAGTTTAGTTCTTGATTCCTAAAATTGACCCAAAATCGACTGACAGACAAAGGAAAAATACTTATTTTGTGGATATTAAATTTTAATTAAAAAATTTAAAATATTGATATTCAGGATTTTATTTGACTAAAAAGTGGATTGTTTTGGCAAAACCAAAGCTCTATAAATTGCTGGGAAAGTTGGAAAAAGGAGAAATTCGGCAACTTAGGAAGTGGCTGACTTCTCCATTTGTAACCCGTAGGACGGATGTTGGCCTGCTTTTCGAACTGTTGATGGAATGCCAAAAGAAAGGCAAACCCTTTCCCAATAAACCTGAAATTCACCAGCAGTTGTTTCCTGATAAGCCTTTTCGAGCATTGCGCGTTAGAGCCACCATGAGCGACTTACAGGAGATGATCGAAGCGTTTCTTTTGTTGTCCTTTGTCGGAAATAATCCGGTGCAGGCAAAGTTGACCTTATCACAGATTTATCGAAAGCGGGCGCTGCCAAAACACTTTTTGCACACCAGCAAGGAAGCCCGTCAAGTGCTCAGCGAACAGCCTCATCGCAATGCCAACTATTATCAGAAATTATTGGATTACGAAAGTGAAATGCTGCAATTTCAATCCGCCAATCGCCGTACGGGGGAACTCAATTTGCAGGATATTTCCAACCACATTGATATCTTGTTTCTCATCCAAAAATTACGTCATTGCTGTACCTTGCTTACCCATGAACAGGTATACAAAACTACTTACGATCAGGGATTGCTTCAGTCTGTATTGGAAGAAATTGAAAAAAAAGGCTACCTCGATATTCCCGCCGTGGCCATTTATTACTATTGTTATCGTTTCCTGACGGAACAGTACAAGCTCATCCATTTTCAACGCTTTCGCGAAATACTAGCAGGGTTTGCGCACCAATTTACCGAACAGGAAGTGAGGGAACTCTACCTACTGGCCATTAATTTTTGTATCCGAAAGCTCAATGAAGGAGAAGAAGCCTACGGCCACGAAGGCTTAATGTTGTACCGCCAAGGCTTGCAGGAATCTTTCCTTTTGGAAAATGGGCACCTGTCTCGTTTCACCTTCAACAATATTGTCGGCTCCAGTTTACGCTTACGCGAATTTGACTGGGCGGCACAATTTATCATTGATTACCAAGACAAACTGGAAATCGATCATCGGACAAGTACCGTCAATTTCAACCTGGCCCGCCTCGATTACGCCCGCGGCCACTACCGCAATGCCATGATTTTGCTCAGTACTACTGAATTTAAAGACATGATCAATAACTTGATCGCCAAAACAATTTTGCTCAAGATCTACTATGAACTACAAGAATATGACCTGCTGGAATCTCACCTCGACAATTTCCAGTCCTACATCCGTCGCCACCAAACCAGTGATTTTCACCAGACCAACTACCAAAATATTATTCGTCTGGTGCGCAAACTACTGGCCCTAAAACCCGGTGATAAGGAGGGCAAAACCGCCTTGCGGCAAATGGTGGAAGAAACGGATATTTTGTCGGAACGGTTATGGTTGTTGGAGCAGTTGTGAAGGTAACATGTAACTCTCGAAATCATTGGTTCATTTTTTTATAAACGATTAGTCCAAAGGCGATCTATTTGAGATCACTACCTCGATAGGTTATAAAGTCGTAACACAATTTTCCTTATGTTTGACCTAGAAACAAAACTATGCAATAATGAGGTCGAGCCTGTTGCTCAGCATTCTTTTGGGATGCTGTCAAACAATACCATTATTCGCCCAAAAAGATTATAGTACTTACTACCAGGAAATGAACCCCGCTTTTGGTCGTGACCTATCTCCCAAGGAGCAAATTTCTTTGCTTGAGGGTTTTCTGGAAACGGCTCTCCATCGTCAGGATACCATACCCATCATTCATGGCTATATGTATTTAGCGAATGCGTATTATTTGCAGTCGGAATTGGAGATGAGCCTCAATTACTTATTGGAGGCAGAACAACTTGCAGAACGTCAGAATAACAAGTTATTATTGGGACGAATATACCATAAGAAAGGGGGGATGTACACGACGCTTCTCAATTACCCAAAAGCGGTCGAACTCTTTAATAATGCCTTGGAATTCAGTGGTGCTGCCAAGGACAGCCAATACCTGGCAATTACCTATGAGCAACTGGGCGCCGTACACGGTTACCAGGAAAAGTTTGAATTGGCAAACCAATACTATGAGCTGGCCATTCCTCTAGTAGAACAGTATGGAGATGACTACCAATTGGCGGCTACTTTTGCCAACTATGGGATTGTGCTGAGTGATTTGGGGCAATCTGAAGGAGCTATTGAATACTATCAAAAAGCGATCGAACTTAATAAAAAGACTGATGATCTATACCAATCTGTTCCGTGTAGCCAAAATCTTGCTTTGGAGTACCAGAAAATAGATAAACTAGCTGATGCACTCAATTTGTATTACCATTGTCTCAATTTGAATCTGGAAAATGGATGGAACGAGTTTCTAATCTATAATTACAGGGGCCTTGCTTCTGTGCATCAGGCTCTAGGTCACTTGGATTCAGCCCTTTATTATCAAAAGGCTTATCACAATTTAAATGACAGCATCATCGGGGCAGAGGTGCAAACCAAGATCGGCAGCCTGGAAGCTGAGGTCGAACTAAAGGAAAAAGAACTTCAGGTATTGCAACAGAAGGAGGCCGTCGAAGCCCAGCGCCAAAAGACGAGAAAAATTGTTGTTGTTGCCCTGTTTTTATTGTCTTTCGCTGCAATGGGGTTGTGGATTTTGATACTGCAAAAGAGAAAAAATGAGCTTCGGCTTAGAGAACACCGAGAGAGCCTGATCCAGCTGACTAAAATCCTACAGGCGAAAAATTCAGAATTGCGAGACCTGAAGGTGGCGCCTAATGACCATAGGAATGTGGATGGAGAGGCGGGAGACGGAGAAGACCAGCCGGTTATTAACCCTTATGATATAAAAATTCTGACGCCCGATGACTGGTTGAGTTTCAAGGAACTTTTTGAAAAATCTTATCCGGGCTTCTTACTTCATTTTCGGTCAGCCTACCCGGATATGAGCGAAGCGGAAGAACGGCTATTTCTTCTATTAAAGCTAAATTTGACCAGCCGGGAAATAGCCAATACCTTGGGCATTCAGCCTGACTCCGTTAAAAAGGCTCGTACCAGACTTCGGAAACGACTCGACTTGGAAAGCACCGCATCCTTAAAGGAGTTTATTTACAAGTTTAACTGATGAGGTCAGTGCATGTTTGGAGGTAGTCCCCGAAGTATATTCGGGACAAGCTGTTTTTTCGTCCGTCTCGGCTCAGCCGAGATGCACTCAAGAATGAGCCTCGCGAGAACCCAAAACCTGCAATTTTCGCTGCTAAAACACCATCTCCAAACCTGCACTCAGCTTTTGTCTCCAAATAGACAGAGCATGAGCCTGGTTCAAAGTTTCCCTTGAACCAGGCATGATAGCAAACAAAATGATACAATATATAGAGACTGTTTAGGTTTTTATGAGTTTTCTGGATACTGTTTGGTCGCCATTTATAATATACAACCAGTAGACCCCATTCGGTAAAGTTTCCAAGTTGATTTCTGTGTTTAGTGTTCCCGAAAATTCACGAACAAAATGAAGTTTTCCTTGCTGGTCATAGAGTTCCAGTGTTCCTTCAATCGGCTCATCAAATTGTACTTTTACCCAATCGGATGTTGGGTTTGGGGAAAGAGATACGCCAAATTCTTCCACGGCAATATTTTCTGTGCCAACAGCCATTACTTCATGTACAAAAGGATCGTATATCAGGGTGTCATTTTGAGCGTGATCCATCAGGACAAAACCTATGTGGTAGCTACCCGGCTCAAGTGGTGCATGGCTCAGATCTAAATCTTGATTGCCATTTTCGATGGTAATGATGGCATTTTCATTGGGTACAAAGTAAGCTTCGTTGGTTGTTGCATCAAAAATTTCATAAATTAATTGCACCTGATCACCCGGCTGGAGCTGAATGCGTTCTTTTGAAGGTACGATCACATTTTCTCCGTAGTGTTCGCGCAAAATGCTTTCCAATTCGTGGTTGAAGTCTTCGTCAAAAGCAAAAGAAAAAACGATCTCTTTTTCTTGCTCGGTACCTGGATTAAGAAGGGCGGGGATATGAATTCGGGTAAAACCATCTTCAAAATTCCCATTGGCATCGGGCACGTCATCAAAATGCTGAATATCGGCAATGTAGGCAGGGTGTCCGTTTAGGCTCAACCACTGGTCGTCCCAAAGGTAGGCAAACGTGTGGGTGCCATCGGTATTGGCTACCATTGTATCCGCATAGGTACTGCCCAGCAGGATAAATTCATCGGGAATGCCTGACAATTCTTCCAATAAGACCACCTGTAGATGGTCCATGTCTTGCCTGTCTTCAACCTTGATGGCACTATAGTTCGTATTCAAGGTTGTTCTTGAATCAGAATGCTGACTCCTCAGATTGAAATCTATATCAATGGTTCCGGCCAGCGGATTGTCATCAGATTGTGCCAGGGTTAAATAATTGTTGACAATGAAGTCCTTCAATACGCCTGAAAAACCGATTAGGTTATAGTTCTCTTCAACCCTAAACTGAACCTCTGCGCTATTGGTCAGGGTATTTAGTGGAACAAACATGGAGATCCCAGTGGAAAGGGGGTGGGTCGCATCACCACGGTGATAGGTTACTGCATTGTCAATTTTATTCAATACATCATCACATTGAGTCGCTATCGTCGGTTCTAGCTCTTTGAGGTGTTTTACTAGGTCTCCCATGTCCACCATGTCCTCTGATTCGGCTGGATTAGCAATTGCCTTTGCAAACTCTTCTGACATTGCCCTGGCCCGAATCATATTACCCACATAAATGTCATCATTTAAACTAGTAATTAGTGTTTCCAGTGATGATTGCAGGGCATTTATCTGAGCCAATTCGACAACACTGAGGGTCACATGTTGAGTCCCTTCAGTTTGCGATTGCGTGAAGTAATTGTCTACGATAATGTGTCCCAGCTGGTCGCCGGTAAGCCCCGTCTGGCTGTTCATGGCCGTGATAATCGGTGTCCAGTTCCAGGCATGCCATGGCTCGGTTTCTTCAGAGGCCACGTAGTAATGGGCAAAATTTTGTAGTGCTGACATTGCTTCAAATGTAGCCATGAGACAGGCATCAAAGCCCAGTACCTCAAATTTGTTGCCATCGACAATGAAGTTTGAAGCACCTATGCCGGCTTGAATGTCACTCACTGAATTGGAATGATCGACGGTCTCATCATAGCCAAAACCTCTAATGGCCATCCCGTGGTTGTAAAAAAGCAACATGTATTTTTCAGCGGGATAATTTTCGACCCCCCAATTGATAAACTCTGTAATGTTGGTTGAATTGGCCATGTTTGAAACAGAGGGCACAAACGACTGAGAAACTTCTACACCATTCTCAAAAGTGGAAGTGGTAGGTGTTTGCCAACCATTGAGATTGGAGCCGCCCAACATCGCAGCAATGTGGATATTGTCAGTAGAACCTGCGGCCATCATTTCTCCTAAATCGGTAATTCCGTCATTCACAATATCCGATCCGACCATGTAAACCAGTAGGGTCCATTCTTTAGTCTCTTGAGCATTTAGATGGTTGATGCACAAAAAAGAACTTAGAAAAAATAAAAGGGTAAAAACGTTTTTCATATTGCTATTCCTTTGGTGAAAAAATGAAGTCCCAAAGGTATAGGCAGGCCTTGCGCAACTCAAGATTTGTCAGGGTACAGATGAGGGGACAAATGGTTGGTTTGTTAGTAAAGTTTTGATTTTTAGTAGGTTATAAGGCAGTGGTAGACAGGTTGGTTTTGAATATGAAACGTGCATTTCTGGTTGAGTGAACTTTATTTCACCTGGACGCTTGTCTAAAGAAAACATACCCAATGGAATTGGTTTGATAAGATATAGTTCATGTTTGGAGGTCAAATTTTGGGCTGTAATACATGCACTTACACAAGGGGCTAAATCCCAACTGCACCCTATAAGCATTACCGAACAGCTCTACCACTTGGAAAAATCAGCCCTGTGCTGGCTCGCCATTGATGCTCATTCCGTATTTCTTTGCAACTTATCGCCATTGTATTAATTTTCGGCAAAAGTAGAGGCTCTGATTATTAGGTAGTTATTGCGAAATAACCCTATTGCCTAGTACTTCCGCGCCACAAACCCCACATGCTTCTCCCGAAATTGATGGTCCCCATAAGCATGAACCATCTCCACTGAAAAGCCGATTTCCTCCAGCGCAGACTGGACTTTATAGTGATGGTGCAAATAAACCCGGTGTACTTCGTGCGATTTGTGGTACAGGTCGCCCACCTTACGGAAAAGGGTAATATCTCGGGTGAGGGTGGCCGTTTCCCAGTCTTCGACTAGCCTGAGAAACATATTCCAGTCTTTACCTTCCACCTGACGATTGGACTCCGACATGATGCCCTGAATGCCGGGTTCGATAAAGTCGAAAAGGAAGATTCCGTCTTTGGTCAATTGCTGGTAAATCTTTTCGAATAAATCGGTTAGTGCCTGAAAATTGTTCTTTTCATCAAATTGGTAATTCAAGACCTCTCCAATGGCAGTGACCGCATGACATTTGGGTATCTTATAATCGAGAAAGGAAGCTTGCACAAATTTGGCGTCAGGGACCCTGGCTTTTGCTAAGGCGATCATGTCCGCAGAATAGTCGATGCCGGTCACCTTAAAGCCGGCTTTCGCCAATGGTTCGGCAAAAACACCGCTGCCACAACCCAGATCAATAATGGTGGTCTTGGCAGGCTCTCTTTCCGTAAGGAGTTCCATTAAATATAAGGCTGCAGCCTGAGCCAGCTCACTGTAACTTTGATCGTGAACGTAGGCTAGATCGGCTTGATAAAATTTGGACGTCTTTGACATTCGGGACAGGTTTATTACAATCGCTAATTTCTCTTTTTAGAACGACATTTCATAAAAATCGCTTTACCGCTTCAAAAACTCTTGTGGCGGATCCCTTTTATTTTGACGTCTCCTCCTTCCGGAAAAGTGAAAAACTCATAGAGAAGGAGATAATGTGCGCCTGTAGCTCATCACTTCGTCGGTAAAAGGCATACCGAATCCGGATTTCGTTAAACAAAAATTCACGCGTCCAATAATCCAATGGAGCATACCTTACGGAAATACCGGCCTTGTAAGATTGAAACGCCGATAGATCATAATCAGAAGTATAGTACGCCGCTTCCGGTAAATGTTGACCGGTTTCGGCAAAATAATCGGCGGATGATTGACTGTAAATTCGCCCGAAAGGGATAATGGTCAATACCGGCGATAGTTTAATGGCTGTTTCCAGTTCGATACCATGCCCGACGATACCAAACGTGTCCCAATAAAACCCGTAACTCCCTTTCAGAATGGTGCGCCCGCCCAGAAAATAATTTAGCCGTAAACCGATGGGCAATTTCAGCCGCTCTCCCGGTAGCCTTTCCACCTTGAGGGTTTCATCATTAAAATAAACTCGGTGAAAAGGCGTCGATAAAATGCCTTTTTGATAACTAATTGCCGGAAACACACCCGCGATGAGCCGTTGGTTGATCACTTGTGTCAATCCCAGCTGCACATTGTATGAATTGCGCAAATAAGTATCCGACCACTCTTGTGTCCGCAATTCAATAGGATATACCAACAACGCCGGTCGTTTGTAATCTACATCAAGCCTTCCCCAGCGCAAGTCGTCAAAAAATGCCTGAAACGAGACTTCATACGTCCGCAGTTGGTCCGGTGTTTGATACACCATAGACAGCTTCAATGGAAACGATAAATAGTCAGATTCCAGTGAAAAACCACTGCCAATGCCCCAGGTCAAATCCGTCTTTTTTAACGGACGTTCATAATTGACATTTGCGTAAGATCGAGCATCGTGCATGGACGCCGAAGAGCGCACAAAATCAATATTATCCGTTGAGGCAGAAGTGATAAAATCACTCCCCGCCTGAATGCTTAATTTTTGCTTGTTTTTCAGAGCTCGACTCCATTTTACACCCGGGGCGTAAACGGTCAATTCCTCTGTGCCTGTGCCCCCCGTTACTGCCGAGTGTTCCCCATCCTGATTGTAATAAGAAAAAACCAACTCAATATCTGTTTTCGGAATTTCCTTTTTTTGAAAGGTACTATCCTCCTGCTGGCTTTTACCCCTCAGAAATAACATAATCAATCCAATCGCCAGGTATATTTTTTTCATAATACACGAATTAGCACTTAGCTACCCCATTAACCCCGTATTTCAATAAACGTCATCTCAATAAAAAAACGTTCGTCTTACATCCACGCCTCCTCAACGCTCAACCTCAACCTCATATTCCCAATAATCAATTACACCCACAGCCCCCACTCGTCTTGCCACTTGCCGGAGGCGTTGCCCCTTCCCGGATACTTTGTACGTATTGTTCAAAGTTTTTATTGGATGAAGCGCCCATTTGCATTTCGCTATCGTTGAGATAAATGCGCTGGTAAGGACGAACGGATTGACAGGAAGGGAGTAACAGGGACGTGAGCAGGAGTAAAAAGGCGGTTTTTAACAGGAAATTAATAGGCATAGGTCAAGTTAATATCATTTGAATGAAAAACCTCATTTTGCTCGCCAATGATCAGGCAATGGGTTTGAGGCAATTGGTTAATGAAATGCAGGCCTACCTCCACGCCCATGACGTATACGGCGGTCGCCAGTGCATCACATAATTCAGCACTGGGACTGAAAATGGTGACGCTTTTGATGCCGGTCAAGGGGTATCCGGTCATGGGATTAAGATTGTGGGAATAGCGAATGCCATCCTTTACAAAAAACTGCTCATAATCCCCCGAAGTTGCCACCGATCCTGCTTCCAGAGGTAGATGAAATAGCATTTCTTCCGGTTGGTCCGGATGGGCAATGCCCACCTTCCACAACTCGCCGTCTGGCCGATGACCAATGACCGACAAATCCCCACTGGCGTTGATTACTCCATGTTGAACACCTGAGGCCAACCAAAGTTTTCTCACCTGATCCGCCGCATATCCCTTGCCCACAGCCGCAAAACTGAGGTGCATCTTTGGGACCTTCAATTCAACCCGAAAGTCATCCTGCAGATGAATGTGTTGATAGCCTACGTTGGCCAGCGCCAGTTCAATCGTCTGTTTATCAGGGAAAGGAACGGTTTTTTGTTTAAAATTATACAGCCTTTTTAAAGGCCCAACAGTAATGTCGAATGCGCCTTGACAGAGCTTGGAAATGTGTAAGCAACGTTGTATCAATGCATAAACCTCTGGTTCTACCCGAACGGCCTTTTTACCGGCAGATTGATTGAGCAAGGTGGTAGTTGAATCCGGGCTAAACTCAGTCAATAATTGTTCAATACGTTGAATTTCCTGTACCCCTTTTTGCAATAATACTTCTGCCCGCTCTGCATTGTCATCAACGATCAGCAGCTCAAACGCGGAACCCATCAATTTTTTGGTCAGCCGGTGCAACATGGATGACGGAATGATCTTTCAAAAATAATAACTTACAAATTGGTGTAAGCCTGTTGAGCCAATTTTTTCTGTTTTTGATCGATGGCCTGATTGAGTTGATTCAGGCCATTTTGCAAATAGATTAGATATAATTCATTCTGAACGTCAAGCGCAAAATCTTGCAATTGTTCGTACTGTGGCGCATATTCCTGCCCGATGAAGGGCACTGCATCCTTGATTTTGTCCTGCAAGTTTTCGTAGATTTTCAGTGCACGGTCCTTGTCCCGCAAATCAGTGCTGTTTTTCTTTTGACCGGCCTCTGTAAAGCCTTCTTTGATCAATTCGTTGAGCGATTTATTGAGAATCGTTTTATTTTCTTTTACGGACTTATTGCGTTGAAGTGCTGCCAGGGCTAGCTCAAAAGCGCGGCCGTAATTCTGTTTGTCAAAGCTCTTCTGAGGCGTAGAGCAAGCAGCTAGTAAGACCGCGATACAACAGAGCAGGTTTTTAATCATAAGGCCTTTTTTAGGTTAAAAATAAGGGGTTTTATACTCCACTCCATTTTTCCCGGTATTGAGTCGGGGATAATTTTTTGAATTGCTTGAAGGTGCGGTTAAAATGGCTCACACTTTCAAAGCCGGAGCGGTAGGCAATCTGGGCTACTTGCCAATCCGTCTGTAGCAGATATTGACAAGCTCTTTCAATGCGCATGGTGTTGAGATAGGTTACAAAAGGATGGCCGACCGATTGTTTGAACCACCGGCAAAATGAGGGGGGCGTCATGCCGCAAAATCGCGCCAATTGATCCAGAGAAAGTGGCTGTTCACAATGTTGAATAATATAACTGATTACTTCAGATATGCGGCTGCGATGATTGGAGTAGGTGTCCTTTTCATTGTAGGCAATGCTGGATAATAACTGATAGTTGGTGTCGAGCGTGAGTTGATGCAAAATGTCAAGTAGCGTGGTTAATCTGGTCAGTGGCGGCAGGGAAGAGAGTATTTCCATTTGTTGCAGCAAAGCCGGATCGGGTTGATGAAAATGCAACCCACGTTGGGCTGTGGTAAATAACTTTAACAAAGTCTGGCATTCCGGAAAGGACTGAAATAGGTCTTTGGAAAATTGCAGGACATAAGCAATGTGCTCCTCTCCGGAATCTTCACTGGCGGAGGCCCAGTTGTGCGGTAAATTTTCTCCCAACAAAACTAAATCTCCCGCACGGAAAGCCGCAATGTGGTCTCCCACAAACCGAAGCCCTTGCCCCGAGTGAATATAAGTCAATTCCAACTCGGGATGATAATGCCAATATGATACAAATCCCGGTACTTCCAGGGTGAAATATCGGAATGACGTATCCTGGCCAGGTAAGACAATGGGTTCAAGTTGAGGCTTCAACTGCTTGCTTTTTAACGATAATTCACGCTAAAGTCTATCTCAATGTTAAAATATGCAAAGTTTTGGATAAAATCAAGAAAGAGAATGGTCGCACCGGGGAGTATTTTTGTAGAAATTAAAACCTCAAGACATGTTTCTCGATCAGCTGAACGAACCCTACTCTTTGACCGCCGACCAGGTCCGGTTTTATCAAAAAAACCGGTTTATCAAGCTCAAACAGGTCTTGAGTCCGGAAGTGGTGGCGCATTTTAATCAAGTGGTTACCCATCGCGTGAATGCCTTGAATAAGGTGTCGGTGCCATTGGAGCAACGAGATACTTATGGCAAAGCTTTTCTACAATTGATGAATCTCTGGCGCGAGGATGAGGCCATTCAACCGCTGGTTTTTAGCCAACGGATCGCTAAAATTGCAGCAGATTTGATGCAGGTGGATGGCGTCCGCTTATACCACGATCAAGCCTTGTACAAGGAAGCGGGCGGTGGTTTTACTCCCTGGCATGCCGATCAATATTACTGGCCACTTTCCAATGATCATACGGTGACTGCCTGGATTCCCTTACAAGCGACTCCTTTGGAAATGGGGCCTCTGGAGTTTAGCGCGGGCAGTCATCTTATCCAGGAGGGACGCGATTTGCAAATTGGGGATGAGAGCGAGGCATTTTTAAATAAAAAACTGCGCGTCAGCGATTTTCCGCATATCATTGAATCTTTTGATTTGGGCGAAATCAGCTTTCATTCGGGGTGGATATTCCATCGGGCAGGGGCCAATACGACCGGCCAAACGCGCAAGGTCATGACCATTATCTATATGGAAAAGGAGACGCGATTGAAGCAGCCTGAAAACCAAAACCAAATCAACGATTGGCATACTTGGTGCCCTGGCGCAGCAGTAGGTGCGGTCATTGACACACCGATTAATCCAGTGCTTTGGCAGAAATCCCCCAGAAATCCCGTTTAAACGTTTGTTTACCCAACTATTTTACCTTCCTTTGCGTTTTATTATTAAGCATTAAAGTGCACCGCTAGCCTATTTGTTCTAATTACCTTGAATTCCATTCTCGTTAATTGGTTTCTTTTTAGTTTTCAACAGCACTTTTCTCAGCCTAATTCTAGCCATTGTCCAGATGAATATAAGTCATCGGCAGTTGTATATACTGTCCCTGACAAAAGATCGGTTGTGGTGTTTTTTTACAAAATAAATCTATTTTATGCTAATTATTGAAGTTCGTGAAGGAGAAAATATTGACAGAGCACTCAAGCGCTACAAGCGTAAACACCGCGAAACAAAGTTGATTCGCGAGTTGCGTAAGCGTCAACATTTCACCAAGCCTTCAGTACAACGTCGTCATGAATTGCTGAAAGCCGCTTACAAGCAGCAAAAGCAAAACGCTGAGGAGTAACCTGCTCTGGGAATGATCTGGCTCTGGGCCAATATATTCCGAAAAATCAGTTATTTAGATTTTCTCCAAATACCTTCCAGTTTATTGTTGTTTACAGTTTTATGACATAAAGCGCAATGCGGTCAACTATTTTTGTATCCAATAATTACGACTGGTAAAATCATGCTGGAACATCTAAAGATACTGACCGTTACCCATCGCCATACGCGATTAGAGGAAATTGGCGACTTCGTCATTAAGACGGAGACTGAAGCTGAACTTAAAGTGAGACTCGATGCCATCAAGGCTCAGTTCTCGCTTGATGAGTTGTTTTATTTGTCTACCTGTAATCGGGTCATGTACTTCTTTTCTACTCCGCATGTTTTAGACCATTCTTTTGCTGCACATTTCCTACAAACGGTCAATCCGGAGCTGCCGCTTCACCAGCTCGAAAATATCGAAGAAAAAGTCTTACTATTAGAGGGCGCCGACGCAATAGCTCATTTGCTTGACGTGGCGGCTTCCATCGATTCATTGGTGGTTGGCGAGCGCCAAATCTTGGGGCAAATTCGAGAGGCTTACGAGCGTTGTTACAATTGGCAATTAACCGGAGATCATATTCGACTAGCGATTCAACAAGCGGTAATTGCCGCCAAGGAAGTCTATGCCAAAACCAAAATTGGCGATAAGCCGGTATCGATAGTATCTCTTGCTGTACAAAAAATGATGAAGGCTCATCTGGACAAAGATGCTCGCATTTTATTGATTGGTGCCGGACAAACCAATACCTTGGTCGCTAAATTTTTGGTAAAACATCAGTTTGAGAATATCAGCATCTTCAACCGTAGCGTAGATAAGGCCGAAAAATTGGCAGAGATGCTCAATGGGCGGGCGTTTTCACTGACCGATTTGGAAAGTTATACGGAAGGTTTTGATTGTATGATTGTCTGCACAGGTGCTACAGAAGCCATCATTACCACCGAGTTATACACCCGATTGTTGCAGGGTGAATCGGATGTGAAAGTGGTCATCGACCTGGCGATTCCCTATAATGTGGAAGCCGCTGTTGTCGAAAACTTTACCATGCAATACATCGAAATTGAAGGTCTACGCCAATTGGCAAAAGTCAACTTGGCTTTCCGCGAAGAGGAAATCAAGCATGCCCATAAGATGTTACAGGTGTACCTCGAATCTTTTCCTTCCTTGCTCAAGCAGCGCCAACTAGAAATAGCGATGCGCAAAGTGCCCCAGGAGATCAAAGCGATTAAAGCCAAGGCTGTCAATGAGGTTTTTCGCAAGGAAGTGGAAACGCTTGACGAATCCACCCGAGAATTAATGGAACGTATGCTGTCATATATGGAAAAGAAGTGCATCAGCATTCCGATGAAGGTGGCCCGCGAGACGGTTTTATAGCTACTTATCCGAAAAATTCCTTTCCAGATTTAATTCCTGCCCCTCTATTTTAGCCAGATGTTGTATCACTGGTAGTATTTCAGATTGCAGGTGTGCAATTTGAATAATGGTTCGTTGATCATCGGCGCATTGGGTGAGCACCCGATGCAGCAACTGAAAGTTGGTCTGATCCAAGCCTTGAAACGGTTCATCCAATATCAATACGGGTGGGTTTTTAATCAGGGCACGCGCCACCATCACCATGCGTTTTTCTCCAGATGAGAGATGGCCCAGTGCTTCATTTTCCATATCCTTTAAACCAAAAAAATTGGCGATCAATTCATAGCTTTCCCGTTCGGCATTCGTTAGTTTTCGATTGAGGAAGATGGTATCCGTAAACCCCGATTGCAAGATGTTTTTTACCGGATGCGCCAAATTCCAGTATTGCTGGATTTCAGGAGATACAAATCCAATTTTTGCTTTGATATCCCAAATGGATTCTCCCGTTCCGCGTTTCCGGTCGAATAGCGTGATGCCCAAGCGGTAAGCACTCGGATTGTCGGCATTGAGGAGACTCATCAAGGTCGATTTTCCAGCACCATTTTTGCCTCGCAAAAGCCATTTTTCCCCTTTCTTAATCGTCCAGCTTGCCTCATGGATCAAGGTTTTTTTTCCGGCGAGGATATGAGCATTATTGATTTGGAAAACTGTTTTAAAATCAGCTTTAGGGGTAGAAAAAATATTCGGAATAGCAATTTTGCTTGTTCTTTTTGCGGTTTCCTGCCCTTTCAAAGTGATGACTACATCAAAAGATATTTGGTAGGCGTTGTCATTTAATAACAACACGACGGTTTTGCCAAAATTGCGGGTGATTTCTTGGAAAATTTGGATAAAAGTATTGGCTGAATGGGGGTCCAAACCGGTAAAAGGATTATCCAAAAGAAACAAATCGGCCGGCTTAAATAGGTTTTTGAGTAGCAAAACCTTTCGCGTTTCTCCGCTCGATAGTTCGATCAGTTGTTTTTGTAAAATGTCTTCGGAAAGTACCTTACGGAATAAGGCTTTGTGATATTCGTCATTGGCATCAAAGTCCAAAAACTGCTCAATGCACTGTACACTGGCCGAATTGGAATCATATCGCTGCTGGTAATAGAAATCGGCATAGTGAAATTTCACGCTATTGGCAGAATAGTCAGAAAAAGCCATGCGTGAAGCATCAATATGCCGAATGATTTGTCCTTCATACCCGGGCATCTTCCCCCACAACACCTTTGCCAGCGTCGTCTTTCCCGACCGGTTTGGCCCAATAACTGCCACCAGTTCACCACGTCTAATCGTCGCAGAAATCACCTGGTCAAAAAAATGCAATGCCTTAATCTCCACCAGTTGCTGGTCCATAAGTATTTATTAGGTTTTAGGGTGCATGATTTGTAAGTGCTTGTTTGGAGGTGATGCTTTAGCAGCGAAAATTACAGATTTTGGGTGCTCGCAAGGCTCATTTTTGAGTGCATTTCGGCTGAGCCGAGACGCACTCAAAAATGTTCCGAAATCCCGGTTTTACCGGGACTGAATAGCTTGCCCGAATATACTTCAGGGACTACCTCCAGACATGCACTAAGGAATATCCAATATCCCAAAATAACCATGCACGATGACCACATCAATTTCCTTCTCGCTGGTGCGCATCTCTGAGGCGAATCATTGACTCACATTTATATAAACCTCATCTCTAAACTATCCCTCCACCATGACCCGATGTGTTTCTCCTTCAAACTTCAGAAAGTAAAGGCCACTCGGCAAGGTATTCAAAAAATTAATCTCACCGAAAGTACCATTCCACGCTACCTGAATGGGCATGATCTGGCCGTTGGTGGTTATCAATTGCACAAAAGGTTGCGCAGTTTCACTAGAGCGTTCCAGATGAATCTTGGTTGTCACTGGGTTTGGCCACAGCCGTACCAATTGAGAAACTTGTTGGTCCGACAAAGTTACGGTGATTACGGCGGAAAAGTGTTCACTTTCGTCAAAGTCTACCTGGCGGAGGCGATAATAATTAACGCCTGATTCAGCCTGGTGGTCCTCCGATTGGTAATTGATCGGGGTAGTGGAAAAACCTGCACCGGCAATTTTGTCAATAACCTGAAAAGAGCGGCCATTAGTACTGTATTGTAATTCAAAATAGTCATTATTGATTTCCTGGGCGGTAGTCCAGTACAATAGGATATTGCCATTGTGCTCTTTGCCGGCAAAGACGGTCAATTCTACTGGCAAAACCACCTGCGACCCCGTCTCCAGATCAATGGGTGAGGGAGGGGTGTTTCCGGATACCCCTCCATTGGGATCGTATTCACAAAGGTTGTTGGCACAAATCACCTTTGTTCCATTCTGCATACTGATATTCGTATAGGTCAGTACCCCACCGGTGCCAGTACCTACGATTTTAGAACCGCCTTTTAAGTCAACGGTTTCAGCTGCAATCGTTCCATCACCATCCAGTTCAATGATGAATCCCTGTTTAAGGGCCATGATATTAGCAGTAGAGATAGCAGCTCCATTGTTTTTTAGGTTACCACCACCCATTAAATCCATTTCTGTAGCGGTGAATGTTCCTCTATTCAAGGTCAACCCGCCACCATTATTGGTTTTTAGTGTGCCAATGTTGGTATTTCCCGAAAGGGTGAACGCATTGGAATGGTTGAGAATGGTGAGCTTGACGGCTTCCAGCGTTCCCGCTGAACTAAATGAACCGACACCTTGTCCGGTGTAAGTAAAATTATTACAAGACAATTTGCCATTGGCCTGTACCATCAAATTGCCTTGGCTGGAGACATTAAAGTTGCCCGAAATGGCCAAACTGCCGCCGCCCATAATGGTCAGATAAGCATCGGTACCGTAGGTTAGGTGGCCGGAATATGTGATTTCGTGGCCGATGATGACCCGATCGCCGGGCCAGCTATTGACTTGTGGGATCCCGTTTGGAGACCAAGTGCTAGGATTGTTCCAAG
This sequence comes from uncultured Saprospiraceae bacterium, assembly GCA_964015035.1. Lineage (GTDB taxonomy): Bacteria > Bacteroidota > Bacteroidia > Chitinophagales > Saprospiraceae > BQJU01. The sequence continues at coordinate 31,250 of CAXHCA010000064.1, forward strand.
CGCCGTTTTGTACACTTGTAAATGTGGTGGCCTTAGCACCTCCCAATAGCACAAACAATGCCATTGAGAATGTAATAACCTTTCTCATAGTAATTTTTATAAAAAATAAATTTAATAAAGGAGGAGCGTATTTGCGGGAGGATTTTTGTTCATCTACTTCTTCAGACGGAGTACAGAAAAAAAGTCACATTCCTAATAATTTGTGTATTTTTACCTTTGATAAACAGAAACACTTAATCAGTGGACTCGATACATAAATTTAAGGTAGAGGGCATCGAGGGAGATGAAATAGACTTTGCTACCTTCAAGGGCAAAAAAATGTTGGTGGTGAATGTAGCTTCAGAATGTGGCTATACTTCCCAATATCAACAATTAGAAGAGCTCTATGAGGAGTTTAATGATAGATTGGTCATCATAGGTTTTCCGTCGAACGATTTTGGCGGTCAGGAGCCAGGGACCAATGAGGAAATAAAGTCGTTTTGCACCAACCGGTTTCAGGTGAGCTTTCCGCTTGCCGCCAAGGTGAAAATTTTGGGCCAGGAAATACATCCGGTATATCAATGGCTTACCCGGCAAGCGCAAAATGGTGTGATGGATAGCGAAGTAAAATGGAACTTTAATAAGTATTTACTCAACGAAGACGGGCAACTCGTCAAATATTATCCCTCCTCAGTCAGCCCGATTGATGAAGTAATTCTCGATTGGGTCAGTAAATAATGTATCGGAGTCCATAGCGGAATCGATTGCTATGGCATTCAGCAATATCATCGGACAAGAAAGGGTCAAGGAGATGCTGCACCAAATGGTGTCGGGCGACCGCCTTCCGCATGCATTGCTGTTTTTGGGGCCTTCCGGTAGTGGAAAATTGGCATTGGCCATTGCCCTGGCCCAATACCTTCTCTGTGAAAACCGCCAAGGTGTGGATAGCTGTGGCCAATGTGTCAGCTGCGCCAAATCGCATCGTTTGATTCATCCTGATCTACATTTTTCCTATCCCACGGTTGGTACCAATGTAACCAGTGATTCTTTTCTTCCTCAGTGGAGAAAATGCATGGAGGAAAACCCTTATCTCACTGCCAATGAGTGGCTACAATCGATTGGCGCAGAAAACCGGCAGGGCAATATCAACAAGGAAGAATGCGGTGCTATCATTCGGAAATTAAGTCTGAAAATATTTGAAGGGAGCCATAAGATATTGATCATGTGGTTGCCGGAATACCTGGGTAAAGAAGGCAATCGCCTGCTCAAACTCATTGAGGAACCACCAGAAGATACAATCTTCATCTTGGTGGCGGAAAACCAGGAACTCATTTTGAATACCATTTTATCGCGTTGCCAGATTGTCAAGATCAATGCCCTATCCGATGATGAGATCGTGGAAGGCCTGATCAAAGTCCGTCAGCTGGATCTTCAAACGGCACGCGCAGTTGCGCATCTGGCTAATGGCGATTTTAATGAAGCCTTGCAGCTAGCCAATAATCAGGAAAACGACAATGCGTCGCTCTTCCTGGATTGGATGCGCAAGTGTTACATAGGCAATGGAGTAGAACTGGTGGCCTGGGTGGATGAATTTGCCACGCTGGGCCGCGAAAACCAGAAGTATTTTTTAACCTATGCCCTGCATTTTATGCGGGAATACATGGTGCTGAAACTGACCGGGAATGACCAGATTCGGCTGCGGCCAAATGAACTCAAAACGGCACAAAACTTGATCAAGGTCATTGAAATGGATCAGCTGGAAAGGATTGTACAACTCCTCACGGATTGTTCGTATTACGTAGAGCGTAATGCACACCCAAAGGTGTTGTTTTTAGATACATCGATACAGATGAATAAATTGTTGAAACGAAATCACAAGGATCTGAACCCTGCAAATGCCAAAACTCAACAGGCTTGACCCTCTGAACCGAAAAGCGGTGGAAGGATAAGCCAGACAGCAGATACGTAGAAAACGATTGACGGCAAAGGAGTGTTTGATGCATGTAGAGCGGAGTGTGGGGTCAACGTCCACCAGAAAATTTTGAAAAGATGGGATGTTTAGGATGTTCTGTTACAACAGAAAACGGTTCACCAAAGGGGTGTCGCAGCAATGGCGGCTGTTCCTCTGGTGGTTGCAACCGACTCAATACTTACGACTGGTTGTCCAGTTTGGAACTGGAAGATGCCGAGCCTTATGAATATGTGGAAGTCAGTTTTAAAAATGGCTCCCGCAAGGCATTTTTCCGCAATTTAAGTTTTAACCGGGTCATGACTGGCGATATGGCCGTGGTGGAAGCCGGGACGGGCTACGATGTAGGCCGGGTCACCCTTTCGGGAGAATTGGTGCGTTTACAAATGCGTAAAAAGCGAACCAATGAGGACAATATTCTCTTTAGCGTCATTCGCCGGGCCAATGAACGTGACCTGGAAAAGCTCCAGGAAGCACGGGAATTGGAACGCCCGACGATGATTCGCGCGCGAGCGGTTGCCCGCACGCTTGGCCTCGACATGAAGGTGGGTGATGTGGAATATCAGGGAGATAAACGCAAAGCTACCTTTTATTATACGGCTGATGGAAGGGTTGATTTTCGAGAATTGATCCGTCATTTTGCCAAAGAATTCCGGGTAAAAATTGAAATGCGCCAAATCGGAGCCCGCCAGGAATCGGCGCGCATCGGTGGATTGGGATCTTGCGGTCGGGAACTGTGTTGTTCGACCTGGTTGACGGATTTCAAATCGGTGTCTACCTCGGCGGCCCGGTACCAGAATTTGGCCATCAACCAGTCCAAACTGTCGGGGCAATGCGGTCGCTTGAAATGTTGCCTCAATTACGAGCTGGATACCTATCTGGATGCCCTTGAACATTTCCCCAGACACGCGGAAAAATTACAAACCGAGACGGGACAGGCGATCCTGATCAAGACGGATATTTTTAAACAATTGATGTATTACGTCTACGATTCCGGTAAGGGGCGTGGCAAGGTGTATACCCTGCACGTGAAGAAAGTGATTGAACTACTGGAGCAGAATAAAAAGGGAGAAAAGATATCCAGCTTGGGCGAAGCCCATTACACCATTCCCGACGAAAATGGAGAAGATGAGCTAGTCGATTTTGGCGATGTAACCGGAGCAGTAGAATTACCTCCGGAAGAAAGAAGACGTCGCAAGAAAAAAAGAAAAAAGCGCAACCCTCAGGGAGGAGGAGGTTCGAACCGGCAAGGTGGGGAAAAACCCAAAAAACAGTCGGCTCGTAAACCCACTCAGCAGAAAACGAGCAATAAGGAATCTTCTGAAAAGAAAGATGCGCCAAAGAAAGAAGGCGACAATCGTCCTCGTGGCAATTCGCGCCGGCGCAATAATCGACGCAATAACAATAAGAAATAAGCATTAATCCATCATCTGAAATACTGAAAAAGCGAATATAAATGAAATACGACTTGACCATAATCGGTTCGGGCCCGGGAGGTTACGTTGCTGCCATCCGCGCTGCTCAATTAGGGCTCAAAACGGCCATCATCGAACGCTACAATACGTTGGGCGGAACTTGTCTGAATGTGGGGTGTATCCCTTCTAAGGCATTACTGGATTCCTCTGAGCATTACCACAATGCCAAGGAAAAATTTTCCATACATGGCATTGATCTCAAGGACCTGAAGGTGAATATGCCGCAGATGATCAAGCGCAAAAACGAAGTGGTGGAGCAAACCACGAAAGGCATTGATTTTTTGATGAAGAAAAATAAGATTGATGTCTTTACCGGCCACGGTAGTTTTCAAGATGCACATCACATTAATATTGCCAAAGAAGATGGCAGTAATGAAGTTATAGAAACGGATAAAGTAATCATTGCCACCGGTTCGAAACCGGTCACACCGGAGGCTTTTAACTATGATAAAAAGCGGGTCATTACTTCTACTGAGGCGCTGAATATCGATAAAGTGCCCAAAAGAATGGTCATTATCGGAGGTGGCGTGATTGGATTGGAGTTGGGGTCCGTTTATGCTCGCTTGGGAACTGAAATTGAAGTCGTGGAATTTCTGGATCGCATTATTCCGGGGATGGATGTGGATTGTGGTAAAGAGTTGATGCGTGCCCTGAGAAAACTGGGCATGAAATTCCACCTAAAGCACAAAGTGACTTCCGTCAAAGCCAAGCGCAATGGCGTGACCGTTGAAGTACAAAAACGCGATAGCGAAGAGACCTTCAAACTGGATGCGGACTACTGTCTGGTGGCTATCGGTCGCCGGCCTTATACCGACAATCTTGGCTTGGAAAATGTAGGCATTGAAAAGGACGACAAAGGTCGCATCCCTGTGAACGATCACTTGGAAACCAAGGTGCCCGGCATCTATGCTATTGGCGATGTGATTCGCGGTATGATGCTGGCACACAAAGCTGAAGAAGAAGGGGTATTGGTGGCAGAGACAATTGCCGGACAAAAACCACATATCGATTACAACCTGATTCCCGGAGTAGTTTACACCTGGCCAGAGGTGGCCGGTGTGGGAAAAACGGAGGATGAGCTGAAAGAGGCGGGAATCCCCTACAAATCAGGCAAATTTGCCTTTAAAGCACTGGGGCGTGCCCGTGCCAGTATGGATACAGAAGGTATGATCAAAGTACTGGCCCATAAAGATACCGACGAAATCCTCGGCGTACATATGGTTGGTCCACGTACTGCCGACCTCATTGCTGAAGCTGTTGCGTTGATGGAGTTCCGGGCTTCCGCCGAAGATGCCGCCCGCATGAGCCACGCGCACCCGACCTATGCAGAAGCCTTTAAGGAAGCGGCATTGGCTGCCACTGATAATCGGTCATTGCATATGTAGAGGAGGTATGGACACGGAGATTGATGGTGCAGACAGGGAGGATCCATGATTCGCGTCAGAGACGCTCAATAGCGTGATGGTATGTAAAATTAAAACCTACCGCCTAAATAAATGTAATCATGAGTGAGTTTAAACAAGTCATGTTAAGTGGATGGAAAAAGGTAACCGGGTTTATCAAGCGATTTCTGGTTGGCATTTCCATCCTGGCCGTTCTTGGAACGGCCGGCTATTTTTGGGTTTGTAACTGGACCTTCAGCGATGGTACTCGTGCCGGCACCTTAATCAAAATTTCCCGTAAGGGCGTGATGTTTAAAACTTACGAAGGTCAGCTTAACCTGGGTGGCATACAGGCCGACAATCAATCTGGTTTGGTGGGCAATATTTGGAACTTCTCCGTGTGGGACAATGATGTTTACCACCAATTACAGCAATACGAAGGCAAACAAGTCAAGCTGCATTACTATCAAAAATACAAAGC
>CAXHCA010000065.1:0-36325 GCA_964015035.1 uncultured Saprospiraceae bacterium
ACTGAATAGCTTGCCCGAATATACTTCAGGGATTACCTCCAAACAAGCACTTAGAAGCGTTGGTTTATATTTTAGCTTGACTTTGAATCACGGAATTTGTCAAAGAACCCAAAAAATGAACTCGATGAAAAATTTATTAAAAGGGATTACCTTGATGTTATTGCTTGGTCTGACGGTGACTGCTTTTGCACAACAGCGCAACCACAGAGGCCATTCAGGCATGAACATGATTGAAAAATTCAAAGCAGACCTCAATCTTACCCCTGAACAAGAGACTCAAATTACAGCATTGCAGGCTAAACAAAAAGCCGCGATGCAAAAGTTGAAGGATACTGATTTTGAGGCTCCCTCCGAACGTCGTGAAGCGATGCATCAATTGATGGAGGAGCATAAAACCGCAATGCAGGAAATCCTGACCGATGAGCAGGAGGCCATACTCAAGGAGAAAAGGCAAGAAGTTCACAAGGCGCACAAGGAACGCATGGATAAGGTAGATCATAAGGCTTTGCGCGAAGAAATGCACCAGTATCGCGAAGAAAAAATGATGCCGACACTACGGGCGCAACGCACCAAACTGGATGCCAAAATCAGCGCCGATGATCAAAAAGCTATTGCTGATCTGCGCGCCTCGTTTGAACAGGCACACGCAAAACGTAAGGCGATGAAAAAGGAAATGAAGAAAGGGGAAGGCCCTCGCAATTTTGACAAAGACAAAATGAAGGGCTTCAAAGAAGAACACAAAGCCGAACGCGAGCAACTGAAAGCTTTAGTGGAAAAATACCAGAACGACATCGAGGGGTTGATGGAGGAAATTGCACCACAACAGGAACAATGGAAAGCTGAGATGAAAGCTATCGCCGAAAAGTACCGTCCAGAGGCACCGAAAGGAGAAAAGTTTGAAGGAAAAGACTTTAAAGGTAAAAAGGGTAAAGGCAAACACCACAAAGGAGATCACGCCCGCCACTTTGGAAAGCAAATGAAATACGGCCACTTTTTATTGATGGACCCGAATGCCACACCAGGGGAAACTCCGGCTGTCGGCACCGGTCAGGCTTGGACCAAAGTGACCACCTATCCAAATCCGGCTGTAAGTAGCAATCAAATGGATTATACAGTTGTCAAAGCCGGACAAATCCGCATCGAATTGCACAATGACAGTGGCAATCTGGTACAAGTACTACTCAACGAAAATAAGCAACCCGGCGACTATACGCTGAACGTCGATCTGGGTAGTCTGCGCAGTGGCTCTTACTACCTCATCGTGAAAGATGAAGGTGGCGTGAGTTCACAGAAAGTAGTGGTGGCTAAATAAAAGATGCCCACCAGGTACAGAGCCCGCAAAGAACTGATTTTGTTTCTTTGCGGGCTTTTTGTTTAGCCCGACCTTTACAATGTTATTGATTTTTGTCGTTCTTTGACAAATTTCGTGGTCAAGCTAAAATATAAATCAAAAGTGCCTTTAGAAGCGTTGGTTTATATTTTTGATTGACTTTGAATCACGGAATATGTCAAAGAACCATTTTTGTTTAAGAACGTGATTTTTAGGATATTGATGGACATCGATGGAAGTGGAACAGAAATTGCTGAACTTAAAAAGGGGCAAAAAATAATCGTAGACGGGCAGGAAGTTGGAGAAATAAATACGGATATGAGTCGCTACACCATGCCAAATGATCAGCAAACTAAGTGCTTGTTTGGAGGTAATCATTCAGGCTGCAAATTGCAGATTTTGGGTTCTCGCGAGGCTCAGCCGAGACGGACGAAAAAACAGCTAAAAAGAGGTTCCAAAAACTGTGTTTTGCAGTCCAAAGGTTGACCTCCAAACATGAACTAAATTGGTTATAAGGCAAAAGCATAAAGGGAGCCTCCCCTACGCCACCGCCACTTTTTCCGCTCCTTTATAGTCCTTGTTAAGCCAAGGCAAGAGCAACAATGCCAGCAATCCAATCAGCACATTACATCCGAGCTGAATCGAAAAGAAGGCAATATTGGCGAAGGAAAAGCTGTCTTCACCGCTGATGCCGTACATACCCAGGGCGGTTTGCACCAAGAAGTGGTAAGTGCCCATACCTCCGGGCGAAGGGATCACGATGCCCCAACCACCAAAGACAAATACGACAAGTCCGACCAGTGGTGAAAGGTGCGCCGTAGGTTGAAAGGCAAAAAAACAAAGATAGGTCATGAAGAAATACATCAACCAGATATTGATGCTGTGCAATACAAATAACCAGGGGCGTTCCAATTGGGCAATACTCTTGATACCTTGCCAGAAACCGAGGAGAATCTCTTCAATTTTTTGAAACCAGGCCATTTTCTGAATGCGCTCGCGCAAAAGATAGAGTCCCGCTACAACCAAGGTACCAAATCCACCAAGTGCCAAAATTAACGTCCCTCCGCCGAATTTTTCCGAGAGGTTGACATACTCATTGATAAATTGCCACATGGTATCATACTCCAGCAACACAGCCAGCCCACTCACGATCAAAATACTGATCACATCAATGGTGCGATCCACCACAATGGTACCTACTACTTTCTGCATCGGAATATGCTCATAACGGGCCATGGTACCGGCACGCACCACCTCCCCGAGGCGGGGCAATCCCAGATTGGCAAAATAACCCAAAATGACCGTCAAAAAGGCATTACTCAAACGGGGCTGGTACCCCAAGGGGCGCAATAACATATTCCAGCGGATGGCTCGACTTAAATTGCTCAATGTAAATGCGAGCAGCACCATTAAAATCCAGAAGTAATTGGCGGAAGCAAAATCATTGATCACTTTGCCGATCAGGCTGCATTCCTCAGTGGGAATACCTCGTTCGGCGCAACTTGCCTGGTAGGCCGCACTCTGCTTTTGATAGACAAAATACAGAATGACCAGACCGACACTCAGAAAAAGTAGAAACTTTAAAAAATTGATGATGATTTTCTTCAAAGCAAATGCATTGAAACAAATGGTAAATACCGGAATAACTGGCCGGCAAAGATATCAATTTTTAGCTTTTGGACTGCATAAGGTCGTCGTTTGGGTATATTTAGGATTGAATCCGATTTTGTTCATCGACAAAAACGACAGCGGGTTCAAATTGCTTGGCTTCCTCCACCTCCATCCAAGCGTAGGAAATGATGATCACCACATCACCGACCTGGGCCCGGCGGGCTGCTGCACCATTTAAGCACACCACCCCGGAACCTCTCTCCCCCTTGATCACGTAGGTTTCCAGCCGCTCTCCATTGTTATTGTTGACGATCTGTACTCGCTCTCCTTCAATAAGGTTCGCCGCATCGATCAGGTCCTCGTCAATGGTGATGCTCCCCACATAGTTGAGGTTAGCTTCTGTGATCACCGCCCGGTGAATTTTCGACTTGAATCTTTGAATCATCATAATGATGCAGAAGTATAAAATTTTGTAAAAAATCTGTTCAGTTCAAATTTGTCGCAAAAATGCTACATTTTTGACAAGAAAACAAAATAAAATCCTTTTTGGCAAATTATGGGTTTTATCAAAGAACCAATTAAAACACGATTTAGTTGACTAGAAATCTACTTGTCTAGCAGGAAATTGTCAATCAGTCGCACCTCTCCGGCCCAAACGGCCGTACAAGCCACGGCTGTTTTCTGCCCGGCCCAGTTGTCAATCGGCTGTAGGGTCTCCCGATCCACGATTTCGAAATATTCGGGCTTCAGTCCCGGTACTTCCAGCGTTTGCATGGCTTTTGCTTTTACTTCCGTTGGAAGCATTTCCTCCAGCCATTCCCGGGTTGCAACTAAAGTCTGGTATATTTTAGGCGCAAGCTGGCGTTGCTCTTCCGTCAACCGGAGGTTGCGCGAGCTCATGGCCAGTCCATCTTCTTCCCGTACTGTTGGTCCCATGACCAATTCCATAGGTAAACCGAGTTGGTCGATCATTTGTTTAACAATCGTGAATTGTTGAAAGTCCTTTTGGCCCATAAAGAGCTGATCGGGCTGCACAATATCTAATAATCGCTTGACCACCTCCGCCACGCCTACAAAGTGTCCAGGTCGAAACAACCCCTCCATCAACTGGTCCAATCCTCCCAGGTCAAGTTGTAGCTTGGTATCGAGGCCAGCAGGATAAACCTCCTCAACTTCCGGAAGAAAAAGTACATCACAACCAACCTTTTCGAGCAATTGAATGTCTTTACCAGGAGTTCTGGGGTAACGAGCCAGATCATTTTGCTCGTTGAATTGCGTCGGGTTGACAAAAATGCTGCAAACAGTCAATGCATTTGTTTCTTTTGCCAATCGAATCAGGGAAAGATGACCTTCATGGAGTGCCCCCATTGTTGGTATAAATCCCAGGTTTTGAGCGGAGTTAACCGCATTTTTCAGGTAGTGCTGAAGGTCGCTTACTTTCTTAAAGAGGTACATCTTCGTTTGAATAGATTCACAATCTGGAAAACCAATACGCGAAGATAGTTGTTTTTATTAACAGACCAATAAGGTATTGATAAATAGGGAAATGTCACTGTTTTTTACTACCTTTGCAGCCTTATTCCTTGCATAAAGAAGTCAAGGATATTTAGTTAACTATTTTTAGGCTTTATGGATAAAAAGAAAGTGCTGATCGTAACGCAGGAAATGCAACCGTACACTGCGCTCACCAAGGTAAGTGAAATTGCCCGTAAATTGCCCCAATACGTTCAAGAGAAAGGAATGGAGATCCGGATTTTGATGCCTCGTTTCGGTGTCATTAACGAACGTAGGCACCGGCTACATGAAGTAGTCAGACTCTCCGGAATGAATATTATTGTTGACGATGACGATTTTCCATTAATCATAAAAGTAGCGTCTATTCCAGAGGCCAGAATGCAGGTCTATTTTCTGGATAATGAAGATTTCTTCAAGCGCAAAGCTTTATTTGAAGACGAAAGTGGAAATCCCTTTGACGATAATGCCGATCGGATGGTCTTCTTTTGCAAAGGGGTAATTGAAACGGTGAAAAAATTTGGTTGGCCACCTGACATCATCCATTGCCACGGCTGGATGACAAGCCTCATTCCGCTCTACCTACGTACCGCTTACAAAACGGAACCGTTGTTTCAACAATCTAAAGTGATTTATTCCGTTTATGAGAAGACGATGGGGAACGCCTTTAGTGATACTTTTGCATCAAAGGCTTCAATCAATAACCTAACGCCTGAAGATTTGGGCAAATACCAAAATGGTAGTGGGGCAACCTTGCACGAAGGTGCAATTTCCTATGCAGATGCCATCATTATGGGCAGCGAAAGTTCTACCGACTCCGTTAAGGAGACATTGGATGCTGCCGCTAAACCGGTATTGCAAACAGAAGGAGAGGATTATCTTCCCGCTTACCTGGAGTTTTACCAGAGTTTGCTGGCTGAAGAAAAAGTAGAAGGCTAATCCTATCCGGAGCGTGTCTCCCCAAGCTTCAATACTATTCTTTGATCGATAGAATGTGTCGACCAAGAGGAAACCGAGATGCATGACAAAATGCAAAAGTCTCGGTTTCCTTTTGGATAGCACTAAGAGCATGTTTGGAGCTTGCTCCTGCTGAAAACCAACAAATTAGGAACCTGGAGTTGAGCTAAAATATTCACCTCGGCTCAGCCGAGACTCATATTTGACCTCTTAGCAAAAAACCTAATCTGCTGATTTTCAAATAGAATCCGCTCCAAACATACTCTAAGCGTTTTCGAAGAACCATTATTTATTTAACTGTAATATTAAGAAAAGCATGAGAAAGCTTTTTTATGGGCTATTTACGTTCCTCGTAATTGCAGGACTCGGTTTGCCTTCTTGTACTGACCCTACCCAGGTCGGTTCTGACTTATTGGAAGAAGATGAGATTAATGTAGGGTTTATTGACACCCTCTCCCTCCAATCTAGCACAGAAGCAGGGGATACCGTCCGAACTTATTCGCCAGAGATCGATCTGCAATTGGGTGCTTTCCTGTTTGGAGACTTCGTCGATCCGGTTTTTGGCCGGTCCAAATCGGAACTTTATGTGCAGCCAAGGATGCAGCGGGCCTCTAACGGTATTTCTCTTCTGTATCCCGATTTCGAGGGCGCGATGCTAGACTCTGTAGTCTTAGTCATTCGCTACGACTCCAATGCTTTTTATGGCAATTTTGACCAAACCTTCGGCATCCAACTACAAGAAATTATGGATGACATCGATCAATCGGAAGAATATTATTCCAATGCCAGCTTTAACATCGACAACCAAGTTATCACCGAATATGAATTTGTGCCCAACCTGGATAGCACCGAAGTATATTACTACTTCGATGGTGAAAAAGACACCTTGAGTTTTCCTCAATTGCGCATCCCACTACCTGCTTCATTCGGACAGCGATTTATTGATGCCGATACTTTGGTTTACACCAATGATAGTACCTTCCTAGAGTATTTCAACGGCCTGAAATTGAGTCCTACAAAAGAAACAGATGGCCTAATCGCTTTTGACTTTGGAAGCTTATCTGCTGTTGACCCGATTGCAGGCATTTACCTCTACTACCACGTCGATACGATTGTAGACCAATACCAGTTTCAAATCAATGATTACAGTGCCAAGATTGCGACTTTTGACAACGATCCGACCGGTGCATTCGTAGAACCGTTTATCGACAACGCCACCGCCGAGGATAGTTTGGTATTTATCCAATCGATGGAAGGACTATATACTCGTGTAGATTTCCCGACGGTAGAAGACCTTAAGGGCCTGATTATCAATAAAGCCGAGCTGGAATTTAGCCTGGCCACCGTAACCGGTGATGATCCTATGAAGTACGCTCCGGTAGAACAATTGATTGTTTTGCGCCCCAATGCCGATGGCGATTTACGGGCTATTTCTGACGTTACTTTCGGCTCCAGTAACCTCCCGGCTTCACTTGGTGGGGTGGTTGTGGCAGGAGCAAATGGACAGCCCGATTATTATAACTTAAACATCACTGCGCATTTTCAGGACATGATTGATGGAATTGAGCCAAATTTTTTGTACTTTTCGGCGTTCCCCCGTGCGGAAAGAGCTAACCGCGTAGTCCTCTATGGTGCTAATCACCAAGAGTTTCCGATCAAATTAAAATTGTACTACACAAAGCCATAGTTCCTATCAACACATAATTCATCACCGTATTAAACACCCCAATCATGTGTGGAATAGTTGCCTACGTAGGTGAAAAAGAGGCCTACCCAATCCTAATCAACGGCTTAAAACGCCTGGAATACCGGGGCTACGACAGCGCCGGAGTAGCTTTGCTAGAAAATGGTATCACCGTTTCCAAAAAGAAAGGTAAGGTCCAGGAATTGGTAAATTTCATGGAAAACCGTTCCAGAGATGGCCATATCGGTATCGGTCATACCCGTTGGGCTACCCATGGGGCACCAGATGATATCAACGCCCACCCGCACATTAGTGGCAATGGTAGACTTACCCTGGTGCACAATGGAATCATCGAAAACTATGCTTTGCTAAAAACGGCCCTCGAAAAAGAAGGTCATCAATTTCAAAGCCAAACCGATACAGAAGTATTGGTTCATCTCATTGAAGAAATTCAAAAAAGAGATACCCTGCCACTGGAAGAAGCGGTACGCATTGCCCTGACAAGGGTGATTGGGGCTTACGCCATTGTGGTAATGGATGAAAAAGATCCCGGTAAGTTGGTTGGTGCGCGCAAGGCCAGTCCGCTGGTGCTCGGCATCGGTAATGGCGAATATTTCCTCGCCTCAGATGCTACGCCCATCATTGAACATACCAAGCGAGTGGTTTACCTTAACGATGAAGAAATCGCGGTAGTCACGCGCAATGGTCAAATGGAAATTAAAACCATCGATAACGAAGTACTCACGCCCTTTATCCATGAGCTCGATATGGAAATCGAAATGCTGGAAAAAGGAGGCTACGATTATTTCATGCTCAAGGAAATCAACGAGCAACCCGATACCATTGCCGACTGTATGCGTGGCCGCTTGAACGCCGAAGAGGGCTGGATCAAACTCGGTGGTCTGGATGAGTTTACCAATCGCATTGTTAATGCGGACCGGTTTATCATTGCCGCTTGTGGAACCTCTTGGCATGCCGGACTAATCGCAGAGTACTTGTTTGAAGATTTGGCTCGCATTCCCGTAGAAGTGGAATATGCTTCGGAATTGCGTTATCGCAATCCAATTATCCGGGAAAAAGATGTGGTCATCGCCCTTTCTCAATCCGGTGAAACTGCTGATACACTTGCTGCCTTGGAAATGGCCAAAGAAAAAGGAGCACTGATTTACGGCATTGTCAATGTGGTTGGATCTTCCATCGCGCGTATGACCGATGCCGGATCCTATATCCATGCCGGACCGGAAATAGGCGTAGCATCTACCAAGGCTTTTACCGGCCAGGTGACCCTGCTGACCATGATGGCGCTGAGCATTGCGTACAAACGCGGTACAATTTCTGAATCTTATTTCCGACTATTGCTCAATGAAATGGCCAATATCCCTGCCAAAGTGGCAAAGGTGATGGAACGTAACGAATTAATTGAGTACATTGCCGGCGAAATTAAAGATCGCCCAAATGCACTTTACCTTGGACGAGGCTATAATTTCCCGATTGCGCTGGAAGGAGCACTAAAATTGAAAGAAATTTCGTATATTCACGCGGAAGGGTATCCTGCCGCCGAAATGAAGCATGGTCCTATCGCTTTGATTGACGAAAACATGCCAGTTATTGTCATTGCGACCAACAAAAGTGCTTACGACAAGATCGTCAGCAACATCCAGGAAGTCAAAGCCCGCAAAGGATTTGTAATTGCAATCGTTACCGAAGGAGACACCGTCATCAGTCAATTGGCTGATCATACCATTGAAATCCCTGATACAGAGGAGCCCTTAACCCCACTACTTTCTGTGATTCCTCTACAATTGTTGTCTTATCACATTGCCGTTATGCGCAATTGTAACGTAGATCAACCACGAAACCTGGCCAAGTCAGTAACCGTAGAATAGAAATTCTTTTTGAAAAAATCCGACTAATTCAAAGGATCTCTTTTCAAAAACCTAATAAAAAAGACCCTTCGGGGCCATTGAGCGTTAAAATACTTTTTATGAATGAGCATAATATGGAGTACAACTCCTCACGGGAAAATTTAGCGATCCCAGAATATGGACGTCACGTGCAGAACCTGGTCAATTATGCCAAGACCATTGAAGATCCTGAATACCGCCAAGCACTAGTAGAACGTATCTTGGACCTGATGATGCAAATGCATCCGCAGAACAAGATTATGGATGATTATAAAGAAAAACTTTGGAAGCATCTGTTCCGCATTGCCAACTATGAATTGGATGTAAAGGTCCCCGGCGGGCATGCACCTACCAAGGAAGAGGCGGAGAAAAAGCCGGAGAAAATTCCTTATCCAGCGTCTGAAGCACGCTACCGTCACTACGGAAATAATGTGCAACGCCTGATCAAAAAAGCCCTGGAAATGGAAGAAGGCCCGGTAAGAGATGGCTTCGTTGCTACTATTGGCTCTTATATGAAGCTGGCTTATCGTACCTGGAATAAAGAGCATTACGTAAGTGATGAGGTGATCAAGAACGACCTGGAAACCCTCTCCGGTGGCAAACTGACCATGGATGACGATGCTTCTATCGAAAATCTTTCCTCCCCCCCAAGTCGTGGAGGAGGTAGAGACAGTAGAAGAAAGAAAACCAACGGGAGTTCGAACTACCAAGGCCGCTCATCGCGCTCCAATAACAATAGCAACTATAAAGGAAGAAGAAGAAAGTAAAGCAATCAGCTATGCTAACGGACGCATTTGAGGTGTTGGGGGGCCAACGCCTGGAAGGTTCCATCACTCCGCAGGGAGCAAAAAACGAAGCGCTCCAAATTATCAGTGCAGTCCTCTTGACTGCTGAACCGATAACCATTTCCAATGTTCCCGATATCCGGGACGTCCAGATGCTTATTGAGTTGCTCAAGGGCCTGGGTGTAGAAGTGAATCGTCTGGATGATCATACCTACCGGTTTCAAGCCCACAATATTGATGTAGATTACTGCCTTTCTGATGCCTTTCGGCAAAAGGCCAGCCGCATTCGTGGTTCTGTCATGCTGGTAGGACCTCTCCTGAGTCGCTTTGGCAAAGCCGTATTGCCAAAACCCGGTGGAGATAAAATCGGCCGACGCAGATTGGACACACACTTCCTGGGGTTTGAAAAATTGGGGGGGAAATTTAAATACGATGTAGAACAAAGTATGTACTACATTGAATCCCCCAAACTGAAAGGTACCTATATCCTGATGGATGAAATTTCCGTTACCGGAACCGCCAATGTGGTCATGGGTGCCGTGATGGCCAAAGGGACTACTCAGATTTATAACGCAGCTTGTGAACCTTATGTGCAACAACTCTGTCGCATGCTCAATCGGATGGGCGCCAAAATATCGGGCGTGGGTTCCAACTTATTGACCATTGAAGGCGTGGACCAGCTTGGAGGTGCCGACCACCGTATCCTGCCCGATATGATCGAAGTAGGTAGCTTTATTGGCCTTGCGGCAATGACCCAGTCGGCTCTGACCATCAAGGATGTACAAATTCCCGAATTGGGCATCATTCCCAGTGTATTTGAAAAACTGGGCATCAAAATGGAATTTCGCGGCGATGATATCTTTGTGCCCAGCCAGGAACAATATTCCATCAATACCTTTATAGACGGCTCTATCCTCACAGTATATGACTCCCCCTGGCCTGGCTTCACCCCTGACCTCATGAGTATTCTATTGGTGGTGGCCACTCAGGCCAATGGCAGTGTCTTAATCCATCAAAAGATGTTTGAAAGCCGCCTATTCTTTGTGGACAAACTGATCGACATGGGTGCGCAGATCATCCTCTGCGATCCTCACCGGGCAACAGTCATTGGCCTAAACCGCCGCACTCAGTTGCGCGGTATCGAAATGACTTCACCCGATATCCGCGCCGGCGTGTCCTTGCTGATCGCGGCGCTTTCCGCCAACGGCACCAGTCTGATCCGCAATATCAATCAGATTGACCGCGGCTACGAAAAAATTGATCAACGCCTGCAAGCATTGGGCGCTAAAATCAACCGAGTCTAAGGCTTATGATTTTATACAACGTTACCGTTAAAATCGACCACGAAGTATACCAAGATTGGTTCAAGTGGATGAAAGATGTTCACATTCCTGAAGTGATGGATACGGGGCTGTTTCTTGAGCAGCGTATGTTTCGCCTGTTGGGGGTGGATGAAACAGATGGCATTACCTATGCCATCCAGTATATTTGCAACAGCATGGTTGAATACCAACTTTACCAGGAACAGCATGCTTATCGTCTGCAACAAGCACACCACGAACGCTATCGGGAAAAATACGTGGCTTTCCGCACCCTAATGGAGAAAGTGTAGGCAAGGTTATTCTTTCAAAAACACCTCAATATCCGATAAGGTGCTCACCGCATGCTCATAGGTTTCCTTCATCGCCGAAGCATTGTCCATACCGGCAAATAGTGCCATTTCAGAGGTTTGAATAATCGTCATAAACCGCTCAATTTGCTCGGTCGGTACAGAAAGGGATTCCAGCTTTGACTTAACATTATCTTTGGTCAATTCGGAGAGTGGAATGTGCAGCTTATCGCAAACATAACCCAACAAAGCTTTCGAAATTTCATCATAAAATGCCCGGCTGTCATTGGCCTGAAGGTGCCCTTCTGCTGTAGCTAGCCGCTGTAATGCAATTTTACGGGCTTTCCTGCTTTTAGCCAGCATCGGATCGATATTCTGTAACTTGTCTTGTGCTCGTTTCCCCACAAAAACACCAACCAATGCCAAAAAGGGTAACACAGCAAGTATCCAAAATACAGTAGATCCAAAAAACACCCGCCCTTTGCGCTTTAGTCCTGGCTGTGTATTGATGAAATGAATATCGCGTTCGGCAACCGTTTTTTCCGTATTTAAGGTCGGTAGTTTACTGCGCTTGCTCCCCTGCCGCACGGTGACATTAAAGGGTTCCGCATTGTGCAATACCACATATTTTGCACTATCCGGATCAAAGTAGGAAAAAGTGGGATCGATTTTGTAGTTGCCGGGCTCTTTGGGAACGGCCAGGTATTCGATCACCTTACGTCCGGTGATCACCCCCATTTGTTCGGAATTGGATTCATCTATAACTTTGGGATCGTAGACTTCAAAGGTCTCCGGAAAATTAATCTCGGGAATTTGCACCCGTTTCAGGTCTCCCGTCCCAGTAATGAGCATTTTGATCGACAAGGCATCATCGGTCGTGATGATCGGTTGTTCAATGCGCGAGGTCATACTAAATTTTCCCACAGCACCAGCAAATGAAGCTGGAGCATCAGGCGGTAACGGATTGACCCTAATCGTAACCGGATCGGTAACAGCCGGAATTCTCTTTATTTGTTTATTAAAAAAGAAGCTATTGCGACGGCTGTTGTCTTCGACCACCACTCCCAACTGCACATTGAGCGGATCAATGGTCAATTCCCCGGCTTGCTGTGGGAAAAGGGCCACTCTTTTGAGCACCTTGGTGGCATACTGTCGCCCGTGGATGACCTCCCGGATCAATCGGGAATCGTGCTGGCGGACATCCTGAGCATAAAACCCTTGATATTCCGACTCACTCAGCACATTATAATTATCGATTTGAATGGCGGTATACAGCCGATAATCTAACCCAATTTGCTGCCCAATCCAAGCTTCGGTTACCGTAGGCTCTGCCTTAATATAGACCTCCTCATCCCCCTTATCGGGATCGGCGGCCGTCCCTTGAACAACCTCCACCGTGATAGGGTTGGTCCGCAGGGTTTGCCCCCCAGATTCTATCGTGGCCGATCCAATCGTGAATTTTCCTACCCGCTTTGGTTGCAGGCTATAAGTATAGATCGTCTCACTCGATCGCTGCCCATTGGCGATCATGGTTTTGGCCGTTCTATTAGGCCCGGAAACCACTGTGAAATCGGTAAATGGCGGCGGCGAAAAACGACCTGCATCTCCATTTTTAATGGAAAAGCTAACCTGGAAATAGCTGCGCAATAGCACTTGCTTGGCATCGGCATACGCCTCAAAGGTCACCTGGCCTTGAGCCACTGCCGTGCAAATTGTACCCGCTATCAATACCAATGTCAGTATTTTCCTCACCATTTCGCCGCCGTCATTGATTTACGTTATAGTCTCGTGGTCTTCCGCTTTTTGCGCTTTGGTGTTGCCGGTTCCACATTCATTGGTGGCGGCTGTTGCAAAAAGGGAGACATTTTATTAAATTCCTCAAAGAAGGAATCGGTGTCAAAATTAAAAAAATTGCCCCGATTAAACTCCAATCCATAGGGCTCCGCATTTTGCTTGACACCATCCGGATTAGGCACCACCATTACCTCCAATGGCATGGTTTCCAATACCTGCTCACCCGCCTGAATACTGGCCGGCTGGATGTAATAATTGCCCAAATCAATGGGCTCAAGATAATAAGAATACGCAATACTCTGGGTCACCTCGCCATTGATAATGCTGTAGCTCGAAGACATGCTAGGCCCACTCACTACCCGGAATTCACTAAAATCTGGGGCTTCGAAGCGATCGCCTTTTGCATTCTCCAAGGTAAAGGTCACCTTAAAAAAATTACCAAACAAAATCGAATCGGTACTGACCTCGACAGTGAAGCGGGCATTTTCCTGAGCAATCAAAGCACCAAATGCCAGACCAAGTACCATTGCCGTTAAAAAAAACCTTTTCATAGCCGATTATTTAGGTTGATGAATATATTTTTTAGTACCTGCCGATAACGCCGGGGACTTTCTTCCCTAATCGGCATCAGCATTAAAACTCATAAACACCTCTCAATTACCAATCTTTATCCGAAGTACAAGGCTTCGAATTGGCCTTGCGCATTTTATCCAATACCTTTTGTTCCTCATTCTCCATGATCTCCAACAGGCGTTCTGCCTCCTCCTTCGTCAGGTCATCCTCTTCGCGCTGCTCGGCATTTTGCTGCTGTTGTTGCTGTTCATTTTCCTCATCGCCGGACTGTTGCTGCTGCTGTTCTTCCTCCTGCTGCTGTTGATCTTGTTGATCCTGCTGTTGCTGCTGTTGTTGTTGTTGATCTTCCTGATCCTGATTTTGGTCTTGATTTTGATCGTTTTGCTGCTGCTGCTGTTGTTGTTGCTGCTGCTGAATCTGGTATTGGCGTTGCGCCTGAGCCAGATTGTATTTGGTTTGCAGATCTTTTGGATTCAAGCGGAGCGAATTTTTAAAAGCATCAATGCTTTTTTCATAATCCTGTTGTTGAAAATAGGCATTGCCCAGATTGTGGTAACCAAAAGCCTTTTCCATATCGTTTTGTGAGCGATTGATCGCATCTTCGTATTGCTTGACCGCATCTTCAAAACGCTCTTGCTGGTAGATAGAGTTGCCCAAATTGAAATTACCCTGCGCCGATTGCTTCTTCTCCAGAGCCTTGCGGTAATTTTCTTCTGCTGTCGAAAAATCCTTTTCCCGATAACTTTGGTCACCCTCTCGCAGCAATTTATGATCCTTTTGTGCAGCCACAAACAAAGGCACTAAAAGCAAAATCAGTATGGACCAATATTTTATCATCACCCTAGATCTTAAAAATATCCTTATCAGCCAGGTAGCGATTTTTGCGAAAAGCCACCATAAATTCGATCATTAATAAGAGTAATCCCAGGCCGATAAAGTATTGAAAATAACTCTCGTATTCATTAAAAACCCGTTGCTCAAATTCTTGCTTTTCGATGGAGTCGATCTGCTTTCTCAAAGCATCAATTACCTCATCCGTACCAGCTGAGAGGTTAAAATAATTTCCTTTTCCCGCCTTCGCAATATCGGCCATCATGGCTTCATTCAAGCTAGACCGAATAGGGCTACCGGTATTGTCGCGCTTATAATCCGCACGGCCATTTACCTTGACGGGAATAAAAGATCCCGATTCCAGGCCAACCCCTACGGTAAAAATCATCAAGCCATTTTCATTGGCCGCAGCCGCAATTGACGCTGCTGAGCCATCGTGGTCTTCCCCATCTGAAATGATAACAAGCGCTTTGTGGTTCTTGTTGTCTTCTTTAAACGAACGTTCCGCCAGGTCAATTGCCTCGCCAATGGCCGTCCCCTGTGAGTTGGCCATGTCCGGATTGGCCGACCCCAAAAACATGTTCACAAAGGCATAATCGGTGGTGAGTGGCACCTGTAGATAGGCATTACAGGCAAAAATGATCACGCCAAGATTCTCTCCACGTAATTGCGCTGCCAGGTTTTGGGCAAATCGCCGCGCCCGAATCAATCGGCTCGGTGAAATATCCTCCGCCATCATACTTTGCGAGATATCCAGCGCAATAAAAAGATCGATGCCCTTACGCTTCACCTGCTCCTTTTTGGTACCCCATTGAGGATTGGCCATGCCAACGATCAAAAAGGTCAGCGCTACGATGACCAGTAAAAATTTGACAGTGTGTTTGTACCGAGACATATCGGGCATGATCTTCCCCATCAGCCTTGGATTGCCAAAGCGACTGATCGCCCGCTTGCGGTAATACCAGGCAGTCGTAAAAAAGGCTGCCAGAATCGGTAAGATCGCCAACGCATACAAATAACTACTATGTTCGAATCTAAACATAATCGATTCTAATTTATGGAATCACCCGTAATACGGTGTACCGCAACATCACTTCCAACAATAACATCAGTAAGCCAAATAGGGCAAACCGATGAAATTCCTCGCTATGCCGTTTAAAAACGGTGACGTCAATTTCCGTTTTTTCCAATTGGTCAATGGACGCATAAATGCGCTCCAGACTTTCCGCAGAGGTAGCTCTATAATATTTCCCTCCCGTCATCGTGGCAATTTCTTGCAATAAGGCTTCGTCAATCTCTACCCGGGCAACGCCAAATACATAGCGACCATCACTCCTACGGCTGACCGGAGTGAGGGTCTCTCCCATCGAACCAACACCAATGGTATATACTTTGACATTAAATTCCTTCGCAATTTGAGCCGCCAGCTTCGGCGACTGGTACCCGGTATTATTGACCCCATCCGTGAGCAGAATCACTACTTTACTCTTGGCCGGACTATCCTTCAGACGATTGACGGCCGTAGCCAGTCCCATGCCAATGGCGGTCCCGTCTTCGAGCAATCCACATTGCAAAGTGGCTAGAAAATCCTTCACAATGGCGTGATCTGTGGTCAATGGGCACTGTGTAAATGCTTCTCCGGCAAAGACGACCAACCCAACGCGGTCGTATTCGCGCTTGTCCACAAACTCACTGGCCACCCGCTTACTCACCTCTAATCGGTTGGGCGTAAAATCCTGAGCCAACATACTACTCGACAAGTCCATGACCAAGGAAATATCGATGCCATCTGCCTTGACTTCTTCTTCCTGCAAAATTTTCTGTGGTCGGGCCATCGCCAATATTAACCCAAGCAAGGTCAATGCCCGCAATACCGGTAATAGACTACGCAGGCGACCTCTCAAGGACGCACCTTTTGCAATACCCTCTAATGTAGGCATATTCATGGCAGCATAATACTGTCGATAGGTGCGGTAATACCAAAATCCCATCAAGGGCAGTAGCAGCAGCAACCACAGGAATCCAGGGTGGACAAAAGTGATATTTCTAAAAAAATCAAGCATTGTCTTCTTCTTCTTGATTGGCCTCCTCCGGTGAAGGCACAATTTTTTTGGTGGCCAATACAAAGGCTTCCACCTCCTCCCAAGCTTTAGCATGTATTTCAATGGGAGGTTCTGCTTTCGCAAATTTGACCAAGTCGGCGGTTTCCAACATCGTCTTTAAACGATCATGCCAATCCGGATCCACCTCGGAGCGTTTCAGATCATGGACAATTTCATCTGTAGTGGACTCCAAGGCACGCATCTGGTAGCGGTTTTCCAAATATTCCCGCAGGATAAAGGTCAGTTCACTTTGAAATTCCTTCACCTTCCCCTGTTGCCACAGTTTGGCTGCTTTTAACTCTTCCAGTTTCTGTAAAGCAATTTCGTAGGGAGGCAATTGAATTTCGGGTTTGGCCTCTGCCTGTCCGTATTTTTTCTTTTTAGTAAAATACCAGACAAGCCCGATCAGCGCCACCAAGGCCAATAAACCGGCCAGGTAGGGAATGGCATCCTGAAACTTCAATGGTTCTTCGATAATATCTTTGATCGGCTCTAACCGAACGGTGTCCGTAGACACTGGCAAGGTATTCACCGTCAGTAAAATTTCGTTGGTTTTAGCCGTACTTTTTACCCCGTTTTGCACAAAAGTAACATAGAGCTGCGGTAGGTAGTAATAACCAGAATCAAATGAGGTCAGGGTAATGCGTTGCTGGGTGCGTACCATCGGTTCTCGACTGATCGTATCCGGGGGAGACACTTTGAGTACTTCCACGCCCTTCACCGTATCCAGCGGAGATAGATCAATATTTTCTATCTGAACATTGGGCGTTTGTTCGATATGCAATCGATATTCCACCTGATCGCCAATCATGATTTCGACGCTGGACAGTTCTCCACTCACGCCTACTTGTGCCATCAGCTGAACCACGCACAACATACCTCCCAATATCCAACCTAGTCTTTTCATGCGTCAATGACTTGCTCGTTTCTGAAAAAATTTCAGTAATGCATTTACGTAAGATTCATCTGTGCGAATAGTTACTGCACCAGCGCCCGTTTTCAAAAACGAACTTTTAAAATATTCCTGGTGCTTTTGGTACCATTCGTTGTATCGTTCCCGATTGCTGCGCAATGCGGTATCCACCCAGCGCATTTTGCCCGTCTCGGCATCTTTGGCACGAATCAATCCGACATTAGGCAACTCTATTTCGCGAGGATCCACCAAATGGATACCCACAATATCGTGCCGTCTGGCCGCAATGCGCAGAGGTGCTTCGTAACCGGTAGAGAGAAAGTCGGACAATAAGAAACAAATACTGCGCTTTTTGATCACGTTGTTGAAATAATCCAGCGTTTTGCCAATATCTGTTCCGGAACCTTCCGGCTTAAAATCCAGCAATTCGCGAATGATGCGCAAGATGTGGCTCTTCCCCTTTTTGGGTGGAATAAATTTCTCAATGCGATCGGAAAAAAAGATGACCCCAACTTTGTCGTTATTATTGATGGCCGAAAAGGCCAATACCGCGCAGATTTCGGTCAAAATTTCGTTTTTCAACTGGTTAACAGTGCCAAAGAAAGCAGAGCGACTCATATCGATCAAAAGCATTACGGTCAGCTCCCGCTCTTCTTCAAATATTTTAATATAAGGGTCGCCGGTTCGGGCGGTCACATTCCAGTCGATATTACGCACATCATCCCCATAATTGTAATTGCGAACCTCACTAAATGACATCCCTCGGCCCTTAAACGCACTATGGTATTCTCCGGAAAAGATGTGTTTGCTCAATCCTTTGGTCTTGATCTCAATTTTCCGAACCTTTTTAATGATTTCAGCGGTGGTCCCCAGCGTATTTTCCTCCTCTTCTCCACGGCCTCGGCCATAACCGAGCAGGAAGTAAGCTGTCAATCCAAGCAAGACAACAGCCAGAATGATAAGTATGAGGATCAATGGATTGAGCATCCTTGAGGATTGTTTTGGTTAGGGAACTTCTACGGTATCCAGTACTTTATTGATAATGTCTTCCTGTGTGACATTTTCCGCCTCAGCCTCATAAGTCAAGCCAATCCGGTGGCGCATTACATCGTGGCAAATGTGTCGCACATCTTCGGGAATAACATACCCTCTGCGCTTGAGAAATGCGTACGCCTTGGCGGCAATGGCGAGGTTGATACTGGCGCGTGGTGAACCACCGTAGTTGATCAGCGGATCAAGGCTGCGCAGGTTATAATCACCAGGATTACGAGTAGCAAAAACGATGTCAAGAATATAGCGCTCTATTTTTTCGTCCATGTACACCTTGCGCACGGATTCCCGCGCCTTGAGAATTTCTGCCGGATCAACCACCGGATTTATTTTGCCAAAATCTCCCGCCAAATTGCGACGGATGATTTCTCTTTCTTCCTCTATATTGGGATAAGTGATTTTGACCTTGAGCATAAAGCGGTCCACCTGAGCCTCCGGTAGCGGATAGGTTCCTTCCTGTTCGATCGGGTTTTGTGTAGCCAAGACCAGAAAGGGTTCTTCCAACTTGAAGGTTTCATTACCAATAGTTACCTGTCTTTCCTGCATGGCTTCCAACAAGGCACTTTGTACCTTAGCCGGTGCCCGGTTGATTTCATCTGCCAGCACAAAATTGGCGAAGACCGGCCCTTTACGCACCGAAAACTCATTTTTGCTCGGGTTGTAAATCATGGTACCAATGATATCGGCAGGCAGCAAATCCGGTGTAAACTGGATACGGCTAAATTTGGCGTGAATCGCCTGCGACAGCGTTTTTATGGCCAGCGTTTTTGCCAGTCCCGGTAAGCCTTCGAGCAAAACGTGCCCTCTGGTCAATAATCCAAGCAGCAAGCGCTCGATCATGTGATGTTGACCAACAATAATTTTACCCGTTTCTTCATTTAGCTTTTCTACAAAAGCACTGTCATGGAAGATCTGCTGATTAAGTGCCTCAATATCTACATGCATATTGGAATGGATTTACCGGATTTACCGACCTGTTTTTTGTCGGCAGCTTCCAAAATCAGAAAGTTTATTCAAAAAACTGCCCAATTTTAAGAATGTTTGGTGTTATAAACTAAAGCTCACAAATTTGACAATTTTTTTCTACATTACCCAAAGAATACGCCTTCGGCTAAAATACATTAATACTGCATTAAAACTTCTTAACTAAACTTTAACCTTCTTTGAGAATCGGTTTGGTCGCTGCTAAAGTGGTATTTCCACATAATGTGCACTCAAAACCACCCGATTTGTCAGGGAATCAATGCTGTCAAGATGTTTCAATTTCGCAATTTATCCACCCTTCTGTTGGTGTTCTTTTGCATTCAATTTACCCATGCCCAGGAACGGTCCCGTGTAGAACAGGAAAACCGGGCCGTTAAAGCCATTCAAGACCTGAAAGACGGTGTACTCATTCTCCGGCTTCCTTCCAATGCCAAAAAAATCAAGGCAATGGAAGATCTCTTGGCCAGTGATATCTCAGCAAAAGATAAGGCTCGGGTCAAAAAGCAGATTGAATCCATCCGCACCAAGAATAAGGAAGAAAATGCAGCCTTTGCGGCGGCTTTTGGCCAACATTTCACCTTTTCCCCGGTTTACATCATCTATGATACGACTACAACAGCACTTTTAGCGGGGGAGGAAGGTAATTATCTACTCAACCCCCAACTTCAACCCGTACCCAGCGGTGAAATTCGTGACAAATCCTTTCTTATTGCCCGGCTAGGGAGAACCGATCGGTCCAATACCTCGGGCGCCGAAGCGATCGTGCTGATGGATCAGAATCTACAAGACCTCAGCAATCCGTTTCCTTATGCCGCTAAGCTCAATAGCCTGGGCTACGCCCTCAACCGCATTCTGATTCCGGAAGTCGCTTTTGATAAACGCTTGGCCAAGGTAGTTACAAAACTCGATCGGAGCCTGAAACGGTTTTACAGCCGATTGTCTGACTAAGTGCATCTTTGGAGGTAGTCCCTGAAGTATATTCGGGCAAGCTATTCAGTTCCGGTAAAACCGGGATTCTGGAACCTCTTTTCGGCTATTTTTTCGTCCGTCCCGGCTCAGCCGAGATGCACTCAAAAATGAGCCTCCCGAGAACCCAAAACCTGCAATTTTCGCTGCTAAAGCACCACCTCCAAACAGGCTAAAAAATGAGTACTGAAGGGCCAACGCGCTAAGTAAAAAAGGCGCTGAAATTACTTCCAGCGCCCTTTTTTATTTTGATCAATCACCTTTTACAAGGTCTGCTTGATTTCTACAATCTCGAAGCCTTCAATCACATCGCCAGCCTTAAGGTCGTTGAAATTCTTGATCGAAACACCACATTCCATGCCATTCTTGACTTCTTTGACATCGTCTTTGAAGCGCTTGAGTGAGGCAATCTCTCCAACTGCACCTTCTTTGGTTGGGTAAACCACAATACCATTGCGGACAATCCGCACATTGGTGTTTCTGGTAATGGTGCCTTCCTGTACCAAACAACCGGCAACTGTACCAATTTTACTAATTTTGAAGACATTTCGCACATCCAATTGGCAAACGATTTTTTCTTCCTTGATCGTATCCAACATCCCTTCGATAGCCAATTTGATTTCTTCAATGGCTTCGTAAATGATGGAGTAGGTTTTGATCTGAACGCCTTCACGTTCCGCCAATTTACGGGCACCAAGTGACGGACGCACCTGGAAACCGATGATGATGGCATCCGAAGCGGAGGCCAACAATACATCTGATTCAATGATCTGTCCCACCGCTTTGTGGATAACATTCACCTGCACAGATTCGATCGACATTTTGATCAAGGAATCGGAAAGAGCTTCTACCGAACCGTCCACGTCACCTTTAACGATGAGGTTGAGTTCTTTAAAGCTTCCCAATGCCAGACGACGCCCGATTTCATCCAAGCTAATCCGCTTGGTGGCACGGGTTGTTTGTTCGCGAATGATTTGGGCCCGTTTGACCGCAATCTGCCGCGCGTCCTGTTCGCTTTCCGTCTCTTTAAAACGCTCACCCGCCTGTGGGGCGCCACTTAGTCCGAGCACCAGCACAGGTGTGGAAGGACCAGCTGCTTTGATGCGTTTGCCATGTTCGTTAAACATAGCTTTGACCTTACCGGAATGTTCTCCGGCTACAATTGGATCACCGATATTCAGCGTACCGTTTTGCACCAGCATTTTGGTAACATAACCCCGCCCTTTATCCAAGGAGGCTTCAATTACTGTCCCACTCGATGCCCGGTCCGGATTCGCTTTTAGCTCAAGTAATTCAGCTTCCAACACGATTTTTTCTAACAGTAAGTCAATGTTCTGACCATTCTTCGCGGAAATATCCTGGGATTGGTATTTACCGCCCCATTCTTCCACAAGGAAGTTCATATTGGCCAGTTCTTGTTTGATGCGTTCTGGTTGAGCCCCTTCCTTATCAATCTTGTTGATGGCAAAAACAATGGGTACCCCTGCCGCTTGAGAGTGACTGATCGCCTCTCGCGTTTGGGGCATGATGCTATCATCGGCAGAGATGATAATTACCGCAATGTCGGTGACTTTAGCGCCCCGTGCACGCATAGCCGTAAAGGCTTCGTGACCAGGAGTATCGAGGAAAGTTACTTTTTTCTCATCGGGTCCTACTTTTACCTCATAGGCACCAATGTGCTGGGTGATTCCCCCGGCCTCGCCTTCTGCCACGTTGGCACTCCGAATGTAGTCAAGCAAGGAAGTCTTACCGTGATCCACGTGTCCCATAACGGCAACGATCGGTGCTCTTGGCACCAGATCTTCCGGATCATCTACATCCTCTTCTTCTTCTTCCACTTGATCCTCTACACTGATGAATTCCACTTCGTGGTCGAATTCGCTAGCCACCAATTCAATCACTTCTGCATCCAGACGCTGGTTGATCGATACAATCACTCCCAGGTTCATACAGGTGGTAATAACATCCGTGACCGGCACATCCATCAGACTAGCCAATTCAGAGACCGAAACAAATTCGGTCAGCTGCAGCTTGTCATTTTGTGCTTCCATATCGAGCGCTTCCTGCTTTTCACGCATGCGCTCCCTGTTGTCACGACGGATTTTCTGGCGTTTTTTCTTGCCTTTACCAGAGATCCTGGCCATTGTAGCCTTGATCTTATCTTCAATTTCCTTTTTAGAAACCTCTTTTACTTCATCACGAGAGGTTGGGCGGCGGGATGAGCGGCCGTCATTCTGACCACGTCTACGATCATTTCCGCGTGCACCTGAATCTGGGCCGGCAACTACCTTTTTGCGTTTTCTCTTCCGCTTTTTGCGGGCATCATCATTATTATTGGTGTTATTCGCATTATTGGATTTATCGCCGCTGCCTCCGCCGGGGGTTTGTGCCTTGGCTTTAGCATCCTGAGGTTTGTCCTGTGGTTTCTTTTTCTTCTTGGGTTTTTTGAATTTATCCGTATCTATTTTACCCAAAATTTTCAACCCGCGCAATTCAGGCGTTTTGGCTCGAAGCAACTCATCGCCATCCGCTGGTTTTTCTGATGCTTCAGATTCAGGAGTCGACTCATCTTTTTTAGCTTCGGGCTTCGCCTCTTGTCTAGGCGTTTCCTTAGGCTGAGGAGGTGTTGGTTCCTTTTTAACTTCTGGTTTTTCCTCTTTTTTAGCTTCCACCCGTTTTTCTTCGACCTTTGGCGCAGGCACCTCTTTGGTGGTCTTTTCGGCTTCAGCTTCTGCTTTTGGTTTTGGTTCCGGCTGCTTTACTTCTGGTTCCGGTTTGGTTTCCGGTTTGGTTTCCTTTTCAGCAGGCTTAGCTTCTGCTGTCACTTCCGGTTTCACTTCTGGTTCCGGCTCTGGTTTCGGTTTTTCCGGAGTAGGGGGAGGTGGAGGCGTAGCCTCTTTGGGTTCCTCCTTAACGGGAGCAGGAGCATCCTTATCCTTGGCACCACCTCTCAGGCGGCCACCCAAGTCAATTTTACCCAAAATTTTCAATTTGGGCGCGGTACGTGGTGTTTCCTCGGAAGCTTTTTCAGCAGGCGGGGCTTTTTCCTCTTCAGGGGTAGTGGCTTTCTTTTCCACCGGAGGAGTAGGAGGCGGTGTTTCGGTCTTATGCACCGGAGCCGATTCTTTCTTCGGAGTAGCCGGTCTGGTACCGATAACGAGTTGGTCAGCTTGTTCCTTGATAGCAATAGACTTCTGGAATTCCTTCAATAACTCGGAATACATTTCGTCTGTCACCTTCGCTGTAGGCTTGTTCTCAATTTCGTAACCACTCTTAGTGAGATGCTCAACTATAGTGGCCGTGCCTACATTGAGTTCTTTTGCTATCTTGACTAAACGTTTCTCCATTAATAAATTTTTGTTCTTAGCTACGTTCAAAGACAGACAAAAGCTTAGAATATGGTGACATCCTTACATATCTTATTATCTGTTTTTGATCAATAAAATAAAAAGGTCCATTGCAAAAGCTTTCGGCTACCAATAAAAAAGTGTTCTTTGACAAATTTCGAGATTCAGAGTCAACCTAAAATGTAAATCAATACTTCTTTGCTCATCCGCTAAAGCTTCGGCGCACACGGACAGGCGTTTAGGATATACATTTTAGGTTAACCTCGAGATTTGTCAAAGAACGTAAAAAGTAAAAGGCAGTAACGATCATCAACATTTGTGAGAGTCATTGCCCATTGTTTCAAAGAAACCTATGCAAAGATAAGAGTTAAACCGGCTTGTGAGAAACTCTTTCCTACAAATTCCTTTAGTTTTCCCGGGATTAAGTAACTTTTGATAGAAAACTTCGATCCGGTTTGCTAACAGGTAGGTGCAGGAATGGGTTTCTTTACAATCGATTATTCCTCAAATTCATCTGCTAATATCCGTAGGACATCAACGACGGTCTCCTCTTCCAAATCTGTACGACGCAGCAATTCATCCTTACTCAATTCAAGTACGCTACGCGCCGTATCACAACCGATTCCTTTCAAGGCCTCGATTACCCAGTCATCGATTTCATCCTTAAATTCATCCAAATCGACGTCATCGATTTCGATTTCCTCCTGATTATTACGGTACACATCAATTTCAAAACCAGTCAAGCGGCTAGCCAATTTGATATTGGTTCCTCCCTTACCGATGGCGAGGGAAACTTGGTCTGCTTCCAGATAGACATTTGCCCGGCTGTTCTCCAAATCGAGATCGATCTTGGTGACTTTAGCCGGAGTCAGTGCCCGCTGGATGTACAAGCTGGTGTTATTGGTGAAATTGACAATGTCAATATTTTCATTGTGTAATTCACGAACGATACCGTGAATTCTCGATCCCTTCATACCCACACAGGCACCTACTGGATCGATGCGATCGTCGTAAGATTCGACTGCGACTTTGGCACGGTCGCCAGGAATCCGGACAATATTGCGAATGGTGATCAATCCGTCCTCGATTTCCGGAACTTCCTGCTCCATCAGTTTTTCGAGGAAAGTATTATCGGTACGTGACAAGATGACTACGGGGTTATTATTCCGCATTTCCACGGTCTTAATTACCGCGCGAACCATATCGCCTTTTCTGACGAAATCACCTTTGATCATTTCGCCACGGGGTAAAATCAATTCGTTGCCGGTAGCATCGTCAAGAACCAATACTTCCCTTTTGAGAATTTGGTGTACTTCGCCCAACACAATTTCACCAACACGCTCCATGTATTTTTTGTACACCTCGTCTTTCTCCAACTCCATAATCCGGGAGATCAACGTTTGACGAGCTGCCATAATAGCGCGGCGTCCAAAATCGATCAAGTGAAGCTGTTCGTAACATTCTTCACCAATCTCGTAGTCCTCATCAATAGAGAGGGCCTCAGAAATAGAAATTTGTGCCCGGTCATCGGTTACCTCACCATCGGGCACGATTTCGCGTACCCTCCAGAGCTCAAGGTCCCCCTTGGTTGTATTAACGATGACATCAAAGTTTTCGTCCGATCCAAACTTTTTGCGAATCAAGGTGCGGAATACATCTTCTAATACGCGCACCATCGTTGGACGGTCTATGTTTTTCCCGGCTTTAAATTCCGAGAAAGTATCCACCAAATTCATATTACGCTATATTTTCTTGTTAGCGAATCATATTTATACTGTTTCATGTTTTTTTATTTTTTTCCGAATGAGATCTTTACAATGGCTTTCGCAATTTCTTCAAACGGAATCGCAGTTTGCACTACTTCTGTTTTTTTGCGCTTGCCTTCTTTAACTCTCACCTTTTCTTCCAATGTGATCTGCTGTTCATCCGCAGCAATCAGCGTGCCGGTCTGAACCGTTCCATCCTTTAGCTTTACTTCCAGCTTGCGGCCAATATTATTGCGGTACTGGCGAGCCAACTTTAAGGGCCTTTCCACACCAGGAGAGGAAACTTCGAGGGTATACTTTTCACCTAGCCAGCTGCCTTCATCAATAAAGCTTTCCAGATAACGGCTGATTTTCTGGCATTTGACAAAATTCATTCCCGAATCACTATCAACAAAAACTTCCAGCTTTTGATTGGCGTGAAGCTTAATTTCAATAATAAAGCAGTCTGCAAAATCCGGTTCCTGAAATTTTTCTTCTAGCAGGTCGGTAATTCTTTCTTCTACCACGTTTACGTTGATGGGTACACAATAAAAAGAGGGAACAAACGGTTCCCTCTTCTCCTTTTTTTCTATGCTTGCGCAAAGGTAAGTCTTTTTTGTTATAAATGCCACAATTTCAAGGAAAATAGGCACTTAACCCGTAAAATCAAACGCCTGAAAGCAGGAAAAGTTGAAAATATAATTTTTAAACTTTCAAAAAGAAATGAAAAACATGGTTGTTCAATAAACCCTGCTTGTGTATCTTTGTTGCTAGCTTTAGAAAGTTGATCTTAATAATCATTTTGCCGTATGAATGTTGACCACTTATTGCAGAAAGCGTTAAATCTCGAATTCCTCACTGCCGAAGAAGGGGTATTTCTCTTTGAACAAGCCACCACGGCGGAGTTGATGTATGTAGGTAACCAACTGCGGCAGCACCACGTGCCCAATGACGTGGTGACCTGGATCATTGATCGCAATTCGAATACGACCAATGTGTGTATTGCGAATTGTAAATTCTGTAACTTCTACCGCCGCCCCGGTCACGAAGAGTCGTACATCACGACCATTGATCAATACAAGAAAAAGATTGAAGAGACTTTTCAATTTGGCGGAGAGCAACTGCTCTTGCAAGGTGGTCACCACCCGGATTTGGGACTCTCCTATTACGTTGACCTATTTAAGGAGCTAAAGAGGCTCTACCCCAACCTAAAATTGCACGCCTTAGGGCCCCCGGAAATTGCACACATCACCAAACTGGAAAAGTCGACACATATTGAAGTGCTAACGGCGCTGAAAGAGGCGGGACTAGACAGCCTCCCCGGAGCTGGCGCTGAAATTCTTAGCGATCGGGTGCGTCGTCTGATTTCCAAAGGAAAATGTGGTGGTAAAGAATGGTTGGACATCATGCGTGCGGCCCACAAAATCAACCTGACCACCTCGGCCACGATGATGTTTGGCCACATTGAAACCAACCTAGAGCGCATGCAGCACCTGGTAGATATGCGCCAGGTACAATCTGAAAAGCCCGCCGAGGCAAAAGGATTTATCGCCTTCATCCCCTGGCCCTTCCAGGATGAGGACACAATACTAAAACGCATCAAACGCGCCCGCAACACTTGTACCGGCGACGAATATGTGCGCATGATCGCTATGAGTCGTATCATGTTGCCCAATATCACCAACATCCAGGCTTCCTGGCTCACGGTGGGTAAAAAGGTCGCACAGGTTTGTCTGCACTCCGGTGCCAATGACTTTGGTAGTATTATGATCGAAGAAAATGTTGTTTCTGCAGCGGGTGCCAATTTCCGTTTTACGGCCGATGGCATACAGGATGCGATTCGCGAAGCCGGCTTTACCCCACAATTGCGCAATCAGCAGTACGAGCACCGAGCATTACCTGAACATATTGTGCAACAGGAATTGGATCGAGAAACGCTGGTGGTAGACTAAGTGCATGTTTGGAGGGAGTCCCTGAAGTATATTCGGGCAAGCTATTCAGTCCCGGTAAAACCGGGATTTTGGAACCTCACTTCGGCTATTTTTTCGTCCGTCTCGGCTGAGCCGAGATGCACTCAAAAATGAGCCTCGTGAGAACCCAAAACCTGCAATTTTCGCTGCTAAACCACCCCTCCAAACATGCACTTTTACAAGGAGCAAATCGCAACTGCACCCGATTCTAATATTGCCTACTTCCACAACATCTGCTAAATTCTCTTCGACCTTAATTAGGAAATCCGAACCCGGATAATGAAACCCGCTTTACTTCCGCATTGATTACTATTTCCTTCACGTTATTGAATGCTGTAGTTTTACATCTTAATTTTACATCAATAGGCCGGTAATTATCAGGTATAGCACTAAAGTTGACGAACTCAGTAAATTGGCCCATATAAGCATCGCTATCATTATTATACTGGTCCCACAAAATACTAACAAGTCCAAACCTGTATGGGGTGAGATTAAAGTATCCACCCTCTGGATACACGATCTGGCTGATGCTCACTGAATAATTGATACTTTCATTCTTATTGATGGACAAATAGTTGGCCTCTCCGCGCTGGAAAAACTCAGTGCTATTGATGTAACTGTTATCTTTAATACTAAAAATTTGCATGTTGCCATACAATTTCAATCTGTCTTCAGCTCCAGTATTTTCAATATTTTTCACCGTGATTCTATATACCCTTGGTCGTAATGAGGTGCCATTGTCTGAATTGGCCCCAATATAAATAGTCAGCGCCATTTCCAACATTTTTTGCTTCAATTTCAGTTCCTCTTCCGAGATACCGTCACTATCATCAAAATAGCGTTTTACCAGCAAATGATGTAGCCTTTCAAGTTGTATATGAGTGGGCTGTACACGATCCCCTACATTCCAGGAATTATCGTCCCCCTGTCCTCCCTTGTAGATATAACCGCTGGTATGTTCAGAATTCATTTTCTCAAACTTTTCGCTGGTATTGGATGAGAAATCTGTTTCTCGACCTACTTTGGTCCCTTTTATCTCCGCTTCAACTTTTTCAGAATACTTGATTCCAAGGCTTTCAGCCTCCAGTAGTTGTTCCATTGTGTAAATCTTATAAGCCAGAATGAAGCCCCCATAAGTAGTTTGTTTAGGGTAGTGAGTCCCCCAGCTACTAATGAATTTTTTGAAG
Source organism: uncultured Saprospiraceae bacterium (assembly GCA_964015035.1). Classification (GTDB taxonomy): domain Bacteria; phylum Bacteroidota; class Bacteroidia; order Chitinophagales; family Saprospiraceae; genus BQJU01. Next base: position 28,855 of record CAXHCA010000065.1, read on the forward strand.
GCCGCATAAGCCGGGTCTCTTTTTGCCTGATTGGTATCTTGCACCATCGTACGAGGCACAGGCAGTGAACGGATGGCCCGTTTAAAGTTGCTGTGCAATACGGCTTTTTCAGGGACTAAATCAATACTGTACACTTTTTGATCTTTTCTAGCGAAGGAATAAACACTTTTTTGCCGTTTTTCTTTTTCGGTACTCGTATCCAATCCCAAACTTCTGGCAAGGCTCCCAATCCCGGGAATGGAGCCAGTAACTCCAATATTGAAAGAAAAAGACTCTTTAAAGCTACTCATTCCATAACTGGTTTTTTCAGTGAAAGAACCAGCACCTTCATCAAGGACCGTCAGTTCAAATTGATCTTTGAGTGCATAGTCCCCATCATAGGGGTGCCAATCCACATCGTTATCATTTAAATCTTCAAAAATTTGTTCCATCATGCCTCCCTCTTTATTACTTCCCTTTCTTTTGTCGATGGCCTCTGGAGTAATGTAAAAGATATCGAAAGAATAACGGCTGGCTTGCGCATTGGGTATGCGCTTGTATGGATTGCGCGCATCCATAAAACGAATACCAATTTTAACAGTATAACGCTGCTCCAACTGCCTGACTACGTATGGATCTATTTTATAGGCTGGTTGTCCCTCTATTCTAAAAACAAATCGGTCCCCGATTTTGGCATCCAAGGTTAATTTACGTCCAGCCTGATCAGGAAAAAGGTATCCTACGAATTCAGGCGTTGACTTCCCGCTTGTAATCTTTTCAACAATGACGGTCTCTTGCTTTTCTGGGTCGTTGATGAGCGTAATCTTTCCGGTTAAAATGGGAGCAGGGCTCGATTCAACCATCTTCCAGGAAGATGTCTCTAACCTGAGTTTTCCGGAACCTCCCGCGGGATTCATGATCTGCTGTAAGTAAAGCGTATTATTATCAAGGTACAATTTAAATTTGCAATAGGCCTCTGATTGGGTGGTCACAGTACTAGTACCATTACCGACAATAGGATCATTTGTGTTATTGGAGGCAAAATGACTGTATTTACTTACCAAAATGGTTTGTTGACCCAAATCTGCGGTAGCCACAATATGAGCTTTGGTACTGTAGGTGGTAGTAAAAAAGTGTAGATCCAATAAAAAGGTTCCTCCCATTGCGCCATTGAAACTCGTGACTTTTATCGGCGTGTTGTTTCCGACCAAACCACTTTGAGGAATTTCGTGAACATCTACCACCGGTTCCATTTTAACCCTATTCAATTTAAACAACACCCGATCCCCCTTATCACCATTTCTCAGCACTACATTTCGGTTGTCATCACTAACCCCCAGATAGAGGTTGTCTCCCAAAGCGGAAACAATTTTCACATACCCATTTCCTCCATCCAACAATTGGAATCGTTGCGCATTATTATCATTCTTTTCCCACAAATTAGCATTGGAGTTGTCAGCCGTTCGGGCAGAATAAATGTCAATGGCCATACCGACTTTCAAAGTAGTCTCTATGCGATAGTAACCGCCACCGGCATCAACAAATCGAAAATGTTGATTATAGAAACCTTTTTCTGAAGAACCATATAGAGAAATATTGGTGCCATTCTCCGCTTTTGCGCCATGTACATCCAGGTTTTGCATGCCTGCTCCTTTTGACCGGAGCGTATATATTGCATTAGCATCTGGAGTGAAAATGGTTTGAGCCAACGATGACTCGGAGTGCGCCCCGATCAAAAACATCGTAAAAATAAATTGAACTAAAATTTTCATTCTTTTTGGTTTTAGCGTTTAAGAATTGTTGACGGGTTGCGCTTAACCAATCAACTAACAATACAAAGTTCTGATAATGAAAGACTTGATATAAGGGCAAAACTCCCCGAATGATTATTTCCAGGAGGTTCCCGGAGAATACCACGGGAAAACCCGTGATTGCGGATACATTTGCGGAAAGAAAGGAGAATTCAGGCTATCTTGGCAGCAGTAATTATTTGGTTCTTTGACAAATCCCCTGATTGACTACAGCTTGTCCCGATTTTACATCGGGGAAATTTGCCAAAGAACGGATTTTTTAACTACGAGCATGTTTGGAGGTCGGATTTGCTGGCGAAAGGCATCATTTTTTGCAGCCCAGAGTTTGACCTCCAAACATGAACTAAACTCAACGTAACATGAACCTAAAACCCAACCTTTGGACGGTACTGTTTGTCCTCGCATTGATTGCCTCTTATTTTCTGTATACGCCACCTCCTACCATCGAGAGATCGTTAGAGATGACGGCCGCTGATTGCAAATGCACCATTGATTCTGCTAATTTCAGAACTTACTACGGGGATTATATCACTCGGTATTATGACAATGTAATTCAGGATACGTCCCTAGCTGCTGCGGTAGGATTTGACAGCCTTGGAATCCGGGCCTATACCCTGGCGGATCAGGAGTTAGAACATATGTATAATGTATATACTGTCATTTATAACATGGTTAAAAGCGCTAAGGTCTATGTCTATCCCATCATAAAAGACGATGAATTCGATCTGGTTTTTCGCGTTGTGGGGCCTGAAAACAAAGAATATTTCTTTGACTTTACCGAGCCGTGCCCTACTGTTTGTGAAAACGTTCCTTACATCAAGTAAAATGTCGGTTACCATTTAACTTCCTGCCAAGATGATCCGAGAATTTATACAAAATTGTACCCTGGCCACCCAAGTCGCATTAACGATCAGTTGCCTGTTATGGCTATGGAAGTTTAGGTCATTACCCAGAGAAATAAAGCGACTTGGGCCCTTCCTTTTTATTACCCTGTTTGTACAATTTTACTCCGTATATTTATCCCGGCAAGGGCTCCCCAACCTTTATTTGCTACATATCTACACCTTTCTGGAATTGCTTTCTCTAGCTTACTTTTACAGCTATTTGCTTAAAGATCAGCCTGCTGCCCAAAAGGCGATCCCCTTACTGACAGGGACAGTGAGTGTTTTGATCATTGCCAATACCATTTTCCTGGAGCCAATTACTGGGTTTAATTCCAATGCGAAATCCTTGGTGCAGATTTCGCTGATCGGGGCAGCGATCTATTATTTTTTTATTGCATTTGGCAAAGTAGATTTGGCCAGGCCCTTACCCCGGGCATTGATCCTGGTCAATTTTGCCGTGATGCTGTATTATTCCAGCACTTTGTTTATCTTCATGTCTTCCAGGTTCCTGAATGACAATCATTTAGCACCATCGCTACACAACCTTTTTTGGGCCATCAATGCCTTGATATATGTTATTTTCGTTCTCCTTATTTTTGTTAGTTTATGGACGGTAGCTTTTCGGAAAACGAGGTGATACTAGTGATTATGATCGGCATCGTCATCATGTCCATCTTTGCGTCTACCTTTATCTTATTCTTTTATTTTTCTCAAAAGAAACTGCAATCGGAACAGTTGCTGGCTCAGCAACGGGAAATGAAACACCGGGAACAACTGCTCTACGGAAATATTCAGACGCAAGAGGTCGAGCGCCAACGCATTGCCAGGGACCTGCACGATGAAATTGGCTCCAAATTAAATGTGGTTAATCTTGCACTGCACCGGGTGCGTACGACCGAAAACATTGGAATGTTGCCTGAAATTTTAGGAATTTTAGGAAATGTTATTGACAATACCCGCCAGATTTCACATGAACTGTTACCTCCTGCACTGCTGAGTTTTGGATTGGCAGCCGCGCTGGAAGAATTGTGCGAAAACTACCGAAAAGCCAGCGGCACTGACGTAGCTTTTCAGGTTTGTCAGGACGAAAGCGTTCCGGATGATCATACCGTTACATTGGCCATTTTTAGAATGGTGCAAGAACTATTATCCAATAGCTTAAAATACAGTGAAGCTGATCAAATCAGTATTCAACTATGGATGGGAAATAAGGCACTAAAACTAACCTATCAGGACAATGGCAAAGGGTTTGACCCCTCTGCGCCCGCCTATCATACCGGACTTGGAATGCAAAATATCGAAAGCCGTGTAAAAATGATTGGCGCGGCTCACCGGTTCGAAAGTGCCTTAGGTAAAGGTGTATTTTTTGAAATTATAAAACCGCGCGCATGAATATTGCAATAGCCGATGATGAAGCCCTATTTAGAAGGGGAATCGCACTGATGGCCTCTGATTTTGGAGCTAACATTGTTTTCGAAGCCGGTAACGGCACCGAATTGCTCGAACAGTTGAACCAGGCTGAAACCCTACCCGATATCCTATTGCTGGATTTAAACATGCCCGACATGGATGGTATCGAAGCGGCCAAAGTTATCCAGCAAAAGCATCCAGATTTAAAATTTATTGTGCTTTCCTCCTTTTATTCAAAAACCTTTATCATCCACATGATGGAACTGGGAGCAGCCGCCTATCTGGCAAAAAAAAGCACCCCGGAAGAAATGGAAACTTGCATCCGGGAAGTCGCCAAAAAAGGCTTCTATTACGATCAAAAAGTCATGGAAGTAATCCGGGAAAAGCTGGTAAAAAAAAGTCGCCCACAATTAAAAACACCATTTCAGGTGACTTTAACGGGACGAGAAAAGGAAGTTTTACAGTTAATCTGTGAAGAAATGACCACCACTGAAATCGGTGAAAGGCTATTTATTTCTCCCAGAACTGTTGAAGGACATCGCATTAACTTGCTGGAGAAATTAGGTGTCAGAAATACGGCAGGACTTGTAATTGCGGCGATTCATCGAGAATTGGTGGATGTTAAAGATTTGAAGTTTTAAAAAGCCTTTCGCAATGAAAAACGTACGTTCTTTTTCCTTTCTATTACACAAATAGACCGACCTTCTCCGTGGGATAGAGACCACGTGCAAACGGAAATCAATCAGATATTTTCAAACTATCATCGGGATCTGCAAGAAGCATGGTTTTATTGCAGAATTTTATTATTTCAAAAAATTATACTCCATTAAATCCATGCAAATTCCCTCTCTTTTTAGGGGTTATTAGTTCTAATAGGGTAACTATCAATGTAGCAAAGTTCGGTTTATCGATAAATCATGTTTCTAAGCGCTCCAAACATGCACTTAGACTACAACAATTATGTATATAATATAAAACCTTACGTTCTTTGACAAATTTCGTGGTCAAGCTAACATATAAATCAAAAGTGCCTTTAGAAGCGTTGGTTTATATTTTTGATTGACTTTGAATCACGGAATTTGTCAAAGAACCAAACCTTATTATGCTATGACTATTCAGAAAAATCCATTTACACAGACATTATTTGTATTGGTAGTGCTCACCGTTTTAGGGGTTAGCTCCTGTAAAAAAGACAACCTCGATACGACCGGCTTGCCTTATAACCCGGATAAACACATTTACGGGAAAGTCCAATTTAACCAAACCGAAGAGTACGAAGTCGTAATTGACCCGATCTCAGGTATATTCGACACCATTGCCGGTACCCGTAGGGCGGCAGGTAGTCTATCGCTACCGGTTGGTACCAAAAGTTTGCACTCCTTCGAAAACGACCATAGGTTTTTTATCGACGAAGAGGCATCCCTATTCCGATTATTCTTTCAAAACCTCGAATCCCTGGCATACGGAAACATCACTATGATTGATCAGGATAATCCAAGTAAAAAAGTAAACTCCGCACAGTATTTGACTTTTGGTGCTACAGAAAACGAAATCTACCTCTTCGACGCCGATAAGTCGATTTGGAAAATCAATCTGCAAGATGGCAGTGCTCATCAACGCTTTACCCATGAGATTTTTCCAGATGATTTCACGCCCAAAGCCGTTCTATATGTAAATCAAGGTGATGACCTGCTTTTTGTGCAGGATGCCAGCTCCAGTGCCGATGTGACCAAACTGATTTTATTCGACCAGGCATCGGCGACTATTCTTGATCAACAAGATATCTCTGGGGCATTTGGTTTCGTAAAATACCCGAAGGAAGATCGTTTTTACTTCTTGGAAATTCCAGATGGCACAGAAGGGTTTCGATTAATGGAACTGAAAACGTCCGGAGAGACCCTGAATGTACAGGCCAAGTCTGATAAAGACCTACCCATTGATGAGCTTTCGCCTTACCTGCAAACGATACATACGGCAACCAACACTTATATCTGCCGTGGAGGTAGCAACTCCATTGAAAATTCAACAAATACCTTGTACAGCATTTCTTTGGAAACAGGAGCATTAACCAATGAAGCCGTGTTGTATGACTCCGGAATATTGCTCAACCTTGCGGGAGAATAGCTCAATAGTGGATCCACCACTCCTCCCGCATCGTTGAAGCCGCATCAAAAGGCTGTCCGAGTGCGGGTGTAGTGTAGTCGAGCTGGTACTCAATAGCGGCCTTCACAAAGGCCTCTACGGGTTCTTTCCAGGTATGTTGGTACGACAAGGCAAATCCAGCCCAGTGAACCGGCATGGCTTTTTTGGCTCCGCCATCAATGGCGGCTTGTACACTTTCATCCGGAAAGAGGTGAATCGGTCGCCAGTCGTCATTGTACTGCCCACATTCCATAAAGGCAAAATCAAAGGGGCCTAAGCGCTTGCCCACTTCTTTAAAGTGCGCGCCGTAGCCACCATCGCCACTAAACCAAATGTTTTCGGCAGTGGTTTTAAACACCCAGCCTCCCCATAGTGACTTTAAGCGATCGGTCAATCCACGCCCCGAAAAATGACGGGTCGGGGTATAGGTAATGTTGATATTAGCAAAGTTCTGGTTGTCCCACCAATCAAATTCGGTGATCAACCCAGGATCAACGCCCCAACTCATTAAGTGGCGTTTGACCCCCATGGCAACAAAGTATTTTTTGGTCTTTGGTTTGAGCTTTTGCATGCTGGCATAATCCAAATGATCGTAGTGATCGTGGGTGAGGATCAGCAAATCAATTTCCGGAAATTCGTCAATTAAAGACAAGGTGTTTTCGGAAAAGCGTTTGGTAGAGATCGGGGCAATCGGCGTGGTATCCGGCCCGAGCATGGGGTCGATCAGGATGGTCTGATTGTTCATGCGCATCAGCACTACAGAGTGGCCATACCAGATCATCCGGGCTTTTTCAGCGGGAGCCAGAAAGGCGGTTTTATCAAAAGGAACAATCGGTAAAGACCGTTTGGGGGCCCGATCGGTTTTATTAGTGAGCTGTTTGTAGATAATGCCCGGCATTTTTAGCAGACTGGTCGTTAAACTGGTCTCCTCCATGTTCTGAAAGCTGCCGTCTCTCCAATTGGGCGATTTTTCATATTGGGCGATCAAGGCTTTGGTCACTTTTCCGCCAAACTGTTTGGGTCTCATGCTGCAGATTGATTGATCAAAAATGATGAGGGTGTTTCAACCTTAGCTAAACACACAAGAGGATGGGTTAGTTTAATGGTGGCCACGGATGTGTTTACCTCCTGGTCACTTGACCACTTCTACTTTCTCAATAAAATAGTTGGTATCGCCCTGCCAGGGCATGGCTTTGTATTTTTGATAGTAATGCAGCTTGACTTGTTTGCCTTCGTATTGCTGTA
>CAXHCA010000066.1:0-36089 GCA_964015035.1 uncultured Saprospiraceae bacterium
TTTTTTGTTGCAGGTATGGTGCAAAGGTGCAGGCAAAAGCACCAAAATGCCTTGTCTATTGGGTGCAAACTATTGTAAATTCGTTGCAAGGCGAGGGAAAAAATTTTGTCTTTTCGTTGCATGAAGCGAATGAAATACCACCGCAAGAAACTGAATATCAATCACCTATCGGTTGCGCTCGGTGGGAATCCAAAAGCATTTTGAAAAGACTTCGAAAAATGTGCAAGATCTTTGTATCCCACCTGCCAGGCCACTTCCGAAGCCGTAAGTTGGGTTGTTTCCAGTAGGATTTTGGCTTTTTCCAGGCGATAAAGTCGGATAAAGTCGGAAGGAGCCGTCTCAATCAACGCTTGCATCTTTCGATAAAGCTGGGAACGACTCATGCGGACTTTTTGACACAACTGCGGTAGCGCGAAATCTTCATCAGCATAATTTTCTTCCACAATCTGGCGCACTTTTTTGATAAAGGCATCTTCGATGGGAAGGGGCTCTTCGGTGCTGCCAGGTACTTCATTGACAACAAATCCGCGCTGGTATTTTTTGCTAAAAAAACCACTGAGTTGTTTTTGCTTTTTGACCAACATTTCCAGTCGAATCAAAATTTCTCTCTTGTCAAATGGTTTCGATAAGTAGGCATCTGCACCGGTTTTTAGTCCACTGATTTTAGATCCATGATCGGCTTTGGCTGTCAATAGAATAATGGGAATATGACTGGTTCGTTCATCATTTTTCAGAATATCGCAAAGTTCATAGCCATTTTTTTCCGGCATCATGACATCACTGATAATCAGATCAGGAATTTTTTCTAAAGCTTTCTCGACACCAATCGCTCCATTATAAGCAATATCTAATTGATAGCTTTTTGCTAAAAAACTTTTAAGGTAAATAACCACATCGGGATTGTCTTCAATAATCAATAATTGTGGAAGATTTCCTTTTGCGGAAGCACTGCCTGTTGGGATGTGGGCAGCCACTTTAGGGGGCAGTGAAATATTAGGCAATATGCGGTCCCTTTTTTGTTGCTCTTGATCCGTTGTTGCTTCCAACAGTTTAGCTTTCCTTCGGATAGGCAGGCTAACGCTAAAAAGAGACCCCTTATTCTTTTGACTCTGTACGGTAATTTTGCCTTCCATCAGTTTCACTAACTCTTGTGTATGAGCCAGACCGATGCCCGTGCCTTCTCCTTCCCGGGTGGTAGAGCTATCTACCTGATAAAACCGATCAAAGATATGGCGGAGGTTTGCTTCTGAAATACCGATACCGGTGTCTTGGACTGTGATCAACAGACACTGTTGCTCCTGTTCCTCATCTTTTATCGCCACATGTACCCGCACATCCCCCCCTTCCGGCGTAAACTTGATAGCATTGGAAATCAGATTGGTTAAAACCTGTTTGATCTGTTCGGAATCGTAGTCCATGATCAACGATTCCATGGTGGTGAAGAACCGGAGTGAGAGGTTTTGGCCATTGGCGTAGGTTTGAAAAGACTGCGTCACATAGCGTAGATAAGGTATAATATCTCCCTGCTGTAAGCGTAGTTTAAAGGAGTGGTTATCCAGTTTTGACAAATCCAGCAATTGGTTGATCAGGCGGAGCAGGTTCTGTCCATTACGTCGAATCAGCTGCAGGCCTTCATGAAGATGAGCCTTAGGGTTGGCCCCAATTTGATCGGTCATACCCAGGATAACCGTCAACGGCGTGCGAAATTCGTGGGTCAGATTAGTATATAACCGACTTTTGAATTGATCCAGCTCTTTGAGGCGTATGGCTTCACCCTGCTCCGTGCGCAATTGGTTTTTCAAGGTGAGCCGCCTTTTCATAAAGGTGTAAATGACATAAGCCATGGCATAAATCAACAAAAAATAGCTTAGGTAGGCCCACCAGGTCGCCCACCAGGGCGGTAAGATCGTCAATTGCAGTTCTTCCGGCCCTTCTGACCAATAACCATCTTTATTGGCGGCCTTGACCTCAAAGAGATACTTTCCGGGTTGAAGATTGGTGTAGGTCGCGGTAGCTTGATTGCCAACCATTTGCCAATTTTCATTAAATCCGTTCATCCGAAAAGCATACTGATTTTTGGAAGGTGCAGCAAAGTGCATCGCCGAAAATTCGAGGGTAAAGACTTTTGCCATGTATGGCAACGTAATGTGCTTCGCCTGAGAGATATCAACCGATAAAGGAGACCCTTCACCCCCTGGACGCACCGACTGGTTAAACACCTGCAAATCCGTAAACCGCACCGACGGTCGATATTCATCTCTCTTGATTTGATCCGGAAAAAAAAGATTGAAACCATCGCCGCCCCCAAAATAAAAAGCACCGGTACGACTCTTTAAAAAAGCCTGCCCAATAAAATCCTGCTCCTGTAGTCCATCCAGATAATCATAGCCGTACCACTCACCAGTCTTCCGATTCAACATTTTAATGCCGCGCTTATGGCTCATCCAAAAATTGCCCTTGCTGTCCTCCAGTAGCCCCAGTACGGTTGGTACATCCGAGCCGTTTTGATCATCAAAATACTGGATAGAAAGAGAATCCTCCGGATGCTGACCCATTTGCACCTGACAGAGTCCTTTTGAGGTTCCGATCCAGAGTTGGCCGTCCATAGCTTGATGTACTGCCATAATATTAAAGTCCGGCAACCCTTCCTCCTGCCTTTCATCAAGAGAAAATGGATATAATAAAGCATCTCGCTGCGGATCGTACAATAAGAGGCCATTGGTTGCTGTGCCTAACCAAAGTAATCCATCTTCCCTTTCCAATATCGCATTGATATAAATCCCTTCCAGAAAGCGAATCAGCTTAAAGGCATTTGTCTGCTGGTCAAAACAGTATAACTCACCTCGGTTGGTGCTCAACCATAGTTTGCCACGGGCGCTTTGGTAGAGCAATGCAATGCCATCAATATCCTCGCCTTTCGGCGAATTTTGCCAGAGTGTAAAGGCAGATGTTTTTTGATCAAAAACAAATAACCCTTCGCGGGAACCGACCCATAATTGATGGTCATTTTTCACCGCCAGACAACCGATTTCAAAAAAACTCCTTTTGTCCGCAGAAGCCCTGGATTGCACATAGGGTGTGATCTCTTTGGTACGGGGATTAAAACGATTGAGCCCCCGCTCTGTAGCAATCCATATCATACCCGCCTCGTCTTCTGCAAAATCGGTAATCACATTATTACTAAGGGTGTTTTCTACACCCGGAACCGCTTTGAAATGCTGAAAGTACTCAACCCGAGGGTTCCATTTGCACAAGCCTCCACCAAAAGTGGCCAACCATACAATACCCGAATAATCCTCCCACATTGCTTCTACATTGTCGTTGCCGATACTCTGCAGATTTTGGCTATCGTGTACATAGTGCTGAAAATGCTGCGTTTGGGGATTGTAGAGATTGAGCCCTCCATTATTGGTGGCTACCCAAATTTGACCGCGAGCATCTTGCATGAGGCATTCAATATTATTATCGTTTAGCGAATGGGCATTTTGTGGATCCTTCACAAACCGGGTAAAATGCTCCGTTTCAGGGTCGAAACGATTTAAACCACCCGGCGTTCCGACCCAAATATGACCGGACTTATCCTCCAAAAAGGCTTTTACGTAATCATTGCCTGGACTGTTGGGATTGTGAGGGTCATGTAGAAAGGCTTTAAATTCATTGGGCTTGGGAATATGCTTTCCCGGATGATCCCATCGATATATTCCACGATTGCAACCGATCCAGAGGCGCCCTTTTCGATCTTCAATAACGGCCCTAACGCCCAGCTCTGGGTCTGCTTCCCGTAGGGGTAACTGCACGGGGTGAATCAAACCGGTTTTTTTATCTAAAAAGCATAAGCCACCATTTCCTGTACCGATCCATAAACGCTCATGGCTATCCTCTACAATTACCCGAACCACATTATCGGATAGTGTATTGGGTTGGTCCGGATCCTGTTGCAGGTGAGTAAAAGATTGGGTTTCCGGTTCAAATCGATCCAGCCCTCCGCCGTTGGTCCCAACCCAAAGGGTACCCGAGTGATCGGTATACAGCCAGTTGATATCATTCCAACTAAGACTGGTGGAATCGTTTGGATTATGCCTAAACTCTTTGTAGCGAATGCCATCATAGCGGTACAATCCATCAGAAGTGCCGATCCATAAAAAATGATCGGCGTCCTGAACCAAAGCCGAGGCATAGGTATTGTAAAACCCCTGTCGGGGACCAATTCTTTCAAAATGCAGCTCGGTCGATGGCGGGAGCAGGTTTTGAGTCTTACCAATGGGTGAAAAAAGTAAGCATAGTAACGTAGTAAGGCAAACCTTGGTCATGTTTTTCTTTCTTCCTGGAGTTTCAAAAATTAGCTCCCAGGCGGTTCTTTTTAGAGGCTAGAAGCACTAATGTCAATGCCACAAAAATGCCATCAAACGCAGCAAAATTACATGTCAATCGGTTGCCGTTACCAGTAAATTCGTTGCACGAGGCCTTGTTAAGCGCTTAGAATGTTTAATCCTTGGGGACATTACTTGGGGACATCCCAAAAGCCTCCTGAAAAGCTTTTGAAAAATGGGAAGGATCTTTATACCCTACTTCCCACCCTACTTCTGAGACATTTAAGTCCGTAGTTTCCAGCAGGATTTTGGCTTTATCTAATCGATGCTTGCGGATAAAATGAGAGGGAGAAATATCTACCAATGCTTTCATTTTCCGAAAAAGCTGGGAGCGGCTCATGCCGATTTCCTGACACAGTTGGGGCAGTGCAAAATTTTCATCCGCATAATGAGTTTCCACGATCAACAATACCCTTTGCATAAAAACATTTTCTACCTGAATAGTCTCTGCGGTTTCCGGTGACGAATTATCAGGCAGCTGTTCCTGTGCGGAAGGCCTGGAAAAATGTTCCACCAACTTTCTTTGACGTTCCACCAACTGCTCAAGGCGCACCAGCAATTCTTCTTTATCAAAAGGCTTAGAGAGGTAAGCATCTGCCCCCCTTTTCAATCCTTTGATCTTGGAAGCGACATCTGCTTTTGCCGTCAACAAAACGATCGGGATATGGCTGGTGCGGTCATCATTTTTTAGCGTATCACAGACTTCATAGCCGTCTTTTTCAGGCATCATCAGGTCACTAATAATGAGGTCGGGAATGTTTTTTAGCGCCTTTTCGATACCGATTTTTCCATTGTAGGCCACATCCAGTTCGTACAATTCGCCCAGGCAGCTTTTGAGATAAATGACTAAATCAGGATTGTCTTCAATGATCAGCAATTGGGGCATTACACTCGTTTCTTTGGTCCTGTTTTCGTGAGCCGGAAATATCGTGAGATTCAAATTTGTTTCCAGACCAGTCTTTGTTTCGACACTCACAGAGACGTTTGGTGCATCCCGGCGTATTGGCAGGCAGACCACAAAGGTACTGCCTTCTCCCGGTATGCTTTCCACCAAAATCTCCCCCCCCATGAGCCTGACCAACTCCTGTGCATGAGCCAGGCCAATCCCTGTTCCTTCTCCCTTTCTGGTAATGGAGCTATCCACCTGATAAAACCGATCAAATACATGGGGCAAATCTTTAGCGGCTATGCCGATTCCCGTATCTTTAACCAAAATGCTAAGCGCTTCCTCTTCTGTAGTGATTTTGACGTCGATTTCCCCACCAGAAGGCGTAAATTTGACAGCATTGGAAATCAGGTTGGTCAGTATTTGCTTGATCTGTTCCGGGTCATAATCCATGACCAGGGACTCCAGCGGTGTAAAAAACCGCAGTGACAGATTCCGACCGTTGGCATAGCTTTGGAAGGACTCGATCACGTAGCGCAAATAAGGTATAATGTCCCCCTGCTGCAGTTGCAATTGGAAAGATTTATTGTCCAGTTTGGAGAGGTCGAGTAGTTGGTTGATGAGCTGGAGTAGGTTTTTGCCATTATTTTCGATCAGTGTAGTTCCTTCTTCCAGATACTTTTGGGGTGCTTCCCGAATTTGGCGAGTCATGCCAAGAATCACGGTCAGTGGTGTGCGAAACTCATGGGTCAAATTAGTATACAACTGGCTTTTAAAGTGGTCTAATTCTTTAAGGCGAGTGGCCTCCTGCTGTTCCAACTTCAATTGATTTTGTAAGATCAATCGGCGTTTCAAAAAAGCAAAAATGGCATATCCGAGTGCCATAAGCAGGAGCAAATAGAGCGAATAGGCCCACCAGGTGGCCCACCACGGAGGATATACGATGACCTGCACTGCCAACTCACTGGGGTGCCAGAGTCCACGACTATCTCTGGCTTTAACGCGAAATGTATAATTTCCAGCTGGCAGGCTACTGTAACGGGCAAAATTAAATCGAGATGGGGCCGACCATTGATCTTCGTACCCTTCCATTTGATAGCTGTAGGAAATCTCGGATGAGTTGTTGTAATCGGTCAACGCATATTCAAAGATAAAAGAGCGATCCCAATAATGTAATTGTATCTGTGGAGTGTTCGTAAAATGGTATTCCCTAATAATGGTATCTCCACGCTCATCTACATGCTCAAAAGCTGACAAGACTAGTTGTGCCAATTTATTTTTACTGCTATAAGTTTGCATCAACTCCTTTGGGTAAAAAGCATTGATGCCGCGTATACCTCCAAAAAACATCTGTCCATCCTTTGCTTTATAGTAGGACATTCGGTTGAATTCATTGTGCGTAAGCCCGTCTTCTTCATAAAAATTGATGAAGGTTTCGGATTCAATGTGAAACCGGGAAAGCCCCTTATTGGTGCTGAGCCACAGACAGCTATCTCCTTCCGTCAGCAATCCACAGATAAAATCGTTTGATAAACCATCCCGAACTGTAAAGGATTTAGTTGTTTTTTTACCGGGGTCAAAATGCACTATCCCTTTATCCGTAGCAAGCCACAACAAACCGTTTGACGCTTCCTCAATAGCCAGCACTCGAGAAACCGGGTGTTTAAAATTCTTGGTATAATAACGAATTAAGTCATTTGTGCTCGGCGTATATGCAAATAACTGATTTGAATAACTAATCCATAATTTGCCACTCTTTTTCCCAAAGTGTAAGGCATCAACCCATGAAGTACCTTCAACCGGTAGGGAAAGGACTTCTCGCCATGCTTTCCCTGTAGGCAATTGATCTAAATGAAACAATGACCAGTTGTGCACCCACCAAATTCCGCCATCCTGATCTTTGGTTAAAATGCCTTCATCATTTTCGTGATTTTGGGCCCCTGGGATTTCAATCACTTTGTCCTTTTGGGTATCCAATAATTGCCCGTCATTTAACCAAAAATTAGCACCTTCTCCCTGCAAACCAAAAGGTGTTCTTATAAATGGATGTTTGATATACCCTTTATTTTTCTCCGGCTCTATTACAGCGATTCCGTTATAAAAGGCAGCATATATCTGACCCTGATCATTTTCCGAAATTCCCCGAAAGCTACAGGTTCCATTACAATCTTCTGTAGCCTGAGTAAAATAGGTGGCAAAAAGAGAAGATTGCTGAGTAACCTTTAACAAGCCCATGCGTGAAGGCACCCAAATGGTACCGGTATTGTCTTTATAAATCAAATAGAAATCGTTGGGATAGGGTATCAGTTGGTCCAGTTCTTGTTGAAAATTGTAAAGGGTATCTTCGACAGCATCATAATAGATGAGCAATTTTTCAACGCCACCTGCCCAAATGCTGCCATTCTCTTCAATAATAAAGCGTGTAAAAAAAAACTCATCACCTAACAAAAATCGATTGGCAGGGTGCGGGTTAAATGTTTGCCTTGACTCATCGAGAATAAAAAAGTATTGATCAGTCATGACAATGAGTTCATTGTTGGGCCCCAAATTGCCGTGACTGGCATAAATCCAATTGCTACAAATCTCTTTTAATGAAATTTTTGAAAGATAACTTCCGGATGAATCGATTACATGAAGGGTCTGTTCGTGAAATAAATAGGTATGGTCATGGGTATCAATGACACTCCATATAAAGTCTTGCGCGTCAAGTTTAATAGATTCCGGAATGGGGACCGGCTCTATCTTTCTGTTGCGAAATCGCCAAAAACTGACGGGTTCATCTTTTTTTTCTTTTACACAATGGAGGACAATATCAGCAGGGCCCAACTGATAAGAGAATAGAAATAAATATGGGGTCCCGTGCTCGTCTTCCGGTTTAAAGGACTGCCATTCTCCAGTCTTGGGGTTGAGTAGTAAAACATGATATTCGGCAATAAAAAAAAGCAAAGAATCCTCGTAACTGGCCAACAATTGGATGCGTTCTCCACTCCCGGGTATTTCGGGTGGCGGAGCGGGATAAACCAAAAAATTGCGCCCATCATACCGATGAATCTTATAGTCGTTGATAAACCAGATAAATCCCTGATCATCTTGTGTTACGGTGTTGGTGTGGTTGCCCGACAGGCCATCTTCGGTGGTAAAGAACTCAATTTTAACCTCTTGCGCAGAAGCAAAAAAAGGAAGGATACATAATATGTATAACAGGGTTTTGGTGTTCATTGTGCTTGAAAAAACACAATTTAACCCTTTTACAGAAATCAAACAATTAATCCCGCAAGTTGTCGAGCAATTGCCGGGCCTTTTCCCCCGGATAGGCCTCTTCCTGCACGATCTCTTCTAAAATAGTGCGTGCCTGGGTGATCTCTTTCTTCTGTAGATAAGCCAATGCCTCATACCACCGTGCCGCTTCCCGATAAGGACTGCCCTCCTCTATTCGGCCAAGCACCAGCAACCCATTATCCGGCTCGTGCAGGCCAAGGTAAGAAATACCTCCATACAAATGAATCAGGTCAGATTCCGGCAAATCATTGGGCATCGCCGAAAATACGCGCAAAGCGGTCTCGAAATCCTGCTCCTCGTAGGCGGACATGCCCTCCGCCAGTAGCGAGTCGGTATCGCCCATCGTAGTAATGCGGTTGGGGTACAAGTCGAAGTTTGCCGCCACCAATTCATCCGGTGTTACTTGTGTGCTTGAATTTCCAACAAACAACCAAAGTCCTACCGCCACCAACAATGCAATCGTTGCCGCCAAGGGAATTACCAACCGCCGTTGCTGTCGCCTGGCCAGCTTCACTTGCTCATGCAGTGCCCGCACCTGATCCTTGGTCCTGATCTGCGCATAGATATCCACCGCCTTGTGGGTGTTGCGCTGTTGCTCCACCGCCGCCTGCAGTGCTTGATCGTTGGCCAGGTCTTCCTTAAAACTCAACAAAGCTTCCCCTTCCAATTCCCCAGCCAGGTATTGCTCAATTAATTCGAATGTATATTTTGAATCATCCATAATTATTTAATTAGTCCATTACTAAAGCAAATTCTATTAGGATCGCGGTTTTACCCCCCCTAAAATATTACATCCCTACAGGACGAGGCATTCTATATCTGCCTAAACCGCCTCAACCTACAATCCCTCCACCATCAACTGCACCTCCCGGTCACTCTTCATCAATTCCTGTAGTTGCTTCAGACATTTATTTTTTTTATTCATCACCACTTGTGCGTTGCTGTAGTCCAGCTTTTCAGCGATTTCCTGCATCGCAAAGCCATTGGCCCAATAAAGCAGTACCTCCTTACATTTTTCCCGCAAGCGATCAAAAAGCGCCACCAGTTGTTGTTGCTGTTCTACGTCCATCAAACTGATTTCCGGCGTCAGGTGATCCTCTTCTGCTACCGTCAGACTGTTTTTCTGTTCTTTCTCGCGTACCTGCTTCAAAAACCGTTTATACCAGATGCCTTTACAAATGCCGTACAAATAAGTGCTCAGCTGGCTTTCGCCCCGGTATTTCTCCTTGCGGATATTCATGATCAGCGCCGTTACTCCCTCCTGAAACACATCCTCCGCATCCGCATCCGAACCGCTGCGTTGTGTTACCAGATTTCGGATTTTGCCAAATTCTTTGTTCAGCAAATAACTGATCGCCCGGTCTCCTTCGCGGCCGCCACTTTTGATGGCCGACACCAGGCTTTCGTCCGTAAATTTCCTAATTCCAAACATTAGTACCTTTTTTCATAAAAAACCTAACCACTTTGCGCAAGTTATTTACTTTTTGTCACTATTTGAAAAGAGACCTTAATATATTAGGGCGTATCCCCCATGCGGGGGGCGGGCTATCCGCTATAATGTACTCGCCCTGCGGGACTCCGTGCATTCCGCTCCTATCCCTTACGCGGGAGTTTATCATTTCGACCTACCCGCTCGCTGGTGAACCCGATGGGGCAACGTGCTTCACAGGACACGCCGGATCTTAAACTAGCCACAAAACCCACAATTTGCAAGATCAAAAGCCGATACCTATTCGCCAATGAATTTTTTTTAAAAAAATAATCAAAACTCAATTGATTGGTTATCAGCATGTTGTGGGTAATAAAATGGAAGAGTAAAAACTTTTTCTCCTTTTTTTTCAATTCCCCGGTTAGGTTTTCCGGCGGTCATGGTACTAAGGGGCAAATATCATTATTCAACGAATTTAAACAACAAAATTAATACCATGAGAACCGCAATTTCAAAATTATCATCCCTTGTACTTTTATTGGCCATCATATTGATGAGCAGCTGTGAAAAAGAAAGTTTTACCCCAACGCCTGATCCCATTGACGATATCACCAGCGAACCCGTGACCATTGACCAGGAAGTGGTACTCGCCATCCCCTCTACCGACTACCAAGACAAATTAGAACTGATGGTCCGCAATGGATACCGTCCCGTATGGATAGACGGTTTCATGCACCGGGCAGGAGTAGCCACCTCTACTCACAACACTACCCGTTTTAACGTCATCTTCGAAAAAGCCGCCGAAGGCGAGAAATGGGCCTCTTTCCACGGCCTTAGTGGCAGTCAATACCAAGAAAAATACGACGAAATGAAAGGTGATGGCTACCGCCTGGAATTTATTGAGAGCTACCTCGAAGATGGCAATATCCGCTACGCCCCCATCTTTGTCAAAAAATCTGGACCAGCATTGGCAGCCATCCACGAATTGCCCATCGCTTCCTGGCAAAATTACTTTGACACCAAAGTAGCCGATGGTTATCGCCTGGTAAATCGCTCTGTGGTAGTGAAAGATGGCAATAAATATGTTACAGCTTTGTTTGACAAGAAGAATGTCGGCAACTGGATATCCCACTCAAATATGGATCTGGCCGAAACCCAAACCACTATGGAAAACAATAAGGCAGATGGCAGAGCTTTGCGCCACTTAGACATCTCTCAGACCTCTGCTACTGATTTTACCTTTGCCGCCATCTTCGACAAAGACGATTTCAACAACTGGTACGCACCCAATGGCCTGACTCAGGCAGAATTGGAAGCAGAGATTGCCAATGCAAAATCAAATGGTTACAAGACCACCATCGTGAGTGCTTACGACGTATTTCAGCTGGTCAACGGCAATGAGACTTACGCCATTCGTTTTGCAGCAGGCTTTGTCAAGTAATATCCCCAAAATTATAATCCCAAGAATAAATTTAGAAGGGTTTTCGCATGAGTCATCCATCAGCTGGGATGGCTCATGTTTTTTAGTGCATTTTTGGAGGTGGTGCTTTAGCAGCGAAAATCTGTGATTTGCAGCCTGAATAGTTTGCCCGAATATACTTCAGGGACTACCTCCATACATGAACTTAATAAAACCCTTATCTTAAAGTTCTCTAAAATCCTTCAAACCACTAATCATGCAAAGTCTTCCTTCTATTTTTATCGCTGGCTGTCTAATTCTGATAAGCATTGCAACCCCGCTAAAAGCACAAGTACTGCCTGCAGATTCACTGGCTCTGGTCGATTTTTACAATGCCACTGATGGCCCCAACTGGAACAATGATAACAACTGGCTTACCGGTTCCGTGGGTACCTGGTTTGGCATCGAAGTATCTGGAAATCGCGTTTCCCAAGTCAATCTACCCAACAACAATCTCAGTGGTCAAATCCCGGCTAGTTTTAATAACCTCACCGCCCTGACTCAATTGGTCATTAGCATGAATGCCATTCAAAGCATTCCCTCTCTTAGCAATTTAAACATCCTTGGCCGACTGGTATGCAACGACAACCAATTGACCAGCCTCCCCGAGGTCAATTCCTCGCTCCTCACCGAAGTCCTCTGTCAAAACAACCGGCTCGACTTCGGCGATCTGGAAGGGTTTCAGCCGCAAGGCATTCCCTTATTTATCTATGCGCCACAGGCAAAAATTGGCCAGGAAAGAAGCAAGTACGCGATATCCGGCACCAACACCTCCTTTTTTGTTCCAACAGGAGGCACCAATAATGAATACCTCTGGTACAAAGACGGAACCCCTTTCGGCCTAGTGCCCAGCACCGATCCCGTTTTCGAAATCGCCACTACCATGGCCTCCGATCTCGGTGACTATTTTGTGGAAGTGACCAATCCCGGTTTTCCCAATTTAACCTTGCAAAGCGAAGATATCCACCTGCTATTCCCGGAATTTGACGTCCTGGGAGGCCCCTATATCCCCAACCAACTCATCATGGAATTTGTAGATGATGCCAGCCCGGAAATCAAAGATTCTCTACTCAACTATTACCAGGCCATCCGCCTCGACAGCTGCCTTTGTGGGGTATTGGAACTCTGGGAACTCCCCGACACCTCCTTTTTGCCCGAAGGCGAAATCATCATTGGCATTGAAGGCATTAAGGAAGATGCGATGAGCAAATCCGAAATAGAAGAATCCGGGTTCAATTATGTGCTTTCCTTGCTCGATGGCGGTGCGGTACCGACCAGTTATGTTACCCGCTCGGCCGCCATGCCTCGGCCAGCCAACGAAGGCGATTTGACTGTAGCCGTCATCGATGTAGGAGTGGACTATACCCATCCCAGTTTGACACCCTTCATTTGGCAAAATGAAAATGAAGTCCTCAACCAAGACGACGACGATGGCAACTGCCTGCCCGACGATGTGCAAGGCTACAACTTCACCGGAAAAAATACCGATCCCATTGATGCCGTGAATGGTCATGGCACCCATGTAGCGGGTATTGTGCTGAAAGATGTACCTGCCGATTCCGATATCCGTTTAATCAATCTAAAAAGCCATGATGATGAAGGATTTGGCGTGCTATTTGATGCGCTTTGCGGCATTTACTACGCTGCCGACCAGGAAGCCAAAGTCATCAATTTAAGCTGGGGTTATACGGGTTTACCCTCGCCCCTGCTGGAAAGTGCCATTTTTCGCGCCGGGGGTGATTGCGGCGCATTGGTGGTCGCCTCGGCCGGTAATGACGGTAGTGACAATGACCAAACGCCACACTATCCCTCCAGTTTTGAATTAGATAACCTGATCAGTGTAGCCGCCCTCAATCTCACCGAAGATGAGCTGCTGCCCGAATCCAATTACGGCGTCGTTTCTGTTGATCTGGCCGCACCGGGCGAGCGTATTTTGAGTACTTTGCCGGGCAATGAATTTGGCTTTAAAAAAGGAACATCCATGGCCGCCGCCGCTGTTTCCAATGCCGCCATCCAATTGTATGAAACCAATCCGGAAGTGACCTATTTGAATGTGAAACAAGCCCTTCTGTCCACAGTAATGCAACTGCCAGCATTGGATGTGTTAGCCACCGGCGGCAAGCTGGATCTCCCCGCAGCACTAACCTTCATCGCCAATGCCGAGCCCGATACCAGTTGCAGTATGATCACTAGCGCCATCGAAGCCCGATTGTTAGAGACTCCCGAAATCCGAATCTTTCCACAGCCTTTCCGGGAAACGGTCACCATTGGTGTTCCGTCTTCTTTTGAACCGGTCACCATGCTCATTTTTGATGCCTTTGGTCAGCAGGTTTATTACAAAAAAACAACTGCTCCAGATGGTCAACTCATCTGGAATGGGGAGGGCAATGGTGGTCAATCTGTACCGCCGGGTATGTACTTTTTCAAAATAAAAGTGGCGGACCAATGGTGGAGCGGTAAGTTGATGCGGAATTGATGAAATAATAGATTGGATCAGTATACCGTATTTGACTTTGCACGGGTGGTTGTGGCGCCATTGTAGGCCATCGAACCCGTATCACCTGATAGAAAGGCGGGTATCCTAAACCATTAGACGACAGGAGCAAAAAGCAACTGGGGTAAGAATCGAACTTGCATTCCTCGAATCAAAGTCGAGGGGCTAAGTGGTTCCGATGACTGGACTCGAACCAGTAACCTTCTACGTATCAGGCAGATGCGCTAACCGATTGCGCTACACCGGAATGTTGGGTGAATCCTGGACTCGAACCTTGTTCTCCAAGGTCACAACCTGGTGTTTTACCCGTTAAATCAGATTCAACCATGAACCAAGCGGAAAGCGGAGGGCTCGAACCCCACTCAGCGTTAGCCGAGACCTAGTTTTCAAGACTAGTCGCCACTCCTCTGTAGCTGCTTCACTTTCCATTTTTATTAGTGCGGAGGACAAGGGATTCGAACCCTCATTACGCTTTTGACGTAAACTGCTTTAGCAAAGCAGCGCAGCAAACCATATCTGCCTATCCTCCGTAGTACCTCAGGAGGGATTCGAACCCCCAACATTTTGATCCTAAATCAAACGCCTCTGCCAATTGGGCTACTGAGGTAAATTGAAGTCATACCAGCTTTGAGGAATCGTTCTTAGCAATAAGGAAAGGAATCACTCGCAGCTGTCGGCTAACAACTGCGATCTTTTGTAGAAGGCGTTGTTAGAGTCGTTGAATCAGCGAAATACTGCTATCCTGAATGCTTTGTTCACACGCAATAGCAAGGAGATGGTGATGACCATCCGAGGAGGATAAAAGCTGTATAATTTGATTGACTCGTAACATGAGTAAAATTGGTTGATAATGAGTATTCAAAATACTAAACCGAATGAGTGGCTGGAATAGTTCCGGTATTACAAAAAAAATGTACAAACCAGGCTAAAGCCATTCAATAATCTAAAAAAAGAGAATCAGGAGGGGGAATGCAGCCTATTTATTGTAGCCTCCTAACAGTATCTGTACTGAGATAGGCCGCAACTGCACCCCCTCCTGTTGTTGTTGGTAATTGCCGGCTTCCACAGAGTTCCCGACCTCTTACGCTTCCCGCTCTGCTACTCTACGATCACCCTCCTCACAGCAATACCACGTTCCGTATTGACCTGAACCACGTAAATGCCGGCAGGGTAGTCCGACAAATCAACCAACTGACTCTGCGATTCATTAAATTGTTGTTGCAATACGTTCCGACCGTCAATACTCATCACTTTCAGGTTGGCCACACCGGAGGTAGGTCCTTGTAGTCCAAGCGTAAATTTACCGGCAGTTGGATTTGGAAATAAATACAGCCCCAATTCCGGATTCAAATTTTGCGTCGCATTGGGGTTTTGTCCGTACACAATGGTGGTGATACTGCTGCAAATAGGTTCCTCATCATTATTGACGCAGGCGGTATTGGTCACGGAATAGAAATCGCCAAAAAATTGGATGTCATCCACGTACCAACCTACCGCTCCAACGGCCCCATCGCAGCCTAAACGGAAACGCACCAGCGCCTCTTGATTGGCAAAAGGGCTCAGGTCAATGATCGTTTGAATCCAGCCATTGCTATTGCCATTGAAGGCAAGGCGCCCGCTGAGCGGACTTTCAGCATTGGTATTGAGGGCACTATCGTAGCCATTCTGTATCATTTGCCCACCCAAATCATCCCAAGTCGTTCCATCTGTCGAAATTTCTACAACACCACCGTCCCAATTGGCTTCGGTATTGTAATTGTGCCAAAATGATAGGGTAGGATTGGGGCCATCGAGCAATTGTGGCACTTGGAGTACCAAATATTGATCGCTTGGGGTGTCCACATTATTGGCAAAGAAGGAAAAGTTTCCACTATTGGCCTCGCTGTTCGAAACAATCCAGGAGGCTGTGCCAACCGGACTTTCAAAGGCCCAGTTTTGCGGGCCGGCTTCCACATCGTCCTCAAAAGTTGTATAGGTGAAAGGCGCGGCTGCCAATTGTACTTGATAACTACAATTGATTACAGATCCGCTAGCCACATCTCCCAAGGCAATCGTGAGTACGCCATTTTCTTCGGTCATGTCACAATCTGAGCTCCCCACAAAGGTTGTGCCCAATGGCAATTGATCGGTAACGATCCCATCCGTAATGTTTTCCGCGCGACCGTTAGTGATTTCCAGGTTGTAGGTAATGATGTCGCCAGCATTAGCTTCAGCGACTGCTGTTTTCTCAACGCGGAAAGTCATATTGCAAAGGTTGGGCAGATCAAAGCTCTCATTGCCGCCCGCACTGGCTCCAAAACCAAGGCCACGCCGGGCAAAAGTTTCCCAGATCAGACATTGATTGGCGCCGTCGTAATTTGCTATATCGGCAGCTAAAATAGCATCACGGGCTTCTACAAAGGAAGGATTACAGGGCTGTAGTTTTAAGCCATCGATGACCAATTGCATCGCCATGTTATTGCCTCCTGTGCCCCGGTAAAGATCTTCGTCATAGCCATATTCATCCACTAAATTCCAGAATAAATCCCAGATCATTACACACCATACAGAGCCCACTCCATGAGGGACGGCCACACTGTTTATATCCGCATAGGTGTGCGGGTCAATGGACATATCCCGAGAATAAGGATACTGGCGGATGCCACCTCCGGTGATAGGTTGGCCATCGGCATAAGTACCAATCCCTCTTCTTTGCTCTCCGTTCATATCGGGAGTAGTGGTCATAACCAGGGAAAACCAATCGCTCCAGCCTTCGCCACCTTGCTCCATATTGGAAAGGCAGCCACTGTTGGCTGGCCCGCCGGTCAAGCGGGTAGAGATGCCATGGGTATACTCGTGGGCAATCACACCATTGTCAAAATCGCTACTTCTACCCGTTGGGCCAGGCTGTGGTACTTCGTAAGCTGGGCTGGCAAGGCGAATGGTCAACTCGGGTAATCCCAGCTTAATTTCATTACAATCCTGTAGACTGACCATAATGGTAGGTATCGTGACCTGGTCGCCTACTTCACCGGCACCCATGGCGAAATTGGGTTCTGTTACATTATTGCAAATGATGACCGCAATGGCTCCGGCATTTTGAGCGGCCAGACTTTTAAAGCCAAATTCACAAGTACCACGATCAATCATGGCTACTTTTCCCTCTAGCTCAGCCGCATTCAAAATGGGGTCACAAGCATCGGTTACCACCCCTATGCCATCTTCTACCAAGACTACCTGGCTTTCAATGGCCATGTCCGGAGTAGGCAGGTTGTCACCAAAACCACCAAGGACAAATGGGTATCCCCCAATGGACGTTTCCGGTGCCGTAACCGTCAATTCCGGGGCCGGGAAATTGGGCAAATTACCCCCCCACAAATACATTTGCATGCGTGGATTACTGCCATCCGGAGGGGTGCCAAAATTGGCGTTATTGGTACCACTGCCATCGAGAGCTTCGGCATTAACATGGTCGCCCCCAAGTCCACCATTACCATGGTTATTGACCTGGAAATTACCCGAAACTTCGTCAAAGCCGTATTGATACCACACATCGTGCATGATATTATTCCAATAAAAGAGATTGGTCACCAAAGGTGCCAACTGAGTATAGGGCTGGTTTTGTGATAAGTCTAAAGGAAAATCAAAACACAGAGAATCCCCTCCGTCGGGTTCATCCCCCAGTGAACTATTCAGGTCAAAAATGTCCTGGTAGGCATGTACATTATTGCCACGGGTGATGGTGTACTCCGGTCCTTCTACTCCATCCACATCATGCCAGCCCCAGGGCGATGCCACAGAATCAGCAGGATTTACCAAAAGCGCACGATCTCCGTGATTCGGACTTTCTACGGTCAATGGGAATACATTGTAAACCGGATCTCCTTCCGGAGAAAGCACTTTAATATTCTCCGTCCGGGGGTGATCGACTTCCGTTTCGGTTGCACAGATTTCTGCTTCGAAATCACAATGTACCACCTGGTCAAAATAATCGAGCACCTTACCATTCAGGGCATCTACCCGCGCGCTCCACCAGTGCTGTCCACTCAATTCATAATAAACTACATTCCATGCCAACCGCACACTTTTATCAGGCATGGGCTGGTAGACCAGTTTCACTTGAATTGGCTCCAAAGCCAACCCGGTTGGATCAAAAAGTGCTGTTTTGTGATCGATCACTTTTTGTATGTTTATCGGTGCCGCTGCCGAAATATGGAAGTGGCTCTTTACCGCGTCAATAGCCTGTTCCATAGAAATGCCAGGCGTAACGGTGTTCACGCGCTTGGACAATTGCCCAACAAAACGATTGCCCATTCCCAGGATTTGTCCATTGGGCAAAATATTGACATTAATCAGGGCATTGTGCACCTCAATATCCAGGTATCGCTGTTGCAAGTACAAATGAGTCACCTCATTGTGCTTCGACACATATTGATCACTCACGGTCATGCCTTGTAGGTCTGACGCAGTCAGGTGCAAGTGGTCGAGATTTTGTTGTAAATGTTGGGTGGCTAGTTCCAGTGGTTGGTTAACTTGAGCCGATAGAAAAGAAATCACCAATAAGGTGAAAAGTGTGGTTAGGTGTACTTTTAAGGTCATGTGTGGGTAGATTAGTAAGGTAATCCTCAAATATAAATGGTTAGTAAGTATTTCTGCCTTATGTGGAGGATTAGAAATGGAGGGCGTACGACAATGAAGAGAAAAAACTAAAAAGCCATCGCGAAACTAGTCGCGATGGCTTTTTTTAAGGAGTTCAAGGAGATTTCCCTATTTCAAAAATTCCAAACTCTTATTGACAAATGCAGTCAGGTCGGCGCCCTTCAGCATGTTTTGATTCAGCAATGCCAGGTTGTACAAGTAGCTGGCCAGGTCTTTTTGTTTGCCTTCGTCGCTTTCGTTGGCCAATTTGGCGGCGATCAGCGGATGGTTGGCATTGACCACTACATTGTAAGAATCGGGGAAATTATCAAACGACATGCCTTGCATCGCTTGCATTTCCTTCATCCGACGGATGAATTCCGGCTTGGTGATCATCACCGGCTGATCTTCGGGCGACAATGGCTTCAACGTTACGTTGGCCCCGGGACCATCCAGCAATCCTTCAAACACTTCTTTTACTTTCTTTTCCTCATCCTCACTCAATACCGACTCCTGCTTCTCATCCTTTTGCACCAGGTTGTCTACTGTATCCGAATCTACCCGTACAAAAGTGATATCGCCGAGCTTATGTTCCAGGTGTTGCAGGAAGTGGTTGTCAATGATGGTATCAAACACCAATACGTCATAGCCACGATTTTTGGCCGCCGTAATCTGGCTGTCCTGCTCCACTGCATTATTGGTGTAAATCATGACCAATTTATCATGCTTATCGGTCTGGTTTTCCTTGATTTTTTCTTTGTATTCTTCGATGGTTGCATACTCATCATCCACATTTTTCAACAAGGCAAATTTTAGCCCCTTATCGTAGAATTTATCTTCGGAGATCATGCCATACTTGACAAAAACACCCAGGTCGTTCCACTTTTCTTCAAACACCTTGCGGTCGCTCTTGAAAAGTTCGTACAGCTTATCTGCCACCTTTTTGGTGATGTAACCGGTAATTTTCTTCACATTGCTATCCGATTGCAGATAAGAACGAGACACGTTAAGCGGAATATCCGGAGAGTCGATTACCCCTTGTAGCATGGTCAGGAACTCAGGTACAATTTCCTTTACATCATCAGTGACATAAACCTGGTTACTGTACAGTTGAATTTTGTTTTTCTGTACTTCAAAGGTATTGCCCAATTTAGGGAAATACAGAATACCCGTCAGGTTAAAAGGATAGTCGATATTGAGGTGAATCCAAAACATCGGCGCCTGGCTGAAGGGATACAACTCGTTGTAGAAGCTTTTGTAATCCTCATCTTGGAGTTCGGTGGGTTGCTTTTTCCAGGCCGGATCAGGGTTGTTGATAATATTATCAACTTCAATTTCCTTGGTTACCGCATCGTCTCCTTCCCCTTCGGTCACACTCTCTTTCTTGGTGCCAAATTTGATCGGTACGGGTAGGAACTTACAGTATTTTGCCAGCAATCCCTCAATGCGGGAGTCTTCCAAAAATTCGGCACTATCCTCATCAATGTGTAGCACGATATCCGTTCCACGCACTGTTTTGTCGTTATTTTTCAGCGTATATTTAGGGTCGCCTTTACACGCCCAGGTAACGCCTTCTGCACCGTCTTGATAAGACAAGGTGACGGCCTCTACCTTATTGGCCACCATAAAGGCCGAATAAAAGCCAAGTCCAAAGTGACCAATGATACTAGCATCATCTTTGTATTTGTCCAAGAATTCCTGTGCACTGGAGAATGCCACTTGGTTCAGGTACTTCTTCACTTCCTCTTCAGTCATCCCGATTCCCTTATCGCGGATGGTAAGGGTTTTGGCCGCTTTGTCGAGCAAAATCTCAATGGTTAAATCACCCAACTCGCCTTTGTACTCCCCTTTTGATGCCAATGTCTTCAATTTATTGGTGGCATCAACCGCGTTGGAAATCAGTTCCCGGAGAAAGATCTCGTGGTCGGAATACAAGAACTTCTTGATGATGGGGAAGATATTTTTAGTCTGTACAGAGATGTTACCTCTTTTCACACTCATCTGATTTGGTTTTTAATGTTCGCGATAGCTCAAATTAAACAATATAATTCTGGTTCTTTGACAAATATCCTTGATGTAAAATCGAGATCAAGCTAAAATGTGAATGATTAGTGGCCGGGAGTATTGATTTACATTTTCGATGGACTCCCATTCACAATATTTGTCTTAGTACTTGTTTGGAGGTGGTGCTTTAGCAGCGAAAATTGCAGATTTTGGGTTCTCTCAAGGCTCATTTTTGAGCCCTTAGGGGCGCTAAGGACGAAAAACAGCCGAAGTGAGGTTCCAAAATCCCGGTTTTACCGGGACTGAATGATTACCTCCAAACAAGCACTAAGCACCACAATAGTGGTACAGTTGCTTCTATTCAAACGGCATGCCAGCCTTGAAAAACTGACATTTTGACGGAGTAAAATCAAGCTTTCCGCCATTTTTACCTGCCTAGGGGTAGGAAATACCTTTTTTGCCTAGCGAAAGGTTGAACTTTCGGGTTGACTAAAATAAATTATTTCGGATTTGGGCGCCGCCCATTGGGCCGCTATGCTACATGGCGCTCTTCGTTTGGCCCTGCGGGCTGTCCCTGCGGTCCACCATTGCGCAGCGCTGGCGCAGGACCGAAGCATGCCGGCCAAAAATTATTTCAAGCACCCAAAGGTCTTGACCCAAAGAGCAAAGGACCGTCTTTCAACGAATTTTACAAAAAATGACAAAATTTGATTTCCCAACATTACTTACTCCTAAGTGACTGTAAATCTTTAAGTTGAAATGAATATGTTAGGTGATAAACCTCCAGAATAGGAGGCTGAAACCCGCTGTAGCCCCCATGAAACAGCATTTTTTTTTTCAATCATTCCGAAATTTACCTAGAAATACATACCTTGCGTAAAATTAAAGCGGCAATATTGAAACCTTTTAAAATCAGCCGCGTACAAAGAGCTAAAGAGTGATAAAACGAGAGTTTCCTCATTCTTAATGAGAGAAAAAATCTTACCAAGGAGGATTTCTAATCTTTCTATACATACCAAACTAAAAGTATGGACTATTAGCCTGCATGGCTATTTACCCGGTCATGTAGTCAACCAAGATTGCTGTAATCTTTATTGGTTACAGTGGTGCACTTGGTATAAAGAGCATTGTGCGAGTGGACTAAATCCGTTTGCTGGGGGGTATCGGATGACGTTGCTCGCACAATAAAACCTTTTTTTGGGCCTTTTGGTCTGAAAGGAGTGGGTTAGGCCAGTTCACTGGGGGGTAGAACTGGCCCTAAACTCACTTATTGAAGCATTAACTTTTCGAGAAAACTACACATGAAAGAGTAGTGCCTAACCCACAGGTCAGGCGCAAATACGCAAAGGGCTGGAAACAATATTGTCTCCAGCCCTTTTGCGTTTGATATCCCCGGCAGTAGCGTAGTTGTTACTTCTGCGGCACATCTACCTTGATCCGCTCATCTCGGTTGGCCAGCTCCCAGGTCGTATAAAAAACCAATCTGGCGATTTTCTCCATCTTCTCAAAATTGATCTTCTCAATCGTATCCGATGGTCGGTGGTAATCTTCGTGAGTACCATTAAAATAAAAAATAGAAGGAATGCCCTTCTCGGCAAAATTGTAGTGATCCGACCGATAGTAGTAGCGGTTGGGGTCATTTTCTGCATTATAGGTATAGTCCAACTCTAATTGAGTATAGCGTGCATTGGCTTCTTCATTGATGCGGTGCAAGTCGGTACTCAAACGATTGGAGCCAATCACATAGATATAGTTGGGATTGTCGATGTGTTTTTTGTCCACTCGACCTACCATATCCACGTTGACATCAGCCACCGTGTTTTCAAGCGGGAACAATGGGTGTTCTACATAATATTTTGAGCCCAACAATCCCTTTTCTTCGCCCGATACCAGCATTACCAATACGCTGCGGCGTGGGCCCATGCCGTTTTTCTTGGCATCTACAAAAGTCTGGCAAATTTCGAGCAGGGTAGAAGTGCCCGAACCATTATCGTCAGCGCCATTAAATATCTCTTCACCGCGCATACCGATATGGTCATAGTGAGCGGAAACGATCACTATTTCGTCTTTCAGTTCAGCATCGGTACCTTCGATAAAGCCCAATACATTTTCGCCGATCAGCTGTCGAACTTTTTTGTCCTGCTCCATTTCTATACTGACCTTCAAGTCAATGGCTTTTGAGCGACCGCGCTTTTGCATTTTCTTCCGCGCTTTAACCACCTTCTTGAATTCATCTCCGACAATCATTTTGGCTAGCGCCGAAGAAATGAAATAGTTGTTGGCATAGTTCTCTGCCGCATTTTCACCCCAGCCCATATCTAGCCCGCTATTGAGAATGAAGCGACGTGCATTGCGCAGATTTTGTTTGAAATCCGTATCGATAATCAATACGGCCTTTACGCCTTTTTCTTTGGCCACCCGCAACTTCTTGCGAAAGTCGGTGCTCCACTCAGATGGTCCTGCGGTACCGGTGACTTGTGAAATGCTGTCTTTGCCAAAAGGCTCTCCATCATAAATGAGAATGACCTTATCTTTGACATTTTCACCCTTGTAATCGCTATAATTATCGGAATCGATACCATAGCCGAGGAAAGTAACTTCATCTACCTTCAAGCGTTTTTGATTGCCATTGGTCGCCGGAAGGGCGTAATAATCCCAAAGATGTTTGGGGGTTTCGCCATTGATCACCAGTTCAATATTATTCCAACTTTCAGAAATGAAGGAGATCTTTTGGAAATAGCTGTCGTCTTCTCCAATCTTTGGCAATCCGAGACTCTCAAAATATCCGGCGATATAGGCCGCCGCCTTTTTTTGCCCGGGCTGACCGGTTTCTCGCCCTTCGTACTCATCCGAAGAAATGATGGCCAAATGGCGGCGCAACTCCTGGGCAGTGATGGTTTTTCCCAGTTCGGAAATAGACATGGAACCATCTCGGCCGGCTTCTCTACCGGCAAATTGAGCAAAGGCTGAAAGAGTAGTAGCCAGTGTCAATACAAGCAAAAGCACTTTTTTCATAATAACGGGTTAAAGAAGTGGTCTGGCATTGACTCCCTTACCGCAGAAAGCATCCGACAACTTCGTAAATAAAAAAACGCCAATCCTTGGCAGATTAGCGTTTAAGTTAGGAATATTTCTTAGACCTTTAATTTAAAATAGATAATCTGTCGGTTTAAGCACAAGGAATTTTTCCGATCCTGCGCGCATGCCGTCCTCCTTCAAAACCTACTTTCAAAAAGGCATTGACCATTGCTAATGCCTCCGCTTCACTGACAAACCGTACCGGCAGTGAAAGAATATTAGCATTGTTGTGTTGGCGCGCCAGAGTGGCAATTTCCACGGTCCAGCACAATGCACAGCGAATACCCTGATGCTTATTGGCCGTCATGGAAGCGCCATTACCACTACCACAAAGTACAATACCCAAATCTGCCTTACCCGTTTCAACACTGGTGGCAACGGGGTGTACAAAATCAGGGTAGTCAACGGAATCGGCAGAATTAGTGCCGTAGTCGGTTACCTGGATGCCGCGATTTTCCAGCAGCTCCTTGATGCTGTCTTTATAGGGAAATCCGGCATGGTCACAACCGATCGCTATTTTTTTTATTTCCATGATTTTTCGTCTAGTCTAATGGTGGTGTACTAGGAGAATCTTGACTGATATAGCCATCAAACATGGCTTCCAGGCGCTGTTTAAATGCTTCATCATTCTGCCGTTCGGCTTCTCTGATTAGTCCCTTCATCACATCTTCGGAAAGATAGAAATCTGCCCGGAACGTATTGCTGTTTTCCAGCGTCTGTTGATCTAGCGAACTGAGGAATTCCATCTCATCTTCCAGGTTGTTGGCCAAAATTTCCATGTGTGGCTTAGCCTTCTCATATTCGCCGGCTTGTAGATATACTCCCAGCATATACCAAGTACGGTAATCGTAAGTGAAATTCATGTCGGGGAATGCCTCGAAGTATTTATCTACCAAATTGATGGCCTTTTCTTTTTCATTCAACCGCAACATTTCAAAGCCGGTTCTCCGTACCGCCAACTGCATACTTTGTACACTAGGGGCATAACTACGATCTACAAAGAGGTCCATTTTATCAAAATTACCCCATTTGAATTTATTCATGAAGTTGTTATAAACCGCTTCGGTATTGACCCGCCCGGCTCCAACGATACCGTAGTTAGACATATCGCTTTCATTTTTCACTGCGGTGATACGAACCGCCAATCCTTCCAGCTGCATATAGTCTTCCAAGCCCAGCATTTTCTCACGTCGGCAGGTTACGGCAAAATAAATGGGGCGATCCCAGAGGTTGGAAGCCAAAATATCAAGTACCGCCAGCTCATCCTTGATCAGTTGGGTATCACTCAACTTGATTGGCAATGCCTGAACGGTATTGGTGTCGGCTTCTGTAATGGCCCCACTACGCAAGGCTGCAGCCCGATCTACCGGGATATAGGCCTGGGTCGTAGAATAGAACCCTTCCACCGTACGACCGGTACGGGTAGGCAGTTCGCGTGGCAACGCGATATTATTCAGCACTTCCTTGAGCGGTTTAGGCCGGTCCTGTGTATTATTGGGATTGTAATAGAATACTTGATTTCGCTTGTAGCCTCGGTACGCTTCCTGGGGAATAGTAAATTTAATGGCCGGCGAGTCATTGACCTTGCGTCGCAATAGATCAATGTACCAATCTACGGCAATCAAACTCAGATTGACCACCCGTACATCGGTTCGGATATTTTCCACCTCCTGTGCATACCACAATGGATAGGTGTCATTATCACCGTAGGTGAAGACAATCGAATTGGGTGCGCAGGATTCGAGGAAGTTGCTGGCGTAATCCCGGGAAGCTTTGTTGTAGCGACGGCTGTGGTCATCAAAGTTTTGGAAGCCCATCAACATAGGCGCAATCAGCACGATGATGGTCGCTACGGCAGCCGCTACCGGACCACTTTGATTTAAGCGTTTTCGCAACAATTCAAAAATAGCCAATACTCCCATCCCAATCCAGATACAATAAGTAATGAAGGAGCCTACGAGTACATAATCCCGCTCACGGGGCTCATTCGGGGGCTGGTTGGAATAGATGATGATGCCGATACCGGTCATGACAAACAGCGCCAAGAGGGCCAATGCTTCTTTATCGCGTTTTTTAAAGTGGAAAAACATGCCAAACAAGCCAAAGAGAAACGGAAGGGCATAATAAACGTTGCGAGCCTTGTCATTTAAAGCTTTGTCCGTCAACTGACTTTGGTTGCCCAACCGGATGGCATCCAGAGGCTTAATACCGGTAATCCAGTGGCCGCTGGCTTTATCCCAGCTGTAGAATCCTTGATCGCCGTTTTGACGGCCCGAGAAGTTCCACATAAAATACCGCCAATACATCCAGCCCAGTTGGTAATTGACCAGGAACTTAATATTGTCCAGCATATTGGGCCTACCCGGAGGTAATGGTTGGCGGGCATCCAGTCCCATCCATTGCTTGTAAAGGGCGGGGCGCCCTTGTGTGCCATCCGACATTCGCGGAAATAAAGTTTTATCCCTATCGTTGTAAACAACGTCAAATTTGTAGTCGGTATATTCGTAGTGGTCTCCTACCCGGCCATAACGGTCTTCCACTTCTGTATTGATTGGACTTGCGTCAAAATTTGGACCGCGCAATAGTGGCCGTTCACCATACTGTTCCCGGTTGAGGTAAGGCAACAGGCGCACCGCGTCAGTTGGTGCGTTCATATTGACCGGTGGTTGGGCATTCGCTCTAATGACGACCACCCCAATGGTAGAGAAGGAAATCACCAATAAAGCGGTAGCCACCATTACATTTTGCAACAACGGCATGTTTTTCTGATGCGCATAATAAAGGCCGCCAACAATGACGCCACCAACGATAAGGGCTGTTGGTATCAGTCCGCTATGGAACGGCATGCCCAAATCATTGACCATAAAGATTTCGAAACCTTTCCAAAGCATGGGGATTCCGACAATGATCAGTTTTTGCACGGCCGCTACAATGACTAAGCCCACAACAGCCGATATGGCGATGCCTTTGAAGTTATGATTTTTGTATTTCTTGAAGTAGTACAACAACGCCAAGGCCGGGAAAGTCAGCAAACTCAGCAAGTGAACACCAATGGAAAGGCCGGCAGCATAAACGGTGAATAACAACCAGCGATCGGTTTGGGGTTTATCCGGCAATACGTACCATTTGGTCATCGACCATAAGGTGAGAGCAGTAAAGAAGGTAGACATGGCATAAACCTCACCTTCCACCGCTGAAAACCACACAGAGGTACAAAAGGCTGTGGCCAAACCCGCTACGAAACCCGCACCAGTGACGGCAATGGCTTGTCCTTGGTCTAATGCTTCATCGCGACCTACGAGCGCCAATTTTCCAAATTTGGTGGTAATTAAACAGATAAACATAGCCACAAAAGCCGAGCAAATGCTGGACATTAGGTTGACGGAAAAGGCAATGTCTTCCGGGTTGTCGGAGACCAAATCGGCTACCCAGGTAAACAAGCGGCCAATGAGCAGAAATAACGGTGCTCCCGGAGGGTGAACGACCTGTAGTTTGTAAGCTCCCAGAATAAATTCGCCGCAATCCCATAAGCTACCCGTTCTTTCAGCAGAGAAGAAATAAACCACGAGAGCGATGGCAAAAACCAACCATCCGGCAATCCTGTGCATATTTTTTGTTGATCCCATTGAGTCTAATCGTTGATTTACAGTAAAGTGCGCGAAAAAACGCTACTTCCACAGTTTTGCTGCGGAAGGGACTAAAATTCAGAACTGCAAAAGTAATAAAATATTGTCAGTCGCTGCTTTGTAGAACAGATTAAACCTGGAAGCCTAAAGAATTGTCTACATTTGCAAAGAACCACATTTACGATTATGTTTAAGTTATTAATCACCGGTGCCATCATTTATTTTATCTACCGCTTTTACATCGCCCCGCCCTCCATTGAGCGGCCGGGCCCTACGATTCGAAATAGAGGTCAGTCGTCTGGGCGGAGAGACAACGAAGATGATTACATTGATTATGAAGAGGTAGACTAATGAATAATAATCCGTTTGACTTTCGCATTGGCGATCTGGTATTGTATAAAAACAATCAATTGATCGCTTTCAACAAGCCTCCGGGAGTCCCGGTGCAGACCGACAAAAGTGGAGATGCTGCTCTGCTCAATATGGGAGAGATTTATTGTAAATCCAAACTGTATCTCGTTCATCGAATTGATCGGCCGGCGAGTGGTGTTACCTTAATGGCCAAAAATACAACCGCCTTAGCAGAGTTAAACCGACAATTTAAAGAGCGGGAGGTCCAAAAGACCTACTTGGCGGTGGTGGGTCAATTGCCTGCTCAAACAACCGGTCAGCTCACGCATTTCCTGCGGAAGGATGGCCGCATCAATCGCACCGAAGCATTTGATGACGAACAGCCCGAAAGCCGTAAAGCAATATTGGATTACCGGCTGCTGGCGAGTATTGAGCGCTACCATTTGCTGGAAATCAATTTGCACTCCGGGCGTCACCACCAGATTCGGGCGCAACTGGCGGCCATTGGTTCGCCCATCAAGGGAGACGATAAATACGGCTTCAAAAGAGCCAATCGCGACCGTTCTATTGAGCTGCATGCCTGGAAATTGACTTTTGTGCACCCCGTTTCAAAGGAAAAGACCACCCTGGTGGCTCCACCTCCCGAAGGCCCGGTTTGGAATGCCTTCCGGGAACAATTGTCGTTGGATCAACTTTAACGCGAATTCATGGAATTGATCAAAAAATATTTTCCCCAGCTGAATCCCAAACAATTGGACCAATTTGCGCAGTTGGGGCCACTTTATGAAGAGTGGAATCAGAAAATTAATGTGATTTCCCGTAAGGATATCGAAAATTTATATGCACACCATATCTTGCACGCTACGGCTATTGCCAAAGTCGTGCAGTTTTTGCCCAATGCTTCCATCCTTGATTTGGGTACGGGTGGTGGCTTACCAGGTATTCCATTGGCCATCCTCTTTCCTGAGACACAATTTACCTTGATCGATGGTACGCGTAAGAAAATCACCGTAGTTAGTGCCATTTCGGAAGTTTTAGGCTTGGAAAATGTAGTGGCCCTGCATACTCGTGCCGAAGAGGTCAAACAGCAATTTGACTTTGTGGTCTGTCGAGCTGTGGCCAGTATTGATAAACTATACGAGTGGAGCATGCCCCGCGTCAAAACCGAAGATCAGCGCCACGGCCTGCCCAATGGCCTCATCACCCTCAAAGGCGGTGATGTGCGCAAAGAATTAAAGGCGCTTCCGCGCAGAGCCTATTCAGAAATCTATCCGCTGTCGCGTTATTTTGAGGAGCCGTATTATGAGGAGAAGTGTGCGGTTTATGTGCAGCGGTAAAGAATACTTATCTTACCTCTTAAAATACCATCATGAGCGACAAATCATTTTTCCGTAAGGTTATTGATGCGATTCTTGATATGTTTAAATTTTTCCTGGGAAGGAAGGAGAAGAAGGATTAGTGGCGTTTTTGCATACGAGCATGTTTGGAGCTTGCTCCTGCTGAAAACCAACATAGTATGAACCTGGCGTTGAGCTAAAATATTCACCTCGGCTCAGCCGAGACTCATATTTGACCTCTTAGCCAAAACCCTAATCTGCTGATTTTCAAAAGAAATATTTGGATACTAACATAGCATCTCTAAGCTCTATCAGATGGTGAGCTACCAATTTCTACACATCAACCGCCTTGCCTTTACCAATGGACGGGATAAGATGATCGCGGATGGATTATGGGTTACGCGGTAGAGAAACAAAATAAATTTGGTTGGCTACAGTTTTAAATAGGAATCTTCCAAAACCTAAACATGAGAAACTTCCTATTTACCCTGTGGCTTTGCCTTCCCTCTACGCTATTTTCACAATCCCAAACGGATACCATCAGCTGGCCGCAGGAGGTCCGGCTGGAACCAACCAAAGAAGAGGTATTGGTTACCATCCGGGTATTGGATTACCACGAAAGACCGGTGCGGGGACTGGTGCTGTGGGCAGTGCAGCAGGAGACCAAACAGGTGTTTCAAAGTGCCACTTCGGAGGATGGCAAAGCCCGTTTATTATTGCCTAAAAACGAAACTTACCAGATCAATGCGGAGGGTGCGGAAAACGTCAAGACGTTTAAGACTTTGAACCAAAAGATGGCCCGCAGTGCCTATTTAGTGCATATTCCACAACAGGATTTTACCGAAGATGCCCAAGGCGATACGCTTTGGCAACGGGTTTCTCCTGCCCAAACACCGACGCGGGAACGCATCAAA
Source organism: uncultured Saprospiraceae bacterium (assembly GCA_964015035.1). GTDB lineage: Bacteria > Bacteroidota > Bacteroidia > Chitinophagales > Saprospiraceae > BQJU01. The sequence goes on from CAXHCA010000066.1 coordinate 29,845, forward strand.
GTGTTGTTCACAACCATCGATTTGGAGGGGCAGCCATTGGAAGACGAAGTGGTCTGTTTTACAGCGAAAAACTCGGGTAAAACCTATGCGGGGCGTACCAATACTTTGGGCCGTGTGCACCTGATGCTTCCGGAAGGCGATACCTATTGTCTTGGTGTGGCTTTTGAGAAAGACATTCAGTGTATTGAAGTCCCGAAATCAGAGCGGGCGGGTTCATTGCGCTTGACGCTGACCACCATTGGCACAAAAGCATTCCTGCGCCGCAAAGCAGAAAGGGAACGACAGCTTTTCCTACGTGATTCCCTATTCGAGGCGCAACGCATTCAGGATTCCATTGCTATGCAAAACCGGATCAATGAACTGGATTTTATCAGCCAGCTTAACTCGGGGAAGACCTTGACAGAAGTACAAAAGAGCGTGGAACAGAAGGCTAAAGCGGAACGGGATTCACTGGCCCAAGATGACCACTACTTTGAGAAGGCGGAAAAAGAAGTAGAGGCTGTGCTTTATCGCATGCGGCAGGAGTGGAAAAATAAAGTTATCGTGACCGATGTAACGTGTAGCATGAATCCGTATATGGATCAAGTGCTCCTTTGGCATGCCTTGCAGCTGACCCAAAATGAAAACAATCGTTACCTCTTTTTTAATGATGGGGATGGCAAATTGCAAGAAGAAAAAACCCTTGGTCAGACCGGTGGAATTCATGCTACGGATGCCCGCCACATGACCGAATTACTGTCGACCATGTCCGAAACCAAATCCTTTGGTTGCAGTGGCGACAGTCCGGAGAATGACCTGGAAGCCATGCTGGAAGGGGTGAAAAATATGGCCGGATTTGATGAATTGGTATTGATAGCCGACAACCTCAGCGATGTGCGCGACATTGAATTACTGACGCAATTGGAAGTACCGGTCCGTATTATCCTGGCGGGATCTGATTGGGGCGTGAATGAACAATACCTCGAAATTGCCTTCAAGACGGGCGGTTCGGTACATACCCTGGAAAGAGATATTGACCACCTGGCAGAACTGGCTGATGGGGAATCCCTTGAAATTGGAGGGCATCAATACCGGGTCATTCGCGGGAAATTTATTCGGGTGTCGAAGATGTAGGGTTTTTTAAGGAAAAGATCACTTCATCCTCTTTTTGGCCGGTTTGCTGAAAACCATTCTTGTTCAATAATTTGGCGGAAGCCGCATTCTGAAAATGGGTATAAGCTTGAATTTCTTTGAGCTGTAATTCCTGAAAACTAAATTTCAAGACTTTGCCAAGTGCTTCCTGCATCAAGCCCTGCTTTTGGTAGCCGGGGTGTAACTCATAGCCCACATCGGCTACATCGCCACTGTCAGAGAAATTCCAGAGGCAGACCGTACCAATCAACTGATCTTTGCCGGTCAGGGTGAGGACCCAGTACAGCCATTTTTTGTCGGCGATTCCCGTATTGATGAAGTTGATAAATTCGTCGGCTTCCTCCAGGTTAGTATATTCCTTCCGACTCAGGTATTTATTGACCTCGGGAAGTTGACGCAAGTCATAAATTTGTTGAGCATCGGTTGGTTGCATTTGACGGAGCGTGAGCCGACTGGTTTGTAAGATCGGAAAGGGTGAGATGTTGAGATTGGACATCGGGTGGTTGTCTGTTTGGCCAAAGATATTGCTCTATTTTGAAAAATGAAAGAGGGGTAGTGATAACCGTGATCATGATTTTGAAATAATTAAATTTTTCCTGCATTTCCTGCCACCTATTTCCCCTTGTCCTTGACCTATTGATCGTATTTATTCACCTAACTTTTAAAAGAATCATGATGAAAACGATCAAAAACCTGCTTACTGTAATTGCGGTACTTTGTACCGTTAGTGGGTATGCCCAAAGCGCAATAGGTTTGAAAGGAGGCATAAACATTGCCAATGTCACTGAACTTCAAGAAGCGGAGAATCTGTCTCCAAAAAGTATTACCGGGTTGAATCTGGGCGCGTACGCCGAATTTAGTATAACCCCATTATTGGCCATTCAGCCGGAGATCAACTTCCTGCAAAAAGGAAGTCAGGTCAGTGGCCTGAACTTTGAAGACCATAGCGATGTGAAAGTCAAAATGGTGATCAATTATCTGGAAGTGCCTGTTTTAGCTAAGATCCGGTTTGGGACCGAGAAATTAAAGGGATATGCTATGGCTGGTCCTAGTGTAGGCTATGCTTTAGGGGGAAAAGGCTCGTTTACGATCGATGGCGTGAAGGTGACCAATGACATCGAATTTGACAACGATATCGATGATGATGGTGTCAAAGACCGCAGATGGGATTATAGCGCGGTTGTCGGCGTCGGTGGTTTGTACGGGGTTGGCCCGGGAAGTATTGTGTTGGACGTACGTTATCAGCATGACTTTACGGACTTTGCCAAATTTAAAGACAGTGAACCAACCGGCTACGAAAAATCATTCAATCGTGGATTGGCACTCTCCATTGGCTATCAAATCCCATTAGGTAAATAAGTTTTTGCATAGTTGTCGGCCAGGATTGCGGATCATATTCCCACCCTTGCCGACCATATTCCCTTCAAAATAAAATAGCTATGATATCTCGAATTTTAATGGGCCTGGTGTTGTTATTACTAGCCGGAGCCTGCAATAAAGACGGCCAACACTCCTTTGACCAAAGCAGTAGCATTACCCTTCAAAAAACCGATTGTTTTGGGACCTGTCCGGTATATACAATCAAGGTTGAGGGCAACGGCCAAGCCAAGCTAGTAGGAGAAAAGTTTTTTGACAAAATTGGAACGTATCGCAAGCAACTGACGGTGGAAGAAACGGAGGAGTTGTTCTCCGTGTTTGTCAGGGCGGACTTCTGGTCATTTAAAGATGAGTATACGGAACAGGTAACGGATTTACCCACGACCTATTTGACATTTGAAAATATGGGTAGGGCCAAGAAGGTAAAAGACTATTATGATCCTCCGCAAAAACTTCGGGACCTGGAGGCTATGGTGGAAGCAATCGCTACCTCCGCCAATTGGGAAAAGGTTAGTGACAAAGTGGGGGCCGCCGGTGATCCCTATGATCAAATCAGGAGAGGTGAATACCTGGTATCCGTTTCGGGTTGCCATGACTGCCATTCTCCTAAGAAGTTTACCGATCAGGGACCGGTACCTGATGAAGCCCGGTTGCTGTCGGGACATCCTGCAGATGTCAAAATTGCGAGCTACAATGCAAATGTGCTGAAAGACTGGGTGCTTTTTAACCAGCACAGTACAGCGGTGGTAGGTCCATGGGGGGTGACCTTTGCGGCCAATATAACCTCCGATGAGACAGGTATTGGTCTGTGGTCGGAGGAACAGTTTATCAAGTGTATCCGGGAAGGGAAATTGAAAGGCATGGACAACACCCGCCCTTTATTGCCTCCTATGCCGTGGCCTGCTTATGCAAAGATGACCGATGATGATCTAAAGGCAATTTATGCTTATTTACAATTTATGCCCCCCGTCAAAAACCTCGTGCCTCCACCCATCGCACCGGGGCCGGTGACGATGAAATAAAGGAAATGATGAATAAGAAAATAGTTTATTTTCAATTGAGCCTATTGGCCATTCTTCTGATGGCGTGCAGTACGCCTAAAATCATGGTGGATGATCACCTGCGGACAGATACTACTTTGTACCATGTGAAAGGCCGACAGGGATGGTGGATCAACCAGCATTTGAGTTTTGGCGAATTTCAGAGCGGTAAAATAAATCGTGGCTGGATCAAAGGGTACGATTTTCCCTTCATCATCCGATTTGCCGGAGCCAAGGAAAAATTAAATTACACTTTGCAAGGTCAAAACGACCTTGCTGCTGAAGTGTTTTGTCTGGGTAAACTGCGGGAGCAAGACCTGCAATTGTTCCACAGATATTTTGATGTCAATCTAAAAACCAAGGATGCTTTCACTGGCTCGGTAGTGATCAATGAAAGCAAGGCATTCGATTTTTTTGTTGCCAACCTCAATCAAAACAACTGGTTTAGGGAAGCCAAAGGCTGGATCAAAGGCGAGCAACTCAACATTAGCATTGAGCCGATCAAAACGCTGGAGGGTGGCAAAAAAACGTTGGATAGCCAGGTGCTTGGTTTTTCCTTTGTACGCGATGGTATCACACTGGGTGCGGTCGAAGTTTTGAATCAAGGTCGTATCTGGTTGCACAATGACCTTTCAGCAGAAGAAAAACTGCTACTGGCAAGCGTTGCCTCTGCTTTATTATTGAGGAGCGATCTGGCCACCCATAACGAATTAAGTTAGTAATGGCAATCAAAAGTGATTGATACTTGGTGGAATCGGGCGCTCACTGTCAGTTGGTGCCCGATTTTTATTTGGTATTTTATGATTTACAGTTTGTTGAAAACGCTGAGTGCATGTTTGGAGGTAGTCCCCGATGTAAAATCGGGACAAGCTATTTTTTCGTCCATCTCGGCTGAGCCGAGACGGGCTCAAAAATGAGCCTTGCGAGAACCCAAAATCTGCAATTTTCGCTGCTAAAGCACCACCTCCAAACAAGTACTAAAGCACCCCCTCCAAACATGCACTGACCGAGATAGCTGTCACTGACAATATTGAGGAGCATCTAATTAGTGGGGGCAATATAGTGCTTAAGCCATCACCGCCAGCATATCAAAAATGGGCTCACCCAGTGCTGTTTTTCCACTGATGGCAACCCTCTTTTGGGCTTCATCCTGCGAAATTCCTTTGGTGAAAATGCGCCAGGCGATATCCCCGGGGATGACCACCGTACAGGTGGGAGAAGGAGCGTTGGCCTCTATCAAAACCCACTTGTTCTTTAGCCGTTGAAGGTACCAACGGGCCTCGGTAGGGCCGGTGATTTGGAAACAGATCAAGGCACCCTTTTCACCTTTTATCTTTTGATAATGATGGGGGAGGGCACGCATGGAGGTTTGCAAATGCGGCAAATAGAATTCAGGTTGGTAAAGGACTGTTTCCTGCCCCACCGCCAGTCGTATTTGCTGCTGGTGGTGCCATTTTTCCGTATATTCCCGAGCGATGTGAAACCAGTTGGGTGAGGTTTCCTCGCCGGCCCAGAAAACGGAAAAGGTTGCCTGAGCATCGGGATCAAGCGATTGTAAGAAGTCACAGTATTGCCGGCCGGTTGTTTCCAGTAACTCAAGTAAAATTTTGGGGCTGACCCGTTTCATCGCTTTGATCCAATCCGCATTTAAATCATTGAGATAGGAGACTAGCCCCTGGTAGGATTCCACATCCGGAGAAGGAGCGCCAAAGTACTCATCTCGCAACATCGATAGTGATCTGATATTACCATCCAGCAGATGACCGGCGATGTCTTTGACAGTCCATTGAGTTGCAATGGTCGGTTTAGCCCAATCAGCGGCAGATAACGACCGCAGAGTTTCCAAGAGTTTTTGGTCGAGCTTAGGGAAGAGGGAGACTGTGAAAATGGGTTGAGTAGACGGCATAATTTGGCATTTTATAGTATTCAACCATGACCAGTAGGTAAAAGGTTTCAAAAAACTTTTGGCATTAAAAGTGACTCTTCAATAATAATTCGTCTAAAAAACGTACAACCGAACTATTAATAGTGTACTTTTGTACTTAATTAAGTTCTTAGGCTAATCGAAACCTCTTCATTGATCTTCCTTTTATCCTTCCTTAGTTTTTAATTTTCATTTTTTACGTTTCCGCCCTGAGCGGAATTTAATTTTATTTTTATGAATATTTTTGTTGCAAAGTTAAACTTTGACACGCAGGAGTCTGAACTTCAAGATGCTTTTGAAGAATACGGCAGCGTAGACTCCGTAAAAATCATTATGGACAAATTCACAGGCAAATCTAAAGGATTTGGTTTTGTGGAAATGGGCAGTGATGAAGAAGGCATGGCCGCTATTAATGGCCTAAACGACCAGGAACTTGACGGACGTACGATTGTAGTTAAGAAAGCTGAACCAAGAGAAAATCGCGGCGGCGGTGGCGGCTACGGTGGTGGCGGCGGTGGCGGCTACAACAGAAACAGATACTAATCGACCGGAGCAGTCAAACGCTCTATACGAAATAGAAAACTGAATGAAAAAGCTCCGAGCAATCGGGGCTTTTTCTGTTTGTGTACCTTTCCTTCCCCGCGCGCACTTGCACCCTGTCTCAAAGTCGGTCCTTGAAAAGTTATTTTATTTTCCTTAGTGTATGTTTGGGGGGGAGTCCTTGAAGTATATTCGGGCAAGCTATTCAGTCCCGGTAAAACCGGGATTTTGGA
>CAXHCA010000067.1:0-35376 GCA_964015035.1 uncultured Saprospiraceae bacterium
TTGTAGAAACGATCCTTGGAGGAATGCGATTGGTGTAATGGAATGGGATATGTGAGAGGTGGTTGAGAGGGTTGAGGGAGGGCAATACCTTCCTAAAACCTAAATCCCACACTCCTTACCGCAATAAATTGACGATGCCGCTGAAGGTCTTCTGGGAACCATTTCGGAAATCGACTTCCAATACGTAGAGATAGGCCCCAGGATTAAGGGGGGTGTTGCCTACCTTGCCATTCCAGGCTTTGGTGTAAGTTTCCGGTAAAAAATCATAAGCTTCGTAGAGCAAACCTCCCCAGCGGTCAAAGATGCGCATGGCTTGGATTTTGGTAATATCGCCCTCGTGGAAAGGGCGGAAGACATCGTTGATGCCGTCGTCATTAGGAGAGAATGCGTTGGGGATATAGATGTTTTCACAGTCTTCAAAAGCAATTTGAATCCGGTCGTTGACGGTGCCGCAGTAGTTCGCGACGGTCACAGAATAGGTGCCGGTGTCTCGGATGAATAGGCTGTCAAGGCTTGAGCCATCTTGCCAATGAATCTCACTATCGGGATAGCCTGCATGTAAGGTAATTGTTTCTTTCAGACAGAGCGTCGTGTCGGGCCCCAGATCGATGACGGGCAATTGCAATTGCTCGATATCGATGAAGTCGACGGAGGTGCAAAAAGTATCCGTTCGTGTGACGGTTACCCCAAAGGTACCCTGGTCATTGATGAGTAGGGTAGGGGTGGTCGCGCCGGTGGTCCATTCGTAGATTGCAGTAGGTGTTGTCACATCGAGTAGGAGAGGAGTCTCTTTACAGATGGTCGTATCGGGCCCCAGATCAAAAAACACCGAATCACCCGCGACCTCCACCAGAATGTCGTCGTAAAAAGGGAAACCACAAGCATCGAGTACTTCCAGCTCGTAAAGAGTCGTTTGTGCGGGAGCGACAATGGGATCGGGAGAAAAGGGATCATCGATGCCCTCTTCGGGAGTCCAATGATAGCTCACTCCACCACGAGCATGTAATTGGGCCTGTCCACCCGGGCACATGACAATATCTTCTTGTTCGTCTAGAAAAGAGGTATAATTCAGACAAACCTGGTGAACATTATTGGCCCCCCCGGTAGCGGAGGTAAACCCCCAGTACACCAGTGGATCTCCTGCAAAAATGTCATTCACAAGGTCGCCTTCATAACTCAGGCGGAGGGTACAATCAAAATAGACATCCAATTGTTGGCCCACCGCATCCCAACTTACTCTCAGGTCATGAAATTGACAATCTTCAATATTGGGATTAACGGCGCTGGCCTGAATTGGGCCTGCCAATAGATTTTGTGAATTGTGGTTTACCGATCCATTTTTCTCGATGGCAATATGGTCATAGGTAGGATCGCCGGCGGAGGTGTTCTGCCAGGTGTCGATTTCGATACCTAGAGCAGGAGCCACGTTGGAAAATCCTATGCCGCCGCCATTGCCACCGATTGAAGTACTCAATGGCTGAAAGCCAAAAACGATGCCGTCGGCCCCATCGGCATTATTACAGCCCAACATGAGTTTAGCGACTACATCAAAAGACTCATTGAGGTTGATTTTGTCGGGATTCCAAATGGAGCCAACTTTTGAATTCATGGCTGGTGTAAGTTGGTAGCAGGTGTCATTGAGCTGCATCGCATCTCCATTGAGAAAGAATTGGGCAGAGGCCTTTGGCGTAATAAAAAATACTAGCATCATTACCGGGAGCAAGTGATAGGAAGTGGGAAAGAAGCCCCTATTGGTAAAAGGAAGGAGAGACTTAACAGCAGGGAGATTCATGAGTAGAAGATTTTAATATTTGGTCAATTTACCGTTATTTCACGGTTTAATAATAGATAAATATGGCTTTAAATTCAATTGAGACGATCATTTTTGATTTGGGAGGGGTATTGATCGACTGGAATCCCCGTTACCTATACCGCAAGATATTTGATGAGGAAGAAATGGAGTATTTCCTTACGGAAATTTGTACCCCTCATTGGAACGAGCAGCAGGATGCCGGTCGTCCGTGGCAAGAAGCAATTGATTTATTGGTTGCACAATACCCTGATTATGAGGAAGCCATTGTCGCTTATAGTGAACGCTGGCCGGAGATGTTGGGGGGTGTGGTAGAAGGGTCGGTGGAACTCCTAACGCATTTTTACAACAATCAAGATTATCGCCTGTACGCCTTAACCAACTGGTCGGCTGAAACCTGGCCCACGGCGATTCAGGAATTTCCTTTTCTAGATTATTTTGAAGGCATACTGGTATCAGGAGAGGAAATGATGAAAAAGCCGGACCCCCGAATTTACAATTTGATCCTGGATCGCTACGATATTGATCGGGAGAAGGCCGTATTTATTGATGATAGCCTGACGAACGTGGAAGGTTCGAAGGCGGTGGGCTTGCCCGCTATTCATTTTCAATCGCCGGAACAGCTAAGACAAAATTTGCAGGAACTGGGCATAAAAACCAATTGAAAGCGCTATTTTCAGGGCTAAGTGCATGTTTGGAGGTGGTGCTTTAGCAGCGAAAATTGCAGGTTTTGGGTTCTCGGAGGCTCATTTATAACGACTATTTGATTTTTACCACTTTAGTGATGACCTCTGTTTTTCCCGATAATTTCAGCACATAAACCCCTTTTGGCAACGCTACTGTTGACCAGACAGCCTGATTTATTTGCCGACTTTTTTGCAGCAGCTGACCGTTGAGGTTGAAAAGAGCAGCAGTAAATGCGCCATGATCGTACTCTATTTGTAGTTCCTCATCAAAAGGATTGGGGAAAATTTTCCACCCTTCCTGCCAAATTTCTTCAATGGCCGTTGTCAAAAAAATTGTCTGACTGCTGGCCACACCACAATAGGCATTTTGGGCATTGAGGGTCACCACATACGACCCAGGTTGGGCATAGGTGTGGTTAGGTGAAGGATCACTGCTGGTATTGCCATCTCCAAAATTCCAGGAATAAGAAGTGGCATTTGTAGAAAAATTGCTAAAAATGACCGTTCCCTCATCTATTGTAAAACTGAAGTCAGGTTGAGGGACCGCGAGGATTTCGATGGCGCTGGATTGGGTGATGGCAACTGGACCAAGTGGCCCATCCAATGCCAATGTGACATCGTACAAACCAGGTTCCGTATACGTAACCATGACTTCCGGATCAGTGGAAATAGAGGGGGTTCCACCTGGAAAGCTCCAGTTCTGCGAGTCGAAATTACCGGTAGAGGTATTGGTAAAGGTCACCGTTTTGGGCACACATCCACCTTCCGGATCAGCTGTAAAAGCAGCTTGTGGGGTCATGCCGACTTCGATGGTTTGAATTTCGGAAGTGCTGCCACATTCATTGCTGGCGATTAAGGTCACTTCATAAACACCCGCTGCGCTGTAAGTATGAACAGGAGATTCCTGACTGGATTGCTGGGCATCACCAAAGAGCCATTGGTAGCTATCGGCACCCGTGAAATTATTGGTAAAATTGACTTCTAAGCCATTGCTGGTATAGCTGTAATCACCAGAGGGTAGATCGTTGACTAGAATCAAACTATTCAAAACCAGGGAGTCTACCCCAAAGGCATTGCTGACCACCAAAGTTGCACCGTAGTTGCCGGGCATATTATAGGTTACGATTGGATGCTCAAGTGTTGATGAAGCCGGAGTTCCACCCGGAAATAACCAGATGAAGTTGGTTGGCACACCGGAACTCTGGTTGGTATATTGCACTTCAATGGGCACACAGCCTGAAGTAGGGGCCGCCGTGAAGGAGGCTGTCGGAGCTGTGGGATTGACTAGGGTGACAGGAATCATAATCGTTTCAGAACCACAGGCATTGGTGGTGGTCAAACTTACCTCGTAAGTGCCTTCCATGGCAAAAAGATGAGTAGGGTTTTCCTGGAAACTTTGCTGGCTGTCGCCAAAATTCCAGGTATAGTTATTTCCATTGAGGGACGTATTGCTAAATTGGACCTCAAGTCCATCCACCACATAGGTGAAATTCGGATCAGGGGCAGGATTGACTTGCAGGAATACCTCGTCTGCAAAAATATTATGGGGCGCTTGATCACAGCCTCCGCTGATCTGTAGGCGGTAAAGCATGCCATTAAAATCTGCGCTGACCGGGTTGATAATTAGGGTTGAAGTGGTGGTGCCAGAATAGGGTGGTGCTTCTACCAATGTCGCATATTCGCCGTTAAAAAATACTTGCCACTGCAAATCCAGGTTGGCTCCTTCTAGCACAACTTTAATACTGACGGAATCGCCCTCACAGGCCACAATTGTAGCCGGTGGCTGGACGATGATTTCAGGAGTGGAGGATGGTTGTCCTGTGGGCAATGTGTCTAAGACTTCGAAGGTGCCCATCTCCCCATCCAGTGCGCCATTGGTCCCATCCGGGCAACCGCCATCACTGGAATTGACACTCATGCCTGCTGTTCCCGCAAGGGGCTGGAAAGATGAGGCATTATAAGGCAAATTGCTCAAGATCCGGCCGCCGCTGCCCCCTCCACCGGGGCCAATACAGCGATCATCACCACCGTTATTGATATTGCCGCCATTGCCACCTTGTGCCTTTACATGATATCCCCCGCCTGATTCCGCAATTAGTATGATGGTTCCGCCACCGCCACCTCCGCCGGCACCGTCGCCTTGGGTGTTGGCACCGTCTTCGCCATTAGCCAATATGGGAAATCCATTTGCGACCAATTCATTGGCAATAATAATGGCAATGCCGCCACCGTCACCACCATCAGTGCCGACATCGTTGTTCTCGTGGCCGGCACCACCGCCGCCGCCCAGAAAAATGCGATTTTCAACGTCTTCCAATTCGATCCCCCCCAAGCCTGGATGCTGACCGTCGCAGCCAAAAAAGGAAGGCTCTCGATTCTCACCGCCTTGTCCGCCAATGCCGGTCTGACTGCCGCCGCCACCCCCGGAGTTGTGGTCATTGCCGCCACCGCCGCCATTAGCCTGGGGCCCGCGTCCGCCCGCTTGTCCGGCCGGTAGCCGTCCAATGCCTTCCCCTTTAAAGGCACCCCGCCAATTATTGGTCGGATCATAGCTGTAATTATTGGCATTGGTGGCAAAAGAGCAGTTGTTGCTGACCTGAATATCCGAAACGCCACCGCGAAAACCCAATCCACTCACATCGATGGAATCATCCAGAATCAGCATGTTCTCTACTTCTAAGATGAGCATACCGCCTTTTTGTCCGTCCCAGGGTAGGGCTGTGAGTAAATCGTCGACGAAAGCGTCTTGATAAATGGGAATGGATACCAGTTGTACTGCGCCATTTATATCGTAAGCATGAAGCAGGGTATTCCTTAAGGTGATTTCGTTGCCATTAATGGCTAAAATTTCATTCCGTTCATAAAAACCGGCACCGCCGATATCCAGTACCTGACCGAAGTTGGCATTATCGGTAGTGCTTAACTGGGCACCTTGCATTTGTATCAGTAGGACAAACATACCCTCTTGAAATTCGGTGGCATCATCCACCCTCAAGGTAAGGGTGCAGGTATCTATTTCGGCAACGGCGGCATATTCATTGATAATGCCCGAAATGTTTTCCTGAGCGAGAAGCAAAAAAGGGCATAGGAGTGCAAGCAGACTAAGACGTATTTTCATAGGAATGTTTTTGGAACGTTGGACGAAATTCAAAAATACGAATTTTTCAAAGTAGGGTTTCTTAACACAACTAAAGTTGAGTATTCTGAAAGCATTATTTAGAAAGTTGCTAACTTAAAGTGATTAAAATCACTTGATTTACTGACCAAGTATGAAAAGACCTAGTACGGCAGTAATTTGGGATGAATTTTTTTAATAGCTAATCTAAAATACATAAGCTATGGATTTAGGAACCTTCTCCGTCAGTTTGACCGTCAAAGACATGGAAGCCAGTTTGAAATTTTATACCACCTTTGGATTTAAGGTCATCGATGGTGGCCACGTCAATGAAGCCTTCCCGGACACGGAGGAACACAAATGGCGGATTCTACAAAACGGCACCACCAATATCGGCTTGTTTCAAGGCATGTTTCCGGCCAATATTCTCACGTTTAACCCCAAAGATGTGCGTGCAATCCAAAAGGTGCTCAAGGCCAATAAAATCCCGCTGATCAAGGAGGCGGATGAAGGCAAGGAAGGCCCGGATCACCTCATTTTGCTTGATCCAGATGGCAATCAGATCATGTTTGACCAGCATTGATGGGCAGAAGGCTTAAAAAATAACTTGGTTTGTTTCTAGCCGATCTGACGGGGATCGAGGGGGGGACTCGAATCCGGCTGAAAAGCGATTGGGGACTAGCGGCACTCATTTTGTACCTACTATATCCGTTGCCGAAGCGATCAGAGGCATTGTCACTTCGGAACTAATTGCCAATCTACAAATCGAACTTATTTAGACCATTCGCCATCTAGCAATCGCCAAATCTTTAATGGATTGTCATTTTGCAGTGACTTTGGCAAAGCCTCCTGTGGAAAATCCTGGTAACAAACTGGTCGGGCAAAACGCTTGATGGCAGCCGTTCCTACTGAAGTTGAGTTTGGTGCCGTCGTAGCTGGAAATGGCCCGCCGTGTACCATGGCGTGACAAACTTCCACTCCTGTTGGGTAGCCGTTAAAGATGATGCGACCGACCTTCTGTTCCAAGATCCGAATCAAATCTGCATATTCCTGTAGATCAGCTTCAGAACCATGAATAGTGGCGGTAAGGTGGCCTTCCAGGGCTTCCGCCAAACGGAGCATTTCAGATTTGCCGCTAGTCATCACATTTAGGGTAGCAGGACCAAAGACCTCCTCAGCAAGTGCAGGATTGGCAATCAAATTCTCTGCCTGGGTGGTGAAGACCTGTGCTTGCACATCATTGGTTCCAGCCGGTTTATGACTGCTGGCCACCAGGCTTACCCCTTGTGCCTGCCCCAAGCGCGTGACACCAGAGAGGTAATTGGCTTTGATGCCAGAGCCCAGCATGGTGCCGGGATTGGCAGCTTGAATATGAGTCCCTAATGATTGGAGGAAGTCCTGAGTATCAGCGGAGTGATCGGCAATCACCAGGCCTGGATTGGTGCAAAATTGTCCGACGCCCAAAGTCAATGACCCTGCCAAACCACTAGCGATTTGTTCTTTCTGCGTTTGCATCGCACCGGGTAAAATGAAGACCGGATTACTACTTCCCATTTCAGCATAGACCGGAATAGGGACGGGCCGTTGATTGGCTGCATCAAAGATGGCTTTCCCCCCCCGGTACGAACCCGTAAATCCGATGGCGGTAATTTTTGGATGAATGACCATAGCCATGCCTACCTCGACGGAAGTGCCTTGTACCAAAGAGAAGACGCCTTCAGGCATACCTGTCTTGTCGGCTGCCGCCAAAATAGCACGTCCAATCATTTCAGAAGTACCGGGATGAAGGGGGTGTGCTTTCACTACAACCGGGCAACCTGCGGCTAGGGCAGAAGCGGTGTCGCCACCTGCTACGGAGAAGGCCAATGGGAAATTACTGGCGCCAAAGATTCCTACTGGGCCAAGTGGAATATGCATCTGGCGCACATCGGGTTTTGGCGCCGGCTTCCGGTCTGGATCGGCCCGGTCAATGCGGGCATCCACCCAAGACCCTTCCCGTACAACCGCCGCAAAGAGTTTGAGTTGACCCATCGTACGGCCGCGTTCGCCTACCAAACGCCCTTGTGGTAATGCCGTTTCAGCCATACAACGATTGATTAAGGAATCTCCTAAGGCAAGGATTTCATCAGCGATGGCTTCTAAAAATTGGGCTCTCTCCTCATTTGATTTGCTTCGATAAGCCAAAAAGGCCGTATCTGCTTTTTCTACAGCTGCATCGACTTCGTCTTTGGTGGCTTCCGTGAAGGAGGTATCCAGTTTTTCATTGGTGGAAGGATTGATGGCATGAAAGGTATGGGCACCCCTGGCAGTAGGTGATTTCCCAATTAAATTTTGTCCGGTCAAATTCATTTTAAAAGACTTGTTTTATGCTACAGGATTAAATAAGGTTCCAATATGATCAATGGAAATCCGGATTTCATCTCCGGAAGCCAACGTAAATTCGTCAGGCGGTACGATACCAGTGCCGGTCATCAGTAAACAGCCATGCGGATAGGTCGTTTCCCGAAATAAGAACGCGACCAGTTCGGTAAAAGATCGTTTGATCTGAGCAATTTCGGTGGTGCCGGTGAATAAATTTCTGGCATTGCGGTCAATTTCCAGTTTGATCGTTGTATTCTGGGGCAACGGTTCCTCCGTGACAAAGATACACGGTCCCACAGCTGCCGCGCCATCATAGCTTTTAGCTTGCGGCAAATATAATGGATTTTCCCCCTCAATATCACGGGAGCTCATATCATTGCCTATGGTATAGCCGATGATCTTTCCACTGGAGGTCATTACTAAAGTCAGTTCGGGTTCGGGCACATTCCAGTTAGAATCCTTGCGAATGCGTACCTTTTGGCCATGACCAACGGCTCGATAGGGGGGGCTTTTAAAGAACAACTCGGGCCTTTCTGCATGGTAAACCCGGTCGTAAAAATCGCCGCCACCGGCATCCTTGGACTCTTCCATTCGCGCTTCGCGACTGCGGTAATAAGTGACTCCTGATGCCCAGATTTCCTGACTTTTCACCGGTGGCAATAATTGGCTTTTTAGCAAGTCTGTAGTATCCTCAACGGGTGAAAGCGCTTTGATTAAGCGCAAAGTATCGGAGAATAATTGATCGTTGTTCAGAAAAAGATCCCAGTCCTCTTCATGCAGAAAATACTGTTTTTTGTGTTCGATTAAAATACCCTTACGGGTATGGAAAATTTTCATTTTTTGGATGTTTATAGTTTAATTTATCAATGTGGTTCTCGTGAGACTTTGTGGCCGGATCCTCCCTTTAGGAAATCGAGGTCGCAACCTTGATCGGCTTGCTCTACGTGTTGAATGTACAGTTGTACATACCCTCGATCGGCAGCAGGGTGGGGAGGCGTCCACTTTTTCCGACGGGCAGCCAATTCGGCATCGGATACCTGTAGAGTGAGTTTTCGGCCTTTGACGTCCAGCTCAATTTGGTCGCCATTTTGCACCAATGCCAGATTCCCTCCGATGGAAGACTCTGGAGAGATGTGCAGCACCACGGTTCCATAGGCAGTACCACTCATTCTACCATCGGAGATGCGCACCATGTCTTTGATGCCTTTTTGCAGCAGCTTTTTTGGCAAGTCCATATTGCCCACCTCTGGCATACCGGGATAGCCTACCGGGCCCACCCCTTTGAGTACCATCACACAGTTTTCATCAATGTCCAGATCCGGATCGTCAATTCTGGCGTGGTAATCTTCAATGCTTTCAAATACCACTGCTCGACCGGTATGCTGCATCAGTTTGGCTGTAGCCGCAGAAGGTTTGATCACTGCTCCATTTTCACAAAGATTGCCTTTAAGCACAACAATACCTGCCGATTCCTGAAAGGGCTGCTCTACGGAGGCAATTATTTCCCGGTTGTAACAGGGGGCTTCCTCGCAATTCTCACCGATGCTTTTGCCGTTGACCGTGATGGCACTATTGTGCAAATGCTGCTTTAATTCTTTAACCACTGCAGGAATGCCTCCGGCGTAGAAAAAATCTTCCATGAGGTATTGTCCTGCAGGCATCAAATTGACCAGTAGGGGCAAATGGCTGCCGATTTTGTCAAAATCATCGATTGGAAGTTCAACGCCCAAGCGCCCGGCAATGGCTGTCAGGTGAATCATCACATTGGTGGATCCCCCCACAGCAGCATTGACCATGATGGCATTTTCAAAGGCTTCCCGAGTTAGGATTTTGGAGAGTTTTAGATTTTCCTTGACCATTTCCACAATGCGATTGCCCGCCAAGTGGGCCATCACCCGTTTCCGGGAATCCACTGCTGGAATGGCAGCTGCACCCGGCAAGGTAAGCCCAAGGGCTTCTACAGTGCTGGCCATTGAAGATGCGGTGCCCATCGTCATACAATGACCGGCACTACGGCTCATACAGGATTCGGCTTCCCGCAAATCGGCCGGGGTGAATTCACCCGATTTTAGTCCTTCTCCCAGTTGCCAGGTCAAGGTGCCCGAACCAACATCTTTGCCGCGCCATTTGCCATTCAGCATGGGCCCACCGGGGACGACAATGGTCGGTAAATCCACGCTGCAAGCGCCCATGATCGTAGACGGAGTGGTCTTATCACAACCGGTAAGCAATACAATACCGTCCAGCGGGTTGGCACGGATGGTTTCTTCGACATCCATGCTGACAAGGTTGCGCCAGAGCATAGTGGTGGGCTTCATAATGGTTTCGCCCAGTGACATAACCGGAAATTCAAGTGGGAACCCACCCGCTTCATAGACCCCGCGTTTGACAATCTCGGCAAAGTCGCGCAGGTGAGCATTGCAAGGCGTCAGATCCGACCAGGTATTGCAGATGCCGATGACCGGCTTGCCGCGAAACATGTGATCTGGGTGGCCCTGATTGCGCAGCCAACTGCGGTGCACAAAACCCATTTTATCGTCGTGGCCAAACCAGCCTTCGCTGCGCAGTTTTTGTTTATTTTTTTCCATGGGTTGGTGTTGGTGAAGAAAGAGGAGAAAGATAGGACAAATTTGAGCAAATTAAAAAAACAATCAATTGCGTTCCTTTTTAGGCACCACCTCCAAACATGCACTTAGTGCAGATTTTAATAATTTTTGAAAGCAATTGTATAAAGTCCGTAAAATCTATTAATTTAGAAATCTGGGAAAGCTTATTGTAACTTCTCTTGTTGGAAGTGGAATCCTCCCACCCACCCCCTTTTTGTTGAGAGCATGTTTGGAGGTCAACCTTTGGGCTGCAAAACAACACTTTTTTGATGACACATTGTTCTTTTTCTTATCCGTCTCGGCTCAGCCGAGACGGATAAGAAAAAGAGCCGAAGTGAGGTTCCAAAATCCCGGTTTTACCGGGACTGAATAGCTTGCCCGAATATACTTCAGGGATTACCTTCAAACAAGCACTTAATCAATGATATAAAAACTAAAGCTAAAGCATTCCAGCAATGAGAAGTGGTGCTAGCGATAATGATTTACACCTGCTAAATGAGGTCATCTTGGAACAGATGCCTGATGCAGTATTGGTGATAGATTATCAACTAAAACTAGTTAGGGCCAACCAGCAGGCTTCCCAAATGTTTGGTTACCAGCCCAAAGAACTGCTTGGTATGCCCCTTCGTCATTTGGATGGCCTCATGAACGCAACGATGATTGGCAATATCGTGCAAGAGGTGAAATCTGTAGGTGAGGCAACCTTTGAGACTAAGGGGGTTCATAAAAGTGGCACTTTGATTCCTTTAGAGATTAAGGCCTCCTTTATCAAGCTTGGAGAACAGTCCTATCTGATTGCCTTCGCCCGCGATATTTCTGAGCGGGCCAGAGCCCAGCAGGTCATAGAGAAGGAAAAAGCATTTTTGGATGCATTGATGGATAATGTACCGGAAAGTATCTTCTTTAAAGACCTCAATTGCCGGTTGATCCGGGTCAGTAGAAAACTCGTAAAAGATCTTGGCTACAGCGATCCAAATGATTTGATTGGCAAGAATGATATCGAACTTTTTGGGCAGGAGTTTGGAGAAAAAACATTGAAGGTTGACCAGGGAATTTTGGATACGGGTGAACCGAGTATCGGATTGGTGGAGAAACGCCTGAAAGCAGATGGTACCTTCGTATGGTCATTGACGACCAAGGCCCCCATTAAAGATGGCCAAGGCAATATTACCGGCTTGGTGGGGATATCTCGCGAAATCAACGAACTTAAGGAAAGAGAGGAAGAGCTCCAGGCGAAGGAAACACAACTATCTATTGCCAGCCAAATAGCAGGTCTCGGCTATTGGGAATACAATGTAGAGGAACACCTTTTTACTTTTAATGACCATTTTTACCGCATTTTTCGAACATCAGTGGAAGAGGTAGGGAGTTATAAAATGTCCCTCGGGGAATACATTGAAAGATTTTTCTTCCCCGAGGATCGCGAAATGGTCATTGCAGAGATTGAGAAGGCGCTACAAGAAAAGAATACAGTAGAGGGTAGGGGGGCAGAGTATTGTATTCGTTATCCAAATGGAGAAATTGGATACATCTCCGTTCGCTATTTTTCCACTACTGATGAGGAAGGCAGGGTCGTCAAAATTTATGGGACAAATCAGAATATAACCGAGCGTAAATTCGCCGAACGGGAAACGGAAAAAATCAAAGATCAGTTGACCGTAGCTACCCAGATGGTGAAATTGGGATACTGGGAATTTAATGCCGAAGAGGGATTGTTTACCTTTAATGATCAGTTTTACTCCATCTTTAAAACAACTGTGGAAGAAGTAGGTGGGTACCGACTGAGTCCAATTAAATATGCGGAGCTATTCTTATTTCCAGAAGACCGTGAATTGGCCTCCCGAGAAATTCAAATGGCAATGGAAGATCCTTCCCCGGAGTACTATCGCTACCTCGAACACCGTATTCGATATGCGACTGGAGAGGAAGGGTATGTTGGGGTAAGCTTTTTTGCGGTCAAGGATGAAAAGGGAGACATGATTAAGACCATTGGGGTCAACCAGGATATCACCGATAAAAAATTGGCCGAGCTAGCGCTGAAGGAGAATGAAATCAGTTTGCAGCGCGGGTTTGAAATTGCGGCCATTGGTCCCTACAAATACAGTATCAAACACGAAACTTATGAATGGACTCAGCAGGCTCTTGATGTGATCGGTTTCCAAAAGGAAAATATCCCCGTTTCTTTTGATGAATTCCTGCGCTTTGTGCACCCGGAGGATATTGAAAAAATACGAAATGAAGTCAAGTGGGCAGATGAGATTGGGGTGTTTGACCTAGAGCATCGCATCCTTATCAATGGAAATTTAAAATGGATACGCTTCAAGTCGCAAATTGAGTATGACAATGATCATAATCCCCTCAATTCAATAGGCATTGTACAAGATATCACAGAACGCAAACTCGCGGAAAATGAATTGGTCAACTATCGGGATCATTTGGAAAAATTAGTACGTCAAAGAACGGTCCAATTGGAAGACATCAACAAAGATCTTGAGGCTTTTGCATATTCAATCTCTCATGACTTAAGAGCTCCGCTACGGCATATCAATGGCTTTGCAAATATTCTAAAAAGACGCTTGGGGAAATCAGGGGATAGCGTCCAAAATTATATTGACCTGATCAATGATGCCTCTAATCGAATGGGGACAATGATAGATGGATTGCTTCATTTTTCCAGATTGGGCCGACAGGAAGTCAATAAGTCAATGATTAACCTCAATGAGTTGCTCGGGGAAGTGCTGCAAAGCTTTAAGCCCGACCTGGAAAAGCGTAAAATCAAGTGGATCATTGGTGATTTACAGGAGATTGAAGGCGATATCACGCTACTTAAGATTGTTTTTGAAAACCTGATCTCTAATGCGATAAAGTACACTCGTGATCGAGAATTGGCTATCATTGAAGTGGGAAAACTGAAGGGCGATAACGTGACCATCTTTATTAAGGACAATGGCGTGGGGTTTGATATGACTTATGCGGACAAGCTATTTGGCGTATTTCAGCGGTTGCATCGAGAAGAAGATTTTGAGGGGACAGGAATCGGCTTGGCGAATGTGTATCAAATTATAAAAAAACATGGTGGTTCAATCCGTGCGACGAGTGAAATAGACAAAGGAGCTACCTTTTATATCACCTTTTAAAGGAATGACCTTATGGCAGAAAACCATGCCCCAATTTTATGTGCAGATGATAACCCAGTCGATATTGAGCTTTTTCGGGTGGCTTTTGAGGAAATTGGACTGAATTATCCATTAGAAGTGGTAAGGGATGGACAAGAGGCCTTGGATTATTTGCATCAAAACGGAGCTTATAGCCAACAAGCGCAAGTCATTCCGGCAGCTATCCTGCTCGATATTAAAATGCCCCGACTGAATGGCATCGAAGCCCTAAAAATCATCCGGGCCAATCCGATGCTAATTCATGTTCCAGTCATTATGCTTACCTCTTCTGAAATGCTGAAAGATATCGAAGTTTGTTACTCTTTGGGAGCGAATGCTTATGTTGTAAAACCAATTGACTTTGAGGAGTTTATAAGAAAGGTTGAATCTATGAGTAAGTTTTGGCAATACCTAAATACTATGCCAGAGACAGCATTTCTCTAGGTCTAAGCGCATGTTTGGAGCTTGCTCCTGCTGAAAACCAACATATTTGACCTCTTAGCCAAAACTCTAATCTGCTGATTTTCAAATAGAATTCGCTCCAACCATACTCTAAGCCAAATGCTGCATGCACAAGAAAGCAGTTCCTTTTATGAGTGGGCAACGGGGGGCGGGAGAAATCAGTTTACGGCCAGATGGTGTATGGCAGGTTTACATTCAGGATTCGGATGGTTTCCGGATTGAAATTAATGACGCGAAATATTGTTACTAGTCAAGAAAAAATAAGCTTAATCGTTTTGTTAGAATTAGTATGTTTTTTTTTATTGATTAGCTGGCTTTTTTGTCATTTAGATAATATATTCCGACTTTTTTTATCAAAAATCTTGATTTATGAAACAATCTCTACTGTTATTTTCAATGCTTTTTTTGAGTTTAACGGCTTACAGCCAGGACCTTAGCATCCTCTTGGTGGACGATTCCTACGACAGTTATAATAATGTCGATTCTATCGGAAATTCCATTACTGCCAGTGGTTACTCTTTTGACTTATTCAATGCGGTTGATTCTCTCGGGGGCCCTAGTGCTTCGGTCATGTCCAACTATGATCTGGTCATTTGGCATACGTCCAACTCTGGACCTGGCCTTTACCTCTGGAATGGTACCGATGAGCCCAATGGAGAGTTGGCCCAATACTTAGGAGAAGGCGGTAATCTGTGGCTAATTGGCCATGATTTTCTGTTTGACCTTTATGATACAGCGCCAGACACCTTTGCGACCGGTGATTTTGTGTATGATTACCTGGGGATTTCCAGCTATGATGCTCAATCCAATGTGGATGATGGTGGGATCGGTTTACCATTGGTGACTCCGGCAGATGAACAGCCGATTTCCGGGCTGGGAGATATTGACTGGATCTTTGCTACCTTGTATTTTGCCGATGCCATTACCGGGGTGGAAGGAACGACCCCTATTTATGAAATGGGCGACGAAGACTATGTTTTTGCCGGGTCAACAGCGGGGTTGTGGTATGATAATGGTACTTCCAAAGTCTTGACTTTTGTCTTCGACCTGGCGCTGGCTTCTTCGGCAGAGATCAGAGACAATACGGTGAGTTCCGTATTAGATTACTTCTCCTCTGTGTTGGTTAATACCCAAACGGTAACCAAAAATGGCACCTCTGTACGGGTATTTCCAAATCCGGTGGCAACCTCTGCAAAAGTGTCTTTGGAATTGACACAATCTGCTCAGGTACAGATGCATATCGTGAATATGCAAGGCCAACGGATTAGTCGTTTCCTCGCACCGACACAGATGGCGGCTGGACCATACAACTTTGATTGGAACCCAAGTTCAGACTTGCCCAACGGCCTGTATCAGGTCCGCATTCAAGTGGATGGAGAGGTGGTGAGCCATGCTGTATTGTTGAATAGATAAACCGTTTTATGGTACTGGCTTTCAGCTGCCAGGTATGATGGGGAGATGAATGGTGCTCATGCTCCCCATTATTTTTTGTATTTTATAGAAACAAAGTATTTTCGAACGGATAAGGTAAATAATGCAGCAACTGGTATCTATAGGAAATTTATCAACGCCCAAGGAGGATGGTGTGGTTCGGAAATACCATTTGATCCTCACCCACGAAGCGATCTATTTGATCAACATGGATAAGAATTTTCGAGACCTCATTGATGATATATTCTTTGGTATGGGCGAAATACTTGGTCTTTTTGGTAACGCGGTAGGTGTAATCGGGGATGTAATGACGAGTATTACGGGGGAAAAGGTCAATAAATTTATTGGGGGGTTGACCAAAAAAATATCGGAGCGAAAGCTAAAGAAAGCCATCGAGAATCTGGAAGAATTTGCGAAGGCAGGGAAGGGGGTGGAGAAGATCAGCCTGCACGAAATGCTGGAAATTGTGGCCAAAAAAGGATATGGCATCAATGGCAGGTCGAGGATTGAACTGGTGGGAACTAAAGTTCAATATAAACTCTTTCCAGCTCACCGGAGTGATGTACAAGAGTTGATGGAAGCGGCAGAAATATTGCGTATTCCAGTGTTTGTTAGAAAAGTTTACTTCTGAGAAAATGTGAATTGATTATCTTTGAGATACCTAATTGACGAAAAACATGACTTGCAGGCACATCTTTGCGTGGCTACTTCTCTTGGCCGTGTCCATTCAGTGGATTGGAGGAGTGTTGTACGTGAAGGTCAGTGAATCTTCGTTGATCGAGCTGAAAATGACACAAGCTGAGAATATTCTCGCCGAAAAAGTAGAGCAGGAATTTGGCATTGAAAGCGATGTGCGCATTCTCAATTCTCATGATTACCAAGCCATGCTGTTTGCGGGTTACGGTACGCCTTTTATCTTTTCTCATGAAGAGCGGGACAGCATTGAATTTTTTACCTTGAAATCTGATAATACCAAGGTGATCATCTCCGATCAGCAAGTCTCATTTCGGCATCAAGGCCAGGAGCGTGACCAGATGCTGGTTTCCCTGAATAAACTTTTTTCCCCGATCATCGCCAATTATTATTTACCACAAGGTCCATATCGCCTCCCGGCATACAGCGATCAACAATTTACCTATCTACTTTGCGGGCCAATTTTTGACCCTCAAGTATTAACACCACCACCTCTACCAAGTTTCGGCTAAGTGCATGTTTGGAGCTTGCTCCTGCTGAAAACCAACATATTAGGAACCTGGCGTTGAGCTAAAATATTCACCTCGGCTCAGCCGAGACTCATATTTGGCCTCTTAGCCAAAACCCTAATCTGCTGATTTTCAAATAGAATCTGCTCCAAACATGCACTAAGCCTCCTTTTACAAATCGACCAAGTTTTTATTGATCCGGATACTCAGGTATGCGCAATGATTGCGTATGTGTGTATCTCGAAACAAATTAAATTATGCGACCATTATATACTCTGGCCATGCTAATGGCTTTTACTTTATTTTCAGTGGACCTCAATGCCCAAGGCTGTGTGGCTATCCGCGGAGCATCATGTAGCTCAACCCTTGGAGGGAGCAATACCTTGTTGAAAGGCGAATTTTCGGTGGGAACCGGGTTTCGCTATTTTAAATCCTTTCGTCATTTCCGAGGAGCAGAGCAGGAACACCACCGAATTGATGAAGGCACAGAGGTAATCAACAATTCCTGTTTTTTGGATATCGCGCTTAGTTATGGCATCTCTGATCGCTTGTATGCCAATGCGGTGCTGCCTTTTGTTTATCACAATCGCTCCTCTATGTATGAGCACGGCGGCAATCCACCGAATGGATTGGGCGAACGGCATACAACTTCATCTTATGGCTTATCGGATATTCGTTTGGGGTTGGGGTATTGGTTGTTTGATCCTGCAAAACACCACAATTTCAACTATGCCCTGGGCGTGGGGGTGAAATTGCCTACAGGCAAATACGATTATACCGATACTTTCTACAATCAAGGTGAAAACCGCGATCAGGAACTAGAAGCCGTGGTAGACCAATCGATTCAACCAGGAGATGGAGGAACCGGTATCGCCTTGGACTTACAAGGATTTCAAACCCTTTTTCCTTCGTTGATACTGAGTACTAATCTCTATTACCTACTAAATTTTCAAGCAACTAATGAGGTTGTAACCCGAAACGGAAGTAGTGAGTTTTCTTGTCCTGATCAGTTTGCTGTGCGCCTTGGAACCTTTTATTTGACCAAAATGAATGGATTGAGCCTATACTTAGGAGGTAGAGCAGAGGGCGTACCCGCTACAGACCTGATTGGCGAAAGCATTGGATATCGCCGACCTGGTTATGCAATCTCTATAGAACCGGGGGTGAGTTACATTCACAAAAATCTGTCGATCAACCTCAATGTACCGATTGCGGTGCTCAGAAATCGCATTCAGAGTTATGAAGATAAAGAACGCACTATTGAACGGGGCGTTTACACCCACGGTGATGCCGCCTTTGCCGATTATCTGGTGAGTCTTAACCTGACCTATCGTTTTGGCGGAGGGGAAATGGCAGGGCATAATATGCCGTTGTGGAATGATGTGACGAATGGCAACTAGGGGTTATTCCTAAACGTTGAATTCGCATAGTAACCGTAGCTTCTTGCAGACGCTACGGTTTTTTTATTCTCGTCAACGGAATTGATTAACTTTACCGCATGAGAATCAAAAAAGCTATACCCGAGCGGAGGCTCGAACTTTACGACCAACTGATCGCCGGTCATTCTGACATTAAACGCAAAGGCAAGAAGTTGCCCTATACTTCGCATAATGGCCACATGTTTACCGTGTTTTCAGATTCCGGTCAGTTAGGGTTTCGTTTATCAAAAGAAGATAGAATCGCCTTCCTGGAAAAATACCAAACGACACTCTTACATTCCTATGGGGCGGTGATGAAGGAATATGTGGTCATTCCCGATGAATTATTGGAGGACCAACTGGCAATGACGGAATTGCTGAAAAAAAGCTATCACTACATCTCTTCGCTAAAGCTCAAAACGACTAAATAGCACCTTAAAACAACATTCTTTCTAAAAAATTATGCCTTTCATAAACCTTATTTATACTTTTGTGTATAAATAGGAGCAAACAGTATTTAGATTTAGTCTAAACGTAAGTAGATACAATTAGTAAAGTATAAAACAACGACGATATGAGCGATTCGATGCAGACTTTGGAGCAGCATACTAAAAGCGACTACAAATACGGATTTAGCAGCGACATCGATACAGAAGCATTTCCCAAAGGCTTAAGTGAAGACGTGGTGCGGATGATTTCGGCAAAGAAAAAGGAGCCGGAATTTTTGACCGAATATCGCCTCAAGGCTTACCGTCACTGGCTCACCCTGAAGGAGCCTACTTGGCCGAATGTCCATTATAAGCCAATCGATTATCAAGATGTTATTTATTTCGCAGCACCAAAGAAGAAACCAAAATACGAAAGTCTGGACGAAGTAGATCCGGATTTGCTGGATACTTTTAAGCGTTTGGGCGTTCCTTTGGAAGAGCAAAAGGTCCTGGCAGGAGTAGCCGTGGATGCGGTAATCGATAGTGTTTCGGTAAAAACGACCTATAAAGAAAAGCTGGCGGAGTTGGGGATTATTTTCTGCTCCTTCAGTGAAGCCGTGCAGGAGCACCCAGAGTTGATTAAAAAGTACCTGGGCTCTGTGGTACCTTATACCGACAACTTCTTTGCGGCACTCAATGCGGCCGTATTCAGTGATGGCTCATTTGCTTATATCCCGAAAGGGGTACGTTGTCCCATGGAATTGTCTACTTATTTTCGCATCAATGCGGCCAATACCGGTCAGTTTGAACGAACACTGGTCATTGCAGAGGATAGCAGTTATGTAAGCTACCTGGAAGGCTGTACCGCGCCAATGCGTGACGAAAATCAACTGCACGCTGCCGTAGTAGAGCTGATTGCACTCGATAATGCCGAAATCAAATATTCTACCGTACAAAATTGGTTTCCTGGAGATAAGGAAGGCAACGGCGGTATCTATAACTTTGTAACCAAGCGCGGCCTTTGTGCCGGTCCTCATTCCAAGATCTCCTGGACACAGGTGGAAACGGGATCTGCCATTACCTGGAAGTACCCAAGTTGTATCTTGAAAGGCGATTATTCGGTGGGTGAATTTTATTCCATCGCGGTAACCAATAACTTCCAGCAAGCAGATACGGGGACCAAAATGATGCACATTGGCAAAAACACGCGCAGTACCATTATTTCAAAGGGGATTTCAGCGGGGCGCAGCCAAAACTCTTATCGGGGATTGGTGAAAATTGGTAAACGTGCAGAAAATGCTCACAATTTCTCACAGTGTGATTCTCTGCTAATGGGGGATCGCTGTGGCGCGCACACATTCCCTTATCTGGAAATTGACAACAATACCGCCAAGGTGGAGCACGAGGCGACTACCTCAAAAATCGGGGAAGACCAGCTCTTTTATCTTCAGCAGCGCGGCTTGAGTGAAGAGGACGCCATCAATATGATTGTGAATGGCTATTGCAAGGAGGTCTTTAACGAACTGCCAATGGAATTTGCCGTGGAGGCACAAAAACTGCTGGCCATTAGCTTGGAAGGTAGTGTTGGATAAAAACATTGATTTATCAAATAAACAACCGTTCAAAATTAGCATACAATGTTGAATATTAAGGATTTAAAAGTATCCATAGAAGACAAAAGCATACTGCAGGGCATTGACCTACAGGTGAATCCGGGGGAAGTACATGCGATCATGGGCCCCAATGGGTCGGGCAAGAGCACCCTGGCCAATGTGCTGGCTGGTCGCGAAGAATATGAGGTAACTGCCGGCCAGGTATCATTCGAAGGCCAAGATTTACTGGAAATGGAGGTTGACGAAAGAGCCCATGCCGGTATCTTTCTGGCTTTCCAATATCCGGTAGAAATTCCAGGAGTCAGTAATATCAACTTTTTGAAGAGTGCCATCAACGCCGGACGGGTAGCTCGCGGAGAAGAGGAATTAAGTCCCATGGACTTGCTCAAATTGGTGCGAGAGAAAACCAAGCTATTGGGGATGGACGAAAAATTCCTGAAGCGTTCCTTGAACGAAGGGTTTTCCGGTGGAGAAAAAAAGCGCAACGAGATGTTGCAAATGGCTTTGTTGCAGCCAAAGCTGGCCATCCTGGATGAAACAGATAGTGGCCTTGATATCGATGCGTTGAAAATTGTAGCGGAGTCTGTCAATCAGCTTCGTAACCCGCAACGGTCTTTCATTGTGGTTACGCACTACCAACGGTTGCTCAACTACATCGTTCCCGATTTTGTGCACGTGATGTTTGAAGGGCGTATTGTGAAGTCGGGAGACAAAAGCCTGGCCTTGAAACTTGAAGAGCAGGGTTACGATTGGATTAAAGCCGAAGTTAACGCGGCGATTGTAGACTAAGTGCACGTTTGTAGGTGGTGCTTTAGCAGCAAAAATTGAAATTTGCAACCCGAATGACTACCTCCAGGCATGCACTAAATCTTCTTTGATCCTGGATAAGAAGGGTATCAATGAACTAGATTAAATTTGAAAAATAGATGTCAGCAATTTTGCAAGATCAAGATATGACCACAAAAGAATGGTTGGACAACCTGTACCAATTGTACCAGGAAGGCCTCAATGGTGAGCAGGACCATCCGATTGGTCATTTCCGCCAGGCAGGGTTTCGTCAACTCCAGGAATTGGATTTTCCTACCCGTCGGGATGAGGACTGGAAATACACCAGTGTTGCCCGCATTGTAGAAAATAAATTTCGCGAAGGCGAGGTCCAACAATTATCTGAGAGTGATCTCCAACCCTATCTTTTGCCGGGGGTGGCGGCCATTCAGCTAGTCTTTGTGAACGGTCACTTACAGGAGGGCTTGTCGCAAATGACGGATTTGCCAAAAGGTTTAACCATTCAGTTGGTTAGTGATGCCCTAAAGGATGAGGCTACCCGCAATTGGATCGAAGCGCAGGTGCAGGTTGAAGGCGGAACGGGTAAAAACACCTTCCTGCCATTAAACCAGGCTTTCGCCAAAGAAGGCATTTTCATCCGTGCAGACCGCAATCAGCCGATTGACCGACCCATTCACTTGGTTTACATCAGCACGCCAGGGGCACAGATTCACTTTGTGCATCCACAATTGTTTGTGCTGGCGGAAAGCAGCAGTGAGCTCACGGTGATTGAGAGCTATCATGCTACGAATGGCGGGGCCTATTTTACCAATACCGCCAATTGGATGGAATTGAAAGGCAATGCCCGGATCAACCACTATAAAATGCAATGTGAAAGCAAGGATGCTTTCCAGATCAACAATACCATCGTTAGCCAGGATCGGGATAGCTGCTACAGTTCTTATGCAGTAGACCTGGGCGGACAAATTGTACGCAATAATATCAGTGCTTCACTCAATGCTTCTGGTACGGATACCCATTTTTATGGGATTTACCTGGGCAACGACAATCAGCATATCGACAACCAGACCTTTATCGATCATGCCATGCCCCATTGCGAAAGCAATGAATTGTACAAAGGCATCTTGACGGATAAGGCCCGGGGTGTTTTCAACGGAAAGGTCATGGTGCGCCAAGATGCACAAAAGACCAATGCTTTTCAGCAAAACAGTAGTTTGGTGCTGTCGCCCAATGCGGTAATGGATGCCAAACCACAGCTGGAAATCTATGCTGATGACGTGCGTTGTAGTCACGGAGCGACCATCGGTCAACTGGACGAAACTGCCGTTTTCTACCTGCGTAGCCGGGGCATTCCCGAAACACAAACCCGCAATCTTTTACAGCAAGCTTTTCTGGGCGAGGTACTGAATCACATGGAGATTCCCGCGTTTGCGGAGCGGGCAGAGGCATTGATTGAAGAGAAGCTGAGCTAATCTGATCGATTAAATTTGCCATCATGCAAGCAACAAAAATAGCGACCCCTTTTGACGTAGCACGCATCAGAGCTGATTTTCCCCTATTGCGCGGAGAGATGAGGGGAAAGCCTATGGTTTTTTTAGATAGTGCGGCTTCAAGCCAAAAGCCCAAAGCGGTGCTAGAGGCATTGGAATACTACTATGAACACCAAAATGCCAATGTACACCGGGGCGTTTATGAACTCAGCCAGCAGGCAACCGATGCTTTCGAATTGGGCCGAGAACGTGCCCGGAAATTCTTGAATGCTGGCTCACTGGAAGAAGTGATTTTTGTGAGAGGCACGACAGAAGGGATCAACCTAGTGGCCTCCTCTTTTGGTCGCCGGTTTCTCAATTCGGGAGACGAAGTGCTGATTTCTGCAATGGAACACCACTCCAATATCGTACCCTGGCAGTTGATTTGTGAGCAAATGGGCGCCAATTTGAAAGTCATTCCCGTTGATGAAAACGGGGAATTGATCCTGTCGGAATTTGACCGATTGGTGAATGATCGGACTAAAATTGTGGCGATAACCCATGTCTCCAATACTCTGGGGACCATCAATCCAGTGGAAGCAATTATTGCCAAAGCACATGAGCGGGGTATCCCGGTCTTACTAGACGGTGCTCAGGCCGCACCTCATCTGAAAGTGGATGTGCAGGCCCTGGATGTCGATTTCTATACGTTCTCCGGACATAAAGTCTTTGGCCCAACCGGGATTGGCATTTTATACGGCAAGAAAAAGTGGCTGGAAGAAATGCCGCCGTATCAGGGAGGGGGAGAGATGATCGCTACGGTGAGTTTTGAAAAAACGACCTTCAACGAGCTGCCCCATAAATTTGAAGCCGGCACGCCCGATATTTCCGGTGCAGTGGGGCTAGGAGTCGCCTTAGAGTATATAGAAGCGATCGGGCAGGA
The DNA here is from genome assembly GCA_964015035.1 of uncultured Saprospiraceae bacterium. GTDB lineage: Bacteria > Bacteroidota > Bacteroidia > Chitinophagales > Saprospiraceae > BQJU01. Next base: position 23,486 of record CAXHCA010000067.1, read on the forward strand.
GGCCATTGCTCAGCACGAGCATGAGTTGCTGGAATATGCCACGGAAAAATTATTGGCCATTGATGGTTTGCGTATAATAGGTACGGCCAAAAACAAGGCTAGTGTGATCTCCTTTTTGATTGATGGGACCCACCCGTATGATGTGGGTACCTTGCTCGATAAACAGGGCATTGCGGTACGTACGGGACACCATTGTACCCAACCGCTGATGGACCGCTATGGCATACCGGGGACGGTGCGGGCCTCATTTGCGCTGTACAACAATCAGGAGGACGTGGACAAACTGATTGCTGGAGTGGAAAGAGCTGCAAAAATGTTGCGATAAAATTATGACAATCAACGAAATACAAGACGAAATCACGGAAGAATTTGCCTTCTTCGACGATTGGATGGATAAGTACGAATACATTATCGAATTGGGTAAAAACTTGCCGTTGATTGCCGATCAATATAAGGATGAAGATCATCTGATCAAAGGGTGCCAAAGTCAGGTGTGGCTTCAGGCTGATTTGGAAGGTGATAAGGTAAAGTTTACGGCCGATAGCGATGCGGTCATCACCAAAGGGATCATTGCATTGTTGATTCGCGTGCTTTCCAATCAAAGTGCCGCAGACATAGCGCAGTCGGATCTTTATTTTATCGAAAAGATAGGGTTGCGGGAGCACCTTTCACCCACCCGTTCCAATGGCTTGGTTAGTATGGTAAAGCAGATGAAGATGTATGGATTGGCACTGACTACCAAAACGGAATAAAATGATAGATAAAATAGCAATAAAGGAAAAAGTCATTGAGGCTACCAAGACCGTTTACGATCCGGAAATTCCGGTGGACGTTTACGAGCTGGGGTTGATTTATAATGTTGAAGTAGACGATGAAGGTCGTGTACTTCTGGAAATGACGTTAACTACACCGATGTGTCCGGTAGCAGATTCATTACCAATGGAAGTACAGCAGAAAATTATGGGTATTGAGGGGGTAAAGGATGTAGATATGCGGGTCGTCTTTGACCCACCCTGGGATAAGAGCAAAATGAGTGAAGAAGCCAGATTGGTGTTGGATATGTTTTGAGCAATACAATTGACCTATGAAAATCAATAAGCAGGATGAATATGGTTTAAGAATACTACTGCGAATCGCACGGGCGGATTCGGAGGAGGGGCTAAGTATTCCTCAACTAAGTGAGTTAGAAGGGATGTCACAGCCCTACGTAGGCAAAATCACCCGAGCATTGCGTCTCGGTGGATTGATACAAAGTACGCGTGGCCAGAAAGGTGGTTATGTGTTGGCCAAGCGCGCGGATCAAATCATAATTAAAGAGGTGATCAATGCGCTGGGAGGAGAAATTTTCCCCAACGGCTTTTGCGGCAGCCATTCCGGGCAGCTCAAATTGTGTACCAATTCCATAGATTGCTCCGTTCGATCCCTGTGGAAAATGCTTCAATATACCATTGACCGGGTGCTCGAAAATGTTACCTTGCAAGACCTGATTGGCGATGAAAAACAGGCCAATAGCGTGTTGGAAGAGGTGCTGGCATCTCTCCATTTGGAAAAGCTGAATAGGATAGCAACGATACCGTAAAAAGAAATGGAAGGAGAGGAGAGATTGTTGCGTAATATCTTTCTTTATCATCTGCCTTCAACGACTCACGACCATTTTTCTGTTCAAACATTTCTTTCCCTTAGCTTTGCCATTCCAATAAAAAGGCCTACATTTGCGCCGTTAAAAACCCGCCGTCCCTTTTGTGGGAGTACGCGGGTCTACCTTAAATAAAAGAAATTTTAACAATGGCTGTCAAAATTAGATTGCAGAGAAAGGGCCGTAAACAGCGCCCATTTTACCACATCGTAATCGCCGATGCTCGCGCTAAGCGGGACGGACGCTTCATTGAGAAGATTGGTATTTACAACCCAATGACTAAGCCCGCTACAATTGACCTTGATCGCGAAAAAGCGTTCGATTGGTTGATGAAAGGTGCTCAGCCAACGGATACCGCCCGTGCGATTTTGCGTTTCAAAGGTGTTTACTACAAAAAACACTTGATGCGCGGTGTGAAAAAAGGTGCGTTGACACAGGAAGAAGCTGATGCTAAGTATCAGGAGTGGATTGACACCAAAGAGGCAAAGATCGCTGATCGCGTAGCACAAACAGCGGCAGAGAAGGCGGCCTACTTGGAAGAATTGTCTGGTACACCACCACCTCCACCGAAAGTAGAAGTGCCAGTTGTTGAAGAAGAAGCTCCAGCAGCGGAAGAAGCTCCGGCAGCAGACGCCACTGCGGAAGTGGAAGCAGCAACAACAGAAGCTACTGAGGCAGCGGAAGAAGCACCTGCAGCTGAGGCTGAGGCTCCAGCAGCAGAGGAAGCAGCAACCAGCAGTGAAGAAGCGGCCACAGAAGAAGAAAAGTAGTCTTTATTTCTTGGTTCTTTGATAAATCGTATGATGCGGCGTCAAGCGAAAATGTAAATTTTAGTTTGACCACAACTTGTCCCGATTTTACATCGGAAAGATTCGTCTAGGAACGTATTTCTTTATAGATTTTTCTTAAAATCTATGTAAATAAATACTGCTGAAGGCGCTTGTCTAATGAATTTGGACAAGCGCCTTCTGATTTTTAGTCGTTACCGTTCAAAAGTTTTTGAGATTAAAAATTCACAAAATCCTTTTGATCGTGTATATTTGCATTTGTAAAAATGGCTATACTTTAATTTCTAATATATTAAGTGAACCTGGTAGTGCTTTAAATTGCACTATCAGGTTTACCTTTAAATGATAGAAGCGTTATGCACGAATTGGACCCAAATTATCTTGAGCAAATGGAGCAAATCGCTCAGGATATCCAGGAATCAGATGAACTCGCTCAGTATCTCGAAGAGGAGGAAGAAGAGTTTTACTCTCGCCTGAAAGAAATGTTTGAACCTCGGATTGCGGCCCTTCATGAGAAGGTCGCTGATGAAAATCCGCTTCAGCTGACTTCCTTTGAAACGGTGTTATTGGATCCCGCCTTTGAAGGCCTCTATTTGCCAAAGATTCTGGGTTATTCCGTGTTGCGTGGTGAATACAACCGGGATTATAAATATTCGCGCCCACAGGAACATTTTAAAGATGTACTGCTGGCCATTTGTACTTCAGCCAATTTTGATATTCTGAAAAAGCGGATTGGGCAGTCTATCCAGATGGGGTTTGCTTTCAGTAGCGACATTTGGGTAACCAATCTAATTACCTCAATCGATAATAAACGCGTTCGCTACTATCTGCAAAGCCAGAAATTGGACCGTTTTCGGGTTCCGGAAGAACGCGGTATAGGCCTTAAACGCTATAAACGCCAATTCCAAAACGACAACTTTCAAACGGCGGAATTTCCTGAAGACATCTCCGGCTTGAAGGTGCTCTTTTCCCAATTAAAGAATTTCCTGATCTATCGTATCAACCGCAATGGAGACAATAGTTCCCTGATAGAGCCACTACGGACGTTTATCAATCGGGAGCTTTTCCAAGGGACTGAAGAGCACATGCAGATCATGGTCTTGTTTGGTGGCTTTTTCGATCTGGAAAAGGAAGATTTGGCGAACCTGATCACGGTATTCAATAAGATTCGTAAAGAGGATGAGGAGTTTTCACAAAAATACTTCCGATTCCTACTCGAATTGCATCACAATGACAGCCTTGACCTAAATCCAGCAGCAGATCAACGCCTTTCCCTCATTGTCGATCGAAAAATTAAAGACAAACTCGGCAGCTTTTATGAGTTGGTAGACACCATCCACGAGCGGGGCTATCTTAATGACGAGGTACACCAGGCGATTAAGGTTTATTACAATCAAAACAAGGGCGTATCACTGGTGAATGAATGCATACGGCAAGTCATTTATCACTACTTTGCCCGGTTCATCAATAATCTTGAAACCAGCGATTATCCTGAGTTTTTTGAGATCAATAAGTTGTTTCCGGTTTACATGGGCATCTTCGCCAACCAGAAGTTCAACCAAAATATCAAGGACCTCTGCATGAAATATGTGAAGGCGCTGCTGAAAAAATACACCGACAAGCGCGGAAAAGACTATCAGGACATCAAGAAATTTGTTTCTACCGCTTTTGTAGACTTCGGCTTCCTCAGCGAAAAAGAAGTGGTGGAGCTATTCAAAACGAGAAGGAAGCGCAAAAAGCCAGAATAAGCCTTGGCCAAAGATTTTATAGCCGGATTTAGTGCCTATTTCAAAGCCTTTGGCATCATCAGCCACTACCGCTTGTGGGGCTATGTGCTGATTCCGGCCTTACTTTCACTCCTCCTGGCTGTGGTCGTTTTTCGCTTCGCTTGGGGGATTTCTGATGACCTGGGGGGATGGCTCATTTCTTTTTACCCCTTTGAGTGGGGCCGAGGCTGGTTGGTCAAAATTGCCAATGTCTTTAGTGGCCTACTAATCATAGCGCTTAGCGTTCTCTTTTTCAAAAATATGATCCTCGCTATTGCCTCTCCCTTTATGAGTTTCCTTTCGGAAAACATTGAGAAAAAAATGTTGGGGCAAAGAGCAGGGACTTTCACTTTCCCAAAAATGCTCAGTGACTTTCTGAGAGGGATCAGGATTGCATTACGCAATATCATCCGAGAGTTATTTTTCACCCTACTCATTCTACTGATTGGCCTGATTCCACCCTTGGGGCTGATCGCTCCGGTTGCGCTCTTCGCGGTTCAAGCCTATTACGCCGGTTTTGGCAATCTCGACTTTACTCTAGAACGCCATTTTCAGGTGCGTGAAAGCGTGCGGTTTGTACGTCACCACAAAGGGTTGGCACTGGGTAATGGAACGGCTTTTCTACTTTTATTCTTTACGGGAGTTGGTTTTCTGATTGCTTTACCGCTGGGTACGGTAGCAGGGACTACTGAAGTGCTAAAGCGTCTGCCAACCAAAGGGTAGCGATCACCTTGTTCTTGCAAGACCATTCATTTTTGAGACAGCAGTAGCACGATTGGCGGCCCAATTCATTGGGTCACTACGAAATGTACTGATGGCGTGGAATGAAGCAATGGTTGGCCAAAATTTATTTGGGTTGTTTCAGCGGTGATTATTGGTATCCACTGATTGGCAGAAGAGTGGGGGTCTGGGCGAAATAAATTCCGCCCAACCAGGTAGCTGAGTTCCCGGGTATTTTACTCCTGAAATTTATACCCAACCCCCCGAATCGACAAAAAGTACCGCGGGTTTTTGGGGTCATCTTCAAAATATTTCCGAAAGGACAAAATGAAATTATCAATGGTACGGGTAGAGGGATATACATCGTAACCCCACACGGATTGTAGGATTTGCTGGCGAGAAACCACCTCGTTTTTGCGATCGATGAGTAGCTTGAGCAACATAGATTCTTTCTTCGTAAGCGTGAAAGTGCCCGGATTTCCCTTGGCTTCGTAGGTGACAAAATTGACTTCATTATCACCAAATTGATAGACTTCGGGGGTGTTGTCTGGTGCTTTGCTGGTACGTTTGATCAGATTGCCCACACGAAGTAATAATTCTTCCAGGTTGAAAGGTTTGGTTAGGTAATCATCGGCCCCCTTCTTTAATCCGGCAATGCGATCCATGGAGGTGTCCTTGGCAGTGAGAAAGATGATGGGCACTTCGAGGTTGGTCAGGCGGACCTGTTCACATATTTGAAAACCGTCAATTTCCGGAAGCATGACGTCGAGGATCAGGAGGTCAAAATGCTGTTCGTGAAAGTGTTTAAGAGCATCCTTGCCATTGGCATCGGCAACCACTTCATATCCTTCTAGTTCCAGGTTGAGTTTGACTACATCCCGGATATTCACTTCATCTTCTACCAGCAATATTCGCATCATGGGCATCTAAGTTTATGGTTTATTTGTGGCCGTCAATGGGCAATTTTATGGTAAAAATGGTGCCTTTAGGTTGATTATCACTGACTTTAATGGTTCCGGCGTGCGCCTTGACAATCTGATCTACGATAAACAACCCCAAACCAGTTCCTTTTGTTTTTCGGGTATCTTCGTTGCCAACCCGATAAAACTTATCAAAGATCTTCTTTTTTTCCTTTTCTTCAATGCCAATACCATTATCGGCAACTTTGATCACCATATACTCCTTCTCACAATGGATGGTCGTATCAATTTGAGGCTGATCATTCTGGGCATATTTTACCCCATTTTCCAGCAAATTGAGGAATACGGAAGTGAGTCCTACTTTATCGCCTTGAATGATCGGTGAAGTGACCCCAATTACCTCAAAAGAGAAATTCACATTGGGATGATCATGCTCCATTTTTTCCATCAATTCGGTAAAAAGTGCGGAAAGGTTCAGGTCGTCCAATTGTGGTTGGTAAACCGTTTCCAATTTGGCGGATAAAAGCAAATCATTTACCAGGTTATTCAAGCGGTCGGTTTCTTGCAATGCGCTGTGGTTGAGTTTGGCCATTTGCTCCGGCCGCAGTTGTTGGTGCCGCAAGAAAGTTTCCAGAACCAAGCGTATGGAGGCAATCGGGGATTTTAGCTCATGGGTGATGGACAACAAAAAGTTGCGCCGTTGACGGGCCGCCATCACTTCTCGATTGTACCCCCGATTAATCAGCCAAATGCCAACGACCAAACTGAGTACAAAAAAAGTGGCCTCTCCCAGAATCATCCATTCCTGGCGGTCGTATTGCTGACGAAGAGATTGGTAGGCCTCGGATCGGTAATATTCTTCCTGGGTGGCAATAAGCCGGTCAGTGACCATTTGGATTTGCAGCAACTCATTTTTTGCCTCAAAGGCATCCTGGTTCTTGACAAACAACAAAATCGACCACCAGGCGAATGCCAGCATCATGTAGGCAATCACCAGGTAAGAAAGCATGCGTAATCGTAGGTTGGGTCCTTCAGTCATTAGGCAACTTTGTCAAAAACAAGATCCATCACTTCTGTAATAATATCAGCAGCTTTATCCAAATCTGCTGTAGTATGAGCGGCAGAAACAAAACCTACCTCATAACCCGATGGGCCAAGGTAGATGCCGCGTTGCAACAACTCATGGTGCATGGCCTTGAAATATTCCATGCTGGCCGCATCAATCTGATCGGCTCGGGTAATGCGACCTTTGGAAAAGGCCAACCAAAACATAGAACCGATCTGTGGAATGTGTACCGGATAACCTTTCTGGTCACAATGCCCTTGCAAGCGTTGCACAAATCTCTGGGTTTTGGCTTCTAAATCATCATAAAACCCTGGCTCCAACAATTGTTTTAGTGCGGCATAGCCCGCCGCCATGGCCACCGGATTGGCAGATAAGGTACCGGCTTGGTAGACGGCACCATCGGGGGCAATGTGGCTCATGATTGCTGCACTGGCACCGTAAGCTCCTACAGGCATGCCACCTCCAATAATTTTACCGTAAGTCACAATATCCGGCTGAATGCCGTAGTGCCCGGCAGCGCCTTCAAACCCGACTCTAAAGCCGGAAATGACTTCATCAAAAATAAGCAGAATCCCGTATTGTTGGGTTTGCTTACGCAAATGCTCCAAAAAAGAACGATTTTGCAAAAGCAGCCCATTATTGGCGGGAATGGGTTCGATGATGATGGCCGCAATGTCTTCACCATATTGTTGCAATGCTTGCTCCAGAACTTCCGGCTGATCAAGCGGGACGACAATGGTTTCTTCCGTAAAGGCAGCCGGAATGCCAGCAGAAGAACTGACGCCAAAGGTCACTAGCCCAGAACCAGCCTTGACCATTAAGGAATCTACGTGGCCGTGGTAACAGCCCTCAAACTTGAGAACCTTGCTGCGGCCGGTAACGCCTCTCGCCAAGCGAATGGCAGACATGACCGCCTCTGTGCCCGAACTAACAAAGCGGATTTTTTCAATAATGTTATTGTGATCAAGAATGAGTTTGCCCAGTTGATTGCCCAGTCGGGTAGGGGTGCCAAAGGAGGTTCCATTGGCAACGGTCTCGATGACCAGCTCCCGGATTTGATCATTGTCATGACCGAGAATGAGTGGCCCCCAGGAGCAACAAAAGTCGAGGTATCGATTATCATCCTCGTCTATGATGTGTGCGCCCTTCCCTTTTTTGATAAACAAAGGTGGCCCGGAAACCGATTTGAAAGCTCTGACCGGAGAATTGACTCCACCGGGGAAATAGTTTTTTGCTTCTGCAAATAATGCGGCTGATTTTTCGCGGCTGATCTTATTGATTAATTCCATAAAGATTTTTAGTTGACGTTTGACAAAAGTAAGGATAAAGTGGGGCAAAGCAGATGCATGACCTGTCAATTATCGGTCAAATCACTACAGGTTGAATCATTTGCACAAAAACACTTACCTTTAGTCACAAATTTGTCATGCATGAAAATAGATGTTAGTGGCTCAATTTTCGAGCTATTGCACGAGAAAGATGAAGTAAACATTCCCGGATTGGGTAGCTTTTCGGCACATTATAAACCTGCTGTGGTCGATCAGGTCCAGGGCCAATTGCATCCTCCGGCAAAGGAGTTACTGTTTAATGGGAATCTAGTGGTTGATGATGGCTTTCTGGTACAATATATTCAGGAGCATTATCAAATCCCACCAGTTGATGCCCAAAAGGCCATACGGGAATATGTACGGGGCGTCAAAGCGGCTTTAGAACGAAAGGAAATTGTCACTTTTCAAGGCTTGGGTAGGTTGTATATCGACTACGAAAACAATTACAAATTTTTACCGGATACCACCAATTTTAATACGGCTTCATTTGGTTTATCTAGTGTAGATGCTTACCCCGTGGCACATCACGAAAAGCCCGACTATACGGCACGAGCGATTCCTGTGGAAGAAAAGTCTTCTTGGAGTAATGCTTTGGCCTCGGTCAATTTGGGAGAATGGGTGCAAAAAAATCTAATTTGGCTTACTACTGCTGGTTTTCTGATCCTACTTGGTATCGTATATTTGGGCTTTTTTCGAAACAATGACCCGACCCCTCCGGCAAGTGTTGAGGTCCCCGACGAGCGGGTCAATATTAGCCCTTCTATAGCCGATTTGAATGAAGAGGAGGAAGAGGCCAGTTTGCAACAAACACCCAATGAAGAGACGATCATTGAACCGGAGCCAGAGACGGCAGACGACTTGGATACGGAAGGTCCTACGGTTCGCCCCGATGAGAAGTTTTGCATCATCATCATTGGTGCCTTTGGCAATGCCGACAATGTGCGAAAGTTAATTGAAAGTATCTATAAGGAAGGCTATGAACCTTATACTGAAAAGAAAGGAAGCCTCACTACCGTAGGGGTGCAAATGCGCTACGAAACCGACGCTGATATCGATAAGGCCCTCAACGATGTTCGCAAGAAATTTAAGGCCGGAGCAAAACTGCTGAAGAAGTAGTTTTAGGGGATAGGTTTCAAACTTAATACCTATCCCCTAAAAACTAAGTGCATGTTTGGCGCTTCTCTACCTCATCAAAGTAACATCTCCTTTATAAATCTCGGTCTCACCATCGGCGAATTCCAATTCGGCGTAATAGACAAATACCGCTGGATTCATCAGCTTGCCGTTGAAGGTACCATCCCAACCATACGACATATCATTAGGCGGAAATGCTGAGCCACTTTGATAAACCAGATTGCCCCAGCGGTCAAAAATCTGGAAGGTCTTGATTTGTACCACATCCTTGCCTCCAAAGATGCCAAAGAAATCATTGACTCCGTCCTCATTTGGGGTGAAGATGTTGGGAATGTAGACCGAACGCTCCCGATTGACAAAAAGGGTGATCGCATCCGAAATGACGCAGCCATTGGCATCGACAGCAGTGAGGGTATAAGTGGTCGTTTGCTGTGGCGAAGCAATGGTTATGATAGAATCGGGTGCAGACAAGGAATCGGGGGGTGACCATAGGGCACTGGCCACTTCAAAGTTGACCAATCCTTCCAAAAGCTTTTCTTCCCCAAGCTTTATTTCTTCATCTGGGCCAAGCGTCAGCACCAGTTGCTGGGCATCGGGTACGTTGGCTGATATTTCTGTGAAACAGTCATTGGCATCCTGAACGGTGAGGGTGTAATTGCCGGGTTCTACAGTATTTACCACGAAGGGTAAAGTAGCGATGGAATTAAAAAATTCTCCATTAAGGGAATACTCGTATGGCGCTGCTCCACCGCTAATGGTGTCAATCACTAGCGTTCCCGTTGGATCTCCAAAACAGGGGGGAGAATTGGCGGTAAAATTCGCCACAATACCGGGAGGAGCGTCAAGTGTGATTGTTGCTTCTGCGGTACAACCGGTGGCATCGGTCACCGATACGGAATAGGTCCCGGCCGCTAGTCCATCCAAGGAAGGGGTTTGGCTACCATTGTTCCACACAAAATTAAAAGGTGCTATTCCTTGTGTGGCTTCTGCCAATACTGCGCCATCTTCCGAGTTTTCACAACTCACGGCAAAACCGTCAAAATCAGAGGTTACTTGGATGGCAGTTGCCAGTTGACTGACGACAATTTCTGCATCGGTAGTAATGATTACCGGGCAATCACTGCCTACCAGGGCGGCACTAAGAATGGTGAAGGTGGTGGTAGCGGTAGGGCTGACATCAATAGCAAACCCGTTGCCAATACCTGTCAAGTCAACAGGAGGATTGATGCCATCCGTATAGGTAATGTCAAATTGATTACCTCCCGTCAAATTAAAAGTCAAGGTAGTGGATTCTCCGTTACAAATATCACCCCCACCAACTAATCCCGCTTCTGGAGCCGGTAAAAAATCGAGGTTGATATTGACAATACTATCGCAGCCATTGCTGGAAGCCCCAATCAGGGTTTCTGTTCCCAATGGGTTGCTGGCATCGTAAGTAGTGCCGTTGATGACCATACTTTCACCATTGCATAAGGTGCTGTCCACATTGGACGTAGCCACTTGGAAAAAACTCAAATTGACCGCAAGTGTAGAGTCACAGCCATTGACGCTGGCACCCGTGAGTAGCTCGGTTCCAGTCGGATTGGTTTCGTCATAAACCGTACCGTTGATGGTGATACTTTCGCCAGGACAAAGGGTCATATCCAAATTGCCACTAGCCATTGGGTAGAAAGACAGCGATACATTGACCGTAGAGTCACAGCCCTCTGTGGTAGCACCTTCCAGGATTTCTACGCCCATGGGATTTGTAGCGTCGTAAGTCGTTCCGTTGAAAGTGATACTTTCATTTTCACAGATCGTTGGCATGAAATTGCCAGGCGTAGATTGCGGAAAGAAATTTAGTATAACATTGACCGTAGAGTCACAACCATCTACACTGGCACCGGCCAGTATTTCCGCACCTATCGGATTATTGGCATCGTACACCGTGCCATTGAAGGTGATGCTCTCGCCTGGACAAAGTATTGGCGTAAAATTACCGATTGGTTCCGGTAGGAAGCTCAAGCTCACATTGACCGTAGAGTCGCAGCCATCTACACTGGCTCCTGGGAGTACTTCTGTACCTGTGGGGTTATTGGCATCATATATGGTGCCATTGAAGGTGAGGCTTTCGCCAAAACAAACGGTCGGCATGAAATCACCCGTTGGGGTTGGCAAAAAGCTTACGTTGACATTCACAATGGAATCACAGCCATTGGTTGCTGCACCTGCCAAGGTTTCCGTACCGCTTGGATTGTTTTCGTCATAAACGGTGCCATTAAAGGTAATGCTCTCTCCAAGACAGATGGTTGGCATAAAATCACCTGTTGGTTCCGATAGGAATGTCAAAGTAACATTGACGATGGAGTCGCAGCCGTTGGCGGCGGCTCCCACCAGGATTTCTGTACCGGAGGTATTGCTGGCATCGTATACGGTACCGTTGAAAGTAATGCTTTCGGAAGGACAAGCGGTTAGGGTCAAATCACCTGTTGGTTCCGGTAGGAATGTCAAAGTAACATTGACGATGGAGTCGCAGCCGTTGGCGGCGGCTCCC
>CAXHCA010000068.1:0-34909 GCA_964015035.1 uncultured Saprospiraceae bacterium
TTGGGCAATCCGTATGTTCCTCAAAGCTAGGATTGGGAATCAAATTTTGAGCAGAAACTGTATAAGTCAAAAAGATACCTATCCAATAAAGCAGCCATCGCTTCATGGTATATAAATTAAGCCTTGCAGTAAGCAAAAACTGCTTACTGCAAGGCATTTAAAAATTAAAGTTTAACTATTTTCCCCTGAAAAGTCTGTTGTTCGCTTTGCCAACGGTAGAAATAGGTTCCAGCGGTCAATTGTGAACAATTGATCACCAGATGCTGGTTTCCTGCTTGCAGCCCATAGTGCTGTTGCAATACCTGCCGTCCTGCCTGATCAAAAAAGACAAGCTGCCCTTGTAGATCCTTCCTTGTCGTCCAACGAAAATGCAATAGATCAGTAGCTGGATTGGGAAAGATATTCATTGCATTGGTAGAAAATCCCTCTGCATTCTCTCCACTGGATAACCAGAATGGTTGGGGTTCTTCAATTTCCCTAAACTTCAGGTAACTATAATCGGTAGCCGTTCCACAGTTATTTCCAATCTCAACTGTGACAATAATACAGCGATCAATAAAATTATTCAGCCCAAAATAATTGGTAGTCCCATTAATTTCCAAAGCGGCCAGGTTAAAATTGAGCTGAGATACGCTGCTGATTGCAGTTGCGCCACTATCGTACAGATCATTGATCACTGCTCCGCTAGTACAATCCACCTCCGATATCATGAGTTGATAAAAGATAATGTCTCCGCCACTCGTGTAAAAATCTTCAAAATTTCCATCCTTGTCAAAAATCATGTCATCTTGCAGGTAAAATAATAGATCACCGTCCTCATCAAAAACGCTGTTTTCCACAATGTATGGCGTATTCAAACTCGTGGAAGGATTAGAAAAATTGATAGCCTGATAGGAAGGGCCTGCATCAAAACCCACCACTCGGGGATACAAAACCCAGTTATCTTTTTGTGACCAGGAGAGCAACGGTAGCATCAGCAGCATGAGTAACGGTAGTAAGACACGTGTGTGTGTGTAACACACCATCAGAGTAGCAATTCATGTTTTTCATAAACAGATTTTATAGGTGAATAATAAAAGCGCGATATAGGGGATGTTAGAAATCCCATCAAAAAACAGTATAGCAATAGTCCAGAATTTTTAGCGCGTTTTAACCCAATTATTAGCGTACAAGAAATCTTGGTGCTTAGGAGACTTAAAATTAATTAAATATAATTTTAAAATCAATTATAATGAAAATTTTAACCATTCTGAAATCCCGATGTACGCAAGCTAAAAATCGTTTAATCATAAATTAATCGAAGCAGCAACCTTTAACATCCAACGAGTCCGTTTAATGCGCTTTCTTATTTATCGTATCTTTGCCCCACAAATCTTCCTCAACATGCTAACCAAGACGCGGGGAATCGTTTTTAAAACGCTCAAATACGGTGAGACCAGTCTGATTGTAGACATTTACACGGAAGCGCATGGCTTGCGCAAGTACATTATTAATGGCGTTCGTAGCAAAAAAGCAAAGGTCCAGGCTAGTTTATTACAGGTCATGTCGCTAGTGGATTTGGTGGCTTACAACCGTGAAGATCGTGATCTCAACCGCATCAAGGAAATCAGGGCGGGTTATGTATTTCAGTCCGTTCCTTTTAATGTCAAGAAAGGTGCGGTGGGATTATTCATGGCTGAAGTGGCGCGGAAAACGCTACGCGAAACCGAAGAAAATGTGGCCTTGTTCAATTTTTTATATGATAGTTTCCAGTACCTCGATGCCACACCTCATCCTATTGGCAATTTACATCTACATTTTCTGCTGGAATTGAGCGTATTTTTGGGATTCATCCCCAGCGGGAAGTATGACGAGGAGACGCCATTTTTTGATTTACAGGAAGGCGTATTTGTCCCACAAGCACCATTGCATTTACATTTCCTTCAAGATAAACAAAGCCAGCTGCTGGATCAATTACTCAATTGCCAGTTGCAGGAATGCCATCAAATAATGATCAACGCGGAAGAACGTCGGAATTTGTTGCGACAAATCCTGGAGTACTATCAATTACATCTGGAAAATTTGCCGGAGATCAAAGCACATTTGATCTTACAAGAGGTCTTGGGCTAGGCAGGGTCTGGGTCATTACTGGATTAGGGAAATGCGACCAATTCAAATTTGCAGGCACAAAAAAACCGGTACAAAATTGAATCTGATACCGGTTTTCTGATTTTACTACCTTTTATCGCTTATGCGAAAGGAATTGTCAACTCCTGGTCAGGGTAGATCAGGTTTGGATCCTTCAGAATATCTGTATTGGCAGCAAAAATATCCTTGTATTTCATAGCATCTCCGTAGTAGTGCTTAGCAATTTTACCAAGGGTTTCACCTTTAGCAACCGTGTGCTTGTGGTAGTAATCGGTATTGGAAACTTTGATATCTGCTTCCAAGTCAGAAGGATTTTCACCTCCAATCTCCTTAATGGTATCCCACATCCGGTCTTTTTGGTACTGCGTTTCTACGGTTCCTCCCATTTTCAGGATTCCGTCCATTTCGTTGACGTAGCCATCTTTGGCTCCATATTCCAATCCCAAATCGAGAACCGCTCTGTATTTGTCCTGCAATGACATATTGCTGATTTTTTAGGTTAATGAATGGTTTACATTGTTTAAGACCCTAAAATAGAAAAAAGTAACGGTCCAGGGCACTGCTAAGTGAAAAAAACGGGTAAAATCTACCCCATGAGGACCGAACAAAGGACGGATTTTAGTTTTTTAAAATTGGGAAAGGTTTACATATCATTACTCTGTATCAAAAAGTTATGACACAAAAGTTATGACACGTCCGCACCTGTGACTCTTTTCTATCAACCGCGTCAAAATAGGTGGAAATTATTGATTACTTGTGCGAAGCAGAGACAAAAAAGAGACATGGCAACAATAATTAAATTTCTGAAACAGTTAATCTAAAGCAACTACAGTATATCCACAGTATGAAAATATCTGCGATCCTACCCTTTTTCCTGTTTATTTGTCAATGGGCAAATGCTCAAACACTTGACCTTCAATTAAAAAAAGTGTCAAGTGGCATTAAATGTCCGTTCAAATCAGTCAGTTTTTCCCGGCAACTGCCAACCAAAAAATCGGTATTTTTTGGTGCAGACCTTTTATTGGGTAAAAACTCAGAAGGTCAGGGAATGGCGATGCAGTATTTAGTAAAAACCTACCACGCCACAACTCCTTTATACGCCGGCTATCAAATCAATGAAGATTATTTTATCGAAGCTGGCCCGTACTTCAGCATTCTCGCCAATCGTTTGGTCGACAACCCCATTGAATATACCGGCAATCGCCCCGAGGGCATGGAAGTAGGCTTTGACGGTGGCTTTTCGGCAGCTCTTGGTTGTAAAATCAGTGAAAGTGGAAACCTCAAACTTCGGTACAATCTGGGGCTCACTCGGTTTCAATCCGACTTCAAATTTCTCGAGCATCCCAATACCAGACGAATTGAGGTGGGACTCAATTTGACCATTCATTAGCATTCCTGTTTTAAAACCGCTTCTAGGGCCATATATCACCGATTTCGGGCAAATCATACAGCCCCTGCCGCTGCATCACTCCGCGACTGACCTCCCGCATCATTTTTTGCAATTGGCCGCTGGGAGGAAAGCCTGCTTGGGTAGCAATAATACATTCCATTACGATGTCGATGCGATCCGGGTGATAATTCATTTCGCGCAAGAATGTGTCGGCAATGGTCAGACTCACTTCCTTTTCATCATACTGTCCTTCGATACAACCGGTGTTGTGCAGCATTGCCGCCAGCGATAAGATTTCCAATTCTTCATCGGATAGTCGGCGAATCAGCCCAAGGGTAACCAACTGATTTTTCATTTCCATACCCAGGTCGAGTTGAAACCGCCAATATCCATCTGGCAGGTATTCTCGATACAGTCCGCGCACAAAAGAGTAGGTTTCATTAACAATCGGGTTATTCATATCTTGGTATTTTCAGTACGTTAGAGTTGTTCTGCCGGGGTGATTTTTTGGGAAAATTCGTCCATTTTCGACCACCCGAAGTCTTCTTAAAGGGGTATAGCCTTAGCTACACGACCCAAAGAAGGGGGCTTTGATAAATCCCGTGATTCAGAACCGAGCTAAAATGTAAAACAACTCTATTACAAAGGTGCAGTCTTTTGCTGTGCCAAGCGTTCTAATTCATAAATCAGAACTTATCTGTGTTGTTTTTTTTCGAATACGCTCATTTCTAGAAAGGTGCTCCCCCTGATTTCAGGGTCAATCAAAAATTTAAACCAATGCTCCCACGGGCTCTAAAGCCCTTTTGATTTATATTTTGCTTGACCACCGCTTATCCTGATTTTATATCGGGGAAATTTGCCAAGGAAGGGTAATTTCTTACCTTGCACCCCAATCTTTTGGGATATGACCAATCAAGAATTACCCGCATATTACGAAGAGCGAATCGCGCGCTTTTCGTCTATTGCTCAGCAATACCGCAAACGCTACGAACGATATTCATTGGTTCGGCTATTTACCTTTCTGGCAGGAATCGGGCTCATCGCTTGGTTGTGGGCCATGCAGTGGTATTTGGGCTTGGGCAGTATGGTCGTTTTCCTGGCTTTGTTTTATCGGTTTGTGCAGTGGCACCTGGCCCTGGAAAATAAGGCCAAACACTTCGAAAGCCTGACCTTGATCAACCAGCAGGAACGTGCCGCACTCGATCACCGGTATGAGGCCTTTGCCGATGGTCAGGAATGGGTCGATCCAGAACATCCCTATTCCCTCGATCTGGATATTTTTGGCCCTTGGTCGGTCTATCAATACACCAACCGGGCGACCACCGGCATTGGACAGCAACAATTAGCCGGCTATTTTAAGGCTCCAGCCAATACCTCTACTGTTTTATCTCGTCAGGAAGCGGTCAGGGAATTGCAGTCGCTCACCGATTGGCGGCAAGATTTTCGGGCGTTTGGACTGGATTGTAAGGATTCGCCTGCCCACTTGCGCAACCTGCAACATTGGTTGGCAGATGAAAATATTGTCTTAGGTAAAAAGCCCTTGGTTGCAGCACTTTATCTGGCTCCGATCTGGGTAATTACCGGCATCGTATTGTGGGCAACTATGATGCCCTGGACTCTCTTTTTGCTATGGATGATTCCCATTGTGCTGATCCTGCGGCAAAAATTAGAAGCGGTCAATCAAACCCACAACCGTACCGCTAAGGCCGGCGATATGCTCAACACCTATGCCCGTCTCATCCAACATTTGGAAAAAGATACTTTTCAGACGCCTTTTTTGCAACAATTACAAGCTGCTTTTAAAGGCGAAAAATTGGCGTCGAGCAGCATCAATCGGTTGTCGTATATCATTAGTCAGCTCAATGTCCGATTCAATATCTTTGCCATTCTACTCAATCTCATTGGGTTGTGGGATCTGCAATGGGTGTACCGTCTGGAAAAGTGGCGGCAATCCGAAAAAGCCAGACTCCTCCAGTGGTTTGCCAGCCTGGCCGAAATGGAAGCATTGAGTAGCCTGGCCAATTTGTCCTACAACCACCCTTCCTGGACCTTCCCTACCCTACACGAAAAGATGCAAATCGAAGCAACCGGCTTGGGGCATCCGCTTATTCACTGGTCCAAACGAGTGAACAATGACATCGAATTGCCAGTTCGCGGCCATATTAAGTTGGTCACCGGTTCAAATATGGCGGGAAAAAGCACCTTCCTCCGCACCGTTGGACTGAATACGATTATGGCTTTGGCCGGAGCACCTGTATGTGCAGAACGTATGGCGCTGCCACAGGTCCAGATTTTCACCAGCATGCGCACTCAAGATGCCCTGCACGAAAGTACTTCCTCTTTTTATGCAGAGCTCAAACGCCTGAAAATCATTATTGAGGCCGTTGAAGCCGCCTATCAAGGAGAACACCAAGAACGGCCAGTCTTTTTCCTACTCGATGAAATTTTAAAAGGCACCAACTCCGTAGATCGGCATACGGGGTCAAAAGCTTTAATTTTGCAATTGATTCGCAGTGAAGGGGGCGGCATCATTGCTACACATGACCTGGAACTGGGGCAATTGGAGGCTTCCGCCAATGGCGCTATCGAAAATCTGTGTATCGAAGTGGAAATTCGCGATGGAAAACTGTACTTTGACTACAAACTAAAGAAGGGCGTCAGCAAAAGTTTTAACGCCACCTTGCTCATGCAACAAATGGGCATCCGCATTAAGGAAATGGACCGCTAACCACTAGCCATGGATGGTTTTTCTTCAGGTAGAAAACGGTATTACAATCTGCAAATTCCACCAGCGCAACGCCTGGAGGTGCGAGAGCTATTGCTCAGCCACCAGAATGAAGCCAGACTGAAGGCAAGTCTTCCCCTATTTCCCAACCTGCGGGTGCTCGTCGTAGAAGACGCGCAGATGAAACACTTCCCCGAAGAAATCTGCCAATTACACTTCTTGGAAGAATTGAGTTTAAAGAATAATCAAATTGCATTTATTCCGGAGCAAATCAAATGCCTCAAGCAACTCAAAAAGCTCAATTTATCTGGAAATCAGCTCAAAAAGTGGCCTGCGCAAATTTTGGAAATGCCACAGTTACAACACCTTGATTTATCGAATAATGGCCTTACGGAAATACCCTCACGAATCAAAGAACTTAGCCACCTAAAAGAACTACATCTATCTGACAATCAATTCATTAAAACACCATTAACAATTGGTCGCTTATCGCAACTTAAATACATTGACCTCTCTCATAACCGCATCAAACGCCTACCAAAAGCGATTGGAAAATGTACCGCATTGGAGATTTGTAAGTTGTCTAAAAATCAGATCACTGCTCTACCCGAAACAATCGGCAACTGGCTCCACCTCAACGTGCTGGATGTTAGGGATAATCGGCTAACCGTTGTCCCAAAATCTCTACAAAAATGCATCGCTCTTCAGCGGCTACTTTTTGCCAAAAATCGCCTAAAGGCCATCCCTTCATTTATCACCAAACTACCATGGCTGAAGGTGCTGGATATGAGGGGTAACAAAATTGTAAAAATCAAAATAGGCCAACTCTCTTCTGCTTCTCTAGATCGCCTGGATTTGGGTGATAACCTACTGGAAGGTAATGTCAGTCTTGACCCAATGCCTCACCTGGAATACCTCAACCTATCTGGCAACCGATTGTCAAACATCGCCCCATTACCTCCGAGATTAAAGACCCTGGATTTAAGTCGAAATCAGCTCTCTGCCTGGCCTAAGATACTAGAGCATCTTACCAGGCTGCGGTCGCTAAACCTGGAGCACAACAAAATTAAAACACTGCCGGTAGCCTTTGGACCAATGACCAATACCCTGGAAACGCTACAATTAAAATACAATCCCGTCAAATGCCAACCTGCTGATTTATTGCCCTTGAGGCAACTCTCCACCTTGACGGGATTGATGCCTAAAAAGAAGTTTGAGCAATTATTCAATTTTTGGCGAGAAGCCCAGTGGCGTGAACTTCCAAAAGATTGCTATGCACCATTTTTTTATTTATTTCTGGGGAAAGAGAAAGCTCTACTCGACACCTTCACTCCTCTGAAATGGCAATATGCGCTAAATTTCTACGGCGGCCAGATTCATCAACTCTGCCGGGAATTTTTGCTCAAGAAGTTTGGCCAATCCATTAGCAAAAAGCGCATTTCCGGGCTATGCCTCATGGGACATTCCTCTTTTGATATTGACCATCTGGCCAGTCGCTTAAGCGCCCAACAGATCAATTTTACCACTACGCCCAATGCCGAAACGACACACATTTTGCTCGGTTTTCCCAAATACCAAGCACAAGCCTTCCCTCTCCCTATCCCCGCAACCGGTTTCGTGCTGATCAATGAAAAGCAACTGGATCAGTTCCTCAATCGAATTGAAAAACGCTATTTATGGCAAGAAACTTCACCGGAAAAACTCCATTCGCTAACCACTTTGCTCTTGCATAAGGATCCGGCGAATGTGAAACTGGGAATTCAAATGCTACGTGGTGGCGGGGTCCCTTCAGCACTCCAAGCCCCCCTCTTGGCAGCCTACCTCAAACATCCCCAGGTTGAGATAAAAGCAGCTTTAAAATCCCTGCTTGCTCCTATGCTAAAAGACAAAAAGAAACAACTGTTAATAGAGGATCAATTGGATAAAAGCAGGTTCCTTTCTGAAGCATTAACACAAGAGGAAAAAGCTTTTTTGCAATACCATGGATTTTCACTTAAAGGCGTTACCTCTTTATTAAAAAGGGCCACCTAAAACCGCTTTGGCTAAAGTCATTTCTCAGACAATCAATCTTTCCCTTTAGCAATTATTGCTCTCCTAATTTTTCTATCTTCATCAACCCTATTGCTTCTAATATTTTCTCTTTTATCCTATCAAATTCAATGAATTATGCAACTACAATCCAACAATCGCTTTCTGGTCAGTATGCAGCTAATGCTCGCTTTTCTCTTTATTTCCTTTGCTGCACAGGCCCAATGGACCACCGATACAGACGTCAACACCTTGGTGGCAGAAGTGGAGCCTTTAGACCTCTACTCAATCGGTACTTCCGATGGACAAACGTACGTGGTCTATTGGAAGCAAGTACCCGCGCCGGTGAATTTGGAACTGAGAATGCAGGTCTTGGATGCAGCGGGAAATCCACAATTGGGTACGGAGGGTATACTCATTAGTGATCAGGTTCCCATGAGTACCTCTACGGCCATCAGCACCATTACCATTGACGATGAGGATAATTTGTATCTTGGTATCACGGGTACAGGTGATAACACCGGGTATGCCTTTAAACTCGATACAGAGGGCAATCACCTCTGGGGAGATCATGGCATTACGGTAACCACTGGTATGGGCTTTCTGGTCACCATCTTACCTTTGTCAAGCGGGGAAACGATTATCGCATGGAATCCCTTTGGCCAGGCCCTCATGCAAAAATATGATACAGCAGGTAATGCCATTTGGGAAGACCCAAAGCCAATTGTAAGTGGATCGAGCAATACCTCTCCCGGTGACCTGTTCGAATTATCTGATGGAGGCTATCTGGTCATTTTCCACACTTTTAGCTTTGGCATTAGCTCTACCTTGTATGCCCAGCGTTACAATAGTGACGGAGATCCTCAATGGCCCGATCCTGTTCAATTGTCCAATAATTCGACTGTTTTCAACACGACCCAGTACGGTGGTGTTCAGGACGGTGACATCGTCTATTATGGATATTTTGGATCGACGGGCTCCCGTTTCGATGCTTACCTGCAGCGCATTGACCCTGATGGCTCCTTACCTTGGGGAATCAACGGGATGGATTTTGATGTTGACAATACTGGAAATTACGAAATGGACACCAAAATCGCCTATGCTCCCGGAGCCGATTATATCTGGGCGGTTTGCACCAAAACGGATCAGTCACAGGGACAGCGTGGTGAATATGTACAAAAATTTGACAAAGAAACGGGTGCTCGGCAGTTCACTGAAAATGGCAAAGAACTCTATCCGCTTAGTGACACTCCCAATGTACACGCAGGCAAATTGCATTTGATTGACGACCAGCCGTTAATCTTGATAAAATCCGGCTTCGACAATGGCGTGACGCCGGTCACCTTAAGCGCTATTCTACTGGATGAGATGGGTGATTTCGCCTGGATGGAACCAATGCCGGTAGGCACTTATGAAGCCAGCAAGTCCAGGATCTATTTTAATGCACCGGCCGCCTCCGCAGCAGTAGCTGTATGGCAGGAGAATAAATCATCGGGCTTGCGCACCTATGCCCAACAGGTGGTCGCCGATACATCAGAAGCAGTGCCCTGTACAGAGTGGTTAAACCCGAGCCCGACCACAGCCTGGACTAATTTTAACAGCTTATTCCAGGGGGCTCCATGTGATAATGGTGAGGGGTGTCCATTTTATGAAATCACAGAATTTGAGGTGTTTGCCGCGGAGGCCTACAGCATGGATAACATCCAAGAAGGCGGTACTTATACCTTCAGCATATGTAATGGTCCCGGTGCAGGTTCCTGGGTGCCAGAATTTACGATCTTCACTCCAAGTGGTGAAGTAGATGCTTTCGGAGCTGGCGATGGAGATGGTTGTTCCATCACCTGGACTGCATCGGAAGGAGGCACTTACATCATTGTGATCAACGAAGCCGGTGCCTGTGGCGCTGGTGATAATACACAAACGCCAAATGGTTTTCCAGCCATTACTTGTGATGGTGGCCCTGAAGTGGCCTGCGAAGAAACTGTTTGTGGTATTGGTGGCTTAATGACGACAGGAGAAACGGTGGTCTGTACTTCTGACGGCACCTTCGATGTTGCCACTAATGGCAATGACACGATTCCCGAAAATGGCGGATTTGGGTGGTTTTTCAGTAGCGCAAGTGGCGGGACGGGAGGACCGATGAGTAATTTCACCTTAAGTAATGCCCCCACTACCACTTCCTACGATGCCGATCTCAATGGTACCTTAAGTGCAAATAGCCTGGCCCCACTTAGCGGAACCTGGGTAGTATATGGCTTTGTTTATGAAAATGCAGCTGCTCCAAATGCAAGCATTTGTAGCATTTCTACCGATTCTCTGATTGTAACATTTAATGAGGATTTAACCCTAAGCGCTGTGGACAACGGCGATGGAACAGCGACGGCAACCCCAGGTGGCGGCACGGCTCCCTATACCTATGAATGGTCGGATGGGCAAACGACCCAAACTGCGGCAGACCTCATGGCTGGTACGGTTTCGGTAACGGTAACGGATGCCTTAGGCTGTGTGATTGAAACTACGGTAGATATTATGACCGGAGTGGGCGAGATCAAAACCCTGGATGCACTCTATCTCGGCCCAAACCCCACCTCCAACGCCATTACTTTACGGCTTAACCTCAACGCTCCCAGCGATCTACGAGTAGAAATTCGCAACGTGAGCGGCCAACTTATCGACCGCATTTCGTTGACTCAACGCACCAACTTTGAGCACAACTTCGATCTTAGTCAGGTAGCAGATGGGATGTATTTTGTGAGGATAATTGCGGATAATGATGAATTGACCAAACGGATTATTGTTTCCAAATAACTTAGTGCATGTTTGGAGGTGGTGCTTTAGCGGCGAAAATTGCAGCCTGAATAGCTTGCCCGAATATACTTCAGGGACTACCTCCAAACATGCACTTAATGACTAGCGGATGGCTTCGGTGGGAGCATGTTTGGAGGTCAAACTTTGGGCTGCAAACATGCTCCTACTTCACGCCTCAATACAAAAAGGCCATCTCTTTACAGAAACGACCTTTTTGAAATATTATCTATCCTAATAAAGATTTTTTTAAATATCAACGTTGGCGTACTTCGCATTGGCTTCGATAAAGGCACGACGCGGCGGTACCTCATCTCCCATCAACATGGAGAAAACCCGGTCAGCCTCCATCGCATCATCAATGGAAACCTGGCGCAGAATACGCGCATCCGGATCCATAGTGGTTTCCCACAACTGCTCGGCATTCATCTCACCCAGACCCTTATAGCGCTGAATTTTTACGCTTGAATCATTTTCGCCTTTGGCATAGAAATCAACAGCTTCTTTGCGTTCTTCTTCTGTCCAGCAGTAGCGGAATTGCTTTCCTTTTTTCACCATATACAACGGAGGCGCAGCGATATAAATATACCCACGCTCTACCAGCAAACGCATGTAGCGGAAAAAGAAAGTCAGAATCAGCGTGACAATGTGGCTACCATCTACATCGGCATCACACATGATGACGACCTTGTGATAACGCAGTTTTTCAATATTGAGCTTACGGCCACCCATTTCGGTCTCTTCAATTTTCACACCCAGCGCCGTAAAAATATTCTTGATCTCCTCGTTTTCGTAAATCTTATGTTCCATCGCCTTTTCGACATTCAGAATCTTACCTCTCAATGGCAAGATCGCCTGAAAGTTACGATCACGGCCCTGCTTGGCAGTACCCCCGGCCGAATCTCCCTCCACCAAGAATATCTCGGAAGCTTCGGGGTCTTTAGAGGAACAATCTGCCAGCTTACCCGGCAGTCCACTGCCCGTAAGCACATTTTTGCGCTGTACCATTTCCCGGGCTTTGCGAGCGGCGTGACGTGCCGTAGCTGCCAAGATCACCTTATCCATGATGCGTTTGGCATCATCGGGGTGTTCTTCGAGATAGTGGCCCAAAATTTCGCCCACCGAACGAGACACAATGCCCGTCACTTCGGAGTTACCGAGTTCACCCTTGGTCTGTCCTTTAAATTGTGGTTCTGGCACCTTTACAGATACTACTGCGGTCAGTCCCTCCCGAAAGTCTTCACCAGAGATTTTGAATTTTAGCTTTTTAAAAAAGCCATTATCCTCACCGTATTTGGTAAAAACGCGATTGACTGCCCGGCGAAAACCGTTGACGTGTGTACCTCCTTCCCGAGTATTGATGTTATTGACGAAGGAGTAAATATTTTCCGAAAAGGAAGTGTTGTACTGCATGGCTACTTCCACTTCTACATTTTCTTCGCGACCAGTCACATGGATAGGTTCCTGGATCAATCTTTGCCGACTGGAATCCAGAAATCTGACAAACTCCTTCAGGCCGCCCTCTGAGTGAAAGGACTCACTCCGGAATTCGCCTTTTTCGTCCTTTTGGCGCTCGTCGATCAACGAAAGGGTTAGTCCGCGGTTTAGGTAGGACAATTCCTTCAAACGGGTCGCCAGTGTGTCGTATTTGTATTCTACCGCTTCAAAAATGGTATTATCAGGGGTAAAGGTGATGGTCGTCCCGGTATCTTCGGCTTCTCCAATCACTTTTACATCCCCTTGCGGTTTTCCAATTCTGTACTCCTGTTCAAAGATTTTGCCTTCGCGGTGAATTTCCGCCTTAAGGTAGGAAGACAATGCATTCACACAAGAAACACCAACCCCGTGCAAACCGCCGGATACTTTGTAGGTGTTTTTGTCAAACTTACCACCGGCGTGCAAGACCGTCATCACCACTTCCAATGCTGACTTTTGCAGCTTCTCGTGCATACCCGTAGGAATCCCCCGGCCATTGTCTTTTACTGAGATCGAATTGTCCGGACGAATAATGACATCAATCTGATCGCAATATCCGGCCAGGTGTTCGTCAATGGAGTTATCAACAACCTCCCAAACAAGATGGTGCAAACCTTTGGCATCAGTACTTCCTATATACATCCCCGGGCGTTTTCTCACCGCTTCGAGTCCTTCCAGGGCTGTAATATTACTCGCGTTATAATCGCCATTTTGCGCGTTCTCCTGCGCGTTCTCATTAATTGTTTCCATGGCTGCAAAGATACGAAAAATTAGTCGAATTAGAGCAGTTTTACTAATCCTTAAACGACAGCTATTTACCTATATTTACACCAACGGAACCCAAGTCCTGCTTTACCCACATAAAACGCTATTAATCAACACACTACATCTAACACAATGGCATTAACTATTCCGTATTTAGGAATCTTCCCATGCACCAAAAGTGTCCCTCATTTCGGTCAGTCCCATAAGCGCCTATCCGTTTCCAAAAATGGTGGCCCATTTCCGGGAAAAGCTGCTGCCCCAATTGTGTTTTTGCTGCTAATCTGCCAGAGTGATGCCAACCGTCAGTTTATAAAAATTCTTGGCGTATTTAGAATCTTCGACAGAATTGGTGCCCGCCGAAAATCTGAAAAAATATTTATCCCGAATCGTAAATTTGGCATAGCCTCCAAAGCGCTGATATCGAATATTGGCCTCCCCTTCGGCTATGCGGATCTGATCGTACCCTTCATAGTGTACCCCAACGGAAATATTGGGATTGATAACCACTCCTGGAAGTAGCCAATACAGCAGATAATCACCAGAATCGCGTCCTTTAGATTTCAGGGCTTTGTAGTAAGAAAAAAATCCTTCTACCTCAAATCTGTTGTCCAAAAATTGGATGGAGAGGCCCGGTACAATGCCTTCCGCCAAAATGGCTTCAAAATTATCCGAAAGAACCTTTCCGTGGGTAAACCCTACAAAAGGATTGATCTTAATGCGGTCCGCTAACGCTAAAAATTGAACCCCAAGTCCGGTTTCCAGCCAGGTATCGGTGCCATCAAAGGAATTGCCAAAGGAAGGGTTGGTCCAGAAAATACCGTAAAAGGACAAGTTAATATTGTCTATTAACTTAAAACTTCCCGATACTTTTGGGTAAAACCCGAAAGCATTGTCTTGATTGAGAAATACCTCAAATGAGGAGGAAGGGTCTGTTGGATTGGCTTCCTGCGCCTTTGCCGTAAAAGCAAAGTAGGTTGAACCCAAAATGATCAAAAGTGTTTTAATTTTCATAAGCTTAAATTTGTCTTGTAACAAGATAAGAAAAGTATGCTTCTGATTCGCTATCCAGAATGGAATATGCAAGTGGACGATTGGCAGGACTTGCTGAAGCGCTTGGCGTTGGCACATCAACTAGAGGAAGATGGGCAACTGGAATACCCTATCCTGACAGAGGGGAAAACCCAGCTGGAAGGATTCGCAGCTATTTCTGATTATTTGTTACAATTGGAACAGGAAAGTGAGCAATGGTGGTATTGCGCTTGCTAATATACTTCTGTGTCCGCATTCTTTCGACTGCCCCAGTATCTAATGATCTCAACCACCTTTTCGGGGCGCAGCGGCTTTGATAAGTAGTCGTCCATGCCGCCTGCCAGGCATTTCGCCCGATCATCATGCAAAGCATTGGCGGTGATGGCAACGATGATGGGTTGTTCTCTTAAGGTTGAAAGTCCGCGAATTTTCTGAGTAGCCGTCAACCCATCCATTTGGGGCATCTGAATGTCCATAAAAATTAAATCATAAGGATTGGCTTGAACCAATTCCAATGCTTCTAAGCCATTATTGGCTATATCAGCGTTGTAGCCCATTTTGTTCAACAAAATCCCAATGAGTTTCTGATTAATCACATGGTCCTCAACAATCAGGATGCGCATGGGAATTTCTTTGGCTAGTTCATCGTCGAAAAATTGCTTCTCCTGAACCTCACCCCAATCCATCGATTGCGTAGTTAGTGCAATTTCAAATGGCAAAATCGCCGAAAAGACAGAGCCTTTTCCTTCACAGCTATTTGCCTCTAGGTAACCGCCCATCAAATCTACCAATTGACGAGAAATGGCCAATCCTAATCCGGTGCCGCCATACTTCCTACTTGTTGAAGCATCAGCCTGAGAAAAGGGCTCAAATAAACGTTGAATATTCGCTTTACTAATGCCTATCCCGGTATCGCTAACACTCCACTTTAGATTAACTTTTTGCTTGGTCTTTGCGGTGACTGACAAACGAATAGTTACCTCCCCTTTTTCCGTAAATTTAATCGCGTTACCCACTAGGTTAAGCAATACTTGACGTGTCCGGATTGCATCACCTATAATCAATTGGGGAACGTCATCGCTTATCTCTTTGCGGAGTCTCAATCCCTTTTTATCGGCTTTGGGACGCAGCAATTGGTAAATTTCCTTTACCACCTTTGCCGGGGAAAAAGTAGCCAATTCCAATTGCATCGCTCCTGCTTCTATCTTGGAAATATCAAGGATATCATTGATGATCATGAGGAGGTTATCACCACTGGCTTTGATGCTTTCAACGTATTCCTGTTGTTCCTGGGTCAGGGAGGTATGTTGCAACAAACCAGTCATTCCGATTACACCATTCATCGGGGTCCGAATTTCGTGGCTCATCGTCGCCAAAAAATCAGATTTGGCCTGGTTGGCGGCATCAGCCGCTTTGACCGCTTTTTTGAAAGAAAGTGCAAAACGCCTTGCCAAATGCCGGTATTGCAAAAATAAAAAAGAGGTATAAATGAACAATATAAAGGCAAATTTGGGGTGCCATATGCCAATCGACTCTGTTACCGTAGCCACAATTAAAATGCACAAGACCAAAAAACCCGAAGAAAAGTAGACATTCCCCCAAAAGTCTTCCTTGGCGGCCCAAATAGCAAGATAAATACCCACTACCACACTGATCGCCAGTACGACGTAAATGATGATGATTAATCTTGGGAAAAAATAGTCGGGCGTAAATAGGGTGACGGTTACCAATAGCATGCATATTACCTGAACCGATCGGGTCAATATTTTGGGAATAGCCTTGGGAAACAATTGGTTTACGTATTCCCAGGCAAAGGCCACACTGATGTATAGAGAAATGTATTCTGCTTTTAGCGCAATCCAATAGGGGTAAGCTGGAAAAAGATGGTGCAATGCATAATCTTCCGACCCAATGATTCGATAACTATGCGTCAAACAAAATATAGCAAATGACAAGGCTGCCATATCCATTTGTCGGACAGGATAGAGCCCCAACAGGAAGAGGCCACACATGATCAGCGCGCCAAACAAGGCATAGATGAAATTTTGCTGAGTCTCCCGGTTATGGAGTAATTGGGTTTTAGTGCCCAGTATAATTGGTTCGGCAGGCCCCCCTTTGTAGTGGTCAAAATTTGAAATCTGCAAGACTAGTTCTAACGTGCGAGGTTGCTCGTCCAGCACTTTGGTCATCGGCAGCCATTGGGGGGTGGAAGCATCTCGAGAAGTGCCCACCTGCCCATTTTCTGCAAGGATTTCCCCATTGACCCACAAGCGATAGGCCGAGTAAAAATCAGGCAAATCTAAGGCCAGTGTCGGTGGAATCTCATCAAAAAACACCTTCAGGTAATAAGTCGCATAGCCACACGGAGTGATCTCATACCCCTCTTCCTGCAAATTATTCCACAACTCCGGAAAATTAACATAATCGGTCGGCGAAAAAAGCTGGTCTGGTGAAAGTAATCTGTTGGGATAGAAGGCCCATTCTCCATTCAAGGCATAGGGCTGCTGTTCAATTTTAGCAACTGAAAGATGCGCTACTCCCTTGGTCACGACTTGTTCTTCACTAAACAAAGGTTGTATTTGTGAAAAAGAAAGCTGAACAAAACAGAGCAGACCGATAAGAATATTCAGGGCCCGCAACTTCATCTATCCTTAGTTTAGGCTGTGTAGTTCTCTAATTTATTAGAACGAAAGTAAAGGAAATTCCAGATTTGGGCCGAATTTCCAAGGATTTATTTGCCGTTTTGACCTGCCCGCTGACTTTTAGGGCCTGTTTGGAGGTGGTGCTTTAGAAGCGAAAATTGATTTACACCACCTCCGGCATAACAAAGAGAAAGGTATACAAAGTCAGGATAAACAATATAAAGAGCACCCGAAGTATATTTCTTTTCCATTCCATAGTTATACTGATTCCAATTTTGTTTTTAAACAGGCCACTTCCGTCAAGGTTCGTAGATAGAGCCAAACCAGGCATTTTCAAAGGTATGGATAAAAAAAAGAATGATGTGTCATCAAAAAAGTGCTGTTTTGCAGCCCAAAGGTTGACCTCCAAACATACTCTAACCCACTTTTTTGAGGTATTGAGTAGGCGTCAACCCTGTTATTTTCTTGAAGGCAGTATTGAAGGTAGTTTTGGAATTAAATCCACAATCGAAAGCTAGAGATAATAAAGTAAACTGTCGGTTGTCCGGGTCTTCCAATTTTTCTTTTAGGGCAGTTACCCGATATTCGTTGATAAACTCTACAAAATTCTTATTGTGTCGTTCGTTAATAACCTGCGACAAATAATTGGTATTGACCTCTAAATCATCGGCGAGTTGGCGCAAGCTGAGCTGGTTATCAAGAAAGGGTTTCTCTTTTTCCATATAGCGCACCAAACGCCCGTCAATTTCGCAGGCATCTTCTTCCCGTAGATTGGAATTGGCATAGCGGGTTTTGTTTTCCGAAGTTGGGGATAGTCGACGGCTTTCAATTTCACTGGTCAACTCAATAAATTCCGGATGATCCCGCAATGGTTTAAACATGGGATCTTGTGGCAAGAATACAAAATCGCCAACATTGCGGTGAACGCCCTCCCGTAGATAAGCAATACTTTGCTCGGGTTGCTCTTTTTCCTGATAATAGAGCGCTAAGGAGTAGGCCGCACAAGGCAAGGTCGAATTATTTTCAAAGGCCTGTAATACTTGCCACAAATAGGATTCGGCGCGATCGTCATCCCCCAATTTCATGTAGCAACAGGCCAAAGCCCCGGCTGCAGTAGCAAAAACGCCTTCCTGTTGGTTCTGAACGATGGTTTCAAAATGTTTGATCGCTTCTTCATACCGCTGTTGACAATAGGCCACATGTCCTTTAAAAATGTGTCCTCTCCAGAATTGCGGATGCAGCTGAAGGATAATATCCGCCTCCCGGTCCATGCCCTCCAAGTCTTCCTCTATCTGATAAATGACACAGAGGCCAAAGTGTAGTTGCAGCGAATAGGGATCTGCTTTCAACCCTTTCTCAAGTTGTCTTTTACCCTCTGAGACGGCTCCGGAAAAAGCTTGATACAACCCGAGGAATCCGATGGCTTCAGCATTGCCAGGAGCAATAGTGAGTGCCTTTTCCAATAATTCTACGGCCCGCACAAATTCCCAATCGTACCAAAAAGCAATCCCGGAAAGGGCAATCATACACTCTGCCAATTGATCATCGATGTCCAAAGCTTTTTGTACAAAATAACGGGCATTTTCGGAAGCTTCTTTGTTGTCCATAATCGCCAATGCCCCCATCGCGGTAAACAAATCCGCCATTCCGGCATAGGGTAAGGCAAAATCTGGTGCTAAATCAATGGCCTCCTGATACAATCGAATCGCTATGCGAAAATCTTCTTCCGTCCACTTATTACTATGGTATCGTCCCTTGAGGTAAAGCTGGTAGGCATCAATATTGTGCGTAGGCGTTTTGGACAGATGGGGAATAATGGCAAGTTGAGATGATTTGCGAAACTTGCCCGCGATCTTCAGCGATATTTCATCTTGCAGTGCAAAGATATCTTCCAAATCCCGATCGTAGTTCTCCGACCAAAGGTGGTAGCCATCTTTTACGTTGATCAACTGTGCGGTAATTCGTACCCTATGCCCTGCCTTGCGCACGCTTCCTTCCAACACCGTTTCCACTCCGAGCTGATGCCCGATTTCGCGAATGTCGACGTTTTTACCTTTGAAAGCAAATGAGGAAGTTCGAGCAGTGACCTGTAGCCCTTCGATCCGGGTCAGCGCATTGATTATTTCTTCCGTTACCCCATCACTGAAGTACTCATTTTCCGGATCGGAAGTCATGTTAACAAAGGGAAGAACAGCGATACTATTGGCACTACCGGGCATGGCATTCTAGGTTCGATATCAGTTGTACAAAATAAAGACATTTAGCGCTAAAATGAAAGGTCTTTTAGATAAAAGCTCCCAATTAAAATACCGAATACACTAAAACATCGTCGAGCAGGAATAAGGGCCGTCGCATAGCTGCTTTTCCTGAGTGCATGTTTGGAGGTAATCATTCAGTCCCGGTAAAATCTGCAATTTTCGCTGCTAAAGCACCACCTCCAAACAGGCACTGAGCCTTTACAACCTCCTAATCTCCCCGGCCAGCAGGCTTTTTGTGTATCGTTGGTCAGGGTCACCACTGTATTCAATCGAACCGCCGGTATTGGCTGAGGCGTCCAGGCTTTCAGTAGCTACCACAGTGGCTTGCCCCCCCGTATTCGCTCGAACGTGTGTCCGGGAACATTCGAGATGAAGGCCGCGGTATTGCCCTCCGGTTCCAGCAGAAATCGTCTGACTTTCTACCGTTCCTGCCAATTCCAGAATTCCTCCTTCCGTCACATTGGCATCCAGTGCCGCAAATTGAATATCCATGTCTACTTGCGCGCCACTGTTCACCTTGATCGTAAGCTTATCGCCAGTGAGCGCCTCGTCACTATAGACCATTGCGCCAGCGTTGGCTTTGATGCCTCGCAAATGGGTGTAAGTCACATAAATCGTCACTTTCTCATCGCGTTCAAAAATGTTTTTCAGCAATTGGAGTTTTAATACATTTCTTTTCACAAAAACATTGACATCGTCTTCGTCAATTCCCCAAGTGCTCACCTCCGCCTTATTTTCAGTTCCTTTCTTCAAAATAACCTCAATATTTCCGGTCACTGAAATCGCATCAAAGGGAGACAACTGCCGAACATCCTGGGCTTGTAATGGCATCAATGCGGTCATCAAATAAATGGGGATTACCAATAGGATCATTTTCATAATTTTATACTTTTATTTGCTCATAAGATGGAAAAATGCACTGTTCCCCCCTATTCACTTCGCACTTATCGCCCCCTCTTAACAAATCTTAAGATTTGTACCAATTCAACAAATGCAGTATCTTTCATGCCAATTAAAACTATTTTAGACTATGAAAAAATTATTAATCATTCCGACTTTGTTGATTTTAGGTCACTTTAGCTTGCAAGCTCAATCTCTTGTAGCGACTGCTGAAAAAGCACAAGCAAAAGTAATGACGACCGTAAAAGATGACATCACGCTCATCGAAGAAGCCATTACCGATTATGTGATGGGACTTTACCAAGTGGATACTACACGCATCTACCGCAGTGTACATCCTGACTTAAAAAAGCGTGGATTTTGGCTGCCTCCTGATTCTAAAGAATTTAAAGGCCCTTACGAAATGAGTTTCCAGCAATTGGTCGACCTGGCCGCCTCCTGGAATGCCAAAGGTGATCAAGCCAATGAAGATTCTCCAATGGTCATTAAAGTGCTAGATGTATTGGATAAAACGGCTTCGGCGCGCGTCAATGCCGCCTGGGGTGTAGACTTTTTCCATCTGGCCAAGTTCGACGGAAAATGGCTCATTATGAATGTCTTGTGGCAATCTTACCCGATGAAGACAAATAAGAAGTAGCCCTCAGAACATGTTTTGCAGACCAAAGGTAGACCTTCAAACATGCTCTCATCGAAAGAAGTGGAAAGATTGCAAGAGGTCGTTCAAATTATAAAATTAATGTCTTACAGTCCTTCCATTTCTTTTAATATCAAATAACTATAAATCCTCCTTGTGTACGATTGCTTCATATTGTGGAGAATAAACATATTCGCCAGCCTCTAATTCATCCACATACTCTTCCCACCAATCAGAGAAAGAATTAGCTAGAACCATGCGCTCTTCCCCTTCATTCCATAGGGTAATCACCTGCCCACGTGTTCCGTGTGATGTGGGGTCCAGGTCGATGCAGTAATGATTGCCCTGACCATCGTAG
Organism: uncultured Saprospiraceae bacterium; assembly: GCA_964015035.1. Classification (GTDB taxonomy): domain Bacteria; phylum Bacteroidota; class Bacteroidia; order Chitinophagales; family Saprospiraceae; genus BQJU01. The sequence goes on from CAXHCA010000068.1 coordinate 21,138, forward strand.
GTAAAAGGAATCCAGCGCGGATTCCACCAATCGGGTTTCACTTCCGGGTCAGACTCTGCCTTTTTGCCTTTAAAGGCGCCTTCCTCATATTGGTCTTTCCAAATCGACCACTCTTCTTCAATGGCATCCAACGACAACCATTCCTGGCTATCCAGCAGGCCGGCATCTCCAGAAATTTGCCCGTTATGCAAGCGGTAGATGTCTTTAAAATCTTGTGGAAGGGAGGCTCCAATTATATTTTCTAGGTGTTTGAAATCTTTTTCGGAAGCTCCTTCTTCAAGATCTTCGAGTAAAAACTCACAATGTGCCTTGAGCCAGGCCTTAAATCGATCGATCGTATTTTGCATGAATGCGGATTTGTGTAGCAAAATATAAAAAAACGCCCGATCAGAAGACCCGGCGCCGTTAAATCTTTAAAACTAAATGCGATCTCCTATTATACGTATTGGTTTACCACATTTTCATACAATTCCTGCTGACCGCTAATTTGCTCAGGTTCTCCTTGCTTTTTGGCGTAATCAGACAGCGCTTCTAAGTTCAATTTACCCCGTTCAAAATCCTGGCCTACTCCTGAATCAAAACTGGCATAACGCTTTTGGCGCATACTGCGATATGGGGATTTGTCAAGGATATCCTGTGCAGCGATCAACGCCCGGGCAAAACAATCCATACCTCCGATGTGGGCGTGGAATAAGTCTGCCAGATCAGTGGAATTTCTCCGGGTTTTGGCATCAAAATTGACACCCCCGCCCTGCAATCCACCTGCTTCCAGAATCACCAACATGGCCTCCGTCAATTCCATAACGTTATTGGGAAATTGATCGGTATCCCACCCATTTTGATAATCCCCACGATTGGCATCAATACTACCGAGCAATCCGGCATTGGCTGCCACTTGCAGTTCGTGTTGGAAAGTATGCTGCGCCAGGGTAGCGTGGTTGACCTCAATATTGAGTTTAAAATCGTCCATCAGGTCGTATTCGCGCAAGAAGGCCGTCACCGTTGCCGAATCAAAATCGTACTGATGTTTGGTAGGTTCCATTGGTTTCGGTTCAATGAAGAAAGTACCTTTGAAGCCCTTGCTGCGTGCATAGTCCTTGGCCATGTGCAGGAATCGCGCCAAATGATCTAACTCGCGTTTCATATCCGTATTGAGTAGCGACATATAGCCCTCACGGCCACCCCAGAAAACGTAGTTTTCGCCATCCAGCTTCATGGTAATGTCCAGGGCATTTTTCACCTGAGCACCGGCACGAGCGACCACATCAAAATTGGGATTGGTCGCACCGCCATTCATGAAGCGGGGATGCCCAAAGAGATTGGCGGTACCCCAGAGCAACTTCACACCTGAAGCATCCATTTTTTCTTTAGCATAATCTCCGATAATTTGCAGCCGTCGCTCTGATTCGGCAATACTGGGGCCTTCATCCACCAAATCAAAATCGTGAAAACAAAAATAGGGAATGCCCATTTTGGTGATGAATTCAAACCCGGCATCCATCTTATCCTTGGCCTGTTGTACCGGATCCGTAGCTTCCATCCAGGGAAATTGTTTGGTACCCGGACCAAAGGGGTCGCCACCGGTATTGCAGAGGGTATGCCAATAAGCCACGGCAAACTTAAAATGTGCTTTCATGGTTTTACCGCCAACAACCCGATTTTCGTCGTAGAATTTAAAGGCCATTGGATTATCGGATTCTTTTCCTTCAAAAGGAATCTTTCCAATACCCGGAAAATACTCCCGATCTCCAATAAGCACGCTGTTATTTTTTGAACTCATTTAAAAAGAAGTTTTGTATGATGATCGAATGAATATACATCGCTAGCTAAGTGCTTGTTTGGAGGTGGTGCTTTAGCAGCGAAAATTGCAGGTTTTGGGTTCTCGGGAAGCTCATTTTTGAGTGCATCTCGGCTGAGCCGAGACGGACGAAAAAACAGCTGAAAAGAGGTCCCCAAAACTGAAATTTGCAGCCTGAATAGCTTGCCCGAATATACTTCAGGGACTACCTCCAAACATGCACTAAAACCTAATGCTTGGCCCGACTGATGGCCGATTGTAAGTCATCATGCCAGCGGTCATAGGCTTCCTGATAAGGGGCCGCCTCCTGCTGTGCACTGAATTCCTGCTGCACTTTCAATTGGCCGACGGCCTCTTCCACTGACGCATAAAATTTGACACCAACTCCAGCTGCCCGCGCTGCACCAACCGCACCCGTGGTTTCTACCACCTCAATGCGGGTATTCAATAGCGTAGCGATCGTTTCTGAGAAAATGGCAGATTGGAACAAATTGTCGTTGCCCACCCGCATCTTGGTAAGTTGCAATCCCATTGCTTCCAAGATTTTTGCCCCGTAAACAAAGGCAAAGGCAATGCCTTCCAATGCCGCTCGGAACAAATGTTTTTGCTGATGGCGATTGAACTCAAGGTGCAATAGATGCGCTCCTAGATTGAGATTTTCCAATACCCGCTCCGCGCCATTGCCAAAAGGCAAAATACTCAACCCATCACTGCCGACCGGTACCTTGGCGGCCAATTTCTCCATATCATTGTAGCCAATCCCTTCCGGTGCCACCTGATGGTGTATCCAACTGTACTGACTACCGGCGCCATTGATGCACAACAAGATGCCTATTCGGTTGGCCTCCGAGGTATGATTAACGTGCGCAAAACCGTTCACCCGCGAAGCGGAATCGTAAAGAGGTCGATCAACCACCCCATAAATCACCCCAGATGTTCCGCCCGTTCCGGCCACTTCTCCCGGCTGCAACACTCCCAAGGACAACGCATTATTGGGTTGATCACCTGCCCGATAAGTCACCGGAATACCCACCGGCAACCCGGTAGCCGTAGCAGCGGCAGCAGTCACCTTTCCCTGATCGGAGAAGGTTGGCCGAAGCTCAGGTAAATGAACGCTATCGATTGCGTAATATTCGAGTAATTTAGCTGAAGGCGTTTCCGTTTTAAAATCCCAGAAAATCCCCTCCGACAGTCCAGATACAGTAGAGAAGATCTCTCCGGTGAGTCGCATGGCAATATAGTCGCCGGGGAGCATGATTTTGTGAATCCGGCTGTATAATTCCGGTTCGTTTTCTTGCACCCATCGCAATTTGGAGGCGGTGAAATTGCCCGGAGAATTCAGCAAATGAGAAAGGCAGTAATTACCACCCAGGGATTGGAAGGCTTGATCGCCAATGGCTACGGCACGGCTATCGCACCAGATAATGGAAGGCCGCAAGACCTCTTGATTTTCATCCACTAAAACGAGTCCATGCATTTGATAGGCAATGCCAATAGCACGAATGTCATTTTTGTCAATATTACTTTTTTCCAGAAGAGCCGCAGTGGCCTCACACACATATTGCCACCACATCTCGGGATCTTGCTCCGCCCAACCGGTTTGCGGAGCTTGCATTGCCATTTCCTTTTGCGGACGTTGCACTACCGCCACAGTTGCTCCAGTGTCTGCTTTGACCAGGGCCGCTTTAATAGAAGAACTCCCGATATCATATCCAATCAGGTACATAGTATAGGCGTTGTTTGGTATTGTAAGAAAATCAGTATGATGATCTGTACAAAGAAAGGCAATATCTGACAAAACTGAGGAATAAAGCAGATGCTAATAAAGCAATTTAGTGCCTATTGGGGTATTAAATCAGGATCATATGGGCCGCACATTCTTGGAAAACACTTAAATTGTAGAAAAAAAGGTGAGAAATTATGGCTATTTGCTCATCCTGACGTTTGTATTGGTGGCACACTACTGTCAAGCCGACCCAACATCCAAAGTCTAAGTGCTTGTTTGGAGGTGGCGCTTTAGCAGCGAAAATTGCAGGTTTTACCGGGACTGAATGATTACCTCCAAACATGCACTAAATAATACGATCTCGAAAACCGATATCTGCAATATCCGGATAATCAAAGATGGCTCCTCATGCTCTTTCCTGTTGTGGTGTGCAGGGAGAAGGTAATGGTATGATTTTGATAAAGACAAAGAAAGAGTGAGGGCAGGAGTGATTGGTGAGGGGTGAGCTTTGAATCCCCCCTCACTCATCACCAACCTACGCGCTCTCTTCCTTATACTAAAGGGTGCCGCGCAGTTCCTGTTCGCGCTCAATGGCTTCAAATAGGGCCTTAAAATTTCCCTTGCCAAAAGAACGGGCACCTTCACGCTGAATAATTTCATAGAATACCGTTGGGCGATCCTGGACCGGCTTGGTGAAGATTTGTAATAAATAGCCTTCGTCATCCCGGTCGATCAGGATATTGAGCCGTTGCAATTCTTTGATATCTTCTTTGATCTCCCCTACTCTATCGAGTACCGTCTCGTAATAGGTTTCTGGCACATATAAGAAGTCCACCCCACGGCGGCGCAATTCATCTACGGTATAAATGATATCATCAGTGGCTATGGCGATGTGCTGTACTCCCGCTCCGCGATAAAAATCGAGGTATTCCTCAATTTGTGATTTCTTCACACCATCGGCAGGTTCGTTGATTGGAAACTTGATGTACCCATTGCCATTCGATACGACTTTACTCATCAAAGCCGTGTATTTGGTAGAAATGTCTTTGTCATCAAAAGTTACCAGCAGATTAAAGCCCATGACTTTTTGATAAAATTCAACCCAAGTATTCATCTTGCCCAACTCGACATTGCCCACACAATGGTCGACATACTTCAGGCCGAGTGGATTGACCTGCATTTGACTTGCTTTGGCCACAAATCCAGGTAAGAAGGGGCCTTCGTAATTTTTGCGCTCAACAAAAGTGTGAATCGTTTCTCCATATGTATGAATGGCCGCCGTTTTCACTGTACCGTGCTCGTCTTTGTGTTCTTGCACCAATTGCGCCACTTTTGCCCCATTGGCTACAGCCGTATTAAATGCATATTCAGCATCGTCGACCCAGAGAGCCAAGACTTTCACGCCATCACCATGCTGAAAAACGTGGCGAGAAATCTCATGGTCAGGACTGAGGGCAGAGGTCAGCACAAAGCGGATTTTACCTTGTTGCAACACGTAGGACACCTTATCGCGCATGCCCGTCTCCGGCCCGCGATAGGCGATCAGATTAAAGCCAAAAGCTGACTGATAATAATAGGCGGCTTGCTTCGCATTGCCTACATAAAATTCGATATAATCGGTTCCATTTATTGGAAACAAGTCTTGTTGTTTGGTCGTATTATTTTTTGTTAACGTATCCATTATATGCTTCTTTTTACTTCTTTTATAATTCAGTGCTTGTCTGGAGGTAGTCCCTGAAGTATATTCGGGCAAGCTATTCAGGCGGCATATCATAGGTTTTGGAACCTCACTTCTGCAATTTTCGCTTCTGAAACACCAACTCCAAACATGCACTAAGTCAACCAACTCTTATAATAATCTTTGTCTTCTATTCCGAGTGCCGCTTTGGTCATTTTCAGCGGCCGGAATGTATCCACCATCACGGCTAATTCGTGGGTTTCTTTGGCCCCAATACTCTTTTCTACCGTGCCCGGATGGGGGCCGTGTGGAATACCGCCCGGATGCAAGGTAATCATGCCCCGTTCAACATGTTTTCGGCTCATAAAATCGCCATCGACATAATACAATACTTCATCACTATCAATATTAGAGTGATTATAAGGAGCCGGAATGGCTTGAGGGTGGTAATCAAACAAGCGAGGCACAAAGGAGCAAATCACAAAATTACGCGCTTCGAAAGTCTGATGCACCGGTGGCGGTTGATGGACCCGTCCGGTAATGGGTTCAAAGTCGTGGATCGAAAAAGCATACGGGTAGGCATATCCATCCCAACCCACCAGATCAAAAGGATGGTTGAGATAATAATACGGATACATCTGGTCCTGCTTTTTGATGTAAAACAGGAACTCCCCCTGCTCATCGTGAGTTTCCAAGTCTTGCGGTTTGCGGATATCACGCTCACAAAATGGCGCGTGTTCCAGCAATTGCCCAAACTTATTGCGGTATCGGTTGGGAGTAATAATCGGACTGGTAGATTCTACAATAAACAGCCGATTGTCTGGGCCAGCAAACTCCATTTGATAAATTGTTCCGCGCGGAATGACGAGGTAATCTCCGTAAGCAAAAGAGATATTGCCATACATGGTACGCAAAGTTCCTTTTCCTTCGTGGATAAAAATCACCTCATCAGCATCTGCATTTTTGAAGAAGTAATCCGTGGTACTCTTGCGTGGTGCTGACAAGATAATTTTACAATCGTCATTGACCAGTACCGCCTTCCGGCTCTTGAGATAATCGTCTTCCGGCTCGATCTCAAACCCCTTCAAACTGCGATGTTTGAGCTGCTTGTCGGAGACAATTTCCGGAGCCACGGAGAAGGGATCATTGACCTGTACAATCTGTGTAGGTGCATTGCAGTGGTACAACAGGGCGTACAAATCACTGAATCCCTCCGTAGAAAATAACTCCTCGTGGTAAAGAGTCCCATCCGCTTTGCGGAACTGGGTGTGGCGTTTATGCGGCACTTTTCCTAGTTGGTAGTAGTGCATAATTTGGTGGTTTAGGACTGAGGGTGGTATTACTTGGTTTCTATATTATCAAACACCTGATTCAGTATTTTGATCAGATGTTCCATTTCTTGTTCATTTAAGCCGCTCCATGCTTGTTCCCTAGCCTGACGGATAATGGGCATGACCGCTGCGATTTTTTCGTGCCCAGCTCTGGTCAAGCGGATGTTAAACCGGCGCCGATCATTCACATTTGCTTCCCGGCGGGTGAGCTCTTTTTTGCAAAGAATATCAATAATACGAGTCACCGTAGGAGCATCTTTGAAAGTGGCGGCCGCAATATCCAACTGGCTGAGGCCATCTTTTTCTTCCAGGGTTTGTAAAACCACCCATTGATCGATGGTAATGTCTGTCTCTGCGGCGGTCAGCTGCTGCTGAAAAAACTGCTTCATGCGCTTAGCCGTCCGTTCCAAGATAAACCCGGATACTTCTGAAGTGGTGGTTAGGGCTTCATCAATCATTAAACGCTTTCATTAGTTCGTACAAAAATAGTTAGTATACTAATCAATTGCAAGAGAAAGTCCCACTATAATTTGGCGAACGGCATTTATTATTGAGCTGTTTGACAAATCCGGTGATTTGGTGTCAACTAAAATTTATCAAAGAACGAATTATTTTTCACCTTTGCCAATTCAACAATTTGGCTAAAAAGCCATTTCTTAGGGTATGGATATACAATTGCTGAAAAGCGAAGACATCGACAAGGTCAAATGGAATAGCTGCGTACATTACGCTAATAATGGTAACATCTTCGGTTACCGCTGGTTTTTGGATAACGTAGCTAAAGATTGGGATGCCCTGGTGGAGGGCGACTATGAATCGGTGTTTCCTTTGGTGTGGCGCAAGGGCAATTGGGGCAGCCCCGAATTGTACCAACCGGCTTTAATGCGCGAAATGGGCATCTATTCGATTCACCTACTCTCTGCGCAGCGCATACAAGCATTTCTCGACGCCATTCCTAAGCAGTACAAACGCATCAACATTACCCTCAGCGGCCAAAATACAATACCAACAGATGCGCCTTTTGCCATTGAACCGTTGACAAATTATCAACTATACCTAAATTCCCCTTACGACATCTTGAAAGCCGACTACTCAGCAGCCTTACATGCCAAGCTTCAGCAGGCCGAAGAATTGGAATTACTCCCCAAGTCGGGTATGAAGCCCGAAAAATTGGCTGACTTTTATAAAAAACATGCTCCTCACAGCAGCACCCTCGATCAAGACTTCCACGCCCTGCAACGCATTATGTACAACGCCCTGCACCGCGGCTGGGGTTTTGCCTCCAGTGTGACCACTCCGGATGATGAATTATTGGCGGTAGATTTTTTCCTGTATAGTCACGGACAAGTGGTCAGTCTGATGCCTTGCGTGTCTCCGAAAGGACGGGAAGTTGGTGCTCAGGAATACCTCATAGACATGCTGCTTCGCACCCACGCCGGGCGGCCACTGATCCTGGATTTTAATGCGCCGATGAATCCTAGCTTGCCCCAATCCTTTGGCGCTCACGAAGCGCGATATTTCCGATTGAAGCGGCAGATAAAGCAATGGGGGATATTTTAGGAGTTTGGGATTGGGAAGGCTAGCCTTGATCTTTTACCAGTTTTCCAACAAACGTCAGCTTGATGAAAATATGTTCCCCCCTACTCTAATCACTGAGTTTCCCTACCCTACTCGCTAGACTCAAAAAACTCATACCGAATATCCTTCAAATACAACCCCTGAGGCGGCACACTCAAGCTTCGTTTCAACCGGGTTTGCTGATCCATGGCTATTTTCACCTCATCCGGGGTGGTTTTTTTCAGGCCAACATTCAGGCACATCCCCACAATCAACCGCACCATGCCCCGTAGAAAGCGATTGGCAGCAATGTGAAAGACCAGCCGCTGATTGGTTTTATCTAATATCCATTCGGCTTGTTTGAGAGTGCATTGCATAGTTTTGACATCGGTATTGCTTTTGCAAAACGGAAAAAACTCGTCATATTGCAAGAGTAGCTGGCAAGCCTGTTGCATCAGGTTCAGATCCAGCTGATGCGCAAAAGGAAAGTGATAGCTGGTTTGCTGGCCAAAAGGATTTTTTCGAAAGTCAATCAGGTATTCGTAGGCGCGATGGTAGGCATCAAAGCGAGCATGAGCATCGGGGGGCACCTCAAAAATGCGATAGATGACAATGTCTTGCGGCAAAAATTTGTTGAGCCGATTTTCAAATGCGGGTGGCAATGCTTCCGGAAAGTCGAAGTGAGCAAAATACTGTCGGGCATGTACGCCGGTATCTGTCCGGCCACAACCGTGAATGGCAGTAGGCGTGGCCAATATAGTGGAAAAAGCATCCTCCAGCGTAGATTGTACACTCACCTCTCGGGGTTGACGTTGCCAGCCGTAATAGTTTGCTCCGTTGTAAGCTAATTCGATAAAATACCGCATGGATACCGACTCTTTTTTCACGCCAAAGGTAGAAAAAGCAAAAGAAAACGCCCGATCAAAATGACCAGGCGGTAAGATTACTAAGAGATTTAGAAAGGACTGAGTGGCTTTAGCAAGTGCTCCATTTCACCCAATCCTTTCATTTTTTCCAATGCTTCTCAATAGGTATGCTCTACCCAATGACAGAGCTATCTTTAGCCAGACTACCGGCGTACATCCAAGCTGCGCCCGCTAAAGAAAGGTCTTTCATAAAATTGGGCATTGAGGACATTACCCGGGCTTCATCTCCGCTCATCACTCCGGGCAAATGGATGGACAATGCAAAGATCAGTAGCATCAATCCCAATAATGCGGTTCCCAGTTTGTCATACTTTCCAATGAGCATGCTAACTGCGGCAGCTATTAACCCCACCCCTGTGATGTAGACCCAAATGGCCCCACCAGGGAGAGGAACCATGCCTGCCATTTGAGGGCCGGAGGCCAGATGCATCAATCCAAAAATTGCAAATGGAATGGCATAAAGGTACTTGCCTAAGTTGAGAATGGAATTCATAATGTTAAGGTGTTTAGTTGGTTAAAAATCATACTGTTTTGACAACTATTGTATACACAATAGACTAGCAATTTAATAAATCATTTTGACACTTCAACTTAATACAGAATATAAACATCAAATAGCCCTGTTTTATAATTTTTTATAAGGTAAAAAAACACAAACGCCCTGCAAAAATTCCATTTGCAAGGCGTTTGATCTATTTTTATAATCTTGAACTTATGAGCTACGCGGCTTTAAGTCTGTTGAGTTTAGAACGGTTGACTTTTTCCATCGCATATTCTAGCGTCACTTCAAATTCCTTCACATTTTTCTGAGAAGGCAATTCAAACATGGCATCCGTCATGATCGCTTCACAGATGGATCGAAGTCCTCGGGCCCCCAACTTAAATTCCAGGGCCTTTTGTGCAATAAACTCTAGGGCTTCATCGGTAAAGGTGAGTTCAATATCCTCAATAGCAAACAGTTTTTTGTACTGTTTCACCAATGAGTTTCTAGGCTCGGTAAGAATCCGTTTGAGGGACTCCAGGTCCAGCGGATCGAGGTAAGTCAGCACCGGCAGGCGGCCAATCAATTCAGGAATGAGGCCAAACCTTTTCAGATCTTGATGGCTGATATACTGCAATAGATTTTCCCGATCAATCGCTTCGCTCTGATCTTCAGATTTAAAGCCGATCACCTGTGTATTGATCCGACGTGCGATATCTTTTTCGATGCCGTCGAAAGCGCCGCCACAGATGAAGAGAATGTTCTCCGTATTGACTTTCACCAATTTCTGCTCAGGATGTTTGCGCCCGCCTTGTGGAGGAACGTTGACATCAGTACCTTCCAACATTTTCAACATCCCCTGTTGGACCCCTTCGCCGGATACATCACGAGTAATGGAAGGATTATCACTCTTACGAGCAATTTTATCAATTTCATCCACATATACAATACCTCGTTCTGCGGCCGCCACATCGTAATCGCAAACCTGCAACAACCGGCTGAGGATACTTTCCACGTCCTCACCCACATAGCCTGCTTCGGTAAATACGGTGGCATCTACAATGGCAAAAGGAACATTGAGAAATTTAGCAATGGTTTTAGCCAGCAGTGTTTTTCCAGTCCCCGTTTGTCCAACAAATAAAATATTGGATTTTTCAATTTCCACCTCACCTTGGCTGGGCTGTCTGAGTCGTTTGTAATGGTTGTAAACGGCCACCGACAGAATCTTCTTGGCTTCGCCTTGACCGATGACGTATTTATCCAGGTGTTGCTTGATTTCTTGGGGAGTAACACTCTCCGGCAATAAAAACTTTTGGTCGGAACTCTCTTCCACCTTTTTTCCACCAAACAATTCTTCTTGAATTATTTCACTGGCCTGTTCTACACACACTTCACAAATATGGCCATCGATTCCTGCAATGAGGATCAAAGCTTCAGATTTGTCTCTTCCACAGAAGGAACAGCGATAGTTTTGCTTACTTCGTCGCATTGGAATTTTACTTTAATCGTACTAATGACTTAGCATAATAAAGGCTGAGTTTCACAAAGATAGGGAAACTCAGCCTTCTAGTGGCGTACAATGCCGATTAATACAGCATCGCCGCCAAAATTAGCTATCTTTCTTTGGGTTGTTGCGATCCAGTACTTCGTCAACCAGACCATACTCCTTAGCCTCTTGGGCGGTCATCCAGTTGTCGCGATCACAATCCTTCTCAATTTTATCATAAGGCTGACCAGTGTGGTGCGCCAGAATATCATACAGCTCTTTTTGTTGTTCTTTCACGAGCTTGTAATAGATTTCCATATCCGAAACCTGGCCTTGCATCCCACCTAATGGCTGGTGAATCATCACCCGGCTGTGGTACAACACGGTACGTTTGCCTTTGGTACCGGCGGTCAACAAAACGGCCCCCATTGAAGCGGCCAATCCAGTACAAATGGTTCCCACATCCGGAGAAACGTACTGCATGGTATCATAAATGCCCAACCCCGCAATCACGGAGCCACCGGGGCTATTGATAAACATCTGAACATCGCGTTTGGGATCAGAAGACTCCAGGAACAACAATTGCGCCTGAATGACATTGGCTACATAGTCATTGACCGGAACGCCCATGAAGATGATGCGGTCCATCATCAATCGGGAAAATACGTCCAGTACCTGAGCATGCATTTGTCTTTCTTCGATAACTGCGGGAGTGAATGCCTGAATATTTGGCATCGTCGCCATACTTTTCTCGGCATACTTTTCCAGATGCATACTACTCATCCCCAAGTGACGGGTAGCATACTTCATGAATTCATCTTTGTGAAACATGTAATTCCTGTTTAAAAGTTAAATAGACACGGAATAATAACACATTAAGCCATAGGTAGTTGAACCAGGATCATTTTATTTCTCTTCGCCCCTTATGGTTCTACTCCTCTTCACCCGTATCAACGATGCCTCCACGTTCGGCTTCGGCCTTATCTCTGGCCTCTTGAGCTATTTGCTTAAATGCCTCTGCGTCAATGGCTTTTTCCACGATTGTCATCTCCCCTTTAATAGCATCATGCAGTTTATCTGTCAGCAATTCGTCGTACATACGGCGCAGGCTCTGTTCATCACCCATTGAACGATCTACCATTGAATGGACAAAGTCTTCCGTAGCGTAAGGGGAACTCCCCAGGTATCCCCTAATCTGATTGGCGAAACCTTCTCTTAGTTCATCCTCTTCTACTTTCAGATCAAACTTATCGACCAGCTTCGAACGGATCAACGTCCATTGCAGGTTATTTTCAAAGGAATCGTATTCATCCTCGACCATTTCCTCAGTAGCATTTTCGTTGGCTACCAACATCCAGCGCTTCAGAAATTCTTTTGGAAAATCCAATGGATTTTTTTCCATTAAATCTTCCTGAAAATCGCGGAAGAGCAAAGCATCCGCCTGATTATCATAGTATTTCTGAACACTTTCTTTGATCTTTTCACGCGCTTCTTCTTCTGAGCTCACCACATCTTGTCCAAAATATTGATCAAAAAAGGCCTGATCTAATTCAGCTGGTTCTATCCGACTTACTTCTGTGACTTCAAATTCAAATTCAGAATTGACTTCCCGGTCATCGTCGTCTTCCAGCCCCAACAATTGCTTCCGCACATAGCTTTCAGCAGCATCTTTCTCCAACTCAAAAATATTGCCGGTAAAGCGATCGCCGAGTTTTTTCTTCAACACCTCAGCTTTTACCTCGTCGGTAAGGCGTTCTACAAGTACACTAAATTCATGCACTAAGCCCCCTTCCTTCGGTTTGCCATCTTCCAGTTCCGTTCCTTCCAATTTCAGGAAATCCTTTTCCTGAATATCTTCTTCCGGATTGATGCGTTTCCCCGTGCGCTGGCGGGCAGCATCCAGGTCATCATTGATCATTTCATCCGTGATGGTTACCTTGTGGAAATCAAAGGAATTGTCTGTTCCAATCCCTTGGAGTTCAAATTTAGGCGCCAGCCCTAAATCAAATTTAAACTCGTAATCATCGAGGGTCTTCAGGTCAAAATCAATAGGGTCCTGTGTCTCGTTGGGAATCGGTTGGCCCAATATCTCAAGTTTCTCCTCTGTCAGGTGTTTGTTGATCTGCTCCTGCAAAATTTCATTGATGACATCTCCCAAAACGGCTTTGCCATACATCTTCTTAATCACAGAAAGAGGTGTTTTACCAGGTCGGAAGCCCTTCATTTGGGCTTGTTTCCGGTATTTGGCTAGCTCCGAAAGGTATTTGGGTTCGTAATCCTTTTTTTCTACGGTGACCGTTAAAACGGCATTTAAATTGTCAATATCCTCTCTGACAACTTTTGACATAGTATTCTGAATTTAAAAATTATCTGAATGTTTGGCGAGCTGGTTGGCATATTCCTGGGGAGTCCGGGTAAGCATAGCTCGAAAAAGTTTTTTTATTTTCTGCTCTATTTCCCAGGTTAGCACTCCAAACTATCACCCTTAGTTAGGCATTTACCTGGCAAGCCATCAAAGAACAGCAGGAAAACACAAATGGTTTTATCCCAAATAGATTAAGGAGGTTTTTTTTGTAAAATACTCCATTTCCATAAAGGTGGGCGGGATAAAACTTCTCTTTTACCTTTCAATAACACTGGGTGGAGGGACTTCCCGGCTAACGAAAACTACCTTCGCTGCGCTCCAAGTTTTCCTAACCCGGGATAAACTTCTCGCCCTTCTTTCCCTTCGTGCGGGTGGAGGGACTTCCCGGCTAACGAAAACTACCTTCGCTGCGCTCCAAGTTTTC
>CAXHCA010000069.1:0-33953 GCA_964015035.1 uncultured Saprospiraceae bacterium
GAGGCATTTTCTATTAAAATAAAGACTAAGTGCTTGTTTGGAGGTAATCATTCAGGCTGCCCCTACTTTGTATTATCCGATCTCCCACACAATTAGACTCCGATCATCACTCGCTGAGATTAGATAGCGGCCGTCTTCACTCCAAAAGAGGCGATTGACCGAATTGATGTGGCATCCGTCCCGCGCCGTGTCCAGTACTTTAAGAAGCTTGAAGGCCTTTGCATCCCATATCTTGATGGTTTTATCCCGACTGGCAGTAGCCAGCCATTGGCCTCTAGGATCAAAAGCCAGATCATTGATGGTAAACCAATGCGCAGGTTGGCTCGATATATTGGCAAAATCAGCCGCAGTATCCCAAACTTTGAGGTGAGCATCGCGGCCTCCACTGAAGAGCAATCTTCCTGCATCTTGATACCTCAAGGTAAAGACCGAATTATCATGGGCCCCTTCAATCACTTTCCGCAAGGCCAGGGTTTCTGCATCCAGCAAATAAATGTTGTGATCGCTAGCCCCTATCGCCAGTTCATTCCTTTCCGGGGCATGAGCGATGGCTCGCAGGCTTTGACTACTCAACTGGAAACTTTCCTGGCTCCGCCTTTCGGCAATGGACCAGCGGCTTAATTTGCCCTCTCCTCCCAGTGTCAAAAGCCAGTCCCCTACCCTTTCTATCGCATATACGCCTTTCTTGTGATGCAGTACATTGCGCGTTTGCTCAGGATCAATGAGATCTACCCAATGTACACCACCATTCATATTTCCCACGACTACTTGCTGCTGCTCCGGCAAAAGTTTCATGGAAAAAATCTGCGTTTCTACCTTGGCAATCAATCGACCTATTTCGGGATCATGCAAATTCCATTCCACAACCCAACCATCCCCGGCAGCAGAGAGAAAATGGCGCGGTTTCGCACTGGCCGACAAGGCAAAAATCGAAGCATTATGCCCAGTCAATTGAGCAATTTTTTTAATACTTATTTGTTCCGACATAGGACTTGAAAATACATAATCGAACGGTAATTATGTATAAACTAACCATTATTCCTTATTTTGGTTGCTTAGAGCATATTTGGAGGTCAACCTTTGGGCTGCAAACATGCTTTTAGAAATCAATGATTCATGTCACTGTTTTTACATCAATTCATCAAACCGGAAGGGGAACTTGGTCTTTGGCGCATCACCGAAAGCGAAGAATGGTTTCGGGACCGCCTACTGCTGTATCCCGCAGAGCTCCGGCAGCTGAGTACCATTAAAGGCCGGAAACGCCTGGAGTGGCTGGCCGTTCGGCAATTGGTACACGATATGTCAGGTCGGGAAAAACGAGGGGCTTTTGTCAAGGATGCGTACGGCAAACCACACCTGGAAGGCGCCGACTGGCAGATTTCCATTAGCCATTCCCATCAACTGGCAGCGGCTATTGCAGCCCCAATAACGGTAGGTATCGACATCCAGTTTTTGGTCGCTAAAATTGGCCGGCTGGCCCATAAATACATGCGTCCAGACGAATTGAACAGCCTACGCGCAAGGACTGAAATTGAACACCTGCACGTCTATTGGGGGGCCAAAGAAGCGCTTTACAAAGCTTATGGCCGCCGGGAATTGGATTTTAAAACCCACATCCACGTACATCCTTTTGAGTACGATTTAACAAATGGGACCTGCCTGGGCCAAGTGAGTAAAGACGGCTGGAAGCGGGCATACCAAATTTGCTACCGCCTAGTAGAGCGGGAATATATGCTGGTCTATGTCCTGGAAATCCCGGCCTAGACATAACAGTCGATGAGATCCGTGCCCATGTGCATCAACAAACCCAATCCTATAATACGCGTAATTGGATGAGCCCAAAGCAAAGCATAAAGGACAATGGCATATTCCGTATGCAGGGGATGAAACCCGATGCTACAGCGGTTGGGGTCAAAAATGGGCGTAGCCAATAAATGGTCCAAATCAACCAACATTGTGAGCACCATAATCAGGTAGGCCCGTTTCCACTGTTTGCGAAAAAATACCCAGGCGATCAAACCTGGAAAAAGAAAATGCAGTGCATAATGCAGCAGCGTTCCAAATAATTCCATGATAATGGTGCTTTCTTTCAAAGAAAGAAAAATTGGCGGTTTTTTTTATTCTATTTCAGATATTCAAGTGGCCTGAGAAGAAAGCCTACTCCCAAAGTGTCCCATTCACCCACGCTAGAGTCGTTTGAGTCTTTTCAAATGCTACTTTGAGTTTTTCCAGCTTAATGCGGTCCTCAATCAATTTTTGTTCACGTGCATTGATCAGAAAGATCGAGCTTTCACCAATGCGAAATTTTTCATTTTCAACAGCCAGCAGGCTTTGGCGATCTTTAACGATTTCTTGCTGCAAATCGATCTGTTGATTGTAGTAAACCAATTGATTGTAGTACTGCTCCAGTTTTAGGTTCAGTGATTGCCTTTTTAAATGGAGTTGGTAACGAATATTTTCCATCTTGACTCACTCAGCTTAAACCGAAATTTCTCCAAGTCTGGGTGACTTGGAAGCGGAGCCTGCCAATCCAGGAGTAAAGGTGCGAAATCGTTAAAACGCTGACCTTCCAGGACTAGAAACTCAAGTTTTTGATCTCAACCAATCCATTCTGCAAGGCATAGACCACTAGCCCAGCAGTATTTCGACAATCTAGTTTTGAGAGCAGGTTATTGCGATGACCATCTACCGTACGTGGGCTGATAAAGAGCTTATCTGCAATTTCTGAGGTGGTCATTTGTTCACAGATCAATTGCAGCACTTCGCGTTCTCGTTGCGTAATCTCGATCTCAAAAGGTGTTTTGAGCTTGGGAATGTTTTTATTCATCATGTTCTCCCGCATGATTTCCAGCACCTGATTGCTGTAGTAAAACCCCTTACTAGCCACTGCTCGGATGGTGGAAGCGACTTCTTCTGGAACGGTATTTTTGGGCAGGTAGGATGCCGCTCCAATTTCAATCATATTGATAATGAAGGCTTTACTATAGTGAGTGGATAAAATAATGATCCTTAAATCGGGATATTGTTCACGGAGTATTTTTGCTGTTTCGATGCCATTCAGGCGAGGCATCTTTAAGTCAAGCAATAGAATTTCGGGATGATCCTGTTTTTCCTGCAGGCGGTCTAATAGATCAAGTCCATCTTCCGCTTCCAGTATGACTTTAATATCATTAAAATCCTCTAAAAGGAGACGAAGGCCTCTTCTAAACAATGCTTCATCATCGGCAATGCCAATATTTATTACAGGCGACTCCATGCGAGTTTGGGTTTTAGTATGGCTACAAGGGGGTTTTATCCGGTCACGATGCAATTAATCGGAACTTGAGCACTATTTTAACCAGAGAGGTTAGACCGTCAGGAGAGGTTATGAACAGGAACAAAGGTAAGAAATTAATCTCGATTCTCAACGGTTACTTGCACTCCTTTTCCAGGTGCTGTCAGAAATTCAAGAGAGGCACTAATCATATTGGCTCTACTTTCCAAATTGCGCAGGCCAAGTCCATTGCGTTGAGCGTCATTCTTCAACTCAAAACCTTTGCCATCATCGGCATAATACAGTCGAAACTGCTGTTGTCCGAGAGTAACTTCAATCCGAATCAGTTCGGCTTCACCATGTTTGATAGAATTGCTTAGTAGCTCCTGCACAATTCGAAAGAGGTTAATTTCTACCAGTTTATTGCGGGCCCATTGGTTGGACTCGTGGGAAAGCTCCAGTTTGACACCGGCACTCTGATAGCCACCAATAAGTTCCTTTAATGCCTCTATCAAGCCAAAGTCTTCCAGGGTAGGCGGCAATAATTCATGAGAGATTCGGCGGGTGGTCCCAATGGTTTTATGGATGAGCTGGTTGACCTCCTCCAGTGTTTCGGCCAGGGCTGGAGATTCCCCGCCAATTTTCCTGAGGCGATGCATATTGAGGTGAATAACATTGAGCTTGGATCCGATTTCATCGTGTAAGTCACGAGCAATGCGGCTACGTTCTTTTTCCTGGGTGAGGATGGTGCTGTGCAATAGTGCTTCCTGATGGCGTAACTTCAGCTCTTGACGTTGGTTTTTTTCGGTTAATAATTTCCGTTGAAGGAGATTAAAAAAAAGCACAAAGGCCAGGGCCAGAGCGACCATGATCAGAATGCCAATCGTCATCATAAAAGTGACTTCGTTTCCCTGAATGCTACCCTCCATATCGCGATTAGGACCAAAAGTTGAAAAATGAGGTTTAATAGAGAATTAAACACCCAGAAAATAAGGTTGTCATCATTCTCAATGAAATAATTGCTGAACATAAAGATAAATAGGCTGCCGGAATAGTAGACAATCAATGCAGAGTTAATCAACCGCAGGGATTTTTGTTCCACTACTTCATTGTCCTCCTGATTGGTAAGATAATAAAAATAAAGAATGCTGTAGCCAATCAAAACGACCTGCACCAGTGTTTTAGCGTAGGTATTGAACTCTTCTAAGGGTTGTATAAAAATGCTGTTTAAAATGATCAAAGCAGCCACCACCCCTATAAAAATATTGAATTTGATTGTTGAAAACCTTGGGCGACCGATGATCTCTCGGTAAAACCAGGAAAGGAGAAGAAATTCGCCAAAGGTGTACAAGTGCAATAAAGGAAGATTGTTGGCATGGTTGTGCCACATAAAAAGGGAAATCGAGGTAATAATAAAACTAAAAGCTATGAACCCCGTGAAAATGTAAAGACTCTTTGAAAAATGCTCAAATCTACTTACAAATAAGATGATGGTAATCAGCTGTATACCCAAAATCAGATACGATACATTTATAATTATTGATGAAAGCATGCGTCCTTATTATTTCAACAAGGAGATTAGGAGTATTAACCATCCTAATCTCCTTTTAATGATGATTCTTTGACAAACCTCCAGATGTGAAATCGGGGAGATTTGTCAAAGAACGTGAATGGTTAATCTTTAGGGCAGGTATTAGGACAAGGAGCTGTAAAATTAAAATACATGTACTCATCGGGATTTGAAGCCGAGCTTCCTAGGAAAATGATTTTGGTTTCATCCCTATATTGCCCTCTCCCCAGGTCTACTCTTTCTACAGCCAGCATTCCAAACACAGTACTATCTGCGTGCAATTCGGCCTGCATACTATCTATTTCAGCGTTGCTTATTGCAAACCCTCTAACCAGGAATTGTGTATCGGGGCCAGTGTATTGAGCTTTAATATTTTTCACCACTTGGTTCCAGGCCTCCATCGCTTGCGAAGCACAGGTGCTATCAATTTCATAGCCGCCAATTTTGTTACAGGTAGGTGGAGTGATGGGCGGAGCTGATGCCGTAAGTTTGGTATTGGCTGTACCTTCAGGCTCTTCAGCAGTAGTTGGAGGTTGTTCACAAGAACTTAAAAACAATAAGAATAGCAGTGAACAGAAAAAGGTTAGCAGGTTTTTCATCTCTGATGTTATTTTGAGTGAGTAATAGGTTAAAGAAACAATTTACTGCATCCTATTGCCAACACCAAAATTCCCAGAGATTTTCAAAAAAAACAGGTAAAAATACGGGGATCAATAGTGGGGTTACTCCACCAGTTCGTCTAATTCTATTTCCGTTTCTTTACCCAGTAAATGTAAGTCTGAAATCCGATATAAAACCAGCGAGGCTGTTACCGCACCAATAATAGGGGCCGTAATGCTACCAACTAGCGGTATGAGTAAGAGGCCATAAAGAACCACCCCTAGGGCCAGGGCTACTCCAACATAATTTTGAGCGTATTTGGCGCTTTCCTTGATGGTCATTTCAAATTGCTCAAAATAATTATCGAGGATGGCAAAGCCCAGGTAATAACACTGTACACCAAAGAGCAACATGGGCTCTAAAAAATCAATGAAGCCGAAGATGCCGAAGAAGATCTTAATTAAGCCCGAAGCAATCAGTTCCATAATCCAAGAGCGAAAGGCAATTTTGATCATGCGCATCTGGGCCTTGAGAAAGCTGTCAAATGAAGTATCTGATTCCTTGCCCAGCAAAATACCCAGGGTGCGCCGAGAAAAGTGAAAAACCAATACCTCCAACAAGATCAACATCAGGTATTTCATCCCTCCGGCAAATAAAAAACCGTAACCCTCAAGCGCAAAATCCTTCACCAGCAGCCCCATATTGGTCACCATTGTACCCGGATCATCTAACGACAACGACCCCATCCAATCGGCAAATATGGATAAAAACTTGATCCCTAACAGGATAGCAATAGCAATGAAAAATCTCGAAAGCCAGCCGTAATTAAAAAAGCCTTCCCACAATTTGTGATCGCGGATAAACAAGGCCGCCCGTGGAAAGTTAAGAAGTGTTTCCACAAATTGACGAAAATAGTCCCGAGTTTTTGATAGATAAGATGACATAGCTAGGTTATAAAGTGACGGTATCAAAGGTAAGCTTCCTCCGATGATCTAGCCAATTTTTTCGTCTAATGAAGGCTTTTTTTATAAAAAGGCCAGACTTGCCCCCTTTGATCTACACAAAGCTAATTTCATTTTCACCCTCCATTTTCGATGGGCTGTATTTTATTTATTATATTTATCACTTCTGTTTCGGACACCCTGTAGCAGGTCACTCATATTTTCTCTGATCGATGTTTAAAAAATTTCCCTTCTTCCGTCAATTGGATAGCATGGACTGCGGCCCCACCTGTCTCAGGATGATCGCAGCTCACTACGGTCAGCACTACTCTCTTGTTTATTTGCGAGAGCATAGCTACATAGACCGAGAAGGGGTTTCCATGAGAGGAATCGTTGAGGCTGCTGAACATATTGGGATGCGCACGATGGCCGTTAAATTGCCTTTTGAAGGCTACAGTGAGGAAGAGCCCGGCTTGCGCAATGCTTTTTTCCCTTGTATTGTGCACTGGCGACAAAAACACTTTGTCGTTGTTTACAAAATAAATAACAAGTACGTTTGGATTGCCGATCCTGCCATTGGCCGCCGAAAGCTAACACACGCGGAATTCAAAAAGAACTGGATCAGTGAAGCCGACCGAGGGGTTGCCCTGTTGTTGGAACCCACACCAGATTTCTATCAGCAAGATGGTCAAAAATTGGATAAAACCGGTTTTTCCTTTTTGTTTCAGTATTTGTTGCCATATACCAATCTCGGTTGGCAATTAGCACTCGGCATTGTACTGGGGAGTTTTATTCAACTCCTGTTTCCCATCCTCACCCAAAATGTGGTAGACATTGGTATCGACAATCAGGATATCGGCTTTGTTTATCTGGTATTGATAGGCCAATTGGTTTTGTTTCTGGGGCAGATTAGTGTCAATGTTATTCAAAGTTGGATCCTCTTGCATATTGGCAACCGGGTGAATATTTCATTGATTTCTGACTTCCTGGTCAAATTGATGCGCCTTCCGATCAGTTTTTTTGATGCCAAAATGACCGGAGATTTACTGCAACGCATTGGGGACCATCGCCGCATTGAAACCTTTTTAACCGGCTCTACCCTATCGGTAATTTTTTCCTTTTTCACCTTTATTATCTTTAGCATTATCCTGGCCATTTACAATGTAACCATCTTAGGTATTTTTGTTTTGGCCACCATCTTATATGTCCTATGGGTCTATTTTTGGCAAAGCCGCCGAGCAGAAGTGGACCACTTGCGCTTCCAGGAAATGGCAGAAAATCAGAATGCCTTGATTGAGTTGATTCAGGGAATGCAAGAGATCAAATTGCAACGCAGCGAACGCAAGCGTCGGTGGCAATGGATGAACATTCAGGCCCGTCTATATCGAGTCAATATTCGTGCCTTGCGCATTACCCAATATCAGGATACGGGAGCGTCCATTGTCAATCAGGTCAAGGATATTTTCATCACCTTTTTTGCTGCCACAGCGGTAATTAATGGAGAGATGACCCTTGGTATGATGCTAGCGGTTCAGTATATTGTCGGGCAGTTGAATGGCCCTTTACAGCAGTTTATCTTCTTCATGCGTGCGGCCCAAGATGCCCGAATCAGTTTAGAGCGCCTCGGTGAAATTCACGAGCGAGAAAATGAAGAGGATTTGGATCAACAAGGATTGGATCTCCTTCCGGAAAATGCCGATATTCACCTGGAAGAAGTATCTTTTCGCTACAACCAGCTTTCCCCTTATGCTTTGGAGAACATTAACCTGACCATTCCCGCTGGCAAGGTAACCGCCATTGTAGGCACCAGTGGCAGTGGCAAAACTACTTTGGTCAAATTATTACTCGGCTTCTACGATCCTACTCAGGGCGCCATAAAGATAGGCGGGTTACACCTCAGCCACCTAAGCAACAGTCTCTGGAGAGCACAATGTGGCGCAGTGATGCAAGATGGATTTATCTTCTCAGATAGCATTGCCCGAAACATTGCGGAAAGCGAAGATACTGTTGATAAATCCAAATTGCTGCGAGCCGTTAAAATGGCCAATATTCAGGAATTTGTAGAATCACTTCCATTGGGATATAACACCAAAGTAGGTGCCAAAGGAAACGGTTTGAGCCAAGGCCAAAAGCAGCGCCTGCTCATTGCTCGTGCAGTGTATAAAAACCCTAGCTTCCTGTTCTTCGACGAAGCTACCAATGCGCTGGATGCCCAAAATGAAAAGATCATCATGGAAAATATGGATTCCTTTTTTGAAAACAGAACCGTCGTCGTGGTTGCCCACCGCTTAAGCACAGTAAAAAATGCCGATCAAATCGTCGTACTCGAAAAAGGAAAACTGATAGAACAGGGTACCCATGCCCAATTGGTGAAAGCCAAAGGCGCTTACTACGCCCTGGTCAAGAACCAGTTGGAACTAGGAACCTAAACCTTATAGTCTACAATATTATGTCTACGAGACCGCTATTACAAAATCCCGAAGACATCCGACTTAACGAACAGGATGAGATTCAACAAATCCTGGGGCCTCCCCCCGGATGGATCATCCGTTTTGGCATTTCAGTGCTTTTCCTGTTTTTTGTCGCATTGGTCGTGCTCTCCTCTATCATCCATTATCGGGATGTGGTGAGCGCCCGTGGTTTTTTAACTACTGATACCCCTCCGGCACGGGTAGTGGCCCGCGTTGATGGCCGGATTGCGCAGCTTTTGGTTGAGGACCAGGAATCCGTCGCATCGGGGAAAACCCTAGCCATTCTGGAAAGTACGACTCATTATGAGGATGCGATGACCCTGGAAAGGACTGTTTTGCAACCAATCGATTCAGCCCAGCGTCCGGGTCAGATTTTGGACATGCAGTTGCCCCGAGATTTGCAGCTTGGGCAATTGCAACCTTCATTTTCCACCTTACGGGAACAATTCAACCAACTTAAATACCAGTTTCAAAAAGATCAAACTTTACAGCTCATTGCCAGCAAGGAAAATGAAATAGCGGCTCTTGAAAATGTCAACCAGGCGTTGGCGCAACAATTGGACACCTTGCGCAAGGAAATTCAGATCAGCAAAAACCGGGTCGATACGCTTCGACGGCTTCAGAAAGGCGGTTTCGCCAGCCCTATGGAAGTCAAAACCGCAGAGACCATCAACTTACAATATCAACGCGAATTGCGTAACAAACAGATCGACCTCTTTAACAATCGCATTCAAATTAGTCAAATTGCCAGCAGCATTACCAACCTGAGCCAAGGTAAGGATGAAAAAATAACAGACCTGTGGACTGCGCTCAAGGAAGGCGTTCAAAAACTGAAAGCACAATTGGAAGACTGGAAACAAGCACATCTGCTCACCGCCCCAATCTCGGGAAAGGTATCCTTTTCTAGTTTGCGCAATGAACAACAATTCGTCACAAGTGGAAGTATTTTAATGACCGTAGTTCCACCAAGCCAGTCCACTCAAATCATTGCCCTGGCTTTTCTGCCCGCCACGGGCATGGGTAAGGTCACAATGGGTATGGAGGCTAAAATTCGATTAGACGCTTTTAATTACAAAGAGTTTGGTGTCTTGGAAGGAAAAGTCAGTCAAATAGCCCTGGCTCCCGAACAGAACCAAGAAGGGGAACCGTACTTCAGAATACAAATAAACCTGGATCGGGAAATGACTACGACCTACAACAAATCACTTTCCTTTAAACCCGAGATGACCGCTAGCATCCGAGTACTGACTGAAGATCGGTCGATAATGGCCCGATTGTTAGACCGGATCTACAACTGGAAGCTGAATTAGGGGCAAGCATTCTTTTGTTTTTTCTGGGAAAGATTCTATCTTTGCAGCCAATTTCAATTTTAACTAAATTCATCAACATGTTCGCAATCGTATCTATAGCTGGTCAGCAGTTCAAAGTTGAGGAAGGGCAAGAGCTTTTCGTCCACCAGCTAGAAGCCTCGGAAGGGGATAGCGTTGTGTTCGATCAGGTTCACCTGACCGATGATCAAGGCAAAGTTTCCGTAGGCACGCCGGTATTGAACACCAAAGTAAATGCCACGGTTTTGGGTCACCAAAAAGGAGACAAAGTGATTGTCTTCAAAAAGAAAAGACGTAAAGGTTATCGCGTAAAGAATGGCCACCGTCAACGTTTCACCAAAATCAAAATTGATAGCATCGCCTAATTGAGGAGTTGCATTTACATTATTGAATCAAAAAAATTCCTGAAAAATGGCACATAAAAAAGGTGTAGGTAGTACGGATAATGGCCGCGACAGTATTAGTAAACGTCTCGGTGTGAAATTATTCGGTGGCCAGGCAGCTGTCGCTGGTAATATCATTGTCCGTCAACGCGGTACTCGTTACCACGCTGGTGAGAATGTATACCAAGGTAAAGACTTTACTTTACACGCTGCAGTGGATGGCACCGTTACCTTCAAAAGAAAAAGACTAAATCGCGTCTATGTTAGTATAGTACCGGCTGATAACGTTGCAGAGCAGCCAACTACTAAGCCAAAGAAAAAGGCTAAGCCAGCCGCTACTCCAGCCCCCAAAGTTGAGGCGGTGAAAGAAGCACCAGTGGCTAAAGCCCCAGCGGTAGAAGAGGTAAAAGAAACCAAAACAGCAAAAGAAGAACCTAAAAAAGCTTCTAAATCTGAAAAAATTACCTTACCTTCCGGCAAGAAAATCAATCAAGATGATCTGAAAGTTGTTGAAGGCATTGGTCCTAAAATTGAAGGCCTGCTGAATGAAGGCGGCATCCATACTTGGGCTGATTTGGCCAACGCGCCAAAAGAGAAAGTTCAAACTATCCTGGACGAAGCTGGCCCTCGATACAATATGCACGACCCAGAAACTTGGTCTGCTCAAGCTAAATTGGCGGATGAAGCTAAGTGGGAAGAGCTGGAAACCCTTCAGGATGAACTGAAAGGTGGCAAGAAAGTAGACTAATCAATACGAACAATAGTTTTAGTTTTCATAGCTTTATATTTTGGGTCCTATCCTGTCTTGGATAGGGCTTCTTTTTTTTTATACCCACCTTTCTTTCCTAAAACAGCTCCCATTTAAGTGAGAATTAAGTCCTTTTTAAGTAGCCGTTAATTTCCAATTAAGTGGCCTGACTTACCTTTGCTCCAGATTTTTCCAATTATTATTTTCAATCAACAAGTACAACTTTCATTATTCAACTTTGACGTTGTACCCCAAAACCAAATTCTTATGTTAACAGTAGAAAATGTATTCAAAGACAAATCATTGTTTTCCATTAGCGGTAATGTGCACCTGCACGAAGGCGCTTCCACAGCCGACCTGGACAATGCCAGCCCGGTAAATATTATCCAAACGGACCAAAACCTCTATGTTCACTTCGTTTTCACACAGTCTGGATGGCTGTCTAAAATGATGAACGGCCGCTGGCAGTGCCGGGTGTTTTTGGAATTGATGGGAAGTGGTGAGGCCGCTAACCCTGCTCCAACCTGGATCAACTTCGTTCCGGTAGATGGCCATACTTACAGCGCAGTGATCACCATTCCAAGAAATACCTTGAGAGAAGGTGTTTATAAAGTGATCGCTACGGCACACTTGGACGGCGTGAGCGGAAAACCAACGCCAATCGCAGCTTATGATGAAATAGGCGTACTTCAGGTCTATAATGACTAATGCAATAACCGCATCAACAAGCAATAGGGGCCTTGCAAAGGGTCCCTATTTTCCCATTCCCTTTAAAGACCAAATCCCCACCTTATGTTTTCTGAAAAAATAGCTAGTCTGATTGAAGCCAGCAATCCCAGTCATGGTTTTTCCATTTTCACCACAGAAGACCGCAAACAAAGCTTTTATTATTTTGCGAATGAAGAAGGCTCCGTGCAACTCCTCAGCAGAGCCTACACCCGAAGCCGCTCCGCAGAAAGGGCTTTGCATAATCTCATAGGAAAGGCCGCTTCCATAAAACTAGAAAAACAGGGTAAGAAGTGCCTGGTGGTTATTCTAAATGGCAATCAGCAACCAGTAGCCCAAAGCCAACTGATGACTTCTGAAAAAAGGGCTAAAGCGCTCATTAAAGACATGAAAGGTAGTTTGGAACCTCCTAAGCCAGGTGAAGCCCAAACAGCCAATAAGGAAACCTCTACGACCCCAACCAGCAGCTCTTTTCGCCACAGTTTTCGGCTTGATTTTTACCCAGAGGATGAGCATTCGACTCTCCGCGGAAAAATTGAACACTTGTTGAGCCGGGAAACAAAAACCTTCCAAGGCTTGGATACCAGAAGCATAGAGGCTTTTATCAAAAAATTTACGGATACCCGTCCTAAAAAAAGGACAACATTGAAGAAAATCAATACCTCTGCTCCCGTGAAACTTGAATTGTGGAAAGCCAATCAACCAACTGGGAATTTTAATTTCCCCATTGGTAGTAAGCTGGAAGTAGCTGTACATTTAAGAGATAAAATAAAAGAAGCCCTAGATGCTGAGATCTACCTCAAATCCATGGAAACTGATAAGCATATACAACAACTAATCGGCCGTCAAACTTTACAGGATCAGGCAGGTGCCGGGCGCATTCTATTATCTACACACGACATGTCGCCGGGTTTCTACCAAATTATTGCTAAAATCACCCCAAAAGAAGGCAGCAGTACCGAACCCCCATCTCCTGAAGGGCAGCAGATTATCCATCTGTATTAACCTTAATTGGAAGACAGCGCATCTTCTATGGTGTCCACCTCTACCGGTGCATATGTGGCCTTGTGTAGCGCCAATTGATCCCCTGTTGCCAATAAGGTCGTTTCGCCAGTCTGCCAGTTGAGCTTACGCTTAAACCCACAGGTTTCGCAATACATCACAATCTCATCACCTTCCTGCCAGGTTTGGCATTGGTGCTTTTGTAAATCTTCGGAACGGAATTCAAAATGCTGTGCCATAAGTTGTACAGTTGAGAAATCTTTAATTTCGGTTAATTTTCCTGACTGATAAGGTCCGGGGAAAGTCTTCTGGGTTAATCGTGCAGGTAAGCTTGACTATGTGGTTTTTTTATATTAAATTAGTATATACCTGCAATAACTAGGTGCACCGTAAGTAATTGGTAATATGGAGGTTAGGATTTCTTTTCAAACGAAGAATCTGTCGAAATGTTCCACAATTTAAATAAAAATTTTCTTGATCATAGTCTTCTCTCCAGCTTTAAAATAAAAAAAGGCTTTTCTGTAATAATATTTGGCCGCTGATGTATACATTTTCCGAAGAAAAACCAATATAAATGTAGAAAGAGTTCGAAACACTTTGCTTTCTTAAAAGATAAATAATAGTGGTTGCCCGCTGTAACCACTAATTGAGTGCTAACTCCATTAGTAGGAAAATGAGAAGACCCCCCAAAACCATTCTGACCATCGGTGGAAACGCTGAAACGTTTTTCCAATTAAATCGATGGTTGCCCCGGTATCGGCTGGTTCCATTATTGGATCCCCCTTCCGGAAAGAAACTCCCTTTTAATCCTGGATTGATTCTGCTTTTTCAGCTTGAAGAAGCTCCTGCGCTTGGTGCCAGGCTTGCCACTTTGCAGAAGTGCTACCCTTCGATCCCAATTCTCGTATTACAAGGACAAAAAGCCCCCGCATTGACCGAAGTAATTGCCACCTTCCATCACGGAGTGCAGGCCTATCTCGAATGGCCATGTGCGGCAACTTTGTTGCAACAAAAGATCGCATTGCACTTTAAAAAAAGCTTTGATTGGAAATGGTTATTCAGCTTTTGGAAACAACCACCAGCCTTGCCCACCTCTTATGAGAGGACACAGGAAGCTTCCAATGGCGCCCCTGGTCTCTCCTTTTTTTTCAATCATGTACCACATTTAAAAGATCCAGATTTAAGGGTGAATTTCTTCGGTAATTTCTCGATGAAAGCCCAAGAAACGCCCCTACCCCCCATCCGCAGTCGGTTGAAGAATGCGCTTCTCTCTTACATGCTTTATCACCGAAATCAACACCTGCACCGGGAAAAGCTGATGGATCTTTTTTGGCCAGACGTGCCCTGTGATGCATCGCGCAATTCGTTGAATGTTGCCATCTCTCAACTGCGTCACTACCTCCGTCCCCACCTCCCGGTAGATGAGGTTTTACTCTTTAGAAATGAAGGATACATCTTCCAGCCGGAGCTTGAAATCCTGACCGATGTAGAGCAATTTGTAACCCTTTGTCAGCAAGGTGGCACCGCTCTAAAAGCCGGACACCCAGAAGAAGTACGACGGTTACTGGATCAGGCCAAAGGCCTTTATCACCAGGATTTTATGGCCAATTTGCCGTATGAAGATTGGTGTACCAATGAGCGCGATGCCCTCAAAGAAAAGTACCTGTCGATTCTACATGGCCTGGCTCAGCATTACTATCATAAAAAGGACTACCTCAATGCCATCCCGGTGGCGGAGCAGATTCTGGAAAAAGACCCCTTTCTGGAAGATATCCATCGCTTACTGATGGACTGCTACGCCCGTTTGGATCAACGAGGGCGAGCTTTACAGCAATATGGGAAGTGCCAACACCTATTGAAAGAATACTTCCAGGTAGAGCCTTCACAAGCCACCAAGGTTTTGTTGGAAGAAATTAGAGGGTGAGCTTAATCAATGGCGTTTTGAAATGCCGCCATTAGGGCGCAACCATTTCCTGGATGATTTGGAGCAGGGTAAACTCTGCCGGATGCTGTACGGCAAGGCCTATCTGCACAATCAAGCGACCATTTTGAATATCCTGAGCAGTCATCGTGGTGCCAAGTCCAACTTTTACAAAATAGGCTTCTCTAGGGCTAGCCCCAACTAATGCGCCAGCCTGCCAAATGTTCTGCAGAAAATTTTCGACCATCGACTGAATGGTTGCCCAGGTGTTGGCATCATTGGGTTCGAAAACAACAGATTGAATACCCTTTTTGATGGATTCCTCTATCATGATCATCATTCTTCTGACTGATATGTAGCGCCATTCAGTATGATTGCCGGCCAGCGTTCTAGCGCCCCAAATCAATGCCGGGCCTCGGCCAGTAAAAGAGCGAATAGCATTGATAGATTTGCCACTAATCGGATCGACGTTTAACCCCTCCTGTTGTTGATCGCTGATAGATACAACCGGCTTGATCACCCGGTTAATATTGACATTTGCCGGGGCCTTCCAAACCCCTTCTGTTTGATCCACCTGGGCGAACACACCGACTACAGCAGAAGCCGCCGGCAGATTTAATGGTAAGTGATGAAGAGCGGCTTTCGCCAAATTGAAATGAGCCGCATTGCTGGTTTTTAGCGCTTGTAGTGACATCTTCTGCCCATCCACGATCACTTTGACCTGAGCCTGGTCATAAACAAAATCGAGGGAGGTTTCCAAACGCGGATAATATGCAGCTCCAAACTGCAACGAATCCGTGGTATTCCCCAGGCTGCTATTCCGCAAGGTGTTCACCGATGTGGTAAGATCAGGATTTGCCGGGTCTTCCCATACATCCATCACGGTAAACCGATCCCGCAAATTAGCACAAAGAGTCAATGCTTCCTGATGCAAATCATAATAATCGGTGGAGTTGTTGAGGCTACTACTATCGGGGAAAACGATCAAGGTAATTTCATCAATCTTTTTGATAGCTTCCAGGCCCTTGCTCAAGTCCTCCATTGACACCAATCCCGTGCTATAATCCGCCACCGAAACGATGTAACAAGGGCCGCCGCCATTGGCAAAATAGGCTTGCAGAGAATAATACATCAGGAATTTGGAGCGTTGGGCAGCTTCAATACTTGCTTCAGCAGTGGCAGGTGAGGTACTCGTATCTATACTTACCGTGATAGAAGCTCCTTCCGGTTGGCTTCTGCCAAAACATTGAGTATAATCCGCTAAAGATCCAATTCTGAAAGGCTTCAGATGCAAGTCATCAGCATTGTTTTTAATCGCCTTTTCCGTGTATCCAATAAAGGCAGGGATGGCCGTTTCCACCTGTGCGATCGAATTGGATGTACTTCTGACTTGTTGGGTATAAACGCCTGGTGTTTTGATTCTTCTTTTTGGGTCCATGGATGGGTTTTTAGGCTGTTTTTCAATATAAAAGGCCAACTTCTGCTATTCAAAAGTTGGCCCCGGAATTCTCCTGAAATTTACTTGGAATTCACCACCAGCCCCACAACATTGTCCTCCTCAAACCAGACCCGGATTTCAAGGTTATCGTTTCCACAGGCATTCAATACTGCAGATTCAACATTGGGAGCCGGATCATCGAGATGTTTCCATCCAGAAGGAGTCTTCAGCCATAAACTTCGTGCTGTACCAGCAGGATAGGCTATTAGCTCCAACCAACACTCGGTTGCATTTTCTTGTTTTGCTGCCACTGTAGGACTTGCAGCTCTGGCTTGTCCCTGAGGAACGGTCTTTTTTGATGTTGCCATCTTAAATTGTTTTATAAGGTTTTAGTGCATGTTTGGAGGTAATCTTTCAGGCTGCAAATCACAGGTTTTCGAACCTCACTTCGGCTATTTTTTCGTCCTTAGCGCTGCTAAGCATTCAAAAATGAGCCTTGCGAGAACCCAAAATCTGCAATTTTCGCTGCTAAAGCACCACCTCCAAACAAGCATTTAGCCAAAACCCTAATCTACTGATTTTCAAATAGAATCCGCTCCAAACAAGCACTGAAGGAAATTCTACAGGCTCAATTTAGCAAAAAAATCTAGTAATTAAAAGTCGGGGATCAAAGCCCCCCTTAAAAAAGAAAGCCTAATTGCGAATGCTCCTAAGCCGTTAAAAATTATTAAAATAGTAGCCCCGCCAAAATAATCCCCTCTCCAAAAGCGATTTCTCTACATGAAAAAGCAACAACATCTACTTCGACATTTCATTTGGGCTTACTTGATCATTTCATTGGCAGCCTGTACGCCTGATAGTTTTGAGGATAACATCCCTGATGAGATCAATACTCCCGTTAGTGCTGACTTTACAAGTGCGTTCCTTAATGCGGTCAATGCCTATCGAGCAAGTGGGTGCGCCTGCGGTGTACAATTTATGCCTCCTGCCCCGGCATTGCAATGGGATGACCAGCTGACAAATGCGGCAAATCGCCATGCCAATGACATGGCTACCAACGACTTCTTTGACCATACCGGTTCGGATGGCAGCAACAGCGCCGAAAGGATCTCAGAAAGCGGCTACAACTGGCAAAGCGTGGGAGAAAATATTGCTTTTGGCTACAATGACATTCAAGCAGTGGTTGACGCCTGGATTACCAGCGAGGGGCATTGCCGAAACATTATGAACCACAACTTCACGGAAATGGGTGCGGCTAGTCATGGGAAATATTGGGTACAGACCTTTGGGAAGCCGCAGTAAGGGTTTTTTAAGGATGCTCCCTAGTGGCTCCTGTCTTATCAAAGGTGACCAATAGAGAATGAATCGCAAAATAGGCAATTGCAGCCAGGACAGCCCCCGTGAACCAACTATTCCTTACGGGATAAATCCACACAATGGCCAATAAGCTCCCGAGAAATAGGACTGAAGCAAAAATGGTCGGCCAAAAAAAGCGGGATCGATGGCTAGGATAGGCAAACTTCAGGGGCACGAAATGGAGCACGGCAAAAAAGAGGATCGTCAATAGATTGAACAGGGGCGAAAATGTGACTACAAAAACCAACAGGAAAGTCACCATATTCCACAATACAGGAAAACCTACAAAATAATCGTCTTCAGAAACCATGCCATCAAGGCCGTAATAAATGGCCGAGACCATCAATATGAGAAAAGTCGCCGGTAAATTCCATGCCTCTGGAACCATCTGCATCTGATAGATCATGTAGGCCGGAATGATGGCATAGGTCGCAAAGTCTATCACATAATCAATATTCTTTCCCTGCACCTGTGGCAGCACTTCCCTGACTTTGAAAAGCCGGGCAAAGGAGCCATCAATTCCATCAATGACCAAAGCCAACAGCAACCACAACATCGCTCCCCGATAGTCCTGTTGATTAATGGCCAAAATGGCCATAAAGCCAGCCAATAGGCCGCTGGCAGTAAATAGATGAACCGACCAGGCCAGGACTTTTTGATACATTAGGATGGGTCTTTGCATATCGCTTAATATCTTTGACGGAAAGGCGGCAGTTGGGCCGCGGGTAAATTTACCAAAATCCACCTCAGAAAATGGTAAATCAGCATAAATTCCCGGTTAGAAAAGCTTAAACCTACACAAATGATCAACCTATTTGACCACAAGACCATCTTACCTTCTTTCTTACTCATGGTGGTACTCATCCTCATTGGTTTGGGCTTTCAAATCATGGGACAAAATATCAATTGGGGGGCTTATTTGTCCATGATCCTGTTTTACGGTGTCGTATTTTTCCTAGGCACCTATGCGGCAAAGCATTTTCGGTCCAACAATATTGACGGGATCATGCTCGCCGGACGGTCCTTACCGCTGGGCATTGCCATTTTTACAATGAGCGCCACCTGGGTCGGCGGTGGGTATATCAATGGCACCGCTGAGTATACGGCTTCCGCGGGTTTGGTATGGGTACAAGCACCTTGGGGTTATGCTTTGAGCCTGATCTTTGGCGGTCTATTTTTTGCAGGTAAAATGCGGCGTCTGGGATTCAAAACAATGCTGGACCCACTCCATCAGCGGTTTGGCCAGCGCATGGCCGCTGTATTGTACCTCCCGGCACTGACCGGTGAAATCTTTTGGACAGCAGCCATTCTCACTGCATTGGGCACCACTTTTGGTACGGTCATTGGCCTCGACAATACCACGGCAATCCTTATTTCTGCATTTATTGCCATTGCCTATACTGCATTGGGGGGACTTTGGGCCGTTGCACTGACCGATTTGTTTCAGATGGCCATCTTATTGTTTGGGCTATTTGTGGTGATTCCCTTTGCCCTCGATAAAGTGGGCGGCTGGGAACTGGTTGCTACGGCCTATCAACAAAACATGGGTGCAGCCGCTAGCTTATTCCCCACTCGGGAGGCACTTGGCAGCGCCTACTGGCAGTGGTGGGATTTCGCTTTATTGCTCATCTTTGGCGGCATTCCCTGGCAGGTGTATTTCCAAAGGGTGCTTTCCGCAAAAAATGCGAAGACCGCCGTACGCCTTTCCATCTTGGCCGGCATCGTCTGTTTGGTGGCGGCCATTCCTCCGGTGATCATTGGTATGATCGGCAATGTAGCAGATTGGAACAGTTTTGGCGTGGAAGCTCCGCCAGATGCCGCAACGACCCTTCCTTGGGTGGTCCGCCACCTGACCAACCCCGTGGTG
Organism: uncultured Saprospiraceae bacterium; assembly: GCA_964015035.1. Taxonomy (GTDB): domain Bacteria; phylum Bacteroidota; class Bacteroidia; order Chitinophagales; family Saprospiraceae; genus BQJU01. Next base: position 19,605 of record CAXHCA010000069.1, read on the forward strand.
GCTACCTTGGGATTGGGAGCCATAGCCGCAGCAGTCATGTCGTCGGTGGATTCCTCCATCTTGTCGGCTTCCTCTATGACCGCCTGGAATATCTATCGCCCATTGATCAAGCCCAATAGCGATTCCGAGCATTTACAAAAGATCATTAAAAGATGTATTTGGATTATTGGCATTACCGCACTTCTATTGGCCTTAAATATCAATAGTGTCTACGAACTGTGGTTTTTGTGCAGTGATTTTGTGTATTGCTTGCTTTTTCCGGCCTTGGTTTGTGCCTTGTTTGATGCAAAAGCGAACCGCTATGGGGTCATTGCGGGCTTTAGTATAGCCTTGATACTCCGACTTGGAGGTGGTGATTCGACCTTGGGAATTCCCATAATGCTCCCCTACCCTATGATTGAAGACGGTGCGGTGTTGTTTCCCTTCCGCACATTAGCCATGGTTTCAGGTTTGCTCTCCATGCTAGTTGTTTCGAGGTTAACACAAAGTATTGACCCGCCTTCTTCCTTGGAGAAAATGCATTAGGTTTATCTGCCTTCGTACCTGAATTTGCGAATCATAATGGCTCCACTGGTTTTTAAATCAGAGCTAATCAAAATTGTCTCTTCTTTAAAACCATCATCAATGGATACCGCTACCGTATTAGGGCTGATATCCCCCAAATCTTCTGCATGTAGAATGAGAAAATTATCTGTTTCATTTAACTTGACCGGAAGTGCCCATTTGCGTTTGTTCACCCGATAATTATGTAATAATTGCTCTCCATTTAGAAAAATCGTTACAATATCTCCATCCACAATCCCATTGTCCCAAACCTTAATGCGAATCGTCTCACTACGGACCTCAATGACCCGATCCACTTTGACCTCTCGCTGATTTTTGGTATGGTACTCAATATGGTTTTGTTCCATCTTCTGCTCTACTTCTCTGGTCAGTACCGGTTTTTCCAGAAACAATTGCCCGGGCGCACAACTACCACGCTCTGGCGTATATCCTTCAAGATGCCCCGCCCAGCTACCTGTCATGCGGTAGGCCATTCCCGTTCTTGCAAAAGTCAGGGTGCCCGACTTGATGCACCATTTCCAACGAGGATCCGTCTTTTCCAAGATATCTTGTTCGTTGATCACAATGGTTGCCGCTGCTTCATCCAGGGTCCATTGCAAATTGTGCCATGCACTCCCCCCATTATCTTCCGAAACGATGTGTGATCTCCCCAAACCATTTTCTTCCAAGATCACTTCGTAGTAAAAACCGTAGTCGCGGTCTGATTGCTGAAGATGCCCTGTCCATGTACCTAAATAGGTAAATGGAATTTCCTCCTTAACGGAAGGCGAGCTTAGCCCCCCTCGTTCCAACTGTAATTTCCCCGGCCGACAACCATCAGCAGTCCAATTCCCCGACAACAACTCTTTATTCCCCTCCTCGCTATAGGTCAGTTTAAGGTATTTCAAACACCATTTAGGTTGAAGAGGCTCCGTTTGTTCCACTTCCTGCAAAATGAGGTTTTCCCCATCTAAAACACCCGTTAAGACAAAACAAACCTTCACACTTCCGTCTTCAGTAGTAGAGCAGGCCGTTCCTGAAAAGCCGTGACTGGTTTGCTTAAGCTCCAATTGATAAAGAAAATGGTCTTCAGATTGATCTTGAGTCAGTACACCCGCCCAATTTCCACCGAGGGACTGGGCCTGCGTTTGACCATAAGAATTAAAAACAACCCAAAAGGCCATTATTGATATGAGAATTGAGGTTTGCATGCTCTATATTAACTAAAAAATTGTATTATTATTATCGAATTCAATGCAATAAAACATATTTTTTAGTCTAATCTAAATGATCTAGAGGCCTGATTTTATTAGTTTTTTTTTAAAAAAAGTCAATTTAATCCCTATACCCCACGAAGATGGGGTAGCCTCTTTCATTTTTTTTCTTTACATTTGTATAAGAATTTCGAGAATTAGTTATTCAAAGATAGAAAGGGGGACATTAACAAAGGAACGTTACTGTCTGATTAAATGCCCCGTCCTCGCGGCGGGGCTATTTAATTTCCCCTATTTAGGAACGATTTTTTTTCTTTGAAATTGGCTCTATCCCACAAATATGCTCACGGAATTACAAAATTCATTATATTTGATCTGTCCGGTATTTTGCTGGCAGCCCTCATTTGAATTTTCGACAAACGCTACCCGCTAACTTTCCCTGTTTAAACCTTCCCAAAACTGATAAAAGGAGTAATCCCTGCACACAAAAACTATTTTGTAATTGTTATTTCACTATGTGAAACACAGTAAGTCGTACTTAAATCGGTTTTGGGTTGCCTGGCTGCAGTTGTAGTTGGGCAATCTTTTTCAAGACCGAGTCTAGTGCCTGCAAACCGTGAACTAAATCCTTTTCATCAAAATAATTTGCCCCAAGTGATATAGATCGTGATGCACCAACCCATGTAACAACACATAGAAAGGATAGGATCTTCCATCTACTAAGGCGGATAATTCATTGGAAGGAAAATCCTGTAGCAATTCCAGCAAGACCTTTTGTGATTTTTCCAAATCGGCAATCGCCTGCCTCCACTCTTCTGCTCCTGCATTTTCACGGAGCTTGAAGTTTTCCAATTCAGTGACTTCAAAAGACTTATTGCCCTGCAAGCGATGAATGGCAAACTGCCGCCAAGCCGTCATGTGCTCGACCAATTCAATAGCGCTATGGCTTTGCCCTACTCTTGTGTTCATCTGGTCCAGCGGAAAATTCCGAAGCACTTTCATCACGGAAGGTCCGTGCCAGGCTTCTCCATCAAAAGTCCGTTGAAACAAATCGATCAACCCCGTAACGCCGAAGTATTTTTTGCTTTCCATTTGTTGCCATTATTTACAGGCAATTTAGCAAAAATATGATTATGCCGCTTTCTCCTGCTGGGTAATGCGATCAAAAGTTTCGCGGTAAGCATGATGGTTGGTATTCATCCAGGTATCCCAAAAATTAAAATATAATCCGTAATTGCACCCCGAACGATGGTGATGCATATTGTGATGGGTTGAGGTGTTAAACCAGCGAAAAACCGGATGGTGCACAAACCCTTTTGGGAACAACTCAAACCCCAGGTGCCCCACAATATTCCAGAGCAACGACCAGGTGGCAAAAAGCAATAAAACTAAAGGATGGAAGGGCATGATAAAAATGGCCAAGGGAACAATGGCGATTTCTAAAATGGCTTCCAATGGATGAAAAGCCAGAGCCGCCCAAGGTGTTGGATTATAGGATTGATGATGTACCCGATGCAAGAGTTGGAAGAGTTTGGGATGATGCATCAAGCGGTGCATCCAATAAAAGTAAGTGTCATGTAATACGAGCAAAAAGACAAAAGAAAAGACCAAGTACCCCCAACCATACTTCGCTACCTCTCCATAAAGCTGGGTATAACCCGCTTGTCTGAGAAAATAAATACCCACTCCCATCGTAGCAAAAATCAAAGCGGTATAGCCAGAGTGGCCGATCTCCCGCCAAATATGGCGGGAATTGGGGAACTTATGCTGTATCTTCCGGCGCAAATAATGTTGCTTACGCCATAAATAGAAGAAGGAAAAGGCAACTCCTGCAAAAAAAGTATACCTAAAGAAGATAGTCAAAGCAGCCAGAAAATAACCGGGAATTAAGCCAAAGTGTTCGATTAGGATATGCATGGGGTGATTATTGAATGGATGAATAAATGGAAAGGAATGGAAGAAAAGTGTGGGGATTTAGGAGACTTTCCTTCCATTCATCGTTCTTTTTTTTTTGAGTCTTTCGTTCTTTTAATACAAGTCGACCGAATAAGTATTATCATTGATAGTGATCGTGGCCGCGCCATCTCCAAGGAAGATGATTTCGCCAGTGTACTGAAAGTTCCGTCCACCAGAACCGGTACCGCTGATCGTGAAGGTAGCCGTGCCACTACTAATGCGATAAAGGTCTTTGTCTACATTCACATCGGTCAAATCAAATTCGACCGTGGAAGTAAAAGTGGGCATGTTTCTGACTTTGGATTCCTGGTTTCCCGTACGAGAGTAGCTTCCATTAATAATATAGGCATCTCCCAGGAGTAAATTATCCATGGTCCAGACCCCCGTAGCACTGTCGTCCGACAACATACGTGTCGTTTCGTACTCACCATCAGTGGTACGCGTAAAATCCAGGGTGGTTGGAATATTTTGCTGGTTGCAACTTAGCGTCCAGGCCCAGTCGCTGGTGTAGTTGGCCGTAATGTAGCTATTGGCCAAGGTGTAGACCACTGTGGAGTCAAAGGTTTCGCCGCAAGGCACTTCCGCCTTCTCGGCATACTCATCAGCTACCTGAGCCGCATCCTCTATTTCTGCAGTAAGCCCCTCTGACTCTACAACTAAGGCATTTTCGATAACTTCTACTGCATCTTCTTCAGAAACCGTAGTGACCTGCTCTTCCTCCTTATTACAGGCGGAAAACATTCCGAAGGCCAACAGGAGTACGAAAAATTGGAATAGATTGATTCTTTTGGCATTTTGCATTACTGTTTTCATAATTTGAAAGTGATTTTTTTGATTTTTAATTTTGATTACGATTACAAAAGAACCCCCAAAATGGCAGCGCAGCAAGATTTTTCAATCAATGGTTTGAAACATTCAACGTGTGGATTTTTCACAGAAAATTCGCCTAATTTTCTACTATTCAACTGCCATTTAAACATGATATCTATTGATCTTCACCATTCATTGAAGAATCTGAACCAATAGTTGAAATGACCTCCGAAGATTTTGAGAATTGGCTAATTTTGATTCTGTATTAGGGTACTTTGACAAATCCCGTTTCAGCCTCAATCAATAATGTATAACAAGGCTTGACCACGGAATTCGCCAGAGAAAGGGTATTATTAAAATAAACGGCATGAACCTTTCAAATAATTTCTCCGGTAAAGAACTAAAATGGCTGATCCATACTGGCACCTGGTTGATCATTTTGGTCGTATACGGTGGCCTCTTTCTACGCTTCCTACCTGTAGGAGCGAGTTTTTTACGCGGGCTGGGTAATGTACTCCCGATGGCCATTCTATTCTATGTCAACCTATACCTCGTCAATCGTTACGTCGAGCATCGGCGTTATTTCATTTACCTGGCATGTATCGCCTCACTCATTTTCTTGATGGGATTCATCCGGGTGGAACTAAACCTGCAATTTCCGGAGGTAGACCTCTCTATGGTCCGGGAAGACAAAACCAATAGCTGGCGATTTGCGGCCTTTGTTACCAATTTGGGCATCGTTCTCATCAGTACCATTTACCAAATTCAGCAAAATCGGGCGGAAAATGAACGACTGGCACTGGAAACCATCAATCAGCAGAATGAGGCGCAACTTCAATTTTTGCGGGCACAAATCAATCCGCACTTCCTGTTTAATACTTTGAATAATATTTACGCATTGGCTGTTGCCAAATCTGATAAAACAGCAACGATGGTGCTCAAGCTGTCCAATCTATTGCGCTACGTGATCTATGACGGGCGGGCGGCACAGGTTTCTCTCCAACGAGAAAGTGAGCAAATTCGGGAATTTATCGAACTGTTTCAGATGCGGAATGAAGACCCCGTTGACATCCAGTTTACAATAGAAGGCGACCTGTCGATAGCTCAGATCGAACCGATGATTTTGATCCCTTTGGTCGAAAATTGCTTTAAACACTGCGATTTTGACACCAACCCTCAGGCTAAAATCAAATTAAACCTGACCCTAGAGGGTAACATCTTAACGTTTGAAACGTACAACACCCGCAACGAAAAGGACCAACAAAAAGATAAGGTCGGTGGGGTCGGATTGACCAATATCAAAAAGCGATTGGCTCTAAAATATCCCAATCGACACCACATTGACATTGAGGCAACCGAAGACCATTTCCAAACTCATTTACAACTAACGCTTCGCTAAAATGACGACAATCAAAACCTTATTGGTAGACGATGAGTACCTGGCCCTCAATCTGTTGGAGGGATTTATTGCCAATATTCCGGATTTAGAAATCGTGGGTAAGGTCAAATCACCAGTGCAAGCCCTGGAAATTTTGCAAAAAGGACAGGTAGATTTGCTATTCCTTGACATCCAGATGCCGACTTTGAGCGGTACCAATTTATTAAAAACCTTGCCGCAGGCCCCCGTAACCATTTTCACCACCGCCTATGCCGATTACGCATTGGAAGCCTTTGACCTAAATGTGGCCGATTATTTACTCAAACCTTTTTCTTTCGAGCGTTTTTTGCAGGCCGTGAATAAAGCAAGGGTATTGTTGAAAGAACAACACGCAGTCCCCGGCACCCTACAAAATTTTGACCACCCCGAGTTTTTCACCGTCAAGGTGGATGGGAAACTGGTTAAAGTGCAATACACGGAGATCCTTTTTATTGAGGGTTTAAAAGAATATGTACGTATCGTCTGCGAAGAAGCCCGTTTGGTTACTTTGGAAAGTCTAAAAAACCTCGAAGATCTCCTACCGACAGATAATTTCTTGCGTGTCCACAAATCTTATATCGTAGCCAAAAACAGGGTACAATCGCTCAATGGTAATATGTTGGAAATAGGAACGCATAAAATACCCATTAGCCGGAGCAAACGCGAGGAGGTCGTACAAGCTATCTTCTACGAAAAATAAGAAGTATTTTGATAGAAATCTGGAAGAAATACAGGCTGTTAGTGCTCCGCCCCGTAAGCCTTTTCCCCCACCGGGATTGCCACATTTAAATGGTTCTCGACCGGTGGAATGGGACATTGATAGCCATCGCTATAAGCGCAATAAGGATTGTAACATTGATTAAAATCAAGCACCACCTCAAAATCCTTAATGTCTCCCGTTTTAAAATCCAGATAACGGCCACCGCCATAGGTGGCTTCCCCGTTGGTCAAATCCTTGAAGGGTAGAAACAGATAATCTTCATAACCGGGCATATTTCTTAAGCGAAGGCTGCGATATAAGGTTAGTTCATGCTTTACCCCCTTGAGTTCAAAATGCAAAATACCATATTGCACATAAGGCTGCGTGGTGCCGGCATAAGTCGCCATGTCAAAAGGATCTGCGTATTCGATCGGTTCAAATTTGGCGATCACCCGATACGCGGGATCTGCATCGAAAAATCGCAATTTTTTTACCCCTTTCCGGTCCAGAGGGGCACTGGGATTTTTCAAAAAATCCAATTTGTATTCTTTGCGATGCTTTTTTAGCTGTCGCTGATATGCTTTGCTGGACTGCGCTTCCACCGTTGACAATGCTCCAAAGATCATGGTCAACAACAGTATCCAATGCTTTTTACTCATGATAAACGAATTATTCTGCTACCACAGCCAGTTTATAATCCGGGCTGAGCGCCAACCGAGAAATGTTGCGAATGTCGTAATACCGAAAATCAGCTACCTCCACCCACTCTTCGTCAGAAAATCGGTTGAACTTATACAAACGGCTTCCTTTGCCCATCAAGAAGGTACCATCTGGCAGTACGACAAAATCTTCGCTACCCGTCAGTGTAGTGGTAATTTTAGTGGGTTGACGAGCACGGTTGTAGAGGTTTTTCTCCATCAACAACCAGGTGCCGGAATCCGACTTTTGTACGTAGACCAAGCTACCGTTAGACAATTTTTGAAAACAACGCCCAACATTGGTTGCAATCGGATAAACATCATCGGTCCGGGTATCCGCAATGGCTAAATAAGAGGGATTATCCACGATAAAAACAGCCACTTCAGAGCCGTTGATCCAATTGTAATAACCAATACCGGTCAAGTATTTAAAAACCGGTTTTCCATTAGACAACCGATCGATGGGAAACTGCCACAACCGCAACAAGGTATCACGCCCCTGAAATTCCTGCCGAATGGCAGAAAAGTTGTAATAATCGGGCATTCGGCTGGGCGAAAATTCGCCTTCTACCGTTTCTGTAACCTTGGTTTTTGTCTTTTTATCCAAATCAAAAAGATACAAATCAGGCTGACTTTCGTACGGCATTTGCAGCGACAGATACAGTTCATTATTGCTAAAAAAAGCGGGTTGGTTGTTGTACCCCCGGCTATTAAAATGAGTTAGGTATCTTGGCTTGGAAAATTCAAAAGTAGAATCTGACACTTGGCGTAGGTCAAAGAGGTAAACATTGGATTTGGGCAGTTGGGCCGCTGCAAAAAAGTAGCTCCCACAAACCAAAATTAAGACCGGTAAAATTTTAGACATCATAAGCTTATGTTTCCATTATGGCGATAAAGTTACTTTTTTTTCAAGGGATATTAAGGAGTGCTTTCAACTTTTTCAATTTCCTCCCACCTGGGAAGGTACCGTTCCCCGTTTCCCTTGGCACAAAAGTCTGCTTTTGTCCACCCCCATCCAAAAAAGGTGAACCAACACTTTAAAGGATCATGAAGAAATGGTTAATTTTCGTGCCGCAAATATGGCGTCCTACCGAACGATAACTGATTAAAACAGTTTTGGACGGTAGAGTCTTGTTTTAATTCCTACAAATCCAAGCGAATGCATTCGCCTTTACAAAAAAACAACCATGCAAAAATTCTTCGCCCTTCTATGTTTTTTCACACTCTGTTTTTTAGATCTGCAAGCCCAAATTATTCCCGTCATTGATCTGGAGCAATTTGCTTCGGGGTTGAGTTCCCCGATCGGTTTGACCAATGCCGGTGACGACCGCCTCTTTGTCATCGAACAAGATGGTAAAATCCGCATTATTGATGAAAATGGACAAGTACTCAGTACACCTTTTCTCGACATTGACAGTCGGGTCAATTCAGCGGCCAACGAACGAGGGTTATTGGGTCTGGCTTTTCATCCCAACTATGCGGAAAACGGTTATTTCTACGTCAATTACAGCGATAATAATGGCAATACCCGCCTTTCTCGCTTCCAGGTCAGTGCCGACGATCCCAACGTAGCCGACCCCGATAGTGAGGTAATTCTCCTTACGGAAACACAACCCTACAGCAATCACAATGGAGGGCATGTGGCTTTTGGGCCTGATGGCTACCTCTACACCGGATTAGGCGATGGCGGCTCCGGCGGCGATCCGGGAAATCGATCACAAAACAGACAGACCTTCCTCGGTAAAATGCTGCGAATCGATGTAGATAATGGTGATCCCTACGCCATTCCTCCTGACAATCCTTTTGCCGAAGATGATTTTACCCTGGATGAGATATGGGCATTGGGCCTACGCAACCCCTGGCGCTTTAGCTTCGACCGGGAAACCGGTGATCTTTGGATTGGCGATGTCGGACAAAATGACTGGGAAGAAATTGATTTTCAGCCAGCCAACAGCACCGGGGGTGAAAATTATGGATGGCGCTGCTACGAGGGAAATGTGGCCTATAATCTCAGTCAATGTGGTGGCATCACCGATCTGACCGGACCTGTCCACGTATATGAAAATACTTTCAGCGTGGGCTGTTCCGTGACGGGTGGCTATGTGTACCGCGGCAGCGAATTTCCAAAACTACAGGGATTTTATCTCTATACCGACTATTGTTCAGGTCGCATTTGGACCATTTTCCGCAATGCGGAGGGAGCATGGCAAAATGAAGAATTGCTCAATGCAGACAACAACATTTTTGCTTCATTTGGCGAAGACCAAAATGGGGAATTATACCTGGTAGGCCGCAATGGTGTGATCTATAAAATTGTGGAACTGTGTACTGGCTTTGAGTTAAGTACGGCATCCGTTACCGATGAAACCTGCGCCGGTGATGCCGATGGTAGTCTTGATATGAATGTGGAAGGCGGTCAAAGTCCACTAAGTTTTAACTGGTCAAATGGCGCCGAAACGGAAGACCTGTCGGGACTGGAAGCAGGCATCTATGAAGTAACGGTCACTGACGACAACGGCTGCGAACAGAAAGACACGCTAACCATCACCAATGGCAGCCCGGAAGCACCAATGATTACCGTCACAGATAATGTATTATCCGTACTTGATGAGTTTTCTAGCTATCAATGGTTTCTCGATGGAAATGCCATTGATGGAGCAACCGCTTCAATGTATACTGCAACTACTCCAGGCGTGTACACTTTGGAGGTAACCGCAGCAAATGGTTGTACGGCCACCAGCGATGAAATTAATATCGTATTGGGAATTATGGAGTCACTGGGGGTGGAGAAATTCACTTTGACGCCAAACCCTGCCCGGGATTTTGTGGTGATTGACATTGCCGGGCCAGATGCGGGAACGTTCACCCTGCGCCTGCGCAGTCAAAACGGCAGCCTCATCGAAGAAGAGCAAATTGAGATGAACAGGGTTTATCAGCAAATCATTAATTTAAAAAGATTTCCAGCGGGCACCTATCTGATTTCCATTGAACAAAATGGCCTGGAGGTGACGCGTATGGTGGAAAAACAGTAGATTTAAAAGTTTATGAGGTTTATAGGTGGTTCTTTTACCTTGAATGAGTTGCTTGATCATTCTACTGGTTATTTGTACTAAGAGAGCTAACAAAAGATGGGTTTATTAGGTTTAGAGACAGGTCGCAAAGAGACTAGATTCCTTCTAAACCTTCCCAACATCGCCTAATAAACCTCATAAACTCCCTAAACCGCCTCAACCGCCGCCCCTGATTAATCACTTATCTTTCTAAATCCCACAACCTGACAACTGGCGGACAAAATATTTCACTTTTATTTTAGATTTTAGAAAAGTAATTGGGTGATTAAAAACTGTGTCCGATAATTTAAGGTGCAAAAGAATGCAAAGCAAAATTATTGATTGGTCTGGATAATTTCGGGAAAATCGTATATTGGCCGATAATTTAGATTAAACTCGGAAATTTTTACGCCACATTTTCGTAAGAACTATACCTCACTGAATGCTTCTGGATTGAATGGCATCCGTAGCTTTCAGCAGACTTGACTAGCTTTGATGGTTGAACAAACTTCATTTATCAGAGAACAATCAGTGTCAGGTATAGGTATTATAAAAAAATTGGAAAAGGTACTGGCCATTTTTTTTGCAGCCAACTTTTTTTCGAAATAATGAGAGCATCTATTTATTCACCAAAAATTTTTGAGAGGTATGAAAAAACTGCTACCCTTAATTGCATTGATGTTTACCTTTGGTTTGTTATCTGCTCAGTCAGATGCGGCCAGAAAAGCAGAAAGAACATTTACGCACAAAGCGAAGGCAAAAACTGGATTGATAGCTAACCCGGATATTCCCGGCGCCAGTCCGGCTCTTCAGGTTCCCAATCAAGAAAATCCACACCAGGAAACGGTCAATTCTCGGACCGACAGTCCTTACAGTATTCCATTAGGTTCTTCTTTTAACGTATTTTCCGTAATAATTGAAGGTCAAAATGCCGTAACCTACAATCCTGAAGTCAATTCTGTAGTCTTCTGTCACCGTCAAAATGTTGGTGCAGCAGGTGGAAGCGGAATTATCAGCTTTGATGTGTCAACTGATGGCGGAATGACCTGGGACACGACCAATAAACAGGTCACTCCTGCATTGGTGGCTGATGACGGAACCGTGATCAATGGTAACCGCTATCCCAATGGTGCTATTTACAACCCTCCGGGAAATACAGATCCTGCTAATGCACGTTTTGTAGGTGTTGGAGCTGGTCTGTGGAACGATCCTGATTTCGGTAATGGCTGGGGTTACGAATTTGTAGCTTCTTCCAACCTGGACGGATCAAATGTGGTAGAAGATTACTACTCTATCTACGACACTAATGCTTACATTCCACTTGGTTTGGTGTACAACACTGACGGATCAATGTGGTATGCCAACTATCGTAGAGAGCAAAGTTTGCCTCACCAACTATTTAACCCAGTGGTGATTTCCAAATTGGAGTACAATGCCGGTACAGATGAATTTGACCGGACATCTATTAATCTGCCATTGAACTATGAAAACAGCATTGATTCTTTTGCCGTAAGCCCAAGAATTGAGTTCGGTCCTGATGGATTGACCGGTTATGCTGTGATCCAGGGTGTTGATGCTGATGATACAGAAATTTACCCAAGTTCTAAGCCAATTATCTGGAAAACTACGGACGGAGGAGAAAACTGGGTAAAACAACCTAGAGTACAATATCAACAGATGGATAGCCTTATTGCCTATACCATCCCAGTTGATGCTGATGGCGATGGTTCATCTGACTCCATCGGTTCGGGTTCTCCACAGATTCCATATATGACTTTATACGACATTACGGTAGACTCAGAAGGTAAATTACACATTTTTGCAGAAATGGCATCTAGTTCAAACAATGCTACCAATTCTGATGAATTTGGCTTTATTTGGGTAGGACCTCCATTCACTATCAATGAGTTTTTCCATTTTATTACAGACGGTGAAGATTGGGAACACTACCGCATTGCCGGTTATTATAATGGAGATGGTGACCTCGGTACTGCTACCGGAAGTATTGACTCCCGTCCACAAGCGGGTCGTACACCAAGCGGTGACCACGTATTCTTCACTTATGGCCTGACTTACTACCCAGATCCTGAAAATGCAGACTTGATCAATACCAATCCAGATGTTTGGGGTCACGGTTACCGCGTTTCTGACGGATATGTTACCGATGTAAAGAACTTTGGATGGGCTCCCGGTACTACTTTCGACGATTTCGAATTTACCGATATCGCGACAGTAGGATACTACCACTATTTGTCGCCAGTGGTAGTTGACGGTGGATCAAACTTTGATTACGAATTGCCAATCACTTACGGTATCCCAACCGATACTGAAAACGACCTGGCACCAATCAACTATTACTACCTCTTCAACGCAGGTTTCGACGAAAGCGAATTCCACGAGCGTGGCGCCATTGTAAATACCGACAATCCATTCCTGGTAGACAACCAACTGCGCGTAGCGCCTAACCCTGCCAGCAACCAGGTATTCATCGATTTCAACCTGATTGATGCTACTCAGTTGAGCATTGACCTGTTTGATATGATGGGTAAAAAAGTAATGAATATTGATCGTGCTAACTACGGTGCTGGTGTACATGCTAAATTGGTTGACGTCAGCAACTTGACAGCAGGCACGTATGTAGTACGTTTGCAAACTGCAGAAGGTATTGCTACGACCAAGTTGATGGTGGAGTAACTCATTGCCTAGCAATCATAGAGAAAATCGTCAGACAGGTTGGGTTAACTTTAACCCAACCTGTTTTTTTTATTATTAATTTTATAGAGTCTTATTGATTGTTTAAATGTTAAATATATATTTACTTCTAATGTATTTTATTTTTACATTGCTATTAATTAAAGCAATCATTCTAACCTTAGCGCTCTAACTACCAGTTATCATTTGTCTTTATTGATTTCTTCAGAAGATTCTGTTTCTTGAAGAAAATGTCGTTCTATATCCTCTCCTAAATAGGGCATCCTCAAAAAGTCAAGCCGGATTAATGGCCATTGAGTAATTCTTGTAGTGTTTCAATTGATTTATCGATTCTGCCCCGCCAAGTGTTAACCTAATTTTGGTCAGGCAGCCTTCCAAGGCCTTGTATAAAGAATAGCAGTAGGCAAAAATAGAGATAAAAATTGCCTTACCCAACTTGATCAGGTTGAGCGCCAGCAATATAAGACCAATATTGGCAAAGGAAGTATCCATTCTTCGGGTCTGTATATCATCCATTCCATATTTTGATTTAGCCTGTCCAAATTTACCCTCTACTTCTGATCGTTTGTTTTGTTCTTTCTTCCTCTTTCGCTTTTCTTCTTTGGTCATTGGTACGGGGCGGCCCAGGATTCGGCCCACATGACGTATACCTTTGGCTTTTAGGAATTTACGATTTTCACGATTCAGGTAGATTTGATCCCCAAGTACGACTTGGGGATAATAGCCATAGCGCTGTTTGTAGGCCTCAATTTGTTGTTGGAGGCAAATACCTTCATTGAAGTTATTAAAGTCGATTTGGTCCAATGTAGCGAAGCCTTCGGTCAGGGAAATATTCAATTTGGATCCAAATTCGGTGTCTTTGCCTGCTTTACCTCGTTTGATGGGCCGGACATAGGGTTGAGCAATGTTGACGATCCGGTCATCCACTCGTTTGCGCTGATCCTGATACATCAACTTCTGTTGGCGATACAGCTCATTGAGTACTCTGAATAAATGCCAGTCCCGGTGTTTCCATAGCCCCGCAGCGTGCCCGGCTTTTTCCAACTGGTCTAACATTCGATTGATATGTCCTAAATTGCGTTTCAGATAGTTCAGCTGCTGTCTTTTGGCTCGTTTAATATCTCTCTTAGTTGGTTTGCGTTTTTTGGCAAAGGCCAAATACTGCTGATGAGCCTTGCGCCGATAAGTCCGGGGCTTTTTTTGCCACCGGCTACTGGCCAGGTAGAGTTTATCGATCAATTCTTCGCTG
>CAXHCA010000070.1:0-33662 GCA_964015035.1 uncultured Saprospiraceae bacterium
GGCTTCGTCGGCAGCGTCAGATGTGTATAAGAGACAGCTCCAATACCTCCGCCGCAATGAACCGCAAATCTCCCGGGTGCTGTACTACACTATCCCGGCGTTCGCGGATAGCCACGCGGCGGTGGGGGCGGCCGGGGAGATAGATCAGAGAATCGAATTTGGTCATTGAACCGTTAAGGTGACTACTGTATCCGATTAATTCAACCGGTAAAGTATGGGTGTTTCTAATCTGCAAAAGTTTTTTGGTACCCGTTCGTGACTGGGTATAGCTCTTAATGCTTTCGTTTTCAAAGGGTAATATCAAGGAATGCACATACTGGCTCTCCTGCAAAAAATCTGTGAGGGTAGTCTGGTAATCCGGAAACTCCTGATTGATCATTTTTTTGCGTGATTGCCATTCTTTTTGCAAACCGTCAAAAAAGCCATTGATGTATTCCCGATCGGAAAAGCGATTTAGGTAGTGTAAATACTGGCGGACAAAGGCCGTGTCCTGAAACAGAGGTGAAAAAATTGACGTGGCAATCATTGATTCCGGATTCAATGCACCTTCGCCCAGGATTTGATATTGGCGAGGAGGCTGTTCGCCAAATCCATCAAAACCGATGGGCTCCAGCAGATTGGTCACCGGGTTGTAATAAAAGCGTTGGTTGTGCCAGATAATGCCGTGGTAAGCGTGCAAAATGTCAATGATGGCAAAGTATTTGGCCAGGCGTTCCACATCAAAAACTTCGGGAACAGGCTTTAATCCATTGCGGTACTGGTACATCAGGTTTTGGGCCTGTTGATATTCTTTTGAGAGGAGGGCGGTCTGCTCAATCCCTTTTTCATTAAAGGGCTCAATCGTGCTGTTTTGCCAGTCTAAGGCCGAATGCGTTGCGCCAAAGCGCTTGGTGCCATAGTGGGCCATTTGCCGTTTGATGGCCGACCAGAGTCCCGCTTCTGAAAACTTCAGAATTGGTCCTTCTCTTCGCTGCCGAGATTCGACCAATTGTTTTTCAAAATGCTCTTCATAGGCATAGATACCCAACGATTTGCCATTGAGTTTTAACTCAATAAAATCATAGCGAGTGCTCAGGACATCTTCTTTTTCCAGCCACTTGTGTAGGAGCCACTCGTGCAAATGGTAGCGGGCGGCGGGGGTATGCAAGGAAAAAGTAACCAGGCGATTCCACGAATGTGGATCTTTGACCCGAACGCGAAAAGACCATTTTTCACCAATGAGGTGGTCCAGCCAATCGCCTTTTAGTCGCAATTTGATGGGCAGCTTTTCTCCGGTCGAATCGACAATGCTGCCATTGACCCAATCACCATCTTCCACTTCCAGCAATCCGGTGCGGAAAGCTTCCTGCCGCTTTTGCTGCAAATGCTCCATACCCTTATGGTTGATTTCCAGTTGCAGCACCGGTAACTGAAAATCTGTCGGAGAAAGCTCGGCTACTTTCTCAATCGTCAAGTCATCAAAGTAAACTTCTTTCAGGCCACTGGCATATACATAGATATGAATAACCTCGGGCACTTTTTCGAAGGGTACGGTAAATTGAATTTCCAGTTTTTCCCATCCTTCTCCATCTGTTTCTTTGGGGAAACTTTCGTAAAGATCCAGACCGCTATCGCCGGAACCTCGGACAGCCAAGCGCCCCTCTTTTTCTGGAAATTTATATCGCCAAACACTAACCTTATACAATTCACCGCCCTTGACACCGGTCAGTTCATACCCAAAGCCTTGGGGCAAATCTTTACCCAAGCCAATTTTACAAGAGTAATGGCCCGAACGCGCCCGTTCATCACTTTGTAGTTGGCCTCCGGTAAACTGATACTTATCAGTCACAAAAAAGCCATCTTTCACCTTTTCAGCGTCGCAATAAATCGCCTCCGGCGAAGGGGGAATGATAGAATCCGGGAGTTGCTGTACAAAAATCCACACCAGAAACGCAGCTAGGGCCAACCCCATACCAAGCATGAGGAAGCGCTCAATGGAGTGGGTAGGTTTTGCCGAGGGTTTGGATAAAATCATATCAATAACTCCGGTTGATCAAGGATAGATAGCCGCGTGGCATCAGACAGTTGTTTGATTTGTTCTTTGACCTGACTAATTTGTTCCAGCGATTCCGCCCGACAGACGAAGGAAAGGTCCAGCCCCTGGTCGAGGGTGTCCATGCGTTTTAGTTTGACGTAGGGTAGGGTATCGGTGAGGATTTTAGCAATGCGGTCCAGGTCCTCCAGGTCGGTGTTGATATTGACAAACATTTGGTGTTCGCGTTGGAAAGCCAGTTTGCCGCTCAATTTTTTTCCAATAAATAAAAGCCCCAGAATAAAGGCAAAGGCCACCAATGCCAGGATGGGTTGATTGGCGCCACCAGCTAGCCCGAGGCCAATAGCGATAAACAAATAGGTTAGTTCCTCGGGATCTTTAATGGCTGCCCGAAAGCGGACAATAGATAGAGCCCCTACCAATCCAAGGGAAAGGGCGATTGATGACTTAACAATCATAATGATCAACATGGTGCCTAAAGCGAGCGGCAAAAAATTGCTGGAAAAGCGCCTGCGATCAGAGACGGCATTGCCAAAATGGATGTAGAAGAGCCGCAGTAATGCGACCAGGAGTGTAATCACCAGAATATTGAGTAAAAACTCGTCAAGTGGGACATTATTACTAAACTCATGGATGTATTTCTCCTGTAATTTTTGCAGTAGATTCATTCAGCCCTCAATTGTTTTGGCAAAAATACCTCTTTCCAGGGTATTTTCGAAGGTTAAATGGAACTCCTTATCCTTTTTCAAAACCTAGCGGAATTTTAGAACTTCCATCAAAAAGGCACCCGAGAGATGCTCAGGTGCCTCTAAAAACTATAAACAAACAAAAAACATTAGCGATTTGATATATTCTACAACAATACTAAATACAAAGGGTTCGACAAACATTTTTGGAAATTAAGTGCTTAAACAAGTGCTTAAAAAGGCATTTTTTTTAAAATCTTTACGATGCATTCAGGAGTAAATGTAAATTTGGAGCATGAGTGATGCAAGAGATCCATCCAGGTTGTTGGGAATCGTATTGGGAATATTGATGCTGTTTTTATTGCTGCGACTGCTGCCGCTGATGCGCTTTTTGTGGCTACCGATTACTATTGCTGCATTTTTGGCATTGGTATACGGCGGATATCGCTATTGGAAAAAGCGGAAGGCCCGGCAATTATTTGATAAGACCACCGAGGGGCAAATCCGGCAGAGGTTAGAATATTGCCACCAACAATTGGATCACAACCGGGAGGCCATGGAACGCATTGAGCGCAACCTGCATGAACTGGAAGATACGCTGGCCAATGATGAAGACCTGGCACCAAAAAATCGTAGAGAAAGCGAGAAAATTGTAGCCGGCTTTCGTTCGGAACTTAAATTGCGCTACACACGAATGGAGTTTTATGAAACCTGCATCCGCAAATTGAATCGCTTGTTGCGAAACCACGAATGGTCGCGCCAACTGGTAGAGAAACAAAAAGAACTGAAGGCGCTGAGGGAGGACAATTATGAGGAATTGGCGCAAATGGAAGAATTGCGCAGTGGCGTAGAAATGGATGTGTTGTACCTCGACACCATCGAAAAGTTGAGCTTGCGAATGGAAGCCACAACTAGTCATGATGCAGCCGATCACCTACGCAGGGAGCTAGAGAAAATGACGCAAGAATTGGATGATTTGTAAACCTACCTGACCTTGAAACTATTCCATCTTTTTTTTATCGCTATTGCCAGTATTTTTGCGGCTTGTCAGCCAAATGCTTCTGTGGAAAAGACCTACCTCGTATTGGGCCACCCTTATGATTGGAAAGTGGGTAACCGGCTCGATCCCCGCTTGGAACAGTTAGATTTTTCCCGGTTTGATCAAATCTGGTTGGGCGGGGATGTGTGCGGCCAATTGACCCAAAGCCCTCAAACCATGGAACACCTGGATAGCTTGCTGGACTTCTCTTCAGGTAAAGTGCAGTGGACCTTGGGAAACCACGATGTGATGTATGGCAACTTACAGTACATCACAAATAAAACCAAGCGCCCTACTTTTTATAGCAGTTGGGAAGACGGCATTTGTTTGCTGGTGCTAAATACCAACCTGTTTTGGCTCAAACCCTGGGCTGCTCCACAAGAAAATTGTGCTGAAAAACAGGCTCAAATGCAGTTGATCCAACAGGTGACTGATACGGTACAGCAGGCATCTCACCTCATTGTTTTCCATCATCATGCCTTATTAAATGAGTTAAAACTGGACTCCCTTGGGCAAGTGATCAAGGCCTTTAATGTGGATCCCCAAAGGGTATTGATGACCTGCGATTCTACTTCTAACCTGACAGCATGGTTATATCCGCGACTGGTTAAAATAATGGCTCGTGGAGTGAAGGTGATACTCGTTGGCGGTGATTTGGGTATGAAGGCCAAGAAATTTGAATACACCACACCGGAGGGAATTACTTTGTTGGGAACGGGGATCAACAATAGCCTTGATAAAAAACACCCGCCTGAATATGTCACTAATTTTGATCCGGACGAAGTATTATTGCTGCATCATCAACCTGAAACGGAAAATTTATGGTGGGAATTTGTATTTTTAAATGACTTGGTGGAAGCGCATTCAGATGCAAATTAGCGGCCTGCCTTTTTTTAAGTGCTTGTTTGGAGGTGGTGCTTTAGCAGCGAAAATTGCAGGTTTGGGGTTCTCGCGAGGTCCCAAAATCCCGGTTTTACCGCGACTGAATGACTACCGCCAAACATGCATTAAATAAAATGAAAACCATGCAGATCAATGTCATCGGTGCGGGGGTTACAGGGTTGACTACCGCGGTGGTATTGCAGGAATTGGGGCATCATGTTTGTATTTATACCGATACAATGCCGCAGCAAACAACTTCGGCCGTAGCCGCGGCGATTTGGTTCCCATTCTCCGTTCAACCCAGGGAAAAGACCAATCAGTGGAGCTATGAAAGTTTTCTGATTTTTCAGGAAATGGTCAAAAATCAACCCGAAGCAGGTGTCTCAATGATTGATTTTTTAGTGGTTGTGGAGCGCGAAGAAGAAGCCTGGTGGCAACCCGCCTTTGCTCCCGGCACCATTCGACGTGCCCGTGCGGAAGAAATGCCATTGGACAAAGGAATTGGATTTATGACCCATGTCCCCATGATTGAGAGTCCCATCTATTTGACCTATCTCAAAGCGAGATTTGTAGCGGGCGGGGGGCAAATGATATTGAGGAAGGTAGAAAAATTGGAAGACCTACTTGATCAGGGAGATGTAGTGGTCAATTGTACCGGATTTGGTGCCCGGGAATTAGTGGGAGATACCGAGGTTTATCCTATTCGCGGGCAAGTAGTGAAGGTAGAACCACGTCCGAATACCCGGGCCTTGGTGGTGGAATTTACCCTTGGACCGGTACCTGGTGACATTGCATACGTCCTGCCCAGAAGGGATTGTATTGTTTTGGGAGGGACTGCCTATGCACGTGACGAGAACCTGATAGCGGACCCCGTACAGGCGCAATCAATTATGGACCGCTGTGGTCAACTGGTGCCGGAAGTGCGTGCCCAAGCCATGCTTGAATCGGTTGTCGGATTAAGACCCGGCCGTTCCAGTATTCGTTTGGAAAAAGAGAGCGACCGGCCCATTATCCACAATTATGGTCATGGCGGAGGGGGGTATACCGTTTCCTGGGGTTGTGCACAGGAAGTGGCTCGCCTACTATAACCAGCCAACTTTAATTGGCGAGATCTCTAATCCTTATAATTCTTTACGTAATCCTCGTAGGTGTATCGCTTGTAGTGTTCCTCACCAATGAATTTTAGTTCTTTGATGATGGTTTCAGCGTCTTTATAACCGGGAGAAATGGTAATGCGGTCCTGATTTTCGTCGAGATAAACAAAAGAGGGGTAGCCAAGTCTGCCATCCAATAGAGAATAGGCCAGTTCATGCACGCCGCGCCGCCCAGGTTCAGCAATATATTTCAATTTATGGCCCTTATATTTGATCTCTTCGGTTTGCTCAGCGTCGAGTTTGACAGCGTAGAAATGCTCATTCATGTATGCTGCTACCTTGGGGTTAGTGAAGGTAACTTTGTCCATCTTTTTGCACCAGCCACACCAATCAGTATAGACATCGATGAACATTTTTTTGGGATTTTTCTTGCTTAGTAGCACGGCTTCTTCAAAGCTCATCCACTTGATAGTTTCCTTGTCAAGTGCCTGTTCATTGGGAAGTTGAAACGAAAAAAATCCAATAGCCATTAATAACAATAGGCTACTCAATACAACTTTTCTCATCTTTTTTTATTTTTCTTTAGCAAACCCGGTTTAAAAATTTGTTTCAGTACTGTTTCTGGGAACCTAAAAAATTGGGTTTGTGAATGACTGTTCAAAGATAATCTTAATCGAGCTGAAAAGTAAAGCATCCCTTCTTGATTAAGTTATTTTTAACGAAATGGGCAGTAATTAACTAAGTGTATGTTTGCAGCCCAAAGGTTGACCTCCAAAGATGCACTAAGGGTAGGATCGTATAAAAAATGACTATGAAAAAAATTGTGGTAGCAGTGGGCGGGTCAAGTGGTTCGATCTACGCCAAGGTGTTATTTGATCGATTAGTTGAGTTGAAAGGCCAATGGCAAAAGGTAGGCGTGGTGATGAGCGATAATGCTCGGTTCAATTGGAAATTTGAATTGGGAGACGAAGACTACCGGCATTACCCTTTCGATTTTTATGAAAAATCTGATTTTATGGCCCCTTTCGCTTCTGGATCGGCGCGCTATGAAACGATGATTGTCTGCCCCTGTTCTATGGGGGTGTTGGGACGTATTGCGCATGGTTTGTCCACCGATCTAACCACTCGTGCGGCAGACGTTGTCCTCAAAGAAAGGCGCCGCTTGATTTTGGTGCCGCGGGATACCCCATACAGTTTGATACACCTTAATAACATGAAACTCATCACCGAAGCGGGAGGCATTATCTGCCCGGCTAGTCCTTCCTTCTATAGCAAACCTTCCACTTTTGAAGCATTGGCGGCCACCGTAGTAGACCGGGTATTGGATCTGGCCGGCTTTGAATTGTCTACTTATCGGTGGAGTGAGAATGAGCAAGAAAGTTAAGATAAGTTAATAAGCTCTCGTCTATTTGGTCAGATTTGGTTTCCCCGTGAATTTATCAGACCTTTGCGGTCTTTCTAAAATTTGCATTGCATTATGAAAGTAAGATTCGCGTGGCTACCCCTTATTTTGGTAGGCCTTTTTAGCAATTTAAAAGCTCAAGAAATGGATTCATTAAGTTACAGTGTGGGCGTCCTGATGGCCCAGAGTTTAAAACAACAGGGATTGGACGATGTTGATGCCACTGCCCTGGCCAAAGGCATTGAGGACGTATTAAAAGACAACCCACTGTCCATCGATATTCAGCAGGCCAATACGCAGGTGCAAAAGCACATGCAGGCACAAAAAGAAAAGCAATTTGCATCTGTGGTAGCAGAAGGTAAAGCGTTTTTGGAAGAGAATGCCAAAAGACCGGAAGTAACCGTAACCGAAAGCGGCCTGCAATATGAAGTATTAAAAGCCGGTGACGGCCCTAAGCCTACTGCTGCCGATCAGGTCACCGTACACTATCATGGTATGCTACTTGATGGTACTGTATTTGATAGCTCTGTAGAGCGCGGCCAGCCCGCTACTTTTGGAGTAGGCCAGGTCATCCAGGGTTGGGTAGAAGGTCTGCAACTGATGCCACAGGGGTCTAAGTGGAAATTGTACATTCCTTACCAATTAGCCTACGGCGAACGTGGTGCTGGACAACAAATTGGGCCATTCGCTACCTTGATTTTTGAAGTAGAATTGTTGGAAATCAAGTAATAAACTTCCCTCATCATCCCGAAGACGGAATATCTACTTCGGGATGGTTTTCTCTCTTTAGTGAACAAGCTTACAATAGGTTTAACAAACTGCTATCTTTGCACCAAAGATTGAACTATGCGCATTGATATCATCTCCGTTCAGCCGGAATTACTGCACAGCCCATTGCAACATTCTATCATGAAGCGGGCCCAGGATAAAGGCCTCCTTGAGGTGGAAGTTCACGATTTAAAAGCCTTCGGTCAGGGAAAACACAAGCAGGTAGATGACTACCAGTTTGGTGGTGGCGCTGGCATGGTGATGATGGTGGAACCTCTTGCGGAATGCATAGAGTCACTACAGGCTCAGCGCCAATATGACGAGATCATATACATGACCCCTGATGGTGAAAGACTCAACCAGAGCATTTGCAACCAGCTGTCCATGAAGGACAATGTTATGATCCTCTGTGGTCATTACAAAGGTATTGATGAGCGCATTCGGGAACAGTTTATTACCCGGGAGATTTCCATTGGCGATTATGTGCTTTCGGGAGGAGAATTGCCTGCTGCTGTACTGGTGGACTCCCTCGGCCGATTGCTTCCCGGGGTGCTCAATGACGAAACTTCTGCACTCTTTGATTCTTTTCAAGACAATCTACTGGCTCCACCGGTCTACACTCGGCCGGCCGACTTTCGGGGTTGGAAGGTGCCCGATATTCTGCTCTCTGGAAATTTTCCAGCCATCGAAAATTGGCGCTACGAAAAAGCTTTAGCCCGCACGCGGGCACGTCGACCGGATTTGTTGGAGGATGAGTAGTGCTCTTTTTGTGCCTATTGGGAGGTGGTCCTTTAGCGCGAAAATTGCAGGTTTTGGGTGCTCACGAGGCTCATTTTTGAGTGCATCTCGGCTCAGCGAAGTGAGGTTCAAAAATCCCGGTTTTACCGGGACTGAGTGATTACCTCCAACCATGCACTTACTCCTTCACCAATTGCCCACTCCAGGATTTTCCATTTTCATCTACCAATCGATAAGAATATGTTCCTGTAGGCAAGGAATGCCCGGAAAGCGGGATCTCTGTGGGCAAATGCAGGTTTTCTTTTCTGAAAATCAATTTCCCCCTTTGATCGTATAGACTGAAATTGACTACCGTTTCGGAAGGGCCTTCCACTTTCAAATTATCGATCAAAGGGTTTGGATAGGCCTTAAACCCCGATTCAGAAGGAAACGGTGTTCCGCTCGTAATGGGGACCAATGCGATGTCAAATTGCAGTTGATCTCCCTCCATTAGTGAAAAGCTGATTTCTTGTGGCTGATAGCCTTCCGCCGAAATGATCAGATGATAATCTCCGGGTAAACCGCCGGAACTGAAATCACCCGTCAAATTGGAAAACAGGGTGTCTGTTTGTGGTGTCACGACAATGGAGGCATTGGCAATCACCAATTCTGTTGCGGCATCCGTGATATGTCCATAAAATCGCCCTGCACGGGCACCATTGAAGGTCCAAACATATAACCCGTCTTCTCGATTCCCGCCGATGATTTTGCCGGACGGCAAGTAAGGACAAGCGGACCACAAGCCTTTAAAACCACCACTTTCTCCCTCCCAAGTATCATAATAGCCCACTTCCACCGGCACGTTGGGGTCGGAGAAGTCGACGACGCGCAGGCCCTCGGTGTTGTGGGAAATAAAGGCAAAATCTCCCTTCACGTATGGATTGTGCACCAGACTGGCAATATTGGCGGTGTACTGGGCGACTTCATACGGATTTTCCAAATCTTCCACATTATACACCCTCGCCGGTAAGCCATCCTGCTCAGGAGCGACAAACAGGTATTTACCATCCTCACTCAATGAGGAGCTATGTACACTGCCTCCTGGTACAATAATTTGAGCAATTAAAACGGGATTGGCCTTATCGGCAATATCTACAATATCAATAGTGCTTTCGTAAAAGGCAGCAGCAAAGAGTAAGTCGCCCCGTACGTGACAATCATGAATATAATACCCTGGATCATAATACCCAATTTGTACCGGATCAGCTGGATTGGAAATATCCATAATGCGCACACCGTCACTATTGCCGGTACCGTTGACGTACACATAAGGAGCATCTGAAAAGATATCTTTCTGAATGATGTGTCCTTTGGTAAAGGTTTGGGTATAAGTAGTCACCAAATGGACTTCTGTGGGGAGATTGCTCAGGTCAATCACTTGCATACCGTGATTTTCTCCTTGTACATCGGTGACGACGTAGGCATGATCTGCTACCACGGTAATTTCCCGCCAGTTGGTCACCGGCCCGGGAATAAATCCAACTTCGGTAACACTTTCATTATCATTGATCAGGTAAATCGCCGTACCCGTACGTGCGCCGATTAGGGCGTATTCTTGTCCCATTTCATCCGCGTAGACCCAACTTCCCGAATAGCGGGTGTCTCCTCGATTATCCTGAGCATATAGGGTGACATTTAGGGACTCCTGAGCCCAACCTAACATTGCCGTTAAGGCCCAAAAGAGCCCAATCAGGTAGTATTTTACCATTTGCATCATAGTGAATTTTTTTATTTGGGAACGACATCCTTTCAAAAGAGGAGTTTACTTGCTTCAACTGAAAAATCACCTCAGTGCATGTTTGGAGATGGTGCTTTAGCAGCAAAAATTGCAGGTTTTAGGTCCTCGCGAGGCTCATTTTTGACCCCTTAGAGGCGGGTTTTCAGCAGGAGCAAGCTCCAAACATGTTCTGAATGACTACCTACAAACATGCACTCATTCCTTCAATTGTAATAGCAGTTTATACATGCCCCCATCTCTGGAAATGAGCGCCCCTTGCTCCATCAATTTAAACAATTCCATTTCCCGCTCTTCCCGGTAAGCTCTTTGGCCACTATACATTTTTAATTTGGCACCGGATACTTGTAACATTTGCATCATTTGTTCGGGGCCGTCATTGCGGGTTAGATCCAGTTGGGTTTCCCCTTCTACCAGCAATCCAAGCATACTAATTTTGTCCTGCTCACAATGGAAAGTTCGCAGGTCCTTAGGCGTTTTTAATTCGAGGTATTCCACACTTTGCAGGGTCCGTTCAAAGATCAGGTCGCTAAAAGTGTCAAGGTGCGCCTCTGCCTGTTCGGGCTTTTCCATTTTTATCTTTTCCCAATCTTCACCTGTAATGGCGTTGACGGCAAGGTATTTTATAAAATCTCTTTCAAGTTCTTTTAATTCATCTAACTGTAAACGTCTGTACTTCATCGTCTAGTCCTTTTAGTCTTTTTTTTGAAAACAAAGTTAAAGCTTGTAAATGGTTTACCCTGCAGAAAGCCTTTTTTTTCGTAAAATTGCAGCTTAATCAAAACAACTGACCTGTATGGAATTCATAATGCCAGATTTAGCTAGTGCCGAGGTATGGATGAGCTTGGTGACCTTGACATTCCTGGAGATTGTGCTGGGCATCGATAACATTATCTTTATCTCTATTGCTGCCAATAAATTGGATCCGAAGGATCGACCCAGAGCAACCAACATTGGCCTCGTTTTGGCCATGGTCATGCGGATTGTACTCTTGTTTGGCGTTTCTATCCTAGTGGCTATGGAGGAACCTTGGATCGAATTTCACTATAGCTGGTTAGAAGGGGGCTTTTCCGGGCAAAGTCTGATTTTGATCGCTGGTGGGATCTTCCTTTTGTACAAAAGTACTTCTGAAATCCATCACAAGCTAGAAGGAGAAGACCATATTGATGAACATGGTAATAAAAGTAAGGTAAAGGCCACCATTACCAGTGCCATCATTCAAATTACCTTAATCAATATCGTCTTTTCATTTGACTCCATCTTGACGGCAGTAGGAATGACCAATGGGGTATCAGGTGCTTTGGTGATCATGATTATCGCAGTCGTGTTATCTGTGTTGATCATGATGTTGTTTGCGGTACCTGTCGGCAACTTTGTTAATAAGCATCCGACCATCCAGATGTTGGGGCTCGCCTTTTTGATCCTGATTGGATTTATGCTAATAATAGAAGGAGGGCACCTGGCGCACCTGACGATTGCAGGAAGCACTATTGGGGCAGTGCCTAAAGGGTATTTGTATTTTGCCATTGCCTTCTCCTTATTTGTGGAATTCCTCAATATGCGATTGCGCAAGAACAAAAAGCCTACGAAACCCGTTCAATTGCATGGCGTGCAAGAAGATGCGGTTCGTGAAGGATTTTTAAATAAATAGAAGAAAATTAATTATAAAACAACACAATCCATGATTTCCAGAAAGCAAGATCTAGCACTATTATTATTGCGACTCACTTTTGGAGGACTAATGATCCTGGGCCATGGCTGGGGGAAATTTGACAAGCTACTGGCAGGAGCACCTTACGAATTTGGTGACCCGATTGGATTGGGACCAACTGTTTCTCTGTTTCTTGCCGTTTTTGCAGAAGTGCTCTGTGCTTTTTTTATTGTCATAGGACTATTTACCCGGTATGCAACGATTCCTTTGATCTTCACCATGTTGGTGGCTATTTTTTTTGTAAATCTCGGAGCGCCATTGGCGAATGTTGAAAAAGCAATTTTATACTTGGTGCCATTTGCCGTGTTGCTGCTCACCGGGCCAGGGTGGTATTCTGTGGATGCTCAGTGGCGAAAAGTGATTTAGCCATGCAAAAGGCACTTTCTTTTTTAATCCTGCTGATTTTATTGAGCTGTGGCTCTGAGCCTGCCAAACAAACGGGTTTGGTTGCTACGGCTGCGGTGAAACTGGAGGGCAAAACGATGGGTACTTATTATCGGGTCACCTATTTGGATGCCGGCGAGCGCGATTTTCAAGAGGACATTGATCAACTGCTGATTGAGATCAATCAGGAAGTGTCTACCTATATTGATACCGCTACCATTTCCTTGATCAACCAATCGGCAGAGCGCTTTTCCTGGCCGGAAAATGTGGATGAAGCCCGATTGGCTCATTTTATGCGTAACTTTGAGGTGGCCCGTATGGTTTTTGAAAAAACGGATGGAAATTTTGACCCCACCGTGATGCCACTGGTCAATTACTGGGGATTTGGGTATACTGAAAAGAAACCCGTAACAGATGTTGATCGAAAGGTTATCGATTCGCTGATGCAGTATGTGGGCTTTGCAAAGGTGGCCTTAGATCAACAGGAGGGGCATTTCCAATTGCAAAAAACAGCTCCTGATGTTCAACTGGATTTTAGTGCTTGCGCCAAAGGGTATGCAGTAGATGCGGTTGGTGAGTTATTGGAAAAGCAAGGGGTTGCGAATTACCTGGTAGATATTGGTGGTGAGGCACGCGCCAAAGGGCAAAGCCCACGAGGAGATGATTGGAAAATAGGAATCAATGTGCCCAAAGAGGGAGCCGCTGTTGACGACATTCAAGTGGCCGTTCCTCTATTGAACCAAGCAGTGGCCACCTCAGGGAACTATCGGAATTTCTACGAAGTAGACGGGGTGAAATACAGCCATACCATCAATCCCAAAACCGGATTTCCGGAGCGGAGTCGCTTGTTGAGTGTTTCCGTCTTTGCACCGAGCTGTGCTGTGGCGGATGCCTATGCAACGGCATTTATGGTGATGGGGTATGACCAGGCAAAAATGCTGGCCGCCCAATTGCCCGAAATTGAAGCCTATTTCATTGTTAGTCAAGAGGATGGCACTTTACAAACGGATTATACCTCTGGCTTGGATAAATTATTTCAAAATTAGCCTAAAAACCGAGCATTCATGGATTTTCAACTCGATCGGCCTCTTTGTTTTTTTGATATCGAAGCAACCGGCCTAAGTGTTGTGAGAGACCGCATCATACAGATCGCCATTATCAAGTATTTTCCCGGCGATAAAGCGCCGGATGAATTGTCAATGTTGATCAATCCCGGTATCCCCATTTCGGAGGAAGCCATGGGCGTACACGGCATTCTACCAAAGGATGTAGCCAATAAACCTACCTTCCAGCAGGTCGCCCAAAAGCTATATGACTTTATTGGAAATGCAGACTTGGCGGGCTACAACTCCAACCGTTTTGACATTCCGATTTTAATGGAAGAATTTGCCAGAGTAGGCATGGAGTTGGAAATGGATCGTCGAAGGCTGATTGATGTGCAGCGCATTTTTTACAAAATGGAGCCTCGTACCCTCAAGGCGGCCCTTAAATATTACTGTGACCAGGATTTGGAAGATGCCCACGATGCTATGGCCGATGTAAAGGCCACCATCGAAGTATTTAAAGGCCAATTGAAAAAATATGAAGCGGTCGATTACGTTGATAATGATGGAGTGGTGAGCGAAGCGCCCATCAAAAAAGACATTCAGGCCCTGCATGAATTTACCAACGATATGCGCTTTCTCGACGCTACCCAGAAAATGAAGTTGGATGCCAATGGTACACCTGTATTTGCTTTTGGCAAATACAACGGAAAACCCGTTGGTGAGACCCTGTACAAAGACCGGCATTACTACAATTGGATTCTGAATAAAGAATTCTCTTCGCAGGTGAAGCAGTTGGTCAAAAAGTTGTTGAAGGAATATGAACAAAGTTTGCAGTAGGATAGTTACGCAAAGCCTATCCCTTATTTTGACCTTACTGATCCTTTTTGTCTTTTCGGGATGTTACGAAGACCAGGAAGGCTGCCTCGACATTAGAGCCACTAATTTTGATCCCAGTGCAGATGTCTATTGCTCCGATGTGCCGGTTGAAGATTGTTGCAACTATCCCAATTTACAGCTTCAGCTTCAGCACCGCGTCGAATTGCCGGATACTATCTACCGCCTGGTGTATAATGATTCGGTTTATTATGACGCAGTGGGTCAACCCTTTCGCATTCAGAATATCCAGTACTATTTATCCAATTTTGAGTTGATTCGGGCGGATGGCTCCATTTTAAGAATCAATGAAACGGTGGAAATTGATCTAAACCAAACGGGTGATCCGGAATTGGTCACATTCATACCCGATTGGTTGCTGGTCAATGCGGGGATTTCTCCTGTTTTGACAATAGGTGATTTTCGGGAAACTGGCCAATTTGATAAACTGCGCTTTGACGTAGGGCTATATGCTGACCTCAATCGCTTGAATCCCCTCGACTTTGCGGCGGGTAATCCGCTGGCTGTGCAAACGGATACGATGTACAATTTTCAGGATGGTCGGTATTACTACACCAAGACCTCCTTTTTCCAGGACACGGTGGCCACGGATACCATTCCAAGAGTCGTGACTACCGATATTAATCAAGGCACGGTACCGGTGGAGATCGATCTGCCTAATGATTTTAATCATCTGGAAGGTTTCAACCTTTTGCTTACTTTGAGGGTTGATTATTTGTCTTGGTTTAGTAATGTTGACGTGAGAAACGATACAGAGGCCCAAATTGCCGAAAAATTTGTTCAGCAGCTTGCAGATGCCTATTCTTTGGTTAACATCGAGTCCAATTAAGCGTTCTAAATGAAAAAATCTCTCATTATGAAAAGAATATTGTTTTTGGGAATACTCGGCTTGGTTTTTATGGCTGCTGATTGTGAGCGGGAAGTAGAGCCGACCCCTGGTGAAGCTATTATCAATTTTAAAGGCGTCTATGATAGTGAACCATTGGTGATGTTTGCTAAAGAATATGACTATGAAGCGGGCATGAAAGTGAAACTTCAATTGTTCCAGTTTTACATTTCCAACCTTGAACTGGTGTCTAATACCTCTGGCGTAGAACAAACGGTGCCCTTATCGGATGTAGAATTGATCAGCTTTAAAGAAATTGTGGATGAGACGGCTGCTCAACAGGGCATTAACCTGACTTACACTGATATTCCGGACGGGAAGTATACGCAAATCCGCTTTGGGTTGGGGTTGACGGAAGCCTTGAATAGCACCAACCCCAGTGACTACACACCACCTCATCCGCTTGATGATCACTATTGGTCGGCAGCCTTGGGGTACGTTTTTACCAAGATTGAAGGCAATGCAGATCTGGAAGGAAATGGCGAGTATACCAATGATGGAAAGCTTACTTTCCACTCTGGACATAATAGCCTCTATCAAGAGTTGACCTTTCCCATTGATATGGAAATTGTGGGGGGAACCGTGAAGAAAATTAATTTTTCAGTGGATTTGCATCGAGTATTGGATGATGGCAATGGTAATTTCATCGATTTCCGTGAAGTGACCCAAGACCACACCAATAACCCGGAAATCTATGAGGGAATTGCCAACCGCTTGGCAACAGCCATTGCGGTACAATAGTAACGTATTTATTTTGCGCTGGCCAATGCTCAACCATTAGTGCATGTTTGGAGCTGGTGCTTTAGCAGCGAAAATTGCAGGTTTTGGGTGCTCACGAGGCTCATTTTTGAGTACAACTCGGCTCAGCCGAGACGGACGAAAAGATCGCCGAAAAGAGGTCTCAAAATCCCGGTTTTACCGGGACTGAATAGCTTGCCCGAATATACTTCAGGGACTACATCCAAACATGCACTTAGCCAGCGTGCTTTAATAATAGTGCCATGAGCATACGACTAGGATCACTCGTCATTTTGGGGGTCGGGAGTTGTATTTTTTTACTAACTCAATGCAGCTCTGATACGCCTGTCGATGTTGGTGAGTTGACTCATATTGCTTACCAACCCACACCATATCACCTACAAGAATCTGACCGCTTTGTCAAAATGTTGATCCCCGCCGATAATCCTTTGACCGAGGAGGGGATTGCGCTGGGGCGGAAACTTTTCTTTGACCCCATTCTGTCTCGTGATAGTACGCAGGCGTGTGTCAATTGCCACCAACCGGAAAAGGCATTTACGGATGGTCTGGCCAAGAGTTTGGGGATCCGCGGGTTGGAAGGTCGTCGCAGCGCTATGTCATTGGTGAATGTTGGCTACTTCTATAAAGGACTTTTTTGGGATGGTCGAATGCCTTCCTTGGAAGCTCAGGCTCTGATACCCATTGAAGATACTTTGGAAATGGACAATAGTTGGGAGGTGGTGGAGGATCGTCTGCGCCTGCACCCGGAATACCCCGCCTATTTTAGAAGGGCCTTTGGCATTACAGTAGCCGACAGCATTGACCGATATCTGGTGGCTAAAGCATTGGCGCAATACGAGCGAACCTTGGTGAGTTTTAACGCCAAGTACGATCAAGTGATGCGGGGCGAATCAGTGTTTTCGGAATCAGAGCAACGAGGGTTTACCATCTTTTTTGATGCCTCTCCGGAAACCTTGCCGGTTTCTGAATGTGGGCATTGTCACCTAGATCCGCTATTTACAAATCTGGATTTTTTGAATAATGGCATCCAGGAAGTGAAAACACTGGAGGATTTCTCTGATGTTGGGCGCGGAGCGGTTACCGGCATCCGTTATGATAACGGCCGGTTTCGAGTGCCCAGCTTGCGCAATATTGAACTGACTGCTCCCTATATGCACGATGGTCGGTTTAAGACCTTAGATGAAGTGGTGGATCACTATGCTTCCGGTGGTCACTTCGCTGAAAATTTAAACCCGAATGTCAGGAAATTGCATTTATCGCCTCAAGACAAGGCAGATTTGATTGCATTTTTAAGAACTTTGACTGATACCACAGGGCTACAAACGCCACCCATTGAATACCCTTTATAATTTAACTTGAGCATGAAATTTTACTGGACCTCCTTATTACTGGTACTTTTTTTAGTAATCGGCTGTCGCGATGATGACGATGGGCCGATGGGCTGTACCAATTGCCCAGATGATGACCTGATCGAAGGACCCTATGATCCACAGGAATATACGTTGGAGATTCCGGAGTGGATTACTGCTGGGCCGATTATTCCGGAAGATAATCCCCTAACAGTGGACGGCATTGAATTGGGGCGCCATTTGTTTTACGACCCCATTTTGTCTTCTGATAGTACCCAGGCTTGTGCAAGTTGCCATTTGCAGGAAAAAGCTTTTACCGATGGACTGGCAGTGAGCAAAGGCGTGTTGGGTATGACCGGAAGAAGAAGTGCCATGTCGATTGTAAACATGGCCTATAATAATGATGGCTTTTTCTGGGACGGACGAGCTGAGAGCTTGGAAGATCAGGCCCTGTTGCCCGTGGAGGACCACTTGGAGTTAAATGAAAGCTGGGAAAATGTAGAGGAGAAATTGCGGCGTCATGCGGAGTATCCCCAAATGTTTCGTAAGGCGTTTGGCATTGAGAAAAAGAGTGAAATCAGTAAGGAACTGGCCGTGAAAGCCATTGCCCAGTTTGAACGAACCTTATTGAGTTTTAACTCTAAATACGATCAGGTGGTATGGAAAAATGATGAGGAGTTTACAGAAGAAGAAGAATTGGGTAAATCCCTCTTCTTTTTTGAGGATTCTCCACTCTTAAATCACCCGGGGTGTTCTCATTGCCATAACAATGGCGACCGCTTTTTTACCAATAATAAATACTTCAATAACGGCATTGAAGATGTGGCTGATATTGCGGATTTTCCAGACCTGGGCAGAGGAGAGGTAACCAACTCGGTCTATGACAATGGAAAATTTCGGGCACCGACTCTACGCAATATTGAATTGACAGCACCGTATATGCACGATGGCCGTTTTCAAACACTGGATCAAGTACTTGAGCACTATATGTCTGGTGGCCACGGAGTTGAAAATGAGGATA
Organism: uncultured Saprospiraceae bacterium; assembly: GCA_964015035.1. Lineage (GTDB taxonomy): Bacteria > Bacteroidota > Bacteroidia > Chitinophagales > Saprospiraceae > BQJU01. Next base: position 18,466 of record CAXHCA010000070.1, read on the forward strand.
CCAATATTAAACAATTTACGCTAACCGATGAAGAAAAAGCAGCGATGATTGCCTTTCTGAAGACCTTGACTGATGAGAGCTTCGTGACCAATCCGGCTTTTTCCAATCCATTTGAATAACCACTATGAGGACCTGGCGCTTATATCTTTTTTTTCTGAGTGGATTGTTGCTAATGACAGCGGCTGATTGTGCATCAGAAAAGGATAAGCCCGGAGATGAGCTCATTGGCGGGGAGTATCAGCCCGAACCCTATGAATGGGATTTACCTGAATGGTTGTCACCGCCGCCAATTCCCGAAGATAATCCGATGACGGTGGCTGGTGTGGAACTGGGGCGCCGGTTATTTTATGACCCCATTTTGTCGTCTGATAGCACCCAATCTTGTTCCACATGTCATCAATTAGAACATTCTTTTACCGATGGGCAATCTACCAGCGTTGGAGTGTTGGGCTTGTCCGGTACACGAAATGCGATGGCCCTGGTGAATTTGGCTTATAATCCGAATGGATTTTTCTGGGACGGTCGTTCGGCTACTTTAGAGGAGCAAGCATTGGTGCCCGTGGAAGATCACGTCGAGATGAATGAAAGCTGGGAAAATGTGGAGGAAAAACTGCGCAACCATGCAGAATATCCGACTTGGTTTAAACAAGCTTTTGGCATTGAACGTTTGAGGGACCTGGATAAAACGTTGGTGGTGAAAGCCATTGCCCAGTTTGAGCGAACTTTAATTAGTGCTAACTCCCGCTTTGATCAGGTGACCTGGGAGAATGGTCAATGGTTTACCAATACCCAACAGCGGGGTAAGTTGCTCTTTTTTATTGAGGATGATCAAAATATAGCCCACCCAGGATGCTCCCATTGCCATGTAGGACCTAATTTTAGCAATAACGATTTTAAAAATAATGGTTTGGATGCGGTAGCAAGCCTGGATGATTTTCCGGATTTAGGGAGGGGAGGGGTGACCCATTCTCAATATGACAATGGAAAATTTCGGGTGCCGACCTTGCGTAATATTGAATTAACAGCACCTTATATGCACGATGGCCGTTTTCAAACCTTAGAAGAAGTCCTTAATCATTATAGCAATGGGGGGCACGGGGTCATTAATGAGGACCCTAATATCCGGCCTTTTTCCCTCACTGAACAGCAAAAATCAGATCTAATTGCTTTCCTGAAAACACTCACGGATACCACTTTTACCCGAAATCCAGCCTTCGCCAATCCCTTCGAAGAGTGATTTTTTTCGTTTCAAAACGAAAAAATTTAGCTTCAATCCGAGCTTGTTCCAGGTTTTTTTAACTTTTTTTTGAAAAAAAATCAAAATAAAGTACTCTTTTTCGACAATTTTTGAAATGATTTTTTTCACTTTTTGGAGTAAGTTGTGTTTTTTATTTATCTGGTTTTCAGTGGTTAATGTTTTTGTTAAGCTTTTTTATTCGCAGATATTTTTTTCACAAAAGCCCTATTTTGTCTTTGTTTTCGGGAGTATTATTTAAGATGTTTGTATTGTCAAACGAAAGTACGGCTGGTTAAAGAATCAGCCAATTCAAAATTTGGATATGTACATGGGATTTATTGTTTGTCGATAGTAAGTCAGGTTAATGGGGATTACCTGACTTACTATTACAAATACTTCCCTCACAAAAATGAATGACATTTAAAACTCATATAGGCTTTAAAGCCACTTCTAACGTTCATGGGATTATAATTTGTTAAAATGGAATAAGTCGTATCACAGGGAGAGTGATGCGACTTATTTTTTTGCCCGCTATGCCCGTAGGTTTGGAAAATGGTCAAAGAACGGAATGATTTACCACCTCCCTTCTTCCAAATCTTCTTTCAGCCCAATAACTTGTTAATTTTTTTCTAAAATTATACTAAAGTACCTCTGTTACAAGTTTAATAGACAACCACCTCAGCCCACCAGTATATCATACCGCTCATTCGAGAATTTTTTTGAAAAAAGGATGAAGCTGGTATCAGACGAGACAAAAGTTTTTTGGATGAAAAATTTCAAAAATGCTTTCAATCGTACATAATATGTTCATGGGATTATAATTTGTTAGTAGTAGGTCGTATCGCGAAAAACCGTGATGCGACTTTTTTGTTTAAAAATTATCTTCAGACAAATTGGTGAATTGATAAGAAAATTGTTATTTTGTCACCAATTAGTAATTCCTGGATTTATACCTTAGGTGTAAATTTCAGACCCCACACTTTTAGGCAGTTTCGGCTGCACAACCCTTCATTGATAATCTCTTTGTTCCAAAGAGAGCCTTTGCTTGTATTGCGTAAAGTTTAAGGACATCACAACCTATATCTAAGATTGAAAACCAATGCCTATTTAAAGGTACTGGTTGAGCAGGTTTTTTTTACTAACAAATTATTAATCCACTATGCGTAGAACTTTACTACCAAACAACAGCCCTGTAAGTAACTCAAGGCTGTTCCCCCCCAACCGATTATTCTTTTTGATAGGCAGCTTTTTGCTGTTTACACAATTTACAAACGCACAATTTTCCCTTTCTTTTGATGTTACGGAACCAACTTGCAATGGATTGCCCAATGCGAGTGTTACTGTGATCCCTTCAGGGGGTACGGGGCCCTTTTCTTATGTATGGAGCACGGCCACAATGGGGGCTACGTTAAGTGATGTGGCGGCCGGCTCGTATTCAGTGACAGTGACTGATGCCACTAGTTTTACTGTAACGGAAACAGTTGTCATCAACGAGCCTGAGTTGGTGACCATTACCTTTTTCCCAAATGTCTGTGATTTTCCGTTTTCTGTTACTGCACAAGGTAATGGCGGGGTACCTCCCTATCATTACAATTGGGCAACAGGAGCAACCACGGCTACAATTACCAACCTGCCAGTCGGAACCTATTGTATCACCGTTACCGACCAGCACTATTGTGGTGCAGTGGGGTGTGTCACCCTCGAAGGAACGCCCTTGGAGGTGTCCTTAAATGTAAATGATTTGACCTGTCCGGATGCCGATGATGGTAGTATTGTGGCCAATCCAACCGGGGGAAATCCTCCTTACACTTATCTTTGGAGTAATGGCGCAACCACTCAATCTATTAACAACCTCAGCCCAGGGCTCTATTCCGTTACCGTAACGGATGTAAACGGATGTACTGATGCCGCAGCGGGTACAGTTACCGGACCTGCACCTATTGTGATTACCCCCAATGCGAATTCACCGGTCTGTACAGGAGATAGCAATGGTAGTATCTCGGTGATGGTCAGTGGAGGTACCGGTCCCTATTCTTATTTATGGAATACAGGGCAGACATCCTCTTTTATCATGAACTTAACTGCTGGCACCTATACCGTAACGGTGACTGATGCCAATGGCTGTCAGGAAACACTGAATATCCCATTGCAGAATCTTTCCAATCTGATGCTTGGTGGAATGGGAACTCCGGAAACCTGTCCGGATGAAAATGATGGATTCTTGACGGGAACACCTAATAGTGGGGTGACTCCTTATACTTATCTGTGGAGCAATGGGGCCACCACGCAGGTTGTAATGCATGTGGCTCCGGGAACTTATACCTTGACCGTTACTGATGCGGTGGGCTGTACGGCTACAACTACAGCGATAGTTGAAGCTGCGCCGGATTTTGAGGTGATGGTTACCGGAACAAATATTACCACGTGCGGTGGCAGTAATGGTACGGCTACGGCCAATGTAACGGCTGGAACACCGCCCTATTCCTACCAATGGGACAATGGCGGAAATACCCAAACAATCAATGGATTGGGTGAAGGAGAATACAACGTTACGGTGACCAATAGTGACGGTTGTACTGCAACGGGGTTTATTATCATCGTTGCGCCACCAGAAGTATCGGTAGATATTACAGCCACCGATCTGGTTTGTGAAGGAGCAAATGATGGTGTGGCTGCTGCGGTAGTCTCGGGTGGAACAGCGCCGTTTGCCTATATATGGAGTACAGGGGCGACTACTGCAAGTATTGACAATTTATCTGCGGGCAGCTATACTGTTACCGTGATGGACGTCAACGGTTGTATGGATATCGCTTCGGCAACTATTAATGAGGCGCCGGGCCTAACGGTAAGCGTAGTCGGTACACCAGTTGCTTGTGGAGAAGGCAGCACTGGGTCAGCAACAGCACTTGTGGATGGTGGCACTGGACCATTTTCGTACCTATGGAGTAATGGGGCAACAACATCTACTGTAAGTGATTTGGCTACAGGTACTTATGATGTCACCGTAACGGATGCCAACCTCTGTACCGCTACCGGTCAATTTACCATACTAGTGGTTGATGACCTTGACCTGAGTGTCAACGTTCAGGATCTCTTATGTTTTGGTGATAATACAGGTAGCGCTTCAGCTACTGTAACCGGCGGCTCTGAGCCTTATACTTATATCTGGAGTAATGGAAGTACCGAAGCCAGTATCACTGATGTAGCTGCTGGTACTTATTCAATAACGGCCACTGAAGCCAATGGCTGTACGGTATCGCAAACCATTCAAATTGACGAGCCACCATTATTGGAAGTAAGCATTTCTTCCGATGCCCAGACTATCTGTCCTGAATCACTGGACGGTTCGGCTACGGCCAATCCAAGTGGTGGCACCTTGCCATACACTTATGCTTGGAGCAATGGCGAAACGACGCAAACGGTGACTGGTCTTGCTGCTGGAAGCTATACGGTCACCGTCACGGATGCCAATGATTGTACCGCTATGGCGAGTGTAACCATTACGGAAGCACCTGAATTGATGGCTGAGATTACCGGTACGGAAATCGTTTGTGGTAGTGAAGATAGTGGTAATGCTCAGGTAGTGGTTACCGGAGGTACTCCGCCATATACCTATATGTGGAATAATGGAGAAGAAGAAGAATCAATAGAAAACCTTGGAGAAGGGACCTACATCGTCACGGTAACGGACGCATTGGGTTGTACGGTGACGGCTGAAGTGAGTATTGACGTGATTGATGACTTCCAGCTTTCTATTGTGCCAAGAGATGTGCTTTGTTTTGATGGAAGTACCGGTAGTATCTTGATCAACCCAAGTGGCGGATCGCTACCTTATACTTATCTGTGGAGCAATGGCGCAACAACCAATGAGATCGTCGATTTGACCATTGGTACTTATATTGTTACGGTGACAGAAGCAAATGGTTGTAATTTGGTACAGTCGATCAGCATTGATCAACCAGAAGAATTGACGGTTACTGCTCTGGGAACGGATGCGGCTTGCTTCGGTGAAGATTCTGGTTCTGCAACCGCTACTGTAAACGGAGGTACTTCACCTTATACTTACGAATGGAGTAATGGACAAACTACGGCTACCGCAAGTAACCTGGTAGCTGGTACCTATACTTTGACGGTCACGGACGCCAATTTCTGTACGGCAGAAACCTCCGTAACCATCGATGAGCCGGTCGAGTTGGATTTGACCGTAAGTTCACCAATTATTGAATGTGGAGGCACTGCTTCGGGTGAAGCTACAGCGATTGTCATTGGAGGAAATGGGCCTTACTCTTATTTGTGGAGTAATGGCGAAACCACTCAAACCATCACCGGTCTTACTGCTGGTATCTATGGACTGACGGTAACGGACATCAGTGGCTGTACGGTGAGTTCACAAACCATTAGTGTTCAGGAATTACCAGAGTTGACGATCGACTTCGATGTGACCAACATCGTTTGTTCCGATGAAAATATTGGTGCCATTACGGCAACAGTAGACGGCGGTACGGCTCCGTACACTTATGCTTGGGACAATGGTGCTACAACCAACACTATTTCAGATTTGGCGGCGGGTACTTATACCTTGACAGTGACGGATGCCAATAACTGTACCACTACCGGGTCGGCTACCATTACGCAGTTGGCCAACCTGGAAATTGAAATGATGGCCACCGATGTTACTTGTAATGGGGCTACCGATGGAACCGCTACAGTAACTGCCAATGGTGGAGAAATGCCATATACCTATGATTGGGACAATGGCGGTGATACACAAACCATTACGGACCTGGCTCCCGGGACCTATACCGTTACGGTTACTGGCGCTGCTGGCTGTATGGCTATTGGTACTGTTACGGTTGGAGAACCTTCTGCAATTACCCTGACCACCACGGTGGTAGATGTGACTTGTAATGGTTTTGAAGATGGTAGCGCTACGGTAACGGCAACTGGTGGAACTGCGCCATACACTTATGAATGGAGTACCGGTGCCACTACTGCAACGGCTTCTGGCCTTTCGGCAACGACTTATAGCGTTACCGTAACAGATGCCAATGAGTGTACCGCCACCACCACTGTTAGCGTTGGAGAACCTGCTGAGCTTAGCATTGACATCACTGGAATTATTAGCACCTGCGTTGGAGAAAATGACGGTGCCGCAACGGCTACGGGTATCGGTGGAACCCCACCGTATACTTATTCCTGGAGCAGTGGAGCGACTACTTCCACAGCAACCAATCTAGGTGCAGGGATCTACACCGTTACCATCACTGATGATAATGATTGTACGACCACAGCCACGATTAGTGTGCCGACCTTTGATCAGCCAACTTGTACCGTAGATGTAACCATGCCGGTTACCTTTGGTAATGATGGCGAATTGGAATGTACGGCGAGCGGTGGAACAGGACCTTATACTTACCTGTGGAGCAATGGAGCGACTACCTCTGTGATCACCGGATTGGATAGCGGAGACTATACGGTAACCGTAACTGATTTAAATGGTTGTACCACTACCTGTGAAGCGACCTTAATGCCATTGAGCCTTGTCGGTGACTTCGTATGGCTGGATGAAGACCAAGACGGGATTCAGGATGCGGGAGAACTTGGAATCCCGGGTGTCACAGTGATCATCACTAGTGTAGACGAAGATGATCCAATCTACACAGATACGACACAAACCAATAGCAACGGTTATTACTACTTTGAAGTACCTGCGGGCACCTATAAGATTACCTTCATTCAACCGCTTGGTTTAGAACCAAGTCCACAAAATACGGGTGGGGATGATGCACTGGATAGTGATGCTGATCCGGTAATGGGCATGACGGATATCTTTGTCATTGGTGAAAATGAAACCAATCTGACCTTTGATGCCGGTTTCTATTCCCTTTGTGTGAATCTGACAGACCCCGGAATCATTGGCCCTGATCAATATTTGTGTGGTCCTGGTGTTGATCCCGATCCAATTCAAAGTTTCGCACTGCCTAGTGGAGGCTCCGGGCCCATTGAATATATTTGGATGTACAGTACCGTCACGGGCCCATTTACACAAGATGCTTATCAACCAATCCCGAACACGAACAGTCCAACTTATGATCCAGGTCCACTCTATCAAACGACCTTCTTTGTCCGTTGTGCTCGTCGTGAGGGCTGTAGTACCTACATTGAGCCTGAACCGGTAGAAATTGTAGTCGGAGATGAAGTAGTGCCGGTCATTACCGGTCCTGGGGAGGCTTGTCGTAACGACGAGGTGACCTTCACGGCAAATAACGTTGGCCCAGATGCTGTGATTACCTGGCATTTTGGTTCCGGAGCGGTTCCAAATACAGCAGTAGGATCTCCGGTAACGGTTACCTTTACATCTACCGGAAATCGCAATATATTGCTTGAAGTAACCGAAGACGACTGTACGGCCTACGATCAGGAAACTATTCACATCACCAATAGTCCGGTGGACTGTGGTACCGGATTGGTCATTGATGCCGATGTGGAGGATCAGGCCACTAAGCGTATTCGTGTGAGCTGGAATGTAGAAGACAACAATGGAGGTATCACCTATGAAGTAGAGCGATCAATGGATGGTGAAAACTTCTACTTGGTTGGTACAATTACTGACCCGGTAGATACCGAAAATGGAATACAATACTTTGAATTTTATAACGTCACACCAAAGAAAGGCCGAAGCTATTATCGCGTAAAAGCGGTTGAAGATAATGGCAATACCTTACTTTCTGATGTGGTTGATGCTGTCATCTACGGTGATTCTGAACTGTCACTGGTTTATCCAAACCCGGCAAACGATCTGGTTACGATTGAATTCTTTGAAACATTTGATCAGGACATTACCCTTGAGGTAGTCTCAATGAGCGGAAAGCGCATGACTACTATTCAGCTTCCTGCAAATGTTGAACGTCAGCAGATAGATTTGTCTGCTTTCCCCACCGGCGCCTATTTCATTAGAATGAAATATGGCAAATCGGACGTGAAAACGGTTCGGGTACTCAAGTACTAGTGACGGAAAGATGAAATTATGTAATTAAGTTCAGACGCCACCGAATGGTGGAATGTGATTAGAAAAGAGGCCGCTTCAATTTTGGAGTGGCCTTTTTATTATGTAAACAAATGGATGTTTTTTTAAATTAAAAATAAATAATTATTTAAATGATTAAAATAAAGCATCTTATAATTTAGCGACATTCGAAAATATGAAACAATATTCATGTTTACATGTTAAAAAAGTTTAATATATACTTGTTTGTTTCACATATCCTCTCTAAACTTGCACTTGTAAAACGGAAAAGATGAAAGCTCTGCTAATAAAATCAACTTGTTGCTGTTGCTGTATGATGACTCTGTCTAACAGAGCCGGGAGCTGCATATTGTTGGGGTAAAATAGCATGACTTAAATCCAAACAAAGGCCTTCTCGGACGAAAATCTGAGAAGGCCTTTGCTTTTTGGTTCTTTAATAAAATTGTGAAAAATGACGACCTACCGCAAATCGACAAAATTGACCGTCGAGCAATTGAATGAGCAGTTTACGCCGTTATCCTTTGAATCCCGAATCCGTAAATTGTATTTCTATTTTTCTGAAAAGGAGGTCTTGTTTACCTCTTCCTTTGGGACTAGTTCTGCTTTTTTGCTGTCTTTGATTAGTCGCGTCCACCCACAGCAGACCGTTTATTTTTTGGATACGACTTACCATTTTCAAGAAACAATAGATTATAAGGTTCAATTGACTGATCTGTTTCAGCTTCAAGTGGTGGATGTAAAACCAGACCAGCAGGAAAATGCCAAAACCCACGATGGCGTCTGGTGGCAAAATCGACCAGATGATTGTTGTTATATCAATAAAGTTGCTCCATTAGAACCTATCAAAGCCAGGCACAAAGTTTGGATTTCAGGTGTAATGGGCTTTCAAACGCCTCATCGCGCCAATCTCCGTATTTTTGAATGGCAGGATGGTATATTAAAATTTCATCCATTGGTGGACATTGACGAAGGGGAATTTCTCTATTACCAATCTTTACACAACTTACCCCGTCACCCACTGGAGGCGTTGGGATACGGTTCGGTAGGCTGTGAAAATTGCACCCAGGCTGGAGCCGGTCGCAGTGGTCGTTGGGCCGGACAAGAAAAAACGGAATGCGGCTTGCACCCCGGCTATTTTGCAAAACCGGCCGCCAATAAGGGATAAACTAATTAAAATCATTATTTGTATAGATTACAGTCATCTTTTCGGGGAACCCGAAAAGCAGAACATTCTTTATCTTTGTGACAAATTTTAATTCTTTAAGATCATGATTAAGACAGATATACTGATCGTTGGAGCAGGCCCGGTGGGGCTGTTTACGGTTTTTGAAGCGGGACTGTTGAAGTTGCGGTGTCATTTGGTGGACGCATTGCCGATGCCTGGAGGTCAGTTATCGGAAATTTATCCGAAAAAGCCTATTTACGATATTCCCGGATATCCCTCTGTTTTGGCTGGAGAACTGGTGGAAAAACTAATGGAGCAAATTGCCCCATTCAAACCCGGCTTTACCTTGGGCGAGCGTGCCGAAAGTATTGAAAAAGTCGGTGAGAAAATGTATCGCATGACCACCAACCGAGGTACCCAAATCGAAGCACCGGTGATCGCTATTGCCGGAGGATTGGGCTGTTTTGAGCCGCGTAAACCACCGATTCCAAACCTGGAGAATTTCGAAGACCACGGAGTGGAATACATCATTAAGGATCCGGAGTTTTACCGCAATAAACGAGTGGTATTGGCCGGAGGAGGTGACAGCGCATTGGATTGGACCATTTATCTATCGGATGTAGCCAGTGAGGTCACCCTTATTCACCGCCGAAATGAATTTCGTGGCGCACCGGACTCCGTAGAAAAAGTGATGGAGTTGGCTCACAATGGCAAAATTGATTTGTTGACGGAATCGCAGGCCGTAGGTTTGGTCGGAAATGGGAAATTGACTGATGTGATGATCAAGCATAAAACTCGGGGCCAGATCTCTAAGGCAACTGACCATTTTGTGCCACTCTTTGGGTTGTCACCAAAACTGGGGCCCATCTCGGACTGGGGATTGACAATTGATAAAAATGCCATTGAAGTGAATACCTTGGATTACAGCACCAATCTGCCCGGTATTTACGCCATTGGTGATATCAATACCTATCCGGGTAAACTGAAGCTGATTCTGTGTGGGTTCCACGAAGCCACCTTGATGTGTCAATCGGCATTCCGTTATATCAATCCCGATCAGAAGCTGAGCTTTAAATATACTACGGTAAATGGAGTGAATGGCTTTGAAGAATAGATTTATGGCCACAGGAGTGAGGTGAAAGAGCACTCTGCTATTGGGGTTACTTCGCTCCTCTGGCTATTCAAATATTTTTTAACCAAATTATTTAACTCCCCAAAATTTAGGCTTGCAGGTAAGCACTCATTTCCCTAACTTGGGTGGTAAAATATCGACTGTCCATGGAAGCCCTCTTTACGACCTATCTTGACTACCACTGGGAGGCCAATGAACGTTATATTCATCTGCTCAATAAGACCTCTCCTCTTCCTGATCATACGGTTTTACTGATGAGCCATATCTTGAATGCTCATCAAATATGGCTCAATCGCATTCGTCCCGATGGAACAAATGTTTCCGTTTGGGCCGAGCAGCTTCCAGACGAGATGGCTGAGATCAACATGCAATGTTACAAGCGCAGCGTTGCCTTATTGGCGGAAGCCGACCTTTCAGAAATAGTGCATTACGAAAACACAAAAGGGCAATCCTTCAGCAATTCCATTCATGATATCCTATTGCATATCGTGAATCATGGCACCTATCATCGGGGGCAACTGGCATGGCTTTTTCGTCAGGCGGATATTGCACCCCCAAATACAGATTATATTTTCTACCGCCGGGAGGAGATTTAAATATGAAGCAATTTATTTTGCACGCCTTCTCCATTAAGTGCTTGTTTGGATTTCAAGCGCTTATAGGAAATAAAGGCAAATCTTGCTTTTTTCATGCAAAAATTTTGAAAATAGAAAAGGATTGACAAACTAAATTTGTTGGTTTGTGCAAGAAAGCATAGAAAATCGTAAATTGTGGTGCACCTGAAAATAGTGGCTATGAAAAAAGTTTACTTCTTGCTTATTGTGATTTTTGCCGCCCAGTTGGGAATGGCGCAAACCAGTTACCGGGTAATTGGCTTGGCAGACCATATCGATGCCTCGATCAATGCCGGTTTTTTTATCCAACAAATTGAAGATCAGCGGGCTTTTAAAGCCAATCTGGGGATTGTCAACCGAGGATCTGATAAGGTCTTTAAGCGTCCATTGATTCAGGAAATTGGTTTTCTCAAAATCACTCTCGATAAAGTGAATAAATGGATACATCCAAATGAGCAAGCGGAGCCGGTAGTGATGCAGATTCGGGAGTTATACTTGTGGGAGCACCTACGACGCTCCTCCGAAAAGGGGTATCTCCATATGGAAGCAGCTTTCGTGGGGCAGGACCAAAAGGAAAAAGCGGTCATAAGTGTTGACCTGTCTGGTGAAAAACTGGATGTGACCAATGGGCATTCCATTCGCCTGGAAGAAGCCTTTTTTCAGTGTGTGCAAAAGTTTGATGAACAACGACAAAATGCTGCGGCTGCTGCCTTGGCCCGGGAAACAAATACCAAGCGGGTCGCCAATCCAAATAAGAATCAGGTTTTGGGGGTTTATAACTTCCTCGACCTCTGGAAGGGAAACTATCACTATACCCGTTCTCACCTGAGAAGGATGGGAAGCAGAGATGTCGGGCGGTATATGTTGAAAAGTGGCAAAAAAGAAACAGAAAAGAATTTCTATGCGGTGGTGAAAGGGGATGAGTGGTACATCAAAGCCAACAATTATACGGGTATGGGAGATTATTATACCAAGGTGTTGGAACAAGGACGTTACATGTTCTTGATTGACGATATCAATCTCAAACCGGAAGAAGGGATGAATTTGGGAGACAATATTATTTCCAACCGGGTCGGGATTATCATCGATATGAATACGGGCGTGCCGCAAATTGTGACGGATGACCTAATGAAGGAAATTATGGCTCCATATCCGGAATTACAAGAACGGTATTTATTTAAAAACCTGCTCAAATTCCCATTTCAATTGGGACGGGTACAAAATGTGATTGCAGAAATTAATCGTTTGCAAGAAGAGGGGTAGGCGCACTCTTTCCGTTTATCTACAATGCGATTCAACTTACCGCCTTGGCTGCGCAGTATCATTTGGAAATGCATCAATTGTACTTTCATGCCCAGATTGCGAATTTTTCCAGCGATCGTTCCTGCCAGTGCCTGGAGTTTTTCCTCCTTTGTCGTGGATGAATGACTGGCAATCACCTGTTGGTCTTTCTTGGTCAAGCCCACTTCTAAAATCACTTCGATCTTAAAATAGGTGAATAAATTTACCTTTACTACCTACACCATGCAAAAAATCATTTATTTTCTCCTTTCTAGCTTAATTGTTTTTTCTGCTTGTTCATCCAATAAGCAGCAAACCCTGACCATCGCCGCGGCGGCCAATACGCAATACGCGATGGGGGAAATCAAAACGGCCTTTGAAACGCAATTTGGCCAGGAAATCACATTGATCTTTGGCTCCTCTGGTAAGTTAACGGCCCAGATTTTAGAGTCAGCGCCTTATGATGTTTTTATTTCTGCGGATTTGAAATATCCACAAAGTATTTATGATCAAGGCTTTGCCGTGGGTGATCCGGGGGTCTATGCGCAGGGAGCTTTAGTTTTGTGGACCCTTAATCCCAATCTGACGCCGGATGCTGGTCTAGAGGTTCTATTAAGCGAAAAGGTCAAAAAGATTGCCATGGCCAATCCGCAAACAGCGCCGTACGGAGTGGCCACAGAAGAATTGCTTCGCAATGTGGGGATTTATGATCAAGTTGCCAGGAAACTGGTTTTTGGCGAGAGTATTTCTCAAACCAATCAATACCTGACGACCCACGCTGCCGAAATTGGTTTTACCGCTAAATCTGTAGTATTATCAAAGGAATTGCAGGGAAAAGGACAGTGGATTGATCTAGACCTCAATCAATATCGGGCTATTGACCAGGGAGTCGTATTGTTGAAAAAAGGGGTAGAACGCCACGGAGCATTGGCCAAACAATTTTACGAATTTCTATTTTCCGATACTGCCCGGAAAATCTTCGAAAAATATGGATATTTGATGCCAAAGTAACCGACTACCTGAATGATTGATCCCGAACCGCTCATATTGACTTTTCGACTGGCGCTGATTACCACCATGATTCTCTTGGTCCTGGCCTTTCCCATTGCCTATTGGCTGGCCTATAGCAAGTTTAAAGTCAAGGCAATTGCCGAAACGGTGGTGAGTATGCCATTGGTCCTTCCTCCTTCGGTATTGGGCTTTTATCTGTTGGTGGCCTTTAGTCCCTCTTCCTGGTTGGGCCGTTTCCTGGAATCCAATTTTGATTTGCGTCTGGTCTTTTCTTTCACCGGGTTGGTCGTCGCTTCGGTTATTTACAGCCTGCCTTTTATGGTGCATCCCATTCAGGCCGGTTTTGCTAGCCTTGAACCCGAATTGAAGTATGCCTCCTATTCTCTTGGGAAAAGTCGTTGGACCACCCTCTTTCGCGTTCTGTTGCCCAATATGAAGTCTTCCTTACTCACCGGAGTTGTTTTGACCTTTGCCCACACGATCGGTGAATTTGGCGTGGTATTGATGATCGGTGGCAATATTCCGGGTGAAACCAAAGTCGCGTCAATGGCCATCTACGATCAGGTGGAAATGATGCATTATGATCAGGCCAATATCTATGCCTTTATCCTTTTTGCTATAACTTTTGCTATCTTACTGATCGTCTACATGGTCAATCAACGTTATTTTAGCTCCCGCACGATATGATTGAAATCAATATTCGCAAAAGGCTACAAACGGCCCATGGCGCTATGAATCTAGAGGTTGATGTTGAGCTGCCTACCGGACAAATTACCACCATTTATGGAGCTTCGGGAGCCGGTAAAACGACTATTTTGAGCATCCTAGCCGGATTAGTAATACCTGAGAAAGGCCGGATTAAAGTGGGAGATGAATTGTGGCTGGATATGGCCAACAAAAAGAAATTGCCCATTCAAAAACGAAGCATTGGCTTTGTCTTTCAAAACTACGCCCTGTTTCCCAATATGACGGTAGTTGACAATCTCCGCTATGCTTTGCGCAAAGGAGAAAATGAGGATTTTGTAAGAGAGCTGATGCACACCATGGAATTAGAGCAATTGCAACACCGTAAACCGGAAACGCTATCCGGCGGGCAAAAACAACGCGTAGCACTGGCAAGAGCACTGGTGCGACGTCCTAAACTACTATTGCTAGATGAGCCCCTCTCCGCGCTAGATCGACAGATGCGTAGCAAACTGCAGGACCTCATTCTGAAAGTTCACCATACTTTTGCATTGACCACCATTTTGGTGAGCCATGATTTAGGGGAAGTTTTTAAACTTTCCGACTGGGTCATCGAACTGGAAAAAGGCCAAATCAAACGGCAGGGTACACCGGTCAAGGTCTTTGAAAATCGAGATGATTTGAGTCACCTCCAGCTCAGGGGAAAGGTCCTGAAATTGACCCATTCCGGAGAAAAAAATCACCTGGAAATTTTAATTGGAAAAAATGTGATAAAAATGGTGACTTCCGAACGGGAAAGTAGTCTTATTGCGGTTGATGATGAAATTGTATTGACTTTTCAGGCGCTAGAGCCTGTGGTGCGAAAGCTCCCTAGTCTGGAAAAGCGATAATTGGATCTTTTCCACAAACTTGGGGAGATGCATTGCATGAGGATTTATTTTAAAAGAGGTGCTCCGCTATCTCTGCGTCCTGTTTATTGCCTATTTCTCTCTTAGTGCTTGTTTGGAGGTGGTGCTTTAGCAGCGAAAATTGCAGATTTGGGGTTC
>CAXHCA010000071.1:0-33488 GCA_964015035.1 uncultured Saprospiraceae bacterium
TAAATATGTGGTGCTTGATCCATACCTGAATTTGTTGGATAAGAATGTGTATGATAATGTGCTACGGATTGATGAATTGCGTTAGTGCTTGTTTGGAGGGCAACCGTTGGGTTGCAAAACAACACTTTTTTGGTGACACCTCGTTCTTTTTTTTATCCGTCTTGGCTCAGCCGAGATGCATTTCAAAAAACGCCTTGTTTTACCAAAAAAATGATGCTTTTCGCCAGCAAATCCAATCTCCAAACATGAACTTAATCACTCCTGATGAGTGCTCGCTTTGTTTAACTAATTTGAATGCATAAACAATAGCTCAAAATGCTAAAGCCGAGGGCGATGATATAGACCAGCCGGTTCGCCTTGCGTTTATTGGGGATTGTAGTCAAAAAACCATCTTTCGGCTACAATTATAGACAGGCTACTTTCCTTTGCAGAAATACGGTGTAGCAAGGCCAGGAAAAACAAAACTTGTTCATGCCACATAGATCAATTATCTTGTTTGGAAAAATGGGACTTTCCGCAAGGACATAAATACCTAAGTATGACGCCAGTCGACAATTTCAAGATCAAGGGCCTAACCGATACAGAAGTAATAGCGGCACGCGAAAAATATGGGGCCAACCGGCTGGATTATCGGCGCGAAAATGGATTCGTCGATGCCCTGAAGAGTTTGGCAAAAGAGCCCATGGTGCTATTGCTATTGGTCGCATCAGCGATTTATTTTGTTACCGGAAATATCGGAGATGGACTCTTTTTGACCGCAGCGATTATTCTGGTGGGTTCGATCTCCCTCTACCAGGATTCCAGGAGCCGCAACGCATTGGAAAAGCTTAAAGATTTCACTCAGCCGAATAGCAAAGTCATTCGCAATGGGGAAGTGGTGGAGGTCAAGAGTGAAGACTTGGTTATTGGCGACAGCCTCATGGTAGAAGAAGGCAACACCATCGCAGCGGATGCCACTATAGTGCATTCCAATGATTTTTCTGTCAATGAAGCCATTCTGACCGGCGAATCTTTGTCGGTATACAAAGATGCAACGAAGGAGGATCATGCCATCTTTCAAGGCACCACCGTAGCCAGTGGACTGGCGATTGCCGAAGTCACCGCTATTGGGAATGGTACGGAATTGGGTAAAATTGGCAAAAGCCTGGAAAGCATTCAGGAAGAGAGGACGCCACTGGAATTGCAGATCAGTAATTTTGTACAGAAGATGGTGATTGCCGGAGCTATTGTTTTTCTGATTGTTTGGGGGATTAATTATTTTAAATCTTACGATATACTGGATAGCCTGCTCAAAGCGCTCACCTTGGCCATGAGTATCCTGCCCGAGGAAATTCCGGTAGCCTTTACCACCTTCATGGCATTGGGCGCCTGGCGATTGATGAAGATGGGTATTGTGGTGAAACAAATGAAAACCGTAGAAACCTTGGGTAGTGCTACCGTCATTTGCACCGACAAAACGGGAACCATTACCGAAAATCGGATGAGTTTGGCCCGGTTGTTTGTTTGGAAGACCCAAAAGACCGTCAATCCGGAAGAGGAATTGAATGAAGAAGGAAAAGACCTGATTCGCCTGGCCATGTGGGCGAGTGAACCCATTCCATTTGATCCGATGGAGATAGCCTTACATCAGGCTTACGCCCAATCGGCACCTATCGACGAGCGCCCCAATTTTCAAATGATTCATGAGTATCCCTTGGGGGGGCAACCACCCATGATGACCCATTTGTTTGAAAATAAGGATGGACAGCGCATCATTGCGGCCAAAGGGGCCCCCGAAGCATTGCTGGCTGTGTCCAATCTTACGGGAGCAGAAAAGGCAAGGGTAGAGGAAGCTATGCAGGAACTGGCCCGTGATGGTTTTCGCATTCTGGGAGTAGGACAGGCCCATTTCCCGGGTACGGATTTCCCCGAAACCCAACAGGAATTTTCTTTTCAGTTTTTGGGGTTGGTCGCCTTTTACGATCCGCCAAAGAAGAACATTCAGGGGGTTTTGAAAGACTTTTATAATGCGGGCATTACCGTGAAAATTGTGACCGGCGATAATGCGACAACCACCGCGGCAATTGCCCAACAAATTGGTTTCAAAGGCGCTGAAAAAAGTATGAGTGGGGAGGAATTGATGCAGCTCAATGACGAAGAATTACCGGAGAAAGTTTTGCAAACCCAGGTGTTTACACGCATGTTTCCCGATGCCAAGTTGAGAATTATCAATGCTTTAAAAGCTAAAAATGAAATCGTCGCCATGACCGGCGATGGGGTCAATGATGGTCCGGCACTAAAAGCGGCGCACATTGGTATAGCCATGGGGAAAAAGGGAACGGAGATTGCCAAGCAGGCCGCTTCTCTAATTCTGGTTGAAGACGATCTCTCCAAAATGGTCGACGCGGTAGCGATGGGTCGAAAAATATACACCAACCTGAAAAAAGCCATTCGCTACATTATTTCCATTCATATTCCCATCATTCTGACGGTGTTTATCCCGTTGGCTTTGGGATGGATTTATCCCAATATTTTTTCACCGATTCATGTCATCTTATTGGAATTGATCATGGGGCCCACTTGTTCCATCATTTACGAAAATGAGCCTATGGAAAAAAATACTATGACCCAACATCCACGCCCATTTTCCAATACCTTTTTTAATTGGCGGGAGCTGGCTACGAGTACGCTGCAAGGGTTGATGATCACGGTTGGCACCTTAACGGCTTATCAAATTGCGGTCAGTGAGGGACTAAGCGAAAATTTGACCCGCACCATGGTGTTTACCACACTCATTTCGGCAAATATCGCCCTTACGCTCGTCAATCGTTCCTTTGTTTATTCGTTATGGACTACTTTAAAATACAAAAACAACCTGGTGCTCTTGATGATTGGAATTACGATCCTTATCAATGCACTATTACTTTATGTCAAGCCGCTGACCCACTTCTTTGAATTTGAGCATTTGGACTTGCGCCAACTGGGCATTAGTATTAGTTTAGGTGTCGGTTTTGTGCTTTGGTATGAGGTCGTGAAATGGGGGCAGCGAAACTTTGCAAAAAAATAATAATGGCTATTTTGAAAACTGCGACTACCTCCAAGCATGCACTAAAATCATTTGCCCGCCGGAATGTATTGTATTGTTTTGCAAGTGGAAGGAGGTCCCGTTTTTTGGCAAAGAACCGGTATTTTAAAGCAATAGTGCGATGCTGATGTAAATCCTATTCGTTCTTGACTTACATCATTTCCAGTCTCCTGTTTCCGAAATATATTGCAGGAATCAAAGCTAGAAACCATGTTGCGATACTTGTTGATCTTTATTATCGTAGTTCATGGATTGATTCACCTGCTCGGTTTTTTGAAAGCATTTGAATTAGCTTCCATTGAACAGTTGACACAAACTATCGGCAAGCCGATGGGTTTGTTATGGTTGGTGGCTACGCTTTTGTTTTTAGTGACGGGAGTTACTTTTCTGCTGAATAGTCAGCACTGGTTTTGGTGGGCATTGACGGCGGTTGTCTTATCTCAAATCCTGATTTTTTCTTCCTGGCAAGATGCTAAAGTAGGGACCATTGCGAATGGGATCATTTTGGTGGCGGCTATAGTAGGATTGGGCACCTGGAGTTTTGAAAATGGCTTTCGCAAAGAGGTGCGCGCCGGGTTGCAAAGAGGCGTGGAAATTCCTGCCGAAATCCTTGCTGAGTCCGATTTGGAACATTTGCCAGCTCCGGTACAACGATACCTACGCTATACCGGAGCAGTAGGTCAACCCAAGGTGAAAAACTTCCGTGCCACCTTTGAAGGGCAAATGCGCAAACAAGGGGAGGAATGGTTTAACTTCACCTCTGAACAATACAATTTCTTTGACGAACCGGAGCGTTTGTTTTTTATGAAAGCCAGGGTAAAGGGCTTGCCAACAGCGGGTTATCACGCTTTTAAAGCCGGTGCGGCCAGTATGGATATTCGGGTGTTATCACTCATTCCGGTGGCTCATCAGGACGGTGAACTATTGCGTCAGGCGGAAACGGTGACTTTGTTTAACGACATGTGTCTGATGGCCCCGGCTACCTTGATTGATGAGCGCATCAAGTGGACGGCCATTGATAAAAATACAGCAAAGGCTGATTTCACGAATCACGACATCACCATTTCAGCCACGCTTTATTTCAATGAAAAAGGAGCGTTGGTCAACTTCATATCCAATGACCGCTATGAGGTCAATGTGATGCAGCAATTGCCGTTTTCCACGCCTGTACAGGGCTACCAAACACTTAACAACCGTCAGGTTATGCGCTCGGGGGATGCCGTTTGGCATTACCCGGAAGGGGAATTTGTGTATGGAAAATTTGGGCTAAAAAGCCTGGATTATAATGTAGAGACATTTTAGTTTGAAGGTGATATAGGATTATGGCGGCCGGTCTGGAAAGGACTGGCTGCTTTATTTTACCTCAACAATCCAGGTGATTCTTAAGAACAAAAAGTTTCTTCGATTACCTGCCTCATCCATCCGCCGCGACCGTAATTCTAAGGCGGGTTCCAAACGGTGGAAGTCACTTATTTTATATCCTAATCCAGCATTAGCTCGACATTCCCAAAAGTAGAACGGGCGATGAGCCGTGGGCGTCAAGTGTGCTGCCAGGGAAAGATTGAGGTAAAATTCCCGGTTGTCCAAACGGGTGCCTTCCAGTGGGAAATCCGTAGAAATTCGGTAGCGCAGCCGGAGGTCAAAGTCATAGTTGCCGCGGTCTCCAGCTGCCACCCACCGTTGTTCAGCCCGAAAGCGATTGCGGATTCGAAACTGTTCAATGCGATGAATGGTGGTGAGTTGTTGCCAAGGCCGTAATTCAGTATTCAAGTCATTTAAGGGATTGCGCAGACGGAATAAGAAACCACCGGCCAGATTAACATTGGGGTTGAGGTTAATGGACAAGAGTGTTTCCAAATTGAAATTTAATACTTGCGCCGGAAAATTGTGGGTTGGGGTAGATTTAGAAATGGTGTTCATTTCGCTAGAAAGCCCCAGTGCAAAATCAGTACGTTCATTGACGTTCTTTTTGACCAGAACAGCGGGTAGAAGCCCGTAAAGTTGCACATCCTGTGACCAGGAGAGGTGGCTTAGGCTGATAAAAAAAAAGATAAAAAGGTAAAAAATAATGCTATTCATTGCTGTTTAATAGAGTGACATATCGTTGGGTCCTAAAATGATCTTTTCTTTTTGAATATAGCGCCCATTGGCTTCAAAAAGGTATTCGTAGAAAGCAGTTCCTTTTGTCGTTTTTCCTTTCACCTCAATCTCATAACGGGTACCATGATCTGATGTTTGTTGCTGGCATTTTTGGACACTGAATCGCTTGAAATCCTGGTTCCATTTTTGTTGAATTGCTTCTTGTGTAGAGAGGGGCAGTTCTTTGAATTTTAGCCTTTTTTCAATATCCAACAAATCGCCGGAGGAGGTAAATTCGACACTGTAGCGGTGTTTTTCAAAGCAAAACTTTGCCTCGAAACTCGTATTATCGGCCGATCGTTCCTGGTAAAATTTTATTTTTTGAGCACCTGGAAAGCGGTGTTCAACCAGAAGGAGAGCCCCTTTAGGGAAATCTTCTCTGGAAATTTTTTTTTCAATTTCTATTTTTTGACACAAGGCGGCTGTCCCACTAAGAAGGGATACGAACAATAGACATATTTTGAGAAAGGAATGAGCCATTTTAATGGGTTTATACGAAAAAAACACCCCTTCAACAGTATTGTTTGCAGTCCATAAAGGTTTTGGCTCAAGCCGTTTTCAACTTTTAGCCGGAACGGATAGTCAATTTATTACCCTTTGCTTTTGATGAGACGGCAACTGTGCCCTTTGATCAATACCAAAACTTGTCTCTGGCAGTGCTGTCAAAATTTGCTTAATTTGGGGGCATAAAATCAAGTGTTATGCCAAATCAAAAATGCCCTCTTTTTTTAGGTTTAGTCATCATACTCGGCCTTTTTTCCTGCCAATCCAATCGGGAAGAAGCCGCTGTTGAAGCTACAGCAGTCCTTTCCGAAGGTGCTCAGGCCATTTCTTTGCGGGGGGAACCATTGTTTTCCAAAGGCCCCAATATCCAGTTGATTGAGCAATACAATGCGGCCAAGGCAGCTTTTGAGGCACACCCCGATAATGTGGATACCTTGATTTGGTATGGCCGACGGGCTGCTTATATGGGCAATTACCGCGAGGCGATTGATATCTACAGCATTGGGATAGAACGATTTCCAGACAACCCGAGATTGTACCGACACCGTGGTCATCGATACCTTACCGTCAGGGAATTTAACAATGCCATCAAAGACTTGGAAAAGGGCAGTGAACTGATCCAAAACACCGAGGATGAAGTAGAGCCGGATGGCATGCCCAATGAATTAGGGGTGCCTGTCAGTACCCTGCATGGCAATATTTATTACCATCTGGGATTGGCGTACTACTTCAAAAATGACCGTGAGCGCTCTCTGAAAGCATTCCAAAAATGCCTGGATGCGGCAGTAAATGATGACAACATCGTCTCGGCCACCCACTGGATTTATATGATCCTGCAGCGCATGTTATTGCCCGATCTGGCCGAAAAATACCTAGCGCCCATCTTCACAGAAATGGATGTGGTGGAGAATAAGGCCTATTATCAAATGTGTCTTTTTTACAAGGGGTTGATGACACTGGACGAACTGGAAGCTCAAAGCCGCTCCTCTACCAGTAGCGATGCCATCACTTATGGTATTGGCAATTGGTACTATTACAATCAACAGCAAGACAAAGCCAAGGAAATTTTTGAAGAATTAATCAAAAAAGATAGCTGGAATTCGTTTGGCTACATTGCCGCCGAAGCAGATTTGGTGAATTTGTTTGGGGAGTAGGAGCAGGGACCAAGCATGCACTAGAGTTGCAGGCGAGTAGACTGAAATCTGAAGGAAAACAGATTTATTCTTATAAAAAAGACTCAAATTAGAATGGAAGAATTATTAGCGAAAATAAAAAAGATAGAGGCCCTGATTGAAGGAGCAAAAACGGAAGGCGAGAAGAATGCTGCAATTTCGGCGAAAAAACGACTTGATAAAAGAAGATTGGAGGAGCTTGAATTAGAGAAGAAAGAATATGCTCTTTATACACAAGATAACTGGCACAAGAAATTATTGCTGGCAATATGTAGAAAATATGGAGTACGCCCCTATAGATACAGTCGGCAAAAATACACTACAGTCATGGTTAATATAAACGAAAAATTTTTAAACGATGTCTTGTGGAAAGAATACACTGAATACGCAAGACATTTAGAAGTCTTGGTGGAGGAAATTACAGATAACTTAATCAGGAAGATTCATAAGGATGAAGAAGAGGATATCCTTCATGGGAAATTAAAATAAAAGCACGCCGTTGATAGATCACCTCCAACCATGTACTTATGTATTAGAATATGATTTTGGCCCCCGTCGCCTACAAGCGCTATTGAGACACAGTAGTAGCGCTCCCAGTTTTTTTGGCACTTGGCTATTTTTAGTTTCGACTGCACTAAGACAAGGGGACAAATCCCAACTGCACCGGACCAACTTTGAGACAGGCCGAAACTGCGCCCGTCCAATATTTTCTGTAATAAATATTTGTAGTGTAAAAGGATAACTTTCTTTATTTCTGATAGTATCAAATGATAGTATTGATGAAGCCACCATATGAGTTGACAAACCTTCTCCTCCGCTAAGGAAGCTAGATAAAATTAAGACGATACTCAAAAAACCTTTTGATGATCTATTTGACAAAAACACGACAGTTAGGGGGGATTCGGATATAACTAAGTTGCTGTGTTTACGTCGCTTCGCTCCGCACATAATAATGTGGCAGTGGGCATTCTCCATTTCGAAAATTTTTTTCTCTCCGCGAAAACCTCTATCTTCATTCCGAACGGTGCAGAATGCCTGCTCGTTGGCCGAAATCAATAAAAATACTTTATCTTGTATTTGTATACATAAACCCTATTATGATATTGCTATATGAAGGATTTTATATATAATTTTATTTTCTGGCTGATATTACAGGTATTACTTCCATTGATATTTGTACTTTATACTTTTAATTTGCAGTATGGTATAGATGGACACGATTTGTTGAATTTTTGTAAATCTCAAAGATTACTACTTGTAAGTGCTATGACCTTTCTAAATATGGCAGTTGTTCTAGTAAATACTTCAAGAAACAATCTTAAAGATGACGAAACAAGTAAGAGAAAAATTAGTTTATATAACTTGCTTTTAATTTCAGGGTTTGTAATCATTTTCATGATTTACAGTAGTCTTATTACTAGGAATGATTTAATCCCAAGCAAAGAAATATATATATTTTTATCAATAGGGACCTATGTCGTAACGATTACAGCAGCTACTTTGTTGAAATTTGACATAGAGAGAAAATTGATTAAAAGTGCTTAATATGAATAATAATAATATAGGAATAATAGCTTCAGTAATTCTGATAGTACTTTTTGTGATTATCATTACCAGAATTTTCTATGTGTATAATGAAATCAAGAGGTTTAAAAAAAAAGAAGATGAGAATAAGTCAACTGGTGAAAAATTGAAGCGTTCATTATCTAGATACCAGTTCCAAGATACAATAAAGCAACTGTCTCAGGATCCGAAAATTAAAGAGTTATACTATAAGGGGCTAGATGAAGACGACAAGAAAACTATTAATCTCCTTTTAAATGGTAAGGTTTCGAAAGCAGTTTTAGATGATTTTTTTGAAGATAGACTGTTGCTTACTCAGCAAGAATCACAATTAGAGTTAGAAGTTCTTCTGGATAAAGAGTTATATAATGAATGATTTAAACTCTGAATACAGTGAAAATCTAATTGAAAAAATTGGAGAATCTGAAATTGAGCAACTTATTCTTGATTATCAATTAGAATCTCAAGGGTATCAATTTTTTTTTATAATTGATTCCTTTGATCTGATAAGTTATTGTTTCCCATTTGTAACGGACTTTAAAAACTATCAAGATAATTCTGTACCTGATACGATCATTGATTCTTTAGTTGCTTATAGATATATTTTGTATAACTATGGGCCTAAAGTTATTTTGCCAAATGAATACTTAAGCGAAGTAGATGCTTTCCGGAAAAGAATTGTTCAAGATTCGTATAAACTAGATGATTTTTTTGAGCAATTAAAAAAACTTATCAACAGTGCAGTATCATCAATTTCAGATAAAACCTCAGTTGAAACGGCTTTCATTGTAAAGAAGAATATCAAGCTACTAACTGCTTTTATGTCTGGCAGGTTTTCTAAAGACTCTATTAATCAATTTAATGATTTATTATCCGAAAGAATTATGACTTCAAAATTTGAAGCTGGTCTTAGTGATGATAAATATTTGGAAAGGATTTTTAATAATACAAAACCTACGGCATTAACAAATGATATTTATTCGTTTTTTTTCTCAAGAGTTCATAATCGCCTTAATAAAAAAGATTTTTATCAAAGAAAATCTTATGCAGTTGGTCTTTTAAAGGATTCCAAGGTGATTGATAGGATTATTGGATTAAATACAAAAATACAGTCAGATAGAAAAAAATATGTTTTTCTATATGTATCTTCTACACCATTGAGATCTCCAGTCATCTTTCAATACTTAAGAGACAAAAAAGTGTTACCAAACATAGGGACCGTAAATAACTATAATCTTCTTAGAAGTAAATATGACATATATTTGAGGTTTTTAATTGATAACTTTAGCGATTCATATATAGAAAGAATTGAATTCCTTGAAAATTTATTAGAAACTGCTGAGTTGAAAACCGCATATTTTAAAAAGAACTTACACAAAAGTGATCATTCACATGTGAATGTACTTTTTAATATGATAAAAGTTTCAAGAGACAGTTTAGACAGAAGCTTGTGGATGAATGTACTAAAAAAATCTGATATCGACATGGCTTCTTTCCCTCGTTTTAAAAATGAGTTAGCCGAATATTTAGAAGGGTTTACTAGTTCATCCGTCAAAGTTGATTTTGTTGAAGTAGCAGAGAAGCTCTACAGACTATTTAAGGATCAAGACCTCCGTGTATTAGCTAATTCAAGTGCTAATTTGCATAAAATCACATATGCTCTTAATTACGAACTACCTGATATATTATCATCTCATAACTTTGATAATATCAAGTTTGGCAAAGATGCAATTGTCGGCGCATTTCATCACTTTCCTTCACTACTATTTTATAAGTACACTAAGAAAAATTTATTCAAAATAGTTTCTCAAATATCTCACTATTATTCATCACCAACTGAAACCGATTTTGCTAAATTTGTTCCCGAGGTCAATTCTTCATTGGAGTTATTAAGTGACGAAAAAGTTTTTAATACATATGAAGTAGACGATGTGATTCTTGTAAAATTATTTTTGATTTCGCTAGTCGGTGATGGAGATTCGTCAGTATTAGGAAATCTAAATGATATTAATATTGATGAGCTTCTATACAACTCTGCGCAAGACATGTTGTCAGTCCTAGAGACAATTGGATATTCAAATTTGGCTGAAATTAAAGACGGGAATACTGAACACGAACTTTTTTATTTTTTATGCTGGATTTCAAGAAGGCAGCTTGATTACGATTCTTCATTGAGTTTCGCAAACAGAGGTCTTGAAAAATTCCCTGATTCTTCAAGGCTTTTTCATGGAGCTGGTTTAGCGTTAACGAGTTTAGTTTATTCTAGCTATATTGTGAATGAAACTAAATTTTCAAATAAAAGTCGAAAAATTTACATTAGCAAGGCTATAAAAAATCTATTAAAAGCACAAGAAATTTTTTCTAAAGATCTTCTTTTGGATGATATGCGTGAGATAGTAGGAATGCTAATTAAGAAGAATATTACATCTATAGAAAATACGCTTGCTGATTTGTACTGCAGAAAATTCACATATAGCAATAATATCTCTGATCTTGAGCTTGCTAGGGGGTATATTAATTCAGTTAAGGTTAGATGTAAGTATGAAATATTAATTGATTATAATAGTTTGTATAATTATAATCATACTGAAGCAGATATCGAAATACAAGAAGTGAAAGTTTTGATAAATAATCAATCGAATAGAGAAGAAATCAATAGTAAATTAAAAGAGGCTAGGAAACGATTTAAAATATTACTTAGTTCTGATTACCCTAATAGTCTTGAAAGATTAATTACTATCACTAAACTGAATCTCGACGAAGTAGAAAAATTGATAAAATGAATAATTTATGGACTTCGGCGAACAAAGTTCAGGACATGAAATACTATACCCCCCCCCAACGCTCCCTAGAGCGCCAGCGACGGCCCGAGAGGCTGTTTTGAAACCCAACTTTGAGCTGCAAAACCAGCTCCGTAGGCGAGACTTGGTTTGAAGCATATAATGCCTTTTATCCTCCTCACTTCACCAACAACACATCTCCGGAAAGGGTCATGGCTGTTGGTACATTGCGCTTGGGCACTACTACTTCCAGGACATACACATAAATACCCGGATTCAAATGCTCGCCATTGCGACGGCCATCCCACTTTTTTGTTGGATCATCACTGGTGAAAATCAGATCTCCCCACCGGTCGAAAACTTTGAGGTGGAAATCATCCAATGCACAATTGGAAAAGATATCCAACACATCATTGATGCCATCGTCGTTGGGGGAGATGGCATTGGGGATGTAAAAATCACAGGGGATACATTGCTCGATGGTAATCAGCGTACTGTCGGAAGTGACACAATTGCCCACGGAGGCGGTGACAAAATAGAGGCCCGCCGAATCTACCGGATAACTGCTGCCCTGAAAGCCATTTTGCCACTGGTATTGATAGTTATTTGCACCGGCAGTAAGGGCGAAGGGAGTGTCCTCTTGACAAATCTCCAACTCAGGCAGGAGATTGAGGATCGGTGTTTCCAGAAAATTTACATTGATGCTATCGCGGTAGGTACATGCATTGAGCGTAATATCTACCCAATACCAGCCGGATTGGGAAACGGGTAGGGTAGCATTGGTAGAATTATCGAGCCACTGGTAGGTAGCCCCTGCTGTTGTTGCGTCAAGCGTAAATCCTGCTTGATCACACAGACTGGTATCCACGCCCAAAACGGAGGGCAGGATGTCTTCGTAATCTACTAAAATGGTATCGCTTTGGCTGCATTCGTCAACGGTCACGGTCACGTGGTATGTTCCTGGCATGGTCACCAAAAAGGTGGGCGCAGTGGAGCCATCTTGCCAATTGTAGGTCGCATCGACGATATCGAGTGCCAAGAGTAGGTTTTCACCCGGACAAAGCAATGTATCATTTCCTAAATTAACGGGCTCCGGAGGTAAATTAAAATAGAGCGTTTCAGTGATGAGGCTGGTTACATCTTCATCGATACCTGGTTCCGCACCATAGCTGGTGCCCGTACAGGCAAATCCTGGAAAGGAGAAAATCCCTGCCGCACCGGGGTTCATCGAAGTACTGACATTGCCGGGGAGGGTAGGAAGGCCATACACCATGATGACCCCTTCTCCGCCGCCGCCACCTGGTCCTACACACCCAAAAGTAGGTGTTTGGTCGCCCCCGTTGCCGCCATTGGCTTCGATAGTGAGGTTCCCATTGTAATTGATTATATCCATAAAAATACTTCCTCCGGCGCCACCACCACCCGCACCATCTGCAATGCCGGTGCCGGGGATGAGCTGGCTTTCGCCATTGGAAAGGATCGAAAATCCATTCGCTTCGAGGGTATTGGCGTGAACGAAGATGATGCCACCGCCATCAACCCCGACGCTCCCTGCCTGGTTGTTATCATCGCCACAACCACCGCCACCGCCGAGGAAGAGTTTGCCTTCCAAAATACCGGGTTTCAGTGAGCGGCCGCCAAGGCCTCCATTTTCATTCTGGATACAGCTTTGCAATTCATTGCCACCTTTTCCGCCCTCAGTATAATTGCTGCCACCGCCACCACCGGTATTGTGTTTATTGCCACCACCGCCACCGCTGGCTAAGGGGCCTTTACCGGCGCGGCGTTCTTCGCTGATTGTTGCGATGCCTTCGCCCTTCTCCGCTCCACCGCGCTGCCAGCTAAACCCCGTCTGTTCGAGGGGGTAGAAATAGCCAGAAGAATTATTGCCACAACCTCCATCGGGATTATTGCTGATCGTTCCCCCGCGAAAACCTTTGCCGTTGAGGTCGATGTTGGCTTGCAATTCCAGCGTATTTTCGACCCAAAAGGCCAGTACCCCTCCGGTTGTGCCGTCCCAATCGGCTGCGGTGAGGGTATTGGTTACGATGGCGTCGTCGTATACCGGTACGCGAATCAATTGCACGTGCCCGGTAAGGGCATAAGAGCGTAAGAGCGGTCTGGCCAAAAAGACGGTATTCCCTGTGATGCCGGCAATGGTGCTATACTCCCAATTACCGGCCTCGCCATAATCGAGGATGGTTCCGAAGGATGGCGCGTCGGTGGAGTCGATGCTGGCGCCTTTCATCTGGATCAACAAGACACGGTCACCAACCTGGAAGGCAGTAGCTGAAGTGACTTCAACTTGGGGCTGGCAAGCATCCTCCACAATTGAAGTGACTACCGTATAATCGTTGATGACTCCTTGAATGGGGGTTTGTGCACCAAGGAAAGAAAAGCAGAGTAACCACAAAAGAATAAAAGTATGCTTCATGAACGCCAAATTAAATGAAGCCGCAAAATAACAAAATTTGTATGGGAGAATTGGTCAGCCAGCCGCCTGCAATGGGTTAATACGGCTATATTAATTCTTGACCTTTCCCCATTCGCTTTCTAAAATGGCGTAGTGATAATTATCGGTCCACCCCTGCACTAGGGGTAAGATCTTGCGGTGCAGTCCTTCTCGTGACAAACCGGCCTTTTCCAATACCCGGATGGATGCAGTATTTTCGGTAGCTACTCCGGCCTCGATGCGGTGCAACTGTAAGGAAGCAAAGCCAAATTGTAAGATGGTCTGTACGGTTTCTGAGGCGTATCCTTGTTTCCAGAATTTGGGTAAGAGGTTGTAATAGATTTCGGCACTATTGTACTTGGGGGCGCTCAAGATCATGCCTGCCTCGCCGATGAAGGTGTCGTTTTCCTTCAGGGCAATGGCCCAGCCATACCGCTTTCGGTGAATAGCCTGTTGATCATCCAGTACGGGCTGTAGTAGGGAGTGAGTGACCGCTTCATTTTGGGGAATGCCAATGGTGTTAAATCTGGCTACCTCAGGGAAACGATGTAGGCGGTGAATGTCAGCAATATTCTCCGTGGAAAATTCGGTTAGACGTAGTCTTGTGGTGTAAAGATTCATCGGCATCAGTAAATACATACACTTAAACGCCAAAAAGAGGTCTTGATGTACATCCAACCCAATAAAAGAGGGAGAAAGGAAGTTCCCGGTCAGTAGTCTGTATGAGAATTTGTATTTTAGAGTAAACAAAACAATCATCCGATGAGAAAGATCACCATGATGCTTTGCCTTTTGGCAATCGGGCTGACCGCCCAAGCCCAATCTTCAACCAATAAGGCAAAACCACCAAAAGGGGCCGAAAGGATTATCCGCAACAACATTGAGGCGTTTTCCCAGGCGCTGATGGCTCAAAATTACGACGCCGTCGTTGATGCCTATACTTCTGATGGTAAAATATTTCCCAATAATCAAAAAATCCTCAGCGGGCAGGAGGCCATCCGCGATTATTGGACACCACAGGAAGGCAGTGGCTATCGCATTACTTACCATAAAGTGACCCCGAGTGAAATCCGGATTGAGGGAAAAACAGCCTATGATTACGGCTATTATGAGGGCAAATCCATTGGCAAAGATGGCAACGAAACCTCTTGGCAGGGGAAGTATGTCATCATTTGGAAACGCGTGGCTCGTAAGGAGTGGAAAATTTATCTGGATATTTGGAATCGGGTCCCGTAAAATGCCGACACCGGAGCAGGCGCTTTGAATGTGCTCTAATTTAAAAGATGTAAATTGCCATAGACACCACTAAAAGATCATCCATTATGCCCGAGACCCATTATCGTACCTGCAACCTTTGCGAAGCCATGTGTGGCCTTGAAGTGAGGTATCAAGGGAAAGCAGTCCTTTCGATTCGCGGAGATGAAAAAGACCCGTTTAGTCGAGGACACATTTGCCCGAAGGCAGTGGCATTGAAAGACATTTATGAAGATCCTGATCGTTTGAAATATCCTTTGCGGAAAACGGAAAGCGGCTGGGAGCAAATCGATTGGGATACGGCTTTTGATTGGGTGGTGCAGCGGTTGAATGAAATAAAAAGTCGCTATGGCGCCAGTGCCATCGGGGTGTATCAAGGCAATCCCAATGTGCACAATATGGGCACCATGCTGACGGGACCAAATTTTGTGCGCGCGTTGCAGACCAAAAATCGGTTCAGTGCCACATCTACGGATCAATTGCCGCATCATCTGGCTGCCTTGGCCATGTTTGGCCATGCGATGTTGATTCCAATCCCGGATATCGATTGCACCCAATTCATGTTGATCATGGGAGCCAATCCGCTGGTGTCGAATGGCAGCATCATGAGTGTGGCAGGTGTTGGACACCGCCTGAAGGCCATTCAGGAGCGCGGCGGTAAAATAGTCGTTATAGACCCTCGGCGTACCCGTACCGCAGCACTAGCCGATACCCATCACTTTATCCGGCCGGAAACGGACGCTTTATTATTGCTGGCCTTGCTTCATACGATCCTCCAGGAAGGTTTGGCCGTTACGACTAGGTTATCTGGATTTACTGATGGCTTAGAGCAATTAAGGGAATTGGTGGTGGCTTTTCCACCTGCCGTAGTGGCGCCGTTATGTGGCATATCAGAACAAGAGATCGTGACAATAGCCCGTGAATTTGCGCAAGCAGAATCGGCGGTTTGTTATGGTAGAATTGGCTTGTCTACCCAGACTTTTGGGGCTTTGTGCCAATGGCTGATCAATGTATTGAATACCCTTACGGGAAATCTGGACGAACCCGGAGGCGCTATGTTTACCCTGCCCGCCGTAGATCAGGTAGAGGCCGCCCGGGCCAAAGGTCGGGGAGGAGCGTTTGCACGATGGAAAACCAGGGTGCGGGGGTTGCCGGAATTTGGCGGAGAATTGCCCGTTGCAGCACTGGCAGAAGAAATGATGACTCCGGGAGAGGGGCAACTCAAAGCGCTGGTCACAGTAGCTGGAAATCCGGTACTGTCTACGCCAAATGGTCAACAATTGGATCGGGCTTTAGGCCAATTGGACTTTATGCTCTCTATCGATATTTACCTGAATGAAACGACTCGCCACGCCGATATCATCCTGCCGCCCACAACGGGTTTGGAAGCCCCCCATTACGATTTTATCTTCCATCAATTGGCTGTTCGCAATAGTGCCAAGTATTCTCCACCACTTTTTGCTAAAGAAGAGGGCCAGCGCCATGACTGGCAAATTTTCCAGGAACTCACTCGTCGCCTTACGGGCCAGGAAGTGGCTGCAATACAGCCGGAACAGATGCTAGATTTTGCCTTGAGATCCGGCCCTTATGGGAAGGATGGCATGAGTTTGGAACAATTAAAAAATGCACCACATGGCATTGACCTTGGCCCCTTGCAGTCGTGTTTGCCGGAGCGTTTATTTACCGCGAAAAAAACAATCGACCTGGTGCCGTCCATTTTTGTCGCAGATGTAGCGCGACTAAAAAAACAGTTTTTAGCACAATCTAAAGCCTCGGATTCAAACTGGCCTTTGCAATTGATTGGTCGGCGGCACTTGCGGTCCAATAATTCATGGATGCACAATTTTGAGCGACTGCTGAAAGGCCGAGATCGCTGTACGGTGCTGATTCATCCGGAGGATGCGGCGCAATTGAATATCGAAGAAGGGCAGGAGGTTACTGTCGTTTCTCGGGTGGGCCAAATTGGACTTCCTGCTGAGATCAGTGAGGAGATGATGCCGGGAGTCGTGAGTATTCCACACGGTTGGGGGCATGATCGAGAGGGCGTAAAACTGCAGGTGGCTAAAGGCCATGCCGGGGCTAGCATTAACGATTTAACCGATCATCTCAGAATAGATCAATTGAGTGGTAATGCGGCTTTTTGTGGCATTCCGGTGCGGATTGAAGCTTAAAAAATTATGTCTCACTAACCTGTCACCGCCAAATTCATTGGGCCCATTCTTTGGGGAGGCCTATCCAGAGAACCACCAAGAGTCGTTTACCTTTTGGAAGAAATAGCAAAAGATTCTTCAAATGCCAGTTCACCACCTTGGTTCCAAAGCTTGACGTATTGAACTTCTCCGGAACCCAAAAAGCGAAACCGCAAACCGGACAGTTCGCCGATCGGTGCGTCGTAATTCAGCTGATGAATAAGTTGATCATTCAGGTATATGCTGGCGTGTTGGCCTTTATTGACCAGGCGTACCTTTTGCCAGGTCGAGAAATCGGTACCGAATGCTGACAGGTCATTGGTCTTTCCATTTTTATAAACATCATTAAACATGAGGCCGATTTCACTGGTGCAGCCGGGCGCGACCAATGGGATGATGATGGCCCCTTTGGTGCCGAGCAGTAGTAGGTTGGTAAATTGACAGACGCCATCGCCTTTTTGATACGTATTTTTGACGGCGACTTCGTAAGTGAGGTTGTCGCCATCTATTCCTGCAAATTTTCTGACGAGGTGATAAGACAAAACTTCAGGGCCTTGCGCAGCAGCATTAATTTCTTTGGCCACTGATGTGGAAATGGTCAATCGGTCCTCTTTTATCAATTCATCATTTAAAAGGTATCTAGGGCGTGGCTCCCGCTCAATCGTGGCCATCCAGCCTTCCGATTGAATATGCAGATTGTGTTGTTTGATGACTTGTCCGTCCACCAATAGTTTGGCGCGCCAATACCCCGGGTAATAATAAATGGAGGTCGCTTCGTGCCGCGTTGGATCAATGTCAAACTGTTTGCGGGCATCCCAGGTTTGTTGAATCCGAAAGGTGTCACCGCTCAAATGGCTGACATCATAATGAAAAACCACTGTATTGGGAATACCTTGCGTGACGGGATTGCTGGTAAAGATCGCCTTTTCAATGGCTTCTTGGGGTAATGGTGGGTGCTCACTGCGATTGATGGAACTGATGATCGTGATGGCTAAAATCAGGATGCCGGCAATGGCCGCTATTTTTAGGAAAAGCGCGTTTTGTGGCTTCTTTTCACGACCATGAGGAACAGCGCTAGATTGAGCTGGCGTTTCAGTTGTGTGAGCCGCCTTAAAGGCCAGCCAATTTTCATAATCCAGGAAATGAGCCAGTGTATTGAGCGTATTGGTATGTGGAATACTGTCGTATTTTACCTTACCCCAAATTCGTTTTAGAGTAGTTCCACTTAGCTGCACTCCGGTGGCCTCCAGAATCTTATCGCTTAGTGCCAGGAAATCCTGGTTCTCCCAGTTTTCCGAGGTACCCCAGCCCAGTTTTTCTTCGATGAGGGTTTTGCATTGGATTAGATGATCCTTTTCGCGGGTGATTTGCATGACTGGGTGAATTGGTTGAATACCTAAAATTAAGGATTTCTTTTCAGAAAAAACTGGATGAATAGCCGACCGGGAGAAGATATCGGTTTTCCCCACTTCTCGTTCCTTAAAAAACACTTGTACCATCTTGTACCACCTTGTACAAGCGGTGAATAGCACTTCAGCAGTACAATTTAAAATCTTGTGACACTTATTTAAACCAAAATCAATTGTACATCATGAAATCATTCCAACTTAAATTTTTGCTATTCTCTTCTTTGTTAGTGCTTAGCCACCAGCTTATTGCTCAGGTTATTCCCTTTAATGACGATCGCTGGACCTTTGAAGGACAAGCCATGCTGCTCGAAAATTATCAGGGGCAAAGCAGTCTTTACCTGCAAAACGGATTCCTTTATTTAAAGGACGAACAGTTTAAAAATGGCATTATTGAATTCGACATTTACATGACCGAAAGGGTTTCTTTTTCCGGGCTGTTCTTTCGGGGAGAAGATTTGGGCAATTACGAAGAAATTTACTTCCGGGGGCACCACTCCGGGCATCCCGATGCGTACCAATATACGCCGGTATACGGTGGGGTGAGTGGGTGGCAGCTGTATCACGATTTATATACCGGCAATAACAACGGGCTCATTGGCTGGAAACCCGTTGGAGCGGGCATCGGGTATAATGGGATCTTAAACTTCGCCTTTGATCGGTGGATGCACGTGAAGTTAGTGGTAAAGGATACGCAAGCTGAACTTTATCTGGATGGGGAAGCAATGCCTTCTGTCTTTATTCGCGAGCTAAATCGAGGAACAAAGCCAGGCATGATTGGCCTGAAGAGCGCTGGTGGGCCTGTTCACTTTGCCAATTTTTCATATCAAAAAGTCGACAATCCCGTTTTGCAAGGCACTGGCAAACCCTTGGAGGCCATGTCGGCAACGACCATCGCGCAATGGGAGGTTTCAACGGCCTTTCCCGAAAAGCAAATTGCTGGATTAACCGCTCTTTCTACCCCGTTTCTCAATCAATTTCAATGGCAAAAACTGGAAGCCGAGCGTACTGGCCTGGCCAATTTTTCAAAGGTGCTGGCTCCGGTAAAAGATGGCAATACCGTTCTCGCTAAATTGGTCATTGATTCAGATAAGGAGCAAATCAAACGCCTGGATTTTGGCTATTCCGACCGGGTTCGGGTGTATTGCAATGGGCAGATTCTCTATTCCGGCAATAATGGTTTTCGCACGCGAGATTATCGATACCTGGGCACCATCGGGTATTTTGATGCGGTACACTTGCCTTTAAAAAAGGGGGCAAATACCATTATTCTTGCTGTTTCTGAAAACTTTGGCGGTTGGGCGGTGCAGGGCAAGCTGGACGATATTTCTAATCTGACAATCAAGCCGTAATTGATTGTTGGTTTAACGAGGACGCAGCAGGGTGATACATCATCAATGTCTGCGTCCATTTGCGTTTATTCCTTTTCTTCGACCAGTTGCAAAAACTGCATTTCGTACAATTCTTTATAGTGGCCGTCTTCTTCCTGCAACAGCTCATCGTGGGAGCCAAATTCCTGAATTTCGCCCTTGCTCAATACCATGATATTGTCCGCGTGGCGGATGGTAGACAAACGGTGGGCGATGATGATGGAGGTGCGCTTTTTAATCAGCGTTTCAATGGCGTGTTGAATCACGGCCTCTGTCTCCGGGTCTACTGAAGAAGTAGCCTCATCGAGGATCAAAATATCCGGGTCAAAGACCAGTGCCCGCACAAAGGAAATGAGCTGCCGTTGCCCCATGGAAAGCGTGGCACCTCGTTCCATCACCTGATAGTCATAGCCGCCGGGTAGCTTTTCGATAAATTCGTGTGCGCCAATCATTTTAGATGCTTCGATCACCTTTTCTCGGGGAATGGAATCATTGCGTAAGCTGATGTTTTCCAAAACGGTACCAGAAAAAAGAAAAACGTCTTGCAATACCAGCGCAATGCGATTGCGAAGGCCCTGGAGCTCGTATTCTTTAATATCTACGCCATCAATGCGGATAGCGCCTTTTTGAATTTCATAAAATCGATTGAGGATATTGATGATGGTGCTCTTGCCCGACCCCGTGCTGCCCACAATGGCTAGCGTTTGGCCTGGTTCAATACGGAAGCTGATATCCTTTAGCACATATTCGCGGGCATTGTAAGCAAAATAAACCTGATCAAATTCTACCTCACCCTTTAAACGCTCCGGTGTTGTAGTTCCAGTGTTTTCGATGACTTCCTTGCGGTCCAATAAGGTGAAAACCCGTTCGGCAGCGACCAACCCCATTTGCAAAGTATTGAACTTATCCGCCAGCATCTGGATAGGCCGGAACAACATATTGAGGTAGATGGGAAAGGCCACCAATGCTCCCAGGGTGATGCCTCCATCGTGCAGGGCATCACGAGCACCCCACCAAACCATCAGGCCGAGCGAGGCTGCTGAAATCAGCTCTACGACCGGATAGAAAACAGCATAATAGAGAATCGAATTTAGGTTGGCTTTGGTGTATTCGCGGTTGATGGTCTTGAATTTGGCCATTTCCTGTTGTTCCGCATTGAAGATCTGCACAATGCGCATTCCCGTGATCCGCTCCTGTAGAAAGGCATTCATTTTCTGAATTTGGGAACGCACAATTTGAAAAGAAGATTTGACCTTTGTTTTGAAAATATAGCTCGCCACCATTAAAAAGGGCATGGTGGTCAAACAAATCAAGGTGAGCTTCCAACTGGTGTAAAACATGATGCCCAACACCGCAATGAGCGTTAGAAAATCAGCAATGATCGTAATCATGCCTTGAGAAAAGACCGTATTGATCGTTTCAATATCATTGATGGTTCTGGTGGTAGAGGTTCCGATGGCCGTATGATCAAAATATTTTAGCCGCAAACTGGTGATGTGCTTGAAAATGCGCACCCGTAAATCCCTGATCACGGATTGGCCAAGCCAGCTAGTGGAATAAATGAAGACGTAGCGCAACAAAACTTCCAGAACCAGAACTCCCAGAATCAAAAAGGCTATTTTCGTCAATCCCGGAAGATCGCTCAAAAAGACGTAGTCATCAATCATCACCTGAATCAGGTAGGGGCGTAGAATGGCCACTGGTGCTAAGACGACGGCCAACACGCCCGCTGCAATAAAAACAGCCCGATAGGGTTGGGCTAGCCGGATCACTCTCTTGAGCAGGTGAAAATCAAATTTATTCTTGTTAATTTCGGCCATAAAGTGATTCGTTTGGGTCAAGCGTTTTTAAAAAAGCCGTGGCTTGCAGAGCGATCCAACCCATAAAAAACGCCAAAATACGGAATATAGTTCAGTGAGTCCAGGGTTCATTTGTTGCGAGTACTCACTAAATATACGCCAGCGAAGATTAATAGGGCGCTCACCGTTTTTACCCAATCAATGCTTTCTTTGCCCCAAGCTAGTGCAATCACCCCGGCCATAAGGGGTTGGAGATAGATGTAAATACTGACTACCGAAGCGTTGACTTGAACCAGTGCGGTAGCATTTAAAAGATAGGCCAGAAAGGTGGTGCCCAGCAATACATACGCAATGGATAACCAAACCACAGGCGGGAAAGTGGACCAATCTGTGTTGATTAATCCTTGGCTACCTAGCGGTAAAACCATCAAAAAACCAAAGATAAATACCCACTTTACCACGGTGACCGGGTGGTATCGGCTCATCAAACCTTTTACGAGTACGATGTAAAGCCCATAAGACATCGCATTGATAAACACCAGGATATTTCCGAGCAGTTGATTGGGCAAAAACTGGATGATTCTCCCATAAGAAATCAATAAGATGGCGCCACTGGCTCCTAAAATGATCCCGATGATTTTTCTGGAGTTGATGCGTTCCCCCAGAAGCATGGCTGAAATAATCAGGACTAGAATGGGGGTCATGGTCATGATTAAGGAAGCATTGATCGGGGTGGTCCATTTCAGGCCGCTGAAGAAAAAGGTTTGATTGATGGCCACGCCAAATGCCGCACATAAGACCACTCTTCCCAGGTCTTTTCGGGCCAGTCGTTCATGAACAAATAGGGTGTGGAACAACCAAAACAATAGCATGCCAGCGCCGGCACGCAGCACGATGAAAGAAAGTGGCTGAAGGTATTCTCCATCCAATACTACTTTGGCAATGGAATAGTTGGCCCCGTAAATGAGGGCAACCAAAAAAAGGGCCAGATGGGCTTTGACGGTTGACGACAAGGGTAAAAGAATTTGCAGTAAGAACAAAAATAAAAAAATCGGTGGCGGACTAACCGGGCACCGATTTTCGTGGCAAAGGTAGAAAAATGAGTCTTAAAATTTGATGTAGATTTGGGCTACATCAAATTTTCTGGATGACTGAGATGCTCTGAGCTTTTCAGCGGGGAAAAGTACCAGTTATTTTTCACTAGTTCTTTCGTCGTTCTCTGATCTGCTTGATGATCATCTGTTTAAATTCGCGTTCGGCCCTGGGGAGCCTGGCGATGGTGCGCGGAGGCACTACTTCTTTGAGCTTTTGATAGTACTTCTTTTTTAGTGCTATCAGTTCTTCCTCCATCGCAAAGCGTGCCATGATGGCCTCTTCGGCTTCGGCATCAGTCAGTTGATCAAAACTTCGTGTGTAGGTATGCTTTTGCCGGACGGTGGTTTTGTCTGCTTCGAATTGTCGTTGCAAGGCCCAGAACTTTTCTGATTGCTCCGCAGTTAATCCGAGGCGTTCGGTGATATAGGCCACGCGGGCAGCGCGTACCCGGTCTCCAACTGGTTGTTGGGCTGGCTCGTCATCAAATATTTGTGCATGGGCAGCCAAGCCCGTGATGCTGCACAATAGCGCCAATAAAAAAAACTTTTTCATTTGTTTAAATTTCCAGTTCAGCAGTTTACAATAGCTTTTCGAGATCACCCAAGTCCAAATCATCGAGAAATTCATCCAGATATTTGTCTTCAATGACCGTACTATCCAAATTTAATAGAGGCACATCAGTAAATGTGAAATTGCTTTCTTCCAATAAAATATCCACATCAAATTCATCGATGTTATCGGTTACATAGAGCTGCATTTCTTCAACGGAGAGGTCGGCTATCGTAGGTAAGGCTGCGCTTTGCTGCGGCGATTGAAACAACCAAAGACCTACTGCAATCAAAACCGCGATTGTGGCCAACTGCCAGGCAATACGCTGTGGTGTCAGCACGGTAGTGATCCAATTGATCACGGAAGTTACCCAACCTGAAGTGGTCGGCTGACGGCGGGCTTTTTCCATGATCTCCTCCGGCAGTTCCCGGAAGTAGGTGGGAGGGACCTGGAACGGCTCCTTCCGATCTATGTGTGACAGCCGGGGTGCCAGCTCTTCTAATTCTTTTCTAATTGCATCTTTTTCGTTCATCAGCTTAGCCATTTGTCAGGTGAAACTCTATTTTTTTCACCGCATGGTGATAAGACGCTTTTAAGGCGCCAACGGAAGTCGACAAAACTTCCGACATGTCTTTATAAGTCATTTCTTCATAATAGCGCAAGTTAAAAACAGCTCGTTGTTTATCCGGTAGTTTTTGCAAAGCTGCCTGCAATTTCACCTGCACTTCATCTCCATCGAAAAAAGGATCGGCTTGCAATTGGCTGGCCAGTAAACTTTCCTCATCATCGATGGAGCTGGTTCTTTTACGCTTCTTTTTATTCAAAAAAGTAATCGCTTCGTTTGTAGCGATTCGGTAAATCCAGGTATACAAAGCAGACTTCTGTTGAAAGCGATCAATGCTTCGGTATACCTTAACGAAACAATTTTGCACCACATCATTGGCGTCTTCGTGTTCGATCACCAGTCGGCGGATGTGCCAATAGATGCGTTCCTGATATTGCTGCATCAACAAGCGGAACCCCCGCTCGAAAGTTTGGGGCTCGGCTAGCAAAGACAGGATTTGTTCATCAGTTGTTTCAGATTGCATTCGGATTGCTGGTGCAAT
Source organism: uncultured Saprospiraceae bacterium (assembly GCA_964015035.1). Classification (GTDB taxonomy): domain Bacteria; phylum Bacteroidota; class Bacteroidia; order Chitinophagales; family Saprospiraceae; genus BQJU01. The sequence continues at coordinate 24,443 of CAXHCA010000071.1, forward strand.
TTGTGCTTTTGACTATCAAAATCAACAAGGGTTTAAATTGGGCCCGGTATTACTTCAACATTTTTTCGGCCAGTGTGGGGAAGATACGGAGTAAGAGCCGGAATAACTTGATTTTTCCAATGTTTACTTCAAACCGATCTTTCTCAAAAGCCCTGATAAATGCTGTTGCCAACTGCTCCGGTGTGATTTTGCCTTTTCCTCTGCCGCTGGTCATGGCGGTGGCTACCAGTGGCGGAATGATTTCGAAGACCTTGATATTGGTTGGTTCCAATTGATAACGCAATCCCTGGGTAAAATTGTGTACAGCCGCTTTGGTGGCACAATAGACTGGCGCATCCGTTTTGGGGGCAAAAGCGAGGGCAGAACTCACATTCACAATGGCCGCTTCATCATGGCTGTTTAAAATAGGCAACATCAAGGCGCAAAGTTGCATGGGAGCAATCACATTGGTCTGGATTTCCTTTTCAATCCTGGGCAGTGGTTGAGTCTCTGTTTTGAAGTCGTAGTGGTACTGAACCCCGGCATTGTTGATCAACATATTGACATCTGGATGCTGATTTTCTAGCGTCAGTATCAATCGGTCAATGTCTGCTTTGTTGGTCAAATCACACAATATAGGGATCAATTCGGGGAGTACTTTCCTTGCTTCTTCCTGTTTTTTGATATTGCGATCAACGGTGATCACCTGATTGCCAAGTTGAATAAATTGTTGGGCCAGTGCAAATCCAATACCGCTGCCGGCACCGGTGATAAGGATTTTATTTCCGGAGGTTTTCATAATGAATAAATTAGTTGTTGAATAACGGTCTCACAAAGATGGGGCTGTCAGAGGCAGGAAGTCATTAACATAGTATAAGAAATGCCGGATATTATCTTTTTTTTGCGCGAATGCGGCTCAATTGCACTGGGGTAATTCCCAGATAAGAAGCGATGTGGTACTGGGGAATGCGGGTTTCAAGATTGGGGTACTCCTGCAAAAAGATATGGTAGCGCTCCTCGGCTTGGTGGATGACCCTCTGGATTTCGCGCAGCTCTTTTTTGGCAAACAACCATTCCGCCACCTTGCGGCTAAAGCGCTCAAGACAATGGTGCTTGTCGTAAAGACGAGTCATAGCATGATAATTACAGACCAACATTTCACAATCTTCCATTGCCTGGATATTGATGTAATTGGGTTGGTTTAAAATGAGGGAAGAAAAGGCACAGTATAAGTCGTTTTCCAGGTAAAAGGATTTATTGTATTCGGCGCCATTAGGTGAGAGGTAGTAGGCCCGAAAGAACCCTTTTCCTAGGAAGCACAATTTCTGTGGGTGTTCTCCATCACGGGCGAAGTACGTTCCTTTTTTGATGGTTTGAAAGGTAAACAGCTCAATCAGGTCAGCAAAAGCTTCTTCCGTCTGGTGCTGGATACCATTTATCCGGGCTTTTAGTTCGGCGGTATAGGGGAGGGGCGGTGATATGGAATTGAGAGGAGCCATCACTGTCTGAGTGCTCGGTAGACAACGGATTGCATTCGCGGGCGGATTTTTAGAGAATTGAGTTTATAATTGCGCATCGATGGGTAGGTCCGATTACTCAAAAACACAAAAACCAGATCGTGCTCCGGATCCACCCACACACAGGTGCCGGTGAAGCCCAAATGCCCGAAAGTACGCGGAGAAGCTTCCTGCGACAAGTTCTTAGGCCGATTGGGGTTCAACTCCAACATATCAAAGCCAATGCCCCGGCGGGTATCGCCTTCGTAGCGTTTGGTAAAATCGTGGATGGTAGACGGCTTGAGGTATTGCTCTCCGCCATATTGCCCATCCCAAAGCAGCAATTGCATCAATACGGCCAAATCGCTGGCATCGGAAAAGAGGCCCGCGTGGCCGCTAACACCACCCAACATGGCTGCACCCATATCGTGTACATAGCCTTGTACCCGCTGCCGACGCCAGTAACGGTCTTCTTCCGTTGGGGCGATGTGTTTGATATTAAGCTCTTGCCAGGGGTTATAGGTGGCCGTACGCAATCCGAGTGGTTCGTAATATTGGGTGGCGGCGTATTGATCAATAGGTAAGCCACTAACCTTCTCGATCAGGCGTGCCAAGAGGTAGAAACCGAGATCGCTGTATTTATACTCGCGGGATTCGCGCAGTTCAGATTGGATGATCTGCTCCCACATTTTGTCAATATAGGCTTGGTTCATATACAGGTGATTGGTCACCGGTACACTATATTTACTACTGGCTTCCGTGCGGTAATAGGCCGTAGATGGCCTGGGGTTACGCCGACTGCCACTTACGGTTTTTTTGTAAAAGGGAATCCAACTTTCCAAACCTGCCCGATGCGCCATCAAATCTTTGATGACCATAGAATCCTTATTGGTGCCCTTCAATTCGGGCAGGTATTCTCCTAAGGTCTTATTGATGTCGATCAGGCCCTGTTCTTGAAGCTTCATTATGGACAGGGTGGTAGCCCCAATCTTGGTAATCGAAGCCAGGTCGTAAACATCCGTTGTCTGTACCGGATTTTTCTTGGCGTAAGTTTGGTGTCCGAACGCCTTTTCGTAAACGATACGCCCCCCTTTTGCAACCAGCACCACACAACCCGGCGTGGCCTTGGCATCGATCGCTTCCTGGGCGATATTGGCCAACTGCTGCAAGGTATCCGAATTGAGTCCCATCCTTTCGGGAATGGAGTAGCCCATGCGGTAATTTTTGCGGGTACTGATCCCCATATTGTATTGGGCTTTCGCCGAAGCGGTGACCGGCAGGCGACCACTCAAAGCAAAAGCACCAAATAAGGCCTGCGCCGCCGCTGATTCGATCATTTCTTCTTCCTGATAGGCTTCCAGCACCCATTTGAAGTCGTCAAAGTACTTTAGGCTATAAGGATTGCCAAAAACGACCAAGATAACCTTGGTTTGTTGATTCAATTCGTTGAGAAAGTCAAGCGTACTTTGGCTTAAGCCAAAATTTCGATCGGCGCGGTAATCCATGTTGTGCAGGCTGACGATTACCATTTCCTTTCCCTTGAATTGATTGAACAAGTATTTCTTCCGATCAGCAGAGATGTTTTTCTCAGTTTGCAATTGCGGAATGGTGATATAACTATCGAGGCGCTTTTGAAAATCCGTTTTGCTTTTAGTGCCAATGCTCAGGCTGGCCATTACAGAAGCGTCCAAATTGCCGAAAGGCAGCAAATTATCCTGGTTGCGCACCAGCGTTAAGGCATTTTCGATGAGTTTTTGCTTGAGTGCCAAGGCTTCCTTGGTATTGATTTTCTCGCGGACCTTTTCGAGCGGTACGGCCTGGTAATGGTTGAGTCCCAGTTGATATTTAGCGCGCAATACCCGTTTTACACTGGCTTCCACCTGCCGGGCGTCCAGCTTTCCGGTAGAGAGGTAGTTTTTGATCTCGCGAATTGCGGCGCCCATATCCTCGGGCAATACCAGCACATCATTGCCCGCCAGTAGTGCCTCCGCTTCTACCTCACCGCTTGCAAAGTGTTTGGTGACTCCCTTCATCTCTAGCGCATCCGTGAAGATCAATCCTTTAAATTGAAGATCATCGCGTAGTAAACCCGTGACCGTATTGCGCGAAAGCGTAGTTGGTCTGTCTTTACGAGAATCCAAGGCCGGCACATTCAAATGGGCCACCATCATACTGCCTACATCGTGCTGGGCGAGCACCCGGAAAGGGTACAATTCGATACTATCCAGGCGGTGGCGGTCGTGAGAAATCACCGGTAAATCGAGATGAGAATCGACATCCGTATCGCCGTGACCGGGAAAATGTTTGGCGCAAGCCAGAACCCCTTCATCCTGCATGCCCTTCATATACATGTAACTTTTGACCGCAACATTGTAGCGATCTTCGCCAAAGGAGCGGGTGTTGATCACCGGATTGGCGGCATTGTTATTGACATCAGCTACCGGTGCGAAATTGACCTGAACCCCTGTGGCGCGGAGCTCGCGGGCAATTTCTTGCCCCATCGTATACAAGAGTTCATTGTTTTGAATGGCGCCCAACATCAATTGGCGAGGAAAGCTGATGGTCGTTTGTTTCATGCGCATACCCAGCCCCCATTCTGCATCAATTGCAATCATTAGGGGAACTTTACTCAGTTCCTGATAGCGATTGCTCAATTCGGCTTGTTTCTCGGGAGTGCCTTGGAAAAAACACAAACTTCCTACGTGATAATCGCGGATGAGTGCTTCTACCTGAGCGATATGCTCAGGACCTTTGTCAGAATGCGCCCGGATCATAAATAACTGCCCGAGCCGCTCATCCTGGTTGAGGGAGTTGTAAACGGAATCGACCCACGCCTGCGCCTGCTGTTCTGATTGCGCATGCACTACTATCGTCAGCAACAGTAAGCTGAGTACACCTATCCATCTCATGGCCTTTGGCCAGGGGCTCTCATTTTTCATGGGATTCAGTTTTACTTATCTCAATATACGCTAAAACCGGCATTGCTGCCAGTCAGTAGGTTCACTTTAACACGATTTTCACACCACGCGTCCGCCCTTCAATTCATCTTGGTACTGATACAACAGATCCCAGTCGCCACGCGCGGCCAATTGTGCCTGATTGGGCCAGGTACCCGGATCGTGAATGCGATAGCTGTCGCCGGCAGCATGTAGGATTTCGTTGAGCTTTTCTACTTCCGCTTCCGCCAAATCCTGCCAATTGTTGATGCCCGCATCCTTGAGCAATTGCTCGATTTTTGGGCCAATACCCTCAATGATTTTTAAGTCCTTTGGATCAGAGGGGTACTTGGCTTTGGCTTTTAGTGCTTCCGGGTTGTTGGTCTTAATTTCAGCCAGGGCGCGTGCCTGTCCTACCCAATCATCTTTTTCGATGCGACCGGGGAAGTAGCCGATTTCTCGGGTCACCGCCTCAATTGCTGCGGCATCAAGTTGGCTAATTTGCTCAAAGGTATAGATGCCAATATCATTGAGTTGTTTTTGAATAAATGGTCCGATGCCATTGATGAGCGTTAGGTCATCATGTACCCTGTCTTCTGAGACAATCTTTTCGCTGAGCACCGATTTTTCGGCATTGGGGTTAAAAACCGGCTCTGGTTCTTCTTCCAATTCAATGGACAATACCGGACTGCCCTCTGTGCTACCCTTGCTGAGTGCGGTGCCACTTTTCAGGGCTTCCACTTCCAACTTGAGGGATTGGTTTTCCGTTTCCAGCTGATTCAGTTTGCTTTCGAAAGATTGCATTTGGTTGCGCGTTGCATTATAGAGGCTTTGCATTTGCGCCACATTGTCTACCACCTCATCTTCCTCATCGATTTCCGTGGTTAGCTCCTCGTTTTCGCTTTTTAGACCGATGATTTGGGTATTCAAATCATCGATGGTGGCGAGGTAGGTTTTATTAGCCGTTTGCTGTTTCTCCAACTCGGAATTGATGTTGTATACCTCGTTGTAGAGACGGCCCTTTTCTTCTTCCAACCGTTCGGTTTTATCCACCAATTCCCGGATTTCACCTTGGGCTTTCGCCAATATTTTTTCCTTTTCAGAAAGCTGGCTCAGGGCCTGATCACGAGCTGTCTCGGCATCGGTCAGTTTTTGTTTGAGCTCCTTGTTTTCCTTCCTCAGTTTGCGAATGCGTCCGCCACGTAGCAATAGCCCCACGATCAATCCAAACAGGAAGGCAATGATGGTGATGAATAGAATAGCGATGCTATCCTGTGAATCAAATTGGGTGAAAAAATCGGAAAAATCCATATTGTATCAGCTGTTTTTATTCGATTACAAAATTGACGCGACGGTTCTTTTGTCGGCCGTCAGGGTTATCTTTTCCTTTAATTTGGTTTGGTGCAATGGGTTCAGTTTCTCCCTTTGAGTCCACCTCAATCGTTGCGGTAACACCCAGTTCCAGAAAATATTCACGAGCACTTTTTGCCCGGCGCAAGCCCAATTCATAATTGTATTTGGGCAATCCCTTGCTATCGGTATGGCCAATGATTGTCAGGCTTTTGTCTGGATTTAGATCCAAATAAGTTTTTACGGAGTCGGCATAGAGCACACAGGGTGGCGTGGGGCGGAAATCCGCTTTGTCAAATTCAAAATTGGCATCCGAAAAGGTCATGTTAGTGAAGGTGTATTGCACCTTGTCAAATTCATCGGGGATACCTGCTGTTGGATATAGCTCAAATAGCACCGGTTCCGATAGATCCGGGTCTTCACTAATGCCGTGATCGAGAGAAATACGGGATTCATCGATGCCCCTTTGCAAGAGCATTGATCGGATCGCATTGGCTCTAGCCAAGCCAATGTTTTCATAGATAGCCGGTTGTAAATCTTTTTCGCTTTCTCTGTAAAATGCGGTAATGGAAAGAGCTTTGGTAGAGTCTGTCTCTAAGATCGTGGCGATGGTATCCAGAAAACTTTCATTATTGGCATTCATGCGCGGCTGGATCGAATCGAGCGAAAAGGCAAATTGATCATAGCCGTCCAGAATGACCTGGCCATCTTCCTTTAAGGTGAGGGTTTGCAAGCGCACATCTTCCACGACTTCTTCACAGAGCTGCCTGACCTGGCAAACGAAATACCAGCGGGCGACCAGCGAGTAGCCACAAAACAACAAAAAGACGATAAATGCGAGAGTCCTCATAAAATAGGTGTATTAGGTTCTAATGCCGGAAAAGTAGGCTTTGTATAAGAAAAATTGGCTCTGGATTGAAAACTATGCACTAAAAGTACATAATTAGCACTCTTCGTCAAAAAGTTGATATCTTTTTTTACGAAATGGTAAAGGGATTGTATTTTGCTGATTCAAAATACCCAGCGTTATGAAATTGAGATGTACCCATGATAGTGTTAGAATTCGCTTGCGAAAATCGGAAGTGGAGCAGCTGGGAAGGACCGGCCATTGCACGGAGGTGATTCACTTTCCTGAACAGCGAGTTTTGACGTTTGGACTATTTATCCGGGGAGTCAATACCGTTGATGCCGCTTTTCTGGACAACCAGTTGCAAATCGTGCTTCCGGAAAAAGAGGCCAATGCCTGGATAAATTCCGATCAGGTAGGCATTGAGACTCGGATTGCCTTGTCCAAAGAGTCCTTTCTGCATGTCTTGATAGAAAAAGATTTTCCCTGCAAGGACCGCCCAGATGAAGACAAGTCCGATACCTTTCAGGATTTGGCTGACCAAAATGATGGAGGAGCCTGTTAGGCGCTAATGAATTGGTTACCCTATATCAACGGTTTTAAGGCTTACCTGCTCCTGGAGCGCTCGCTTTCAGATCATACGATTGAGGCCTATCAACACGATTTGCGTAAGCTGGTGGAATTCCTGGAGATTGCAGAGTACGACCTGAATCCAGAGCAGATTGAGCTCAAACAGTTGGAGCAGTTTATCCACTGGCTCAATGAAATGGGATTGGGCGCTCGCTCTCAGGCGCGATTGTTATCTGCCATCAAGACCTTTTACAAATACCTGCTCACCGAAGATATGATCAGTGAGGACCCCACGGCACTGCTGGAGGGGCCGCGCCTGCCGCGCAAGATACCGGAAGTGCTGACCTACGATGAAATTCAACGCCTGCTACAGGCCATCGACCTGAGCTACGATCACGGTGTGCGCAACCGGGCCATGCTCGAAACGCTGTACGCCAGTGGATTGCGCGTAAGCGAACTGATCGATCTGCGGCTGACCAACTATTATCCCGATTTGGGCTACCTGCGGGTCATCGGTAAGGGCGATAAAGAGCGGATTGTTCCGGTGGGAGATGAGGCGGTCAAGCACATCAATCTTTATCTGCAAGGCGTACGCCGCACGATGAACAATATTCACCCAGATCATGCCAACTACTTATTTCTTAATAGAAGAGGTAAAAAACTGAGCCGCGTGATGGTTTTTCTGGTGGTCAAAGAATGCGCAAAACTGGCTGGTATTGAAAAAAAGGTGAGTCCCCACACCTTCCGTCATTCCTTCGCCACTCACCTCATTGAAGGCGGAGCTGATCTCAAAGCTGTACAGGATATGCTGGGGCACGAATCTATCCTCACTACTGAAATTTATACCCACCTGGATACTGACTATTTGCGGGAGACGATATTGACGTATCATCCTCGTAATCGAAAAAATTAGAGGTTACTCTTGCTTTACCCCTCGAAATTGCTTGCTTTCCCGTCTGCCAAATTCGTTGGTAATCACATAGTCTATGACCAGTTCCGGATCATCGTGTCCTCTTTTTCCTCCACCAATGGGACGGCCGCAGAGATATAGCTGAGAATGATCAAAAACAAATTCTTGCTGAGAAACCAGAGCAGAAATACCGTAATACCGCTCGCAGTAGGGCGGAAGTCCAAGTACTCCATCAGCCGTAACTTCGATGGTATACAGAGCGTCAGGCAGGTCGATATCATAGCCTCGAAAAACACCGATTGCCGGTAATTCGGTGAGCTCCTCAAAGAGTTTGATGTAAAAACTTTTGGTTTTGGTGTCGGTTACTTTTCCATTGGGAAAGCATTCTAGGTTCGTATCATGAGTCACAGTTAAAGTCACGTCAATTAAACCCGGTTCCGGATCAAAGGATAGAAAGAAAAGGCTGTCCGTGAATTCTCGCGGATCAAGTCCGACTTTCCAACTGTAGCTATCCATTCCCGATTTAGCTTTAAAATATACCTTCCTACTGGCCCAATTAACAATATAAATGGTATCAATGAGCTCAAAATAATAGGTAGTGTCTGCTGCCCCGGAGAGGCGACTATCAAAAAAACCAAACTCGGCATCGGCCTGATATGCTCCAAACAAGCACTGAGCAATACTATCGGGTAAAGATGCTCTCCTTCAGCGTGGTAAATAAAAAAGTATAATAAATAGAAAAGGTAGAGAATTGCGCTTCATCTTAATTTTATTAAGAGAAAGCTTTTTTAAATAAAATTACTTTAAAATAGAAATGATTGAGAGGCTGTTTTAGTATAAAAAGAGGCGTTGTTGTCATTGGGGTTAGTGGTTGTTTACTAGATCGCCTTCGGGCGCAGTTGTGCTCTGTCTCAAAGTTGGTAGTTAAAAGATCATTCTCATTAATAGGACTAGGGGT